>NZ_DASWNM010000098.1:0-27244 GCF_036399255.1 Longimicrobium sp.
TGAAGGGGTGAAGGGGTGAAGGGGGGGCGCCGGACGCATCGTCCCGTCTCGCCTGGACCGCACGGGCTAAAGCCCGCGGCTGGAAAGGCCATAAGCCCCGTCTCGGGTCGTTCCTCCCCGAACGGGGCTTCACCTGCTCGCGTGGGCCGGGTCCATAGGTCACCGATCGCCTTTTCGCACATCCCTTGAAGCCGCGCCCCGCCTGGCGAACTCCGCGAACCTGTCTGCGAGGCTCGCGGCCTTAGCCCGTCTCGACACGAATCGAAGCGCCTCCCCCGTCACCCGTTCACCCCATCACCCGTTCACCCCATCACCTTTCCCTTCGCTCCCATGATATGAATTCCGCGATGAAGCCAGACGACCCCGCGGCGTGGCTGTTCGCCCGGACAACGGGCGGCATTCGCTGGGGGCTGGAGCGTACGGAGGAGCTGCTCGCCGGTGTGGACCATCCGCACCGGCGCTTTCGCGCGCTCCACGTGGGGGGGACCAACGGCAAGGGCTCGGTCAGCGCGCTGTGCGAGTCGGCCCTGCGCGCGGCGCACCCGGGGCGCACCATCGGCCTGTACACCTCGCCGCACCTGGTTTCGTTCACGGAGCGCATTCGCATCGACGGGCGGCCGGTGGACGCGGAGCTGTTCGCGCGGGCGGAGGCGCGGCTGCGGCCCGCTATCGAGCGCACCGGCGCCACCTTTTTCGAGGCGACCACGGCGCTGGCGTTTCTCTGCTTCGCGGAGGCGGGGGTGGACCTGGCGGTGGTGGAGGTGGGGCTGGGGGGGCGGCTGGATTCCACCAACGTCATCACCCCGCTGGCGACGACGGTGACCAACGTGGCGCGCGACCACACCGAGTACCTGGGCGACTCGCTGGAGAAGATCGCCTGGGAAAAGGGCGGGATCTTCAAGCCCGGCGTCCCCGCGGTGATCGGCGAGGAAGACCCGTTCGTGATGGAGGTGCTGCGGGAGCGCGCGGCGCAGGCGGGCGCGCCGCTGGTGGTCCTGGACGCGGTGATCCGCATGCGCGACGTGCAGGTGTCGCTGGAGGGCACGCGCTTTCACCTGGACTCGGAGCGCTGGGGCGCGCACGAGGTGCGAATTCCGCTGGTGGGCGCGCACCAGGCGCGGAACGCGGCGCTGGCGGCGGAACTGCTGGGCGTGCTGCCGGACGACGTGCGGCCGTCGTGGGAGGCGATCGAGGCGGGGTTCGCGGCGGTGCGCTGGCCCGGGCGGATGCAGGTGGTGCGGCAGCGCGGCGGGACGTGGATCTTCGACGTGGCGCACAACCCCGCCGGCGTCGCGGCGCTGGTGGATGCGGTCGACAAGCTCGATCTGCCGCGCCCCCTGGTCCTGGTCGCCGCGGTCCTCTCCGACAAGGAATGGAGCGAGATGCTGCCGCTGCTGCTCGCCCGCGCCGACGCGGCGATCCTGACGACCGCGCCCACCGCGCCAGACGGACGCCGCTGGAACCCGGAGCACGCCGCGCAGTCGCTGGACGCGAAGATCCCCGTCCGCGTGATTCCCGACCTCGCCGCCGCCTTGATGCGTGCGGAGACGATGGCACCCTACGGCACGGTCCTCATTACCGGCTCGGTGCACACAGTGGGAGATGCCTTGGCCGCGCTGGAGATTCCGGTGGTGTGAGATCGGCCGTGGTTGGGCCGGCGGATTCGGGCGTGGAGAGGCGGTCCATTCCGCGCGTCGGCCAAGGCGAACGAGAAACCCCGACCGCCGAGGCGAATGGCCGCTGGGCGAATGGCCGCCGGGCGAATGGCCGATCCGGGCGAATGAATTCGCGGCTGGGAAAACGCGATGTCCGCCTTCGCGGACGAGTGTGTCGCGATCCGCTCGGCAGGTGAAGCCGCGGCCACCCGGGGCGAATGAATTCGAGGCTGGGAAAACGCGATGTCCGCCTTCGCGGACGAGTGTGTCGCGATCCGCGCAGCAGGTGAAGCCCCGCGCAGTTTGCGGGGCTTTCCGCTTTCGTTGCGGCGAGTTCACTCGCTCCCGCGGCAGACAGCCGGCGGCCACGCCCGCCGTTGCCCGCTATTCCCTATTCCCTGTTCCCTATTCCCTGAGCGTTCGCTACATTCCGCGGCTATGTCTAACGCGAACTTTCAGGCACTGCCCGGCTTTCGGGACTTCTACCCCGACGACTTCGCCATCCGCGCGCACATCATGCGCACGTGGCGCGACGTGGCGCGCCGCTACGGATTCCAGGAATACGATGGGCCCCCGCTGGAGCCGCTGGAGCTCTACACGGAGAAGTCGGGGCCCGAGATCGTGCAGCAGCTGTACAACTTTACCGACAAGGGCGGCCGCGAGGTCGCCATGCGTCCGGAGATGACGCCCACCCTGGCGCGGATGGCCGCGGCGCGCGCGGGCGGGCTGCGCAAGCCCATCAAGTGGTTTTCGATCCCGCAGCTGTTTCGCTACGAGCGGCAGCAGCGCGGGCGGCTGCGCGAGCACTTTCAGCTGAACCTGGACGTCATCGGCGAAGAAGACGCCGCGGCCGACGCGGAGCTGCTGGCGGCCGCCATCGACATGCTGCGCGCCTTTGGCCTCACGGAGCAGGACTTCGTGGCGCGCGTCTCGGACCGGCGGCTGCTGCGCGCGCTGCTGCTGCACGCGGGCGTTCCCGAGGACCAGCTGGTGCTGGTGTACAACATCGTCGACAAGCTGGAGCGCGACCCGCGCGAGGTGATCGCCCGGCGGCTGCGCGACGAGGCCGGCATGGGCGGCGAGGCCATCGAGCGCACGCTCGACATCTTTCGCCACACGGACTTCGACGCGGTGCGCCAAGCGTACGGGCAGACGGAGGGCGTGGCGCCCGAGATCGAGCGGATGGGCGAGATCTTTGGCCACCTGCGGGCCATGGGGCTGATGGACTACGTCCGCTTCGACCTCAGCATCGTCCGCGGGCTGGCGTACTACACGGGGATCGTCTTCGAGCTGTTCGACGCGCGCGGCGAGCTGCGCGCCATCTGCGGCGGCGGGCGCTACGACAACCTGCTGGGGCAGGTGGGCGGCGTGCAGCTTCCCGCCCTGGGCTTCGGGATGGGCGACGTGGTGCTGCGCGAGCTGCTGAGCGACCGCGGCCTGCTTCCCGAGACGCGGCAGACGCTGGACTTTTACGTCATCGCCGTGACGCCCGAGCAGCGGCCCGACGCGCTGGGGATGGTGCACCGGCTGCGCGACGGCGGCGCGTCGGTGGACTACGCGTTCAAGCACCAGGGCGTGGGCAAGCAGTTCAAGAACGCCTCGGCCCTGGGCGCGCGCCGCACCGTCGTCATTGGGCCCGACGAGGCGGCCGAGGGCGTGGCGGTGGTCAAGGACATGGAGAGCGGCCAGGAGTCGCGCGTCCCGCTGGCGGAGGTCGGATGACCGTGACGCCCGCGCCGGCATTTCGCTGAGAGCGCTGGCGCGGGCACAGGGAGTGCGCCGGAGGGTTATCCTTCTGGTAGATCCTGGTTGTATTGCGTCGCAGAGGTGAACCATGGCCACCCAGCTACGAACGATGACGGCCGACGAGCTGCTGGCGATGCCGGATGACGGCATCCGCCGCGAACTGGTCGAAGGGGAGCTTCGTGAGATGACGCCTGCGGGTTGGAAGCATGGACGAATCGCCGGAAACATCGCCGGAGAGCTGCGGACCTACGTTCGCGCGCATCGGCTGGGCGTGATGGCGACGGCGGAAGCCAGTTATCGGCTTTCCACGGATCCCGATACAGTCCGCGTGCCTGACGTTTCGTTCGTGCATCAGGCGCGGGTGGACGAGGTCGGAGATCCGGTGGGCTTCTGGCCCGGTGCTCCCGACGCGGCTTTTGAAGTGGTCTCACCCAACGATCGCTACAGCGAGGTCCGCACGAAGGTGGATGAATACCTGGCTGCCGGTACTCGCATGGTCGTTCTGGTGGATCCGCAGAATCGCGAGGTCACGGTCTTCCGGCTGTCCGGGACCCGCACCGAGCTGACTGAAGACGATGTGCTTGATGGTGAGGACGTGGTGCCGGGGTGGAAGCTGCCGGTGCGCGACATCTTTGCCTGATCACGGGCACGATCCGCATGTGAACACGGATCCGCCGCCCGACGCGGCGGATCCTTTGACTATCTGATGATCCCATGGCCAACGAAAAAGCGCTTACCACCCAGGCGGAGGACTTCAGCGCCTGGTACAACGAAGTGGTGCTCAAGGCCGAGCTGGCCGACTACTCGCCCGTGCGCGGCTGCATGGTCATTCGCCCCTACGGCTATCGCCTGTGGGAGCTGATGCGCGACCAGCTGGACCTGCGCTTCAAGCAGACGGGGCACCAGAACGCGTACTTTCCGCTGTTCATCCCCCAGAGCTTTCTTGAGCGCGAGGCCCAGCACGTGGAGGGCTTCGCCAAGGAAGCCGCCATCGTCACGCACACGCGCCTCAAGGCCACCGACGACGGCAAGCTGATCCCCGACCCCGAGAGCAAGCTCGAGGAGCCGCTGATCGTGCGCCCCACCAGCGAGACCATCATCTACGAGATGTTCTCGAAGTGGGTGCAGAGCTACCGCGACCTGCCGCTGCTGTACAACCAGTGGGCCAACGTGGTGCGCTGGGAAATGCGCACGCGCCTGTTCCTGCGCACCACCGAGTTCCTGTGGCAGGAGGGCCACACCGCCCACGCCAGCCACGACGAGGCGCAGGAAGAGACGCTGCGCATGCTGGGCGTGTACCGCGAGTTCATGGAGGAATGGCTCGCGATGCCCGTGGTGACCGGACAGAAGAGCGAGAGCGAGAAGTTCGCCGGCGCGCTGCGCACGTACACGTGCGAGGCGATGATGGGCGACAACAAGGCGCTGCAGAACGGCACCTCGCACAACCTGGGGCAGAACTTCGCGAAGCAGTTCGCGCTGAAGTTCGCCAGCGAGAGCGGCGCCGAGGAGTTTGCGTGGAACACCTCGTGGGGCGCCAGCACGCGCATGGTGGGCGGGCTGGTGATGACGCACGGCGACGACAAGGGGCTGGTGATGCCGCCGCGCGTGGCGCCCATCCAGGTGGTCATCGTCCCCATCTACCGCAAGGACGACGAGCGCGAGCTGGTGATGGGCAAGGCGGCCCAGATCGTGGCGGCGCTGGGCGGCATTCGCACCCACGTGGACGACCGCGACAAGCTTACGCCCGGCGCCAAGTTCTTCGAGTGGGAGATGAAGGGCGTGCCCTTCCGCCTGGAGATCGGCCCCAAGGACATCGCCAAGGAGCAGGTCGTCCTCGCGCGCCGAATTCCCGAGGGCGAGGAGCGCAAGCAGTTCCTTCCCGAGGCCGAGGTGCTGGGGTCCATGGCGCAGCGGCTGGAGGACTACCAGACCTTCCTTCTGGAGCGCGCCCGTGCGCGGCGGGACGAGAACACGCACCGCGGGGTGGATTCGTACGACCGCTTCCGCGAGATCATCGACGGGCCCGGCGGCTTCGTGTACGCCGGCTGGTGCGAGTCGGGGGAGTGCGAGGAGAAGGTGAAGGCGGATACGAAGGCCACGATCCGCTGCCTCCCCTTCGAGGAGTTCCGCAGCGATCCCGCGCCCACCAGGTGCCTGGTCTGCGGCGCGGACGCGACGGTCGAGGCGGTCTGGGCCAAGGCGTACTGAACTCCTTCTCTACCGGCCGGCGAAAGGCCGCCTCCACGATGGGGGCGGCCTTTCGCGTTGTGCGCCGTGATCGCGAAGGTGTCTCACGCAGAGGACGGACAGGGCGCGGAGACGGATGCGCGGGGGGCCGGAATGCGCCGCGAATGCCTCGCGGCTCGCCTTGCCACCTGTAACGATATAATGCAGGTCCTGCGGAGGAGATCCCCGTCCTGGGGGCGTACGGTACGAGACTCCAATCATCCGCCCGGCAAAAAATTCCGCAGAAAATACGTTGGAACATCTGCAGGTACGGCGTGGCTCGATCAGCTGTGGACAGCGGAGAAATGCCAGCAGAATGGCGCTTGAAGCCCGTGGGCGAGTGCCGCGGAACGTTGCACTGAATGCAATGGATCATTACGAAAAAATTCCCGATTGACGGGTTTTGGGGACCTGCGTAGCTTCTGCCCGTGCTACCCTGACTGGTAGCAGTGATCGCATCCCCCCAGACCATCGGAGAGACGACCCATGCATCACGACACACCGCCGCACCTGCCTGAAGCGCTTATCACGCCACCGCGGCGGCGCATACCGCTGCCTCTTGCCGCGGCGGCGCTGCTGGCCGCCGCTCTCGCCGTGCCGGCCGCGGCGCAGCAGCCGGTGCGCCCCGCCTGCACCACCGCCGCCGTGCAGTCGGCCGCGGGCCGCATTTGCGGCACCACGGACACCGCGGTGGTCGCCGGCGGCAAGGCGGTGGTGCCGGTGTATCGCGGCATCCCGTACGCCAAGGCTCCCACGGCCGCCAACACCCTGCGCTGGAAGCCTACGCAGGCGCTGCCCGCGCCCGATACGACCATGCGCGGCACCGCCTTTGGGGCCGCGTGCCCGCAGGGGCTGCTTCCCGACACCACGTCGCGCGCGCCGCTGACCGTGACGGACACCATGCCGTCGGGCCAGTCGGAGGACTGCCTGTACCTGAACGTCTGGACGCCGCCGGCGGGCGCGGCGGCCGGCAAGGTGCCGGTAATGGTGTTCATCCACGGCGGCGCGTTCGTCATTGGCCGCGGGTCGTCGCCCATGTACGACGGCGCGTACCTGGCGGCCGCCGACACCGTGGTGGTGGTGACGCTCAACTACCGGCTGGGCGCGCTGGGATTCCTGTATTCCACCGCGGGCAACAACGGCGTCGCGGGCAACTTCGGGCTGCTGGACCAGCAGATGGCGCTGCGGTGGGTGCGCAGCAACATCGGCGCGTTTGGCGGCGACAGCAGCAGGGTCACGCTGTTCGGCGAAAGCGCGGGGGCCATGTCCACCGGCTTTCACCTGTTCCAGATGCCCAGCAGCAATTCGCTGTTCCGGGCCGCCATCATGGAAAGCAACCCCGTGGGCGCGGTGTACCGCACCCCCTCGCAGGCGCAGGCCGACGGCGACGGGTACATCCAGAAGCTGTGCCATGCGGCCAGCGGCGGCGCGCAGTGCGACCTGGCCATCACGGCGCGCGCGTGGTTCAACCGCAACGCGCAGCGGGTGACCCCGGTGCAGGTGCTGCAGGCGCAGGCGGCGTTCGACGCCCCCGTCTCGGCGGCGGAGCGGGTGCTGCGGTTGATCAACGGCGGCCTTCCCGAGGGGCTACCGTGGACGCCCACCGTGGACGGGCAGCTGGTGCTGGGCCAGCCGCTACTGGGCTATGGCGCCGGCGTGCGCCGCAGGCCGTACATGTTCGGCTTCAACCGCGACGAGGGCGTGCTCTTCGCCGCGCTGGGCGCCAACAAGCTCACCTCGCTGCAGTACAACGCGGTGCTGGACCGGGTGTTCGGCGTGGCGAACGCGGACACGATCCGCAACTACACCGCCGGAACGCAGAAGCCGTACAGCGCGTCCGGCGCCGCGCCGGTGGCGGGGATGCCGGGGCCGGCCTCGGCGCTCAGCAACCTGATCACGGACCTGATCTTCAAGTGCGCCGGCCTGGTGTCGGCGGACTCGGGGTACAGCGCCAACCAGCGGCCGGTGGCCCCCGACACCGCCCATCCGCCCGTGTTCGGCTACCTGTTCCAGCGCTCCCCCGTGCCGTTCATGCTGTACGACACGCTGTCGGAGTGCTCGGCCGGGTCGGGGATGGTGTGCCACGCCGACGAGCTCCCGTACGTCTTCAACACCCTGGCCTGGGCGTCCACGGCCAACACCAGCACCGCGCTGGCCCCCGCCGACACCTCGCTGGCCCGGCAGATGGCGGCGGCGTGGGGCAGCTTCGCCAAGCGGCCCACGCAGGCCCCGGTGAGCGGCTGGACGCCGTACACGCGCACCACGCACGCGCTCTGGTCGTGGTCCGGCGCCCAGAACGGGCCCATGGTGACCGTCGACAGCGGAGCCAACTGCCCGCTCTGGTTCAACCGCTACCCGCTCAAGGGCGGCACGGTGACCGCCGCCGCCGCCCCCCCGGCGTCCCCGCCGCCCGCGGCGTTCCGCTGACGCCGCGGTCCGCGTCCGCCGGAACGACGAAAGGCCGCCCCCACGCCGGGGGCGGCCTTTCGCGTATTGTCATCTCCCGCGCCGGCTCCGTAGCTTGTCCTGGGTGCTGCCCAACCCTGAAACGTCACCGGCAGCCTGATACCAGATCTTGAAAAGAATAATCGTACAGAGGAACAGAGTCAGACAGAGAAAGCAAGTTGAAATATCATCTTGGTTCCTCTATCTGACTCTGTTCCTCCGTACCCTTGAAGGTGTTGTTTTTCCGGATCCGGTATGACTTCCTGAGTTGCGGCGCGGCGCCTCCCTCAGGAAGTCAATTCGGAGAGGGATGGAGCAATCCCTCTCAGAACCGCAGGATCCACCTCTGCGTCGGCGGCGGGGGTGCGGGGTCGTCCTGCTTGGGGCCGATGGCCAGCGCGTCGATGCCCAATGCCTGGCGCAGCGAAACGCTCAGCGCCGGGCCTCCCGCGCGGCACCCGGTCTCGGGGTTGCAGGGCCCCGGCGGCAGCCCGCCGGGCGTGCCGGGGCGGCCTTCGGGCGCGGTGGCGGCGCGGGTCAGCAGCCAGTCCAGCGCGCCGCGCTCCTCCGCCGGAAGCCGCGCCGAGAACTCGGCCAAGCGGCGGCCCAGGCTCTGCGGCGGCGGCGCGGGATCGTCCTGCTTGGGGCCGATGGCGACGGCGTCCGTGGGGGTGGGGCGTGGCGCCTGCGCTCCCGGGCGGGTGCCTACCCGCGTCCGCGCGCCCGCCTCCGACTGCGTGCCGCCCTGCACGATGATGCCGGTGGCCGGGGACGCCGTGCGCCCGCCCTGGACGATGATCCCGCTGGCGCCCGCCGTCCGGCCGCCCTGGACGATGTTGGCCACGCGGCTGGCGGCGTCGTCCATCCCCGGCGGGTCCCCGCACCCGCCGCCGGGGCCGATCTCCAGCACTGGCGTCACACGCACTTCCGCCGCGGCCGGGGTGGGGGCGTGGGCGGCGCGCAGCAGCACGCCTTGCCACAGCGCGCCCTCCGCCGCCGGCAGGGCGACGGCAAAGCTGTCCAGCCGCGCCGCCAGCGACTGCACGTGCCGGGGCCAGACGACGATCGTGTTTCCGTTGCCGGGCCCCCGCATGCGCACGGAGGCGGGGGCGCCGGGCTGCTGCGCCGCCAGCGGAACGGCGGCGACGAGCGGCGCCAGCAGGGCGGCAAGGCGGGTGGAGTGCATCAGGCGCATGGAGGTCCTCCGCGGGTGCGGGGTCGGCGGGCCGGAAGCCGGACGGCTTTCGGGTGGATGCAAGAGCCAGTACACTGCATCGGTAGCAGCCGCGCGTCAATGATCAAGGCGTGCGGCTCGGATCGTGCGCGATTCGGGGCGGGACCCCATCTACAACACGCAGGGAGGACGGGTTGGAGGATACGGCTGCTGTGGCGGGAACGACGGACGCGTTTCCGCGCGTCGGCGGGATCATGCATTGCGAGGGCGTGCCGCTGCCGGAGCTGGTGGCCCGGTGGGGCACGCCGCTGTACGTGTACAGCCAGGGCGCCATCCGCGAGCGCTACCGCGAGCTGGACGACGCGCTGGCGCCGGTGCCGCACCTGATCGCCTACTCGGTCAAGGCCAACGGCAACCTGGGCGTCCTGCGCACGCTGGCGGAGCTGGGCGCCGGCTGCGACATCGTCTCGGGCGGCGAGCTGCACCGGGCGCTGATGGCGGGCATTCCCGCGGAGCGCATCGTCTTCAGCGGGGTGGGCAAGACGGTGCACGAGCTGGCGGCGGGGCTGCGCGCGGGCATCTACGCCTTCAACGTGGAAAGCGAGGGCGAGCTGTGCGCCCTGAGCGACCTGGCGTGCGCCATGGGGACGCGGGCGCCGGTGGCCCTGCGGGTGAACCCCGACATCGACACGCCCACGCCGCACGCGTACACCCGCACCGGCCACGCGGCCACCAAGTTCGGCATCGCGGCGGCGCGGGCGCGGGCGCTGTACAACATCGCGGCCCGCATGCCGGGGATCCGGCTGCGCGGCATCGACGTGCACATCGGCTCGCAGATCCTTGACGTGGCGCCCTTTCGCGACGCGCTGGAGTACGTGCTGGACCTGGCCCACGACCTTCGCCAGGCCGAGGTGGACCTGGAGTTCCTGGACCTGGGCGGCGGGCTGGGGATCAGCTACGAGGGCGGGGCGCGGATCAGCGCGGCCGAGTGGGCGGCGGAGATCGTGCCGGCGGTGGCCGAGACGGGGCTCAAGCTGGTGGTGGAGCCCGGGCGCTTCCTGGTGGGCGAGTCGGGCGTGCTGCTGACGCGCGTGCTGTACGTAAAGGAGGGCGGCGGCAAGCGCTTCGTGATCACCGACGCGGGGATGAACGACCTGATCCGCCCCAGCCACTACAGCGGCTGGCACGCGGTGGAGCCGGTGCAGGCGCCCGGGCGCGAGCGGGTGCGCGTGGACGTGGTGGGGCCGATCTGCGAGACGGGCGACTTCCTTGCGCTGGACCGCGAGATGGAGCTGCCCAAGCCCGGCGAGCTGCTGGCCATCATGACGGTGGGCGCGTACGGCTTCAGCATGTCCAGCCAGTACAACCAGCGCCCCCGTCCGGCCGAGGTGATGGTGAGCGGCGACGAGGCCACCCTCGTCCGCCGCCGCGAGACGGTGGACGACCTTGTCGCGGCGGAGATGGATTTGTAGGTTGCTTTCGGTCGATGGAAAGCGAGGAGAGGCGGCCCCCGGTGTTTCGGGGCCGCCTCTTGTCGTTATGCATGCTTCGCCAGAATAGCCTCACACGGAGTCAACGGAGTCAACGGCGTTTTCTCGTGCTCGTCCCCAGGCCTCCGTGTGATACCGAATCCGGAAAAACAACACCTTTATGGGTACAGAGGAACAGAGTCAGACAGAGGAGCCAAGATGATATTTCAGCTCGCTTTTCTCTGTCTGACTCTGTTCCTCTGTACGATTGATCTTTTTCGGGATCTGGTATGAGGTGTCTTCGGGGGAGATGGGTTTACAGCTTGATGGTGACGCCCAGCGTGTGCTCCATGTTCGACCCGGTGACACCGTCCTGGTGCTGGTCCATGCGGTAGCGCAGCTCGCCGCGCAGGCCAATGCCGCCGCGCACCGGCACCCGCAGGCCCGCCATCACTTCCTGCGTGGGACGGATGAAGCGGTCGCCGCCGTCCGGATCCAGCCGGCCGAACAGCCCCGTCGCGATGCCGACGTACGGGGTGGCGAGGCGCGTGGGCAGCTGCGCCTGCAGGCCCACCGTGGCGGTGGCCAGGCTGCTGTGCGTCTGGTAGGCCTCCTGCACGCCCTGGGCGATGGGACGCGTCATCGTGGTGCCGGGGCGGGCGTACGAGCTGCCGACCTCGGCGCGCAGGTAGCGCGAGACGGGCCAGTCCACGCGCACCGCGCCCATGGGGATCAGGTCGCCGCCCTCGCGGCTGTAGCTGAATCCGCCGCCCTGCACGGTCACCGTGGCGCCCTGCTCCGCCGTCTGCGCGGCGGCGGGGGAGGCGGCCAGCGCCGCCGCGGCAAGGGTGGCGCCCACGATCGTACGAATCATCTGCATCGGTCTGCTCTCCTGCATGGAATGGATCAGGCGGACCTGCCGCCAAGGCGAACTCGGGTCGTTTCCGGCGGGGCGAACAGTCTCGTTCATCGCCCCCGCAACCATGTGATGCACAACGACTTCGGTTTCTGTCAGCCCGTCGCCCGGCGCTCACAACCATGGGATGCGCGACGCCATCCGTTTCTGTCATCCACCCCCGAAAGCACTCTCCACGCACCCGGAATCCAGCGGCCAACCTCCATCCCCAAACTCCGTTGACTCCGTTGACTCCGTTGACTCCGTTGACTCCGTGTGAGTTCCCCCACCTGCTGCGCAGATCCTTGCTTACCGAACCTGGGCTGGCAGTAGCGGCATCCGGCCCGCTGTTGCCGGCTATTCCCTATTCCCTGTTCCCTATTCCCTGCGTGGCCCATCCGTTACGGAGCCCTGTCCCGCACGCTTTTCGCTTCTCCGCGCGCGAGGGGTGACAGAAACGGGGCGGCTCGCGCATCCCATGGATGAAGCGGGGCAGGGTGCCGCCGCGGTGCAGAAGGAGAATGCGGTGTCCCGGCCGGTCTGGTACCTGACAATCGTTCGATGGATGGCGGCGCTCGCGCTGCTGATTGCGATCCCCGCCGCCGCGCAGACGGGGGAGGGGACGATCTCCGGGTCGATCCTGGATGCGCAGCGCGCGCAGCCCATCCCCGGCGCCCGCGTGGTGCTGCTGGCGGAGGGCGCCGGCGCCCTGCCGGACGGCGACGCGGCGTTCATCCCCGGCGCGCGGGTGGCGGTCTCGGGCGAGGACGGGGGCTACCGCTTCACGGGGCTTCCTGCCGGGCGCTATCGGCTGCACGTGACGCGCGTGGGCTATCGAAGCAGCACGCTGGGCGTGGAGCTGCGCGGCTCGGCGGACTCGCGCGTGTCGGTAAGCCTGACCGTGCAGGCCATCGCGCTGGCCCCCGTACGGGCGCAGGGCGACGCACCGCAGCCGTTCGCGCGGCGCGAGGTGGATGAAGCAGGGCAGCAGGCGGCGGATGCGGCGCGGCTGGCGGCGGAGCGGCTGCGGCTGCGCGAGTACGTGCCCACCGACGTGCACGCGCTCACCCAGGCGGACGTGCTGGAGGCGGTGACGCTGGGCGAGCCGGACGTCTTTCGCGCGCTGCAGCGCATTCCCGGCGTGTCCACGCGCGACGACTACACGGCCGAGCTGTGGACCCGCGGCGCGCCGTGGGACCAGACGCGCGTGTTCTTCGACGGGGTGCCGCTGTTCAACCCGCTGCATGGCGTGGGCGCGTTCAGCGGGGTCAGCCCGGGCGCGGTGGGCGCGGCGTGGCTGCACCCGGGCGTGCTTCCCACCGCGCTGGGCGGCGCGGCGGCGGGCGTGCTGGACCTGCGCACCCGCCGCGCCACGGGCGAGGGGCGGGTGAACGGGCTCGCCGACCTTTCCGTCGTGGGCGCGGGGCTGGCGCTGGACCAGCGGGTGAGGGACGGGCGCGCGGGGTGGATGGTGGCCGGGCGCCGCACCTACCTGGACGCGCTGAGCGCCGGCATCGCCCGCGCCACGAACGACGACGACCTCTACATCCCCTACGCCTTCTGGGACGTGGCCGCACGCGCGGACCTGCGCCTGGGCGAGTCCGCGGCGCTGGAGGCCAGCGGGCTGGTGGAGCGCGACCACGTGCGGGACGAGGTGCCGGGGGTCGTGGAGCGGATCGCGGCGTCGTGGGGGAACACGGCCGGGCGCGTCACGCTCTCCGCGCCGCTGGGTGGATGGCGCACGCGCCACACCGTCTCCGTCAGCCGGTACGCCGCGGACGTCCGCGACCTGCCGCGCCCGGACTACGAGGCGGGCCTTCCCGCCCGCGCCAGCCGCAACCGCGTGGCGCACCTGGCCCTGGCGGGCGAGGTGGAGCCGCGCGGCGGGTGGAGCGGGGGATGGGAGCTGTCGCGGCTTGCCGCCGGCTATCGCGGCGCCGCGCCCGTGCCCAACCCGCGCGCGGAGGACCGGCCGCTCTTTTCCCCCGCGCGCTCCCTGGCGATGGGCGCCGCCTGGGCGGAGCGGCGCTGGAACCCGGACGGGCGGACGACGCTGCTGGCGGGGCTCCGCGTGGAGGGCGGCGAGGCGGTGCGCGGCGGCGGACCCGTGCGCCTGGCGCCGCGGCTGACCGGGCGCGTGCAGCTGGGCGGCGACGTCTCGCTTTCCGCCGGCGTGGGGCGAAGCTGGCAGTACACGCAGGCGCTGCAGGCGGGCGGGCTGGAGATCCGCGCCTTTCAGGCCAGCCACCTCTGGCTGCTGGCGGGCGAGCAGGTGCCCGCCATCCGCTCCGACGTGGCCACGGCCGGCGTGGAGGCGTGGTTCGGGGACGGGTGGATCGCGGACCTGGACGTGTACGCCCGCCGCTCCGCCGGGGTGGCGGTCCCCCGGCCGGAGCCCGGAACGGCGGCGGGGGAGGCGCTGTTCTCCGCCTCGCGCAACGACGCGGCGGGGATGGAGCTTTCCCTGCGGCGGCTGGTGGGGCGGTGGACGGTGTCCGCCGGCTACACGCTGGCGCGGTCGGAGCTGCGGGCGGACGGCTACCGCTGGCCCGCGCCCGAGGACCGCCGCCACACGCTGGACGCCACCACGATGGTGCGCGCGCGCCCCGGCCTGCGCGTGGGCGCGGCGCTCACCGCCGCCAGCGGCGCGTCGTTCACCCGGCGCTTCTCGGAGCAGATCGGGGACGAGGGCGGCGACCCGGCTGAGGACGTGCGCACCGGCGACCCCGGCGCGGAGCGCACCCCGGAGTACCTGGGGGTGGACCTGCTGGTGGACTGGACGCGCCGCTTTCGCGGGTGGGACCTGAACGCCTACCTGCAGCTGCGCAACGTGCTGGGGCGCGACAATCCCGCGCGCTACAGCGGCAGCGGGTCGTGCGCGCAGATCGGCCCCGGGTGCCAGCCGCAGGACCGCGTGACGGACCAGTTCGAGCCCGGGCTTCCCCGGCTTCCCCTCGTCGGCTTTCGCGTGCGGTTCTAGGGATGGACGTCGCGCGCCTCTACGAAGAAAACTACCGCACCCTCTCGCGCTACCTGTTCCGCTTTACGGGCGATGCGGACCGGGCGGCGGACGCGGCGCAGGAGGCGTTCGTGCGGCTGATGCAGCAGCCCCCGCGCAGCGCCGAGAACCCGCGCGCGTGGCTGTTCAAGGTGGCCACCAACCTGGCCAACGAGTCGTCGCGCACGGCCACCCGCCGGCGCATGCTGCTGATGCGCGCGCCCGGCCGCGCCCCCCACGCCGACCCGCCCCCCGCGCCCGACGAGGCGCTGCAGCGCGCCCTGCGGCGCGACGTGGTGCAGGAGGCGCTGCTCACGCTTTCGGAAAAGGAACGGATGGCCCTGCTGATGAGGGGAGAAGGATTCGCGCAGAAGGAGATCGCCGAGGCCGTGGGCACCACCACGGGCTCGGTGGGCGCGCTGATCAGCCGCGCGCTGGGCAAGCTGGCCGGGCGGCTGGAGCTGGACAGGGAGGACGTGTGAGCAACCCCGCCGCCGGGCCCGTGCACCTGGACGACAGCGACCTGCTGGCCCTGGTGGACGACGAGCTCACCCCCATGGAGCGCGACGTGCGCCTGGTGCACGTGGCCCGCTGCGACGACTGCGCCCAGCGGCTGCAGGTGCTGCGCCGGCGCGCGTCGGGCTTTTCGCGCCTGCTGGCCGACGTGCAGCTGCCGGACGACTTCGTCTATCCGCGCCTTCCCGAGCCGGCGCGCGTCACGCCGATCACCGCCGCGCCCTCCCTCCGCCGCACCGGCTGGACGCACTCCGCCTGGGCGCGCGCGGCGGTGGTCGCGCTGGTCGTCATCGTCCCCTTTGCCACCGTGGCGCCGCTGCGCGCGTGGGCGCTGGACCGGCTGGATGCCGCGTGGGGCCAGGTGCGCGATGCGTTCGGCGGCGCGGACGAGCCGTCCGCGCCCACTCCGCCGCCCGCTGCACCGGCGGCGGCGCCCGCCGCGGAGGCGCCGGCGAGCGGGTCCACCGTGTTCTTTACGCCCGCGCCCGGCCGCTTCGTGCTGGACGTCGGCGCCGGGCAGGCGTCGGGGAGGCTGACGCTGGGGCGCGCGGAGGGTTCCGAGGGCTCCGCCGAGGTGGTGGGCGGCGCGACGGAGACGCCGCTGGTGTCGGAGAGCGGAATCCGCATCCTGAACACCGCCGCCTCCACCGCCAGCTACCGCGTGCTGCTGCCGGCCACCGTCGCGCGCGTGCGGGTGCGCGTGGGGAGCGGCCCGCCCATCGACCTCACCGCCGCCGACCTCGCCCGCGGCCGCGTGGTGGAGCTGGCCGCGCCGTAGCAGGCCGCAGCGTCATCCTGCTCAGGTGCCCATGAACGAAGAACGGGAGCCGCGCGTGCGGCTCCCGTTTTCACGCGGAGGTGTCTTCGTCCGCGCGTAGCTGCAGGTAGGCGGCGGGGCGGAGGATGAAGACGCCGCCGATCTGCTTTTCGTACCACGGGCCGAAGTGCGTTTGGTCGCCGGTGATCAGGTGCGTGGCGCCGCTGACGATGGCGGCCGAGAGGATCGGCCGGTCTTTTTGGGGGAGGGCGACGTCCGGCGGCAGCGCCCACGAGCCGCTTTCGCTGATCACCCGCACCCCGTCCGCAAGCTCCTCCAGGCGCCGCCGGGGGCCGGCTCCGCCCAGGTTGCGGCGGGCCTCCTCCAGCGCGTACTCCGACGTCACCAGCTGCGTCTCCGGCAGCGTCCACAGCTCTCGCAGGCGGGACTGGGCGCTGTACGCGGCGGAGAAGAGCACGTTGGCGTCCAGAAACAGGACGTGCACGCGTCAGGCGAGGGGCCGCTCGTGCGGAATGGCGTCAGGATCCAGCCCCATCCGCCGCACTTCTCCCACGGCCCAGACATATTCATCAGGGCCGATGGCGTTGTTCAGCAGGAACTCCGCCTTTCGCGCATCGCTGTAGCGCTCCACCGGCAGCACCACCGCCGGCCGCAGCAGGATCCCGTCGTCGACTGCTTCCGCAATGATCATGGCTCCTTCCTCCATTCCGAACTGGCGCCGAAGCTGCGCGGGCAGGACCACCGTGCCCCGCTGGCCCACTCTGATCGAATCTCCCATGTACCGCTCCTTCAGAATGTCAGAAGTTCTGATATTATGCAAGCCCTTTGCCGCATGCGCAATAAACACATGCCAACGCTGGCGTGGAAGGCGCGCCTCGACGTAGCCCTGGTGTCACGGATGAACGCGGTTGTACGCTTGTAGCTGCGGAGGCAGGTCAAAAAACCCGTACGGATGCAACCGAAGATGAGAACGACTCGCCTGATTCCCCTGATGCTTGCCGCGCTCGCCGCCTGCGCGGAGTCGCCCGCCGGTGGACTGCCGCTGGTCGACCTTCCCGGGCAGGCGGTCGCCGTCACCCCGGTGGGCGAACGATATCCATCCTACTACTCCGGGTTCGAGCAGTCTGCGCGGATCGTGGTGGAGGATGCGGAAGAGTGGGCGCAGGTCTGGAGCCGCCTGTGGAACAACCAGCACCCCGTGCCGCCGCTGCCCGCCGTGGACTTTTCGCGGGAAGTGGTGGTGGTGGCCGCCATGGGCACGCGTCCCAACGGCGGGTACTCCATCCGCGTGCAGGCGGCGGCGGTGCACGAGGGCAGCCTGACGGTGCGGGTGGTGGAAACCTCGCCCGGCAGCCGCTGCGTCACCACGCAGGCCATCACCACGCCCACGGACGTGGTGCGCGTGGCGCGCTCGGGCCTGCCGGTTCGCTTCACCACGGCCACGGGCGTCCTCAGCTGCCGCTGAGTAAGGCCCCGCACGCTGCTGGATGAAAGCAGGATTGTCATTCCGAGGCCCGGCCGCACCGTCGTCGGACGCTCGCGCCGCGGGTTGCAGGGCCGAGGAATCTACTGTCGGCCTCCTCGAGAGTGGACGCGGCAGCCCGCTCCATACGTGCGGCGGCGAAACAGCCAGACAGGGCCGGTCCGGGGCGTCGCGGCAGGCCACGAGGAGACGGAGAGTAGATTCCTCGGTCGCGCGCAGGCATCACGGCAGGGCAGGGTCCTGGGTGGCGCTCCCTCGGAATGACAGTTCGGGGTGGGGCAGGCCGCGGAGCTTCGCCAACGCCTTCGGAAACCGATCCAGCGCAACGAAAGAACGCCTCCGGCGCCGTGCCGAGGCGTTCGTTGTTTGCGGCGGATGGAGACGCGCTACTTCCCCGCGGCCAGCCGCTCGCGTTTCGTTCTCGCGCCATGCGCACTGGCCAGAACAGTATACGATTATGATCGCGACAAGGTACTTTGAAATTCCCGAAACTCAGCTACTCGCTTCAACTCATAGTCTCTGAAACGGGTTATCCGCGCAGGGGAAAAATCGCCTGGGACCACGCCCCGTCTCAATCCATAGTCGCGGAGTATAGCGTTCAGCCGCTGAAAATGACAGTAGAGGGTGGGATCTTCGTTCTCCTTGCGGATGTCTCGAATCTCACGCTCTAGCATGGCCCAGTAGTGTTCCACATAGTAGCTATATAGTTCCCACGCAATTTCTTGGCTGACGACCTGTTTCTCGACGTAGAGACCTAGGTTTTCGAAGAAAGTACAAACAGTTTCTTCCGCATTTTCGAAGAAGGGTCCTTGATCCTTCCAATGTGCGCAGGTGAGGCCACGGGCGTAAACCAACTCTGGGGACGTCCACTGATGCTGTATGCCTGCCAGAGCGGTCAGCACGTTAGCATGACTCTGCAGCCGTATCTGTTGCCCAATGAATAGTAAGCTCAACGCGACGATTATCGCTTGAGCCATAGCCCAGAACCACTCAGATTGACTGCCGATAAAGAATGGGCTACCGGAGACTACCGTATCTACTTCCATTTTCCCTCCTGAGGAAACCGGACGCATTGACGGAACATCGTAAAATTATGATCTAAGCATCACAAATCGTATTGACAAGGATGGTCTGATATGAGCCCCGCCTATCTCGACATCTTGGATGTAAGGGCATTCCCCCAAGGCTCCGGGTGTGGGAAACCCTTGCTTCCGTTGTACCCACCGCAACGAAAGAACGCCTCCGGCACGGTGCCGGAGGCGTTCGTCGTTGCGGTGGATGAGACGCGCTACTTCCCCGCGGACAGCCGCTCGCGTTCCGCGGCGGCGCCCTCGCGGTCCAGGCGGTCCACCGTGGCGGTCACCGCGGCCGGCACGGAGGCGGCGCGGGCTTCGGGCGCGGTCTCGCGGGCAAAGGCGCCGGCGATCTGCGCGTAGTTGCTGCCGGGGTGCCAGAAGATCCAGTCCTCGATCCCCAGGTCGTACAGCGCGCGGATCTGGTCGCGGGCCTGCTCCGCACGATACGGAAAGCCGCGGTCGTTCCACGTGGCCGTGAACGCCTGGATCCAGGGAACGATGCGCGCCGGCTCCACCCCCGCCGCGCGCAGGCGGTCGTTGCGCAGCACCCCCATCCCCACCGACGCGCGCACCGTCTCGTACGGCTGGCGGTTGGGACGGCGGATCCCCGCAAGGTGCGTGGGAAAGTAGTGCGAGGGATACACCATCGGCAGCACCGCGTCGGTCACGGCGCTGATGCGCTCCCACTGCTGCCCGATCCCCACGTCGCGCGACTCGTTCATCGACAGCCCGAACACGTCGGCCGTCACCGTGGCGCCCAGCGGGTGCAGCCGCGCGCGCGCCGCCGCCAGGAACCCGGCGATGGCGTCGGTGCGGTTGCCCGTCGAGTCGGCCTCGGGGTGCACCTGCGTGGGCAGGCTGCGGTACTGCTCGGGAAAGCGCACGTAGTCGAACTGCACCTCGCGGAACCCCGCGCGCACCGCCTCTTCGGCCACGGCGACGTTCATCTCCCACACGTCGCGGTCCCACGGGCTCACCCAGCTGAGCCCCTGCCTGTCGTGCCACACCGAGCCGTCCGGGTTGCGGATGCTCCACTCGGGCTTGAGCCGCGACAGCCGCGGGTCCTTGAAGACGACGACGCGGGCGATGGCATGGATGCCGTGCGCCCGCAGCGTGTCGACCACGGCCTTCAGGTCGCGCACGGGAATGCTGCGCTCGTGCGCGGCCTCGCGGGCGACGGCCACCGTGCTGGGAAAGCGGACGCCGTCCTCGTCCTTGACGTCCACCACGAAGGTGTTGATCTCGGTGCTGTCGGCCAGCGCCAGCAGCGCCGCGCGCTTGGCCGGGTTGCCGATGGCGTACGAGCTTACGTAGATGCCGCGGATGATGGGCGGCGCCGCGTCGCGCGGGCGGGGCGCGGGGGGCGCCGGCGGCTCCGCGGCGTCCCGGGCCGGGGATGGTTCGGACACCAGGGAAGACGCCAGCTTGAGCTCTCGCTCCGCCTCGCGTCCCAGGTCCATGCAGGCGGCGCCCGCGATCAGCGCGCAGACGAGGGCGGGGACGATCCAGCGGCGGCCCGGGGACTGCATGAGAGCACCAGAAATCTGAAGACTGCGGACTGCGGGTGCACCCGGAGCGGTGCACCTTCCCTGCGGTGTGCGGCGGCTGAAGATGGAGCGCGGGTCGGCCGGAAAGGCGGCGCCGGAAGGCGGCCCCGGGGGCAGACAGATGTTCCCATTTCGCCGGAAAATCTGCGACGCAGGAAGGGTGCCGCGGTTTGGGTGCGCCGGGGCGAAACGCACCCGGTGAAACCGTTCCGCCCTCAGTGCGCCGGGCCGTCCTTGCGGAACACCATCAGCCGGACGTAGAACGGCTCCGCCTCTACCAGCAGGCGCTGCTCGGGGGGCGTGTAGCTGGTGGCGCCGACGTAGACCTGGTACGCCTCGCCCTCGTGCTCCACCCCCCGCCGCTCGCCCGGCGCCAGGACGAACTGCCGGCTCCCGAACCGGACGTGCAGAGAAGACTCGCCGCCGGGCCCGGGCGGCAGCTGCTGCACCGTCAGCGGAAGGTCCTTGAACTCGCGGCGGTACGGCGTGGGCGATCCCTCGGAGACGTACAGGAGCAGCGTTCCGTCCTCGTCGGCCAGCGCCACCTCTTCGCGGTGCGACACGCCCACCACCTCGTTGCGCAGCGTGCTCGCCACCGTTTCGCGCGCGTCCAGGTCCAGCTGCTGCTGCGGGCCGGGAAGGTCGAACCGGATGTCGACGGACGCGCTGCTTTCCTCCAGGCGCCCGCTGACGCGTCCGTCCTTCACGCTGTTCACCGACATCTCTCCCGTGTAGCGGTCCAGCCCCTGCCCCAGCACCAGGTCCAGCTGGCCGGGCTGCTGCACCGGGGCCACGCCCGGCTGCGGCGCCCGGGCCTGCGCCAGCACGCGCACGCGGCGCGTGCGCGGCTCCGCGCGCAGGGTCAGCGTACGCAGCGGCGGCAGCTGCCCGGACTGGGCGAGCGCCCTCCACCGGGCGCGCATGGCCTCGTCCGCGGCACGGGCAAGGATCTCGTCCAGCGAGGCGGCCGGGCGCTCCCCCGCGTCCGGCGTGGGCTGGGCGGCCGCCGGGGACGCGGCCGCGAGCACCGCGGCCGCCGCGAGGAACCGGTGCAGGCGCACCCCTTTCATCGGGGTTCTCCCGTGGCGGGGCCGGGCGCGGCGGCCGGCGCGGTTGGCGGGGCGCTCAGCATTCCGTTCTGCCGCGGCCCGCTGAACACCAGCTGGAACCAGTTGGGGAAGTCGGACAGGCGGTCGCCGGTGTCCTTGTCCTGGTTCAGGTCGACGGCGGCGCGGGTACGGATGCGCGTGTCGAGGTCGAAGTCCGCCGAGTTGCCGTTGCACACCCCTTCGATCTCGTTCAGCTCCCCCTCCACCAGGTCGCGCCCCATTCCCTCGGAGTAGTCGATGTAGTTGCCCGCGCCGGGGGGAAGGCCGCCGCCCAGCTCGACGGCGTTCGCCTGTCCGTAGAAGAACGGCGTGCACACCGGCAGCGCGTAGCGGTTCATGGAATCGTACCCCGTCCGCAGCTGCCAGCTGTAGCTCATCACGCTGTTGTAGTTGGGCGTGTACTGAAAGACGGTCTCGCCCCCGTGCCGCTGCTGCAGGTTGTGCCCCAGCTCGTGCATCAGCGTCGCGGCGCGGTTGCGCACCGAGTTGTACGGCTTCTCGAACCGGTCCAGCCCCACGATGCAGTCGTCGCCCGGGCCGTCGAAGTCCGTGCCTTCGGCGTTCACGTGGACGTCGCTGATGCCGCTCCCTCCTTCGGCGAGCGCCCTGGCCCAGATGCAGTAGTGGAACAGGCGTCCCCGCACCCGGTCGTCGAAGTGGTCCGCCTTGAGGAGGTAGAAGTTGCGCACCCCCGACGCCGGGTTGTCCTGCCGGTACATCCCCAGAAACGGGGAGAACGGCACCCGGCCGCCCGCGTCGACGTACAGGTGGATGCCGTTGCCGCCCTGCGGGTTCAGGATGGGGGCCGACTGGAACGCCGCCTGGACCACGCCGAAGACCTCGGCGCCGGGCGGGTGCCGCAGGCTGTCCATCAGGTCCACCTCCAGCAGCACGTCCGGCCGGTACGGGTGGGCGCCCAGGGCGGGCAGGTCCACGTCCACCACCTGGTCGCCGTCCGCGTCGTAGCCCCGCAGCTCCCACGCGTCGTAGAGGTCGTCGCCGTCGCTGTCCAGCGTGGCCTCGTCGTCCGGCAGCCGGAACGGCTTCACCGCGCTGGTCCGCCCGTCCGGGTTGCGCAGCTGCACCTGCAGCGTGGCTCCCGCCCGCCGGCGTCCGGGCGCCACCACCATCGCCAGGTAGTGGAGGATGGGGTAGCCCAGGGTGGCGGGGTCCACGCCCAGCAGGTCGTTCTCCAGCGTCTGGTGGGGGATGGAAGCCTGCACCTGGCCGTCGATGAGCACCTCGCCCGCGGGGTCCAGGTTGGCCCCCTGCACGTACAGCCAGGTGGTGACGGACCCGTCGGGCCCGAACCCGGTTCCCCACAGGCTGATGCGGTCCAGGCGGGGCGCGTAGGGCTGCTGCGCGGCGGCCGGCGCGGGGTGGGCCCAGGAAAGGAGCGCGAGGAGGAGAACCGCGGGGAAGGGCCTGTTCATCATGAATTTCCGTTTGTGCCAACCGGTGTCTCAAAAGTGATCCACAACAGGATACCTTTTCCTGGAGGGACGCACCAGCCCGTTTTCCCCCGGCGGGTACGTTTTGCCTCGCCCGGGTGCAGGCCGTATCTTGCCGCGTCTAACCTCCAGCTCCGGGAAGGCGTTCCAACGACCGTGGATTCCAATCGCATCCTGATCATCGACTACGGCTCGCAGTTCACGCAGCTCATCGCGCGGCGCATTCGCGAAGAGCGGGTCTACTGCGAGATCCAGCCGCCCACCCGCTCGCCGGAGTGGGTGCGCGAGTGGGCGCCCAGGGGGATCATCCTCTCCGGCGGCCCGTCCTCCGTCTACGGCGACGACGTGCCCACGGCCGACCCGGAGCTGCTGCGGATGGGCATTCCCGTGCTGGGGGTGTGCTACGGCATGCAGCTCATCACCCACCTGGAGGGCGGGGTGGTGGAGCGGGGGAAGCGCGAGTACGGCCGCGCCCACGTCACCATCGAGGAGCCCACGGGGATCTTCGACGGGTTCAGCCCCGGCGAGCGGACGCAGGTGTGGATGAGCCACGGCGACCACGTGGTGCAGCCGCCGCCGGGGTACCGGCTGCTCGCCAGCACCGAAGGGCTGCCCTGGGCGGCGTTCGCGTCGGACGACCGGCCCATCTACGGCGTGCAGTTTCACGTGGAGGTGGCGCACACCGTCCGCGGCGCCGACATGATCGGCAACTTCGTCTTTCGCGTCTGCGGGTGCGAGCCCACCTGGACGGCGGGTTCGTACATCGAGACGGAGATCGAGAAGATCCGCGCCACGGCGGGCACGGACCAGGTGATCTGCGGGCTCAGCGGCGGGGTGGACTCGTCGGTGGCGGCGTCGCTGGTGCACCGCGCCATCGGCGACCAGCTCACCTGCATCTTCGTGGACACGGGGCTGCTGCGGCAGGGCGAGCGCGAGTCGGTGGAGCGCACCTTCCGCGCGCACCTGGGAATCCGCCTGGAGGTGGTGGACGCCTCCGCGCTCTTCCTGGAGCGGCTGCGGGGCGTCGAGGACCCCGAGAAGAAGCGCAAGATCATCGGCAACACCTTCATCGACGTGTTCGAAGAGGCGTCGGACCGCATCGGCGGCGACGCGAAGTTCCTGGTGCAGGGGACGCTGTACCCGGACGTGATCGAGTCGCTGTCGGTAAAGGGGCCCTCCGCCACCATCAAGACGCACCACAACGTGGGCGGGTTGAAGGAGGAGATGCGGTTCGCCCTCATCGAGCCGCTGCGCGAGCTGTTCAAGGACGAGGTGCGGCAGGTGGGGCGCGAGCTGGGGCTGCCGGAAGAGATGGTGGGCCGGCATCCGTTTCCCGGCCCCGGCCTGGCCATCCGCGTGCTGGGCGCGGTGGACGAGCGCGAGCTGGCCATCCTGCGCCAGGCCGACGCCATCTACCTGGAAGAGATCCGCTCGGCGGGGCTGTACGACGACATCTGGCAGGCGTTCGCGGTCCTGCTTCCCGTGCGCAGCGTGGGGGTGATGGGGGACGAGCGGACGTACGAGAACGTCTGCGCCCTGCGCGCCGTCACCAGCCGCGACGGGATGACGGCGGACTGGTACCCGTTCCCCCACGACGTGCTGGCGCGCATCTCCACGCGCATCATCAACGAGGTGAACGGCATCAACCGCGTGTGCTACGACATCTCGTCCAAGCCGCCGGCGACGATCGAGTGGGAGTAGGGAAGTGCGTGAGTGCGTGAGTGCGTGAGTGCGTGAGTGAACCGCGCGGCGGCTGCGGACGCACCGGTGCGGGGGACGCCGCATGCTGCCGGGCCGCCGAGTCCGCGAAGGCGGACTTTGCGACTTTCCAGCGGCGAATTCATTCGCTCCCGCGGGCGAACGGCACGTTGCTGAATCAGGCCCCAACGGGCATGATTCGGAATCATGTACTTTACGAATCCCCACGCATCCCGCGCCCGTGGTCTGCCCATCCTGGAGCGGAAGGAACCTCCGTTCCTGGATCCCTCGGCCTCCGCGGTGAGTCGGTGCGCCGAATGTAGACCGAATCGCCTGCAATCATCCCGCAACCCGGAACCCCACCCAGGAGAGCGACCCTTCATGTTTCTGCGCATCCATGCAGTTGCCGTCCTCACGGCCGCCGTCCTCGCCGTTCCAACGCGAGCGATGGGCCAGGGCAGCCTGACCGACCTCGCCGCCCTGATGAATCAGCACCCCACCTTTACGCGCGAGGTCCCGTCCCTCGGCGTGTCTCGTTATCACGCCACGGTGACGCCATCGGGACCGTGCTCTCTGGGCGTCATCAATCAGGACACCCTTGGCACCGAGGTCTACCACGACGCCTACACGATCCCCCTGGGGCAGCTGGCGCCCGATGCGGAGGTGTCGAAGTGGCCAACGGGGGAAACCTGGATGGTCAAGCTCCGCTCGAGCACGGGCGCTCCCGCGGCGACGATTCGCCGCAGCATGGTGCGCTATGGGCAGTCTTCCTCCCGCGAGATCGCTGCCGCCGAGTTCTACTTCAACTACCAGGAAGAGGGCGTCGCGCGCGCGGTCGCCAGTGGATTCCAGCGTGTGATTGCCGGCTGCGGGGGACGGCCGCTCACGCAGGCGGCAAGGGACAGCGCGGCGGTCGCGGCGGGGACCGACCCCGAGACGACCCGCCTGAAGAACGAGTGCAGGAACGCCGTGCGGCGCCAGACGACCGACCCGGACGGCGCCACGTTCGATTCGCCCGCGTCGGAGATGATCCTGCGCTCGGAAGGAAAGGTCACGATCATGGGCGACTTCACGGGCACCATGCGGGGGGCGTCGCGAGGAAAGTCGACGTTCGCCTGCACGTTCGTACGAAGTGGCGGCGCATGGGTGCTGGAGGGAAGTCCGCTGATCTTTTGAACCGGTGGTTCGCGATCGCCGACGCTGTTGCTGATCCACCGGGCGTCCTGCCCACGGGACGCGCAGAGCAGCCGGCGCTCCGTGCGGTCGCCATCCGAAAAAGGCCCTCTCCCGGAGTCCGGGGGAGGGCCTTTTCGCGTCCATCCACCGCGCGTCAGTCGTTGCGTCCGCGCGGCCTGACGGCTGGCGCGGTGCGGGTGGAGCTTCCGGCGGCGGCGGGAGCGCGCGGCGGGATGGATGAGCGGGCGGCGGCGGTGGTTCCGGCGCTGGTCACCACGATCCGCGCCGAGTCCAGGCCCGCCCGCCCCTGGACGATGGCCCAGGTGGTGCCTTCGCCCACGGCCTCCACCCGCGGAAAGGGAATGTCCTCGTCGCGGATTTCCGCGATCTGCGCGACGGCCGGGTCGCGGAGGGTCCAGGTGTAGCCGTAATAGCAGGTGTAGTGGCAATCGCCGCTCGCCGGGTCGACGTACACGCCGGCGGCGTCGTACAGCCGGTACGACAGCGTGAACTGCGCGCCGGGCGCGACCGTCACCTCCGGGGGATTCGCCCGCACGCTGGCCGGGTTGCCGACGTGGACCAGGGCGCCGAACGGCAGGCTGGGAACCCCCGCCACGGTCGCCGTTCCCCGCGGTCCCGGGGTGGCCCCGCCCGCGCAGAAGGCGTTGACCGTCCACTGGGTGGTCGCGTACCCGTTCGCGTCCGTCTGCGACGACGCCGGGCTCATGGGCCCGCCGCACACCACCGCCCACTGCACCGTCACGTTTGGCGTGGGGTTGCCGTACCGGTCCTTTGCCTGCACGCGCACGGTGCGGACGGTGTTGATCAGCGCATCCAGCGGGGTGATGGTGACGGCCAGGGAGTGGGGAGCGACGGGACGCGCCAGTGCGGTAAAGGCCGCGGAGCCGGCCTGTCCCGCCACCGCCGCCACCGCCGCCTGCGTTCCCGGCTGGCTGGCCAGCTTCCACTGCGCGCGCACCGTTCCGTCCGCCCGGGTAATGGAGGTGCGGGGCAGCACCGAGCCGCCGGGGCCGGTGTGGCTCCACTGGACCGTGGCGCCCTGGATGGGCTGTCCGGCTGCGGTGGTGAACCGCACGACCAGCGAGTCGGCCAGGAACGCGCCGATGGTGTCGGCCTGCGCGTTGCCGCTCACGCGGGTCAGCACGCCCGAGCCCGTGGACGTGGCGGTGAAGCCGGCCGACGGCAGCCCCGTCACCGCGGCGGAGACGGTCTGCGCCAGCCCCACGTGGGTGCCCAGCGTCCACCGCGTCCGCGCGATGCCGTCCGCGCCGGTCGTCACGGTCCCGGGCGAGACGGAGCCGCCGCCCGCCGCCGCGAAGGTGACCGCGGCGCCGGGGACCGGGTTGCCGTGCGCGTCCGTCACCCGCACCGCCAGCGAATCCGCCAGCGCGACGCCGGGCGCCCCGGTCTGCGCGTCGCCGCTCAGCTTTGCGATCGCCGCGGGTGCGCCGGCGCTCGCGGTGGCGGTGAAGGCAAACCTCTCCGGCGCGCCGGAGAGGTTTGCCGTCGCCTGGTAGGTGCCCGGCGTGGTGGGCAGGCGCCACGCGGTGCGCGCGTAGCCGTCCGCGCCGGTGGTGGAGGTGGCGGGCGCCAGCACGCCGGGACCGGTCCACTGGATCACCGCGCCCTGGATCGGCGCCCCGGTGGGGGTGGTGAAGCGCACCTCCAGCGAGTCCAGCAGCACCGCGCCCGCCGTGCCCGTCTGCGCCGCCCCGCCCGTGCGGGTCAGCACGCCGCTGGCGACCGCCGTGGCCGTGAAGCCCGCCGCCGGGAGCGTGCCG
>NZ_DASWNM010000099.1:0-160948 GCF_036399255.1 Longimicrobium sp.
GGCGGGGGCCTCGTTGGGTCCCGGATTGATCGATTGCGCTCATCCTGCCGCGGCGGCGCAGGGGTGCGCCGCCGCGCCGTCATCCTGCGATCAGACGATCACCGGCTCCACCTTGCCGTCGAAGATGCGGATCTTCTGGCCATCGAACTTGGTCAGCTCGAAAAAGGCGTCGTCCTCGTTGAAGCCCAGCGACATCTCCTGCAGCAGCCCGATGGCGATGGCCTCGCCGAAGGGCAGCGACTCGGTGTAGTCCGAGCGCCAGTGCACGCCCGCCGCGTTGCGGAAGAGGGCGATGTTGCCCGCCAGCTTGTTCAGCTCGCCGCCCACGTTCATCGCCGGCTCGCCGGCCGGCGCCACGTACGAGACCAGCGCCGTGCCGAGCGAGTTGGCCACCACCGGGTTCTCGATGGTCGTGCTCTCGTCGAAGAACGCCTTGAGGATGGTGGCGCAGGCGCCCGCGCCGGTCGCGTGGCCCGCCCCGTACGCCGGGTGCGTGGGCGCGCCCTCGGGGTACGCCTGCGGCAGCAGGTACGACTGCGGGAAGCGTTCGCCCAGGTTGCCGAAGTACGGCGCCAGCGCGCCGGTCAGCATGGAGTCCGTGATGCTGAAGTGCAGCGGGTAGTCGCCCCTGCCGGCGAGCAGGTTGTCCACGCGGCCCCCGTACTCCTCCGGGCGCAGGCGGCGGTGCACCCCCCACTTCTGCCACCAGGTCGCCCGCAGCGCCCGGCCCACCACCTCGCTGAGCACCTGCAGCAGGTGGATGGGTCCGAAGGTGGCGAAGCCGGCCTGCGTCCGCGAGTCGCCCGGCGTGCCCGGCGGGTTGTACGGGTTCCCCTGGTCGTTCTGGAACTCCTGGTCGATCTGCGGCCGGCCCGTAATCCCCGCCTGGAAGGTGAGCTGGTTCCCCGTGGGCTCCGACATCAGGATCCACGCGGCGTTGTAGAACGCGTCGATCACCTGGTCGAAGTGCACGAACGTGGCGCCGTCGCGCAGGTTGCGGATGAAGCGGCGCGTGGTGTCGAACACGTCGTCGCCGCGCTCGTCCACCCCGTTCTGCGCGGCCAGCCACTCCGCGTGGGTCTTGAGGTAGTCGGTGCCGGCGGCGGCGGGGATCAGCCGCTGGTCGATCACGCGCGCGCCGTAGGAGATGAAGCCCTCGTTGGCGTCGCGCCCCAGCCCGTCGGGCCTGCGCGGGTCGTTGTTCCCCTTGAGCAGGAACTGGCTCACGTACGGCCCGATCTGCTCGCCCGGGTACACGCCGCGGAACAGGTTCTTGCCCGTCACCGGCGTGGTGCCGCCGAACTGCGGGAACTCGTTGTTCAGCGAGCCGATGGCCGCCGTGATGTCGGCCGGGGGCGTGGTGGCGGTGTAGTCGGCGAAGTGGATGTCGCGCGCGACGGCCATCCAGTACAGCTCGCCCATCTCGTGCGCCGCGACGGCGCTGTCGAAGCGCGGCGCGGGGGGCAGCGTGTACGCCTGCGCATCGGGCCCCTCCAGGTCGAAGGCCAGGCCGGCCTGCGGGTTGGTGAACTTGAGGGCCGTGGACGAAGCCAGGATGATCTCGTCGAAGTCGGCCGGGTCGCGGCTTTCCAGCGCGCGCAGCATGGTGCCGTACGAGATGGGCTCCGGGTCGCCCACCGCATTGTGGCGCAGGCTCTTGGAGTAGCTGCCGATGAACGGCAGGTCCGGGTAGTTCACCTCGTCGTTGTTGTTGGCGTGCTCCTCGTGGTTGCGCTCCGCCGCCAGCTGCGCCGCCTGCACGCGGACGTCGCGCGCGGACAGCCGCCGCTCGTCCAGCCGCCGGGCGCGCCCGGTGTCCTGCACGTTGAAGTTGTCGAACACCACCACGCCCGGCGCCGGCACGGCCACCAGCGTGCCGCCGCCGAACAGCGCGTAGACGGCCGTCAGGGTGATGGGATGCGGAGAGCGGCTGGCGACCACGTGCCAAACCGTGCCGTCCGCGGACACCTCCCAGTACACCGTCCCGAACGCCTCGCGGATGCGCAGCCAGCGGTGCGCCACCGGGTCGTAGGGGATGCGGGCGAGCTTGGTGGTGGTGTTGGAGATGACGATGTCGGCGTTCAGGTTTCCTCCGGTCACCTGGAACTGCACGCGGTCGCCGCTCCCCAGCGTAGCCTGCAGGTACGCGCCGGCCCCGTAGATGCCGAAGGGCGCGCGGACCAGCTCGATGCGGAATTCCGAGTCGGTCAGGTCGTAGGTCGTGAGCGACCGGTAGTTGTAGAACGCCTGCGCCGTGTTTCCGATCGGGCGGATCTCCACCCGCTCGTTCACCTCGCTCAGCCGGTCGCCGGTGGAGCTGAGCCACCTTGCGGTGTCCTGCGCGTTGTCGTTGAAGTTGTCGACGAGGGTGTGTGCCTTTGCCATCGGTCGCTTTCCCGCCAGGGTGCATGGCGCCCCTCCGCGGATGTGCGGCGGGGCTCGCGGCCGGTCGCTCTGCCGGCGTGGCCTGGCTGGCCAGCTCTCGAACCGTCTCCATCGCGGGACACAAAAAGGCCCCCGTCCGGCGTTCTGCCGGCGGGGGCCTGGATGGTCCCGGATCTTTTCGTGTCTGTCGCCGCCGCATTGTCGCTCCACGTCTCGGCGGCGTGATCGAACGATATTCAGCTTCCCTCCGCCCGTCAACCCCCGCGTATCGGTGCCAAGTGTGCTTTCTGCAAAGGGTTACAGCCGACGCGACTGATTGGCACCCGTGCGGAAGCGGCCCGTTCCGGTGGGCTGATCGGTCAGGCCGCCACTCGATTTCGCCCTGCTGGAACCGTCCGAATCCGTCGCCTGTGTTGCCGACGCTCAGGAGGTTTGGCGGCGGACCACCAGAATTCCGACGGTAGATTCCTCAGTCGGCGCCAGGCTTCTGGGTGGGGTACGGTGCCGTGCGGCACCTCCTTCGGAATGACAGATCAAGGGGGCCGGACAGCATCACATGATCGCACTCCCGCACTCCCGCACTCCCGCACTCCCGCACTCCCGCACTCCCGCACTCCCGCACTTCACGTCCCTCCTCCCCCCGACCGCCACCGGCTCAGCCGGCGCCAGACCGCGCGCAGCTTGCGGAGCATGGTCTCGTTCTGCCGGTTCAGGCCGCGCAGCTCGTCCAGCGCCTGCCCCACCAGCCGCTGCTGCACGTTCAGCTGCTCCACCATGGCGCGGGCGCGGCAGTTCATCAGCGGCTGGCCGTCGGCCGGGTCGCTGCGGCCGCGCAGCTCGGCCAGCCAGCGCGTCTGCTCCTGGATTTCGGCCACGGTTTCGCCCATGCGCTGCAGCCGTTCCCGGTCCGCCGTCAGCATCTGGAACGCCTTCTCCAGCCGGCGCCGGTCCTCGTCCCGAAAGCCGCCGCCCGCGGGTGCGGCGGGGGCGGACGACTCGGCGGCGCGTGCGGTGAGCACCTTGTCCAGCACCCGCGAAAGCAGCTGCACCAGCCCGTAGGCCAGCAGCGCCAGCCCCACCGTCTCGATCGTGGCGTCGGGTCCGCCGGGGAGCACCTCCCCGCCCGGGACCGCGGCCTCGGTGGATTGATACAGGATGACCATCGTTCCTCCTTTTACGTGCCCGCACGTTGGGCGGGGATCTGCTCCGGCGGCGGCAGGCGCACGCCGGCGATTGTCGGGGTCTGGCATCCGCGCGGACACGCGGAACAGGCCCCCCGGACGCTGTGCCGGGGTGGCCGCTGGGTGTGGCCGGTGTCGATGGTTCCGCGGCGCGGGCGATTGCGGGCGCCCGTGCCCGGCGAAGGGCAGGCGGAGCCGGAGGGGTGCGGCGAACGAAAAAGGCCCCTCCGCCGGCGCTGTGCCGGGCGAGGGGCCTGTGCGGACCTCGTTCTCTCTTCCGTCTCCCTCCAGGCTAGCGGGAAACGGCTGTTCCGTCAACCCGGGGACTTCAGGACGCCTGCTGAAAGGCGCGGGCTACGAGGTCGAAGATGGCGCCGCAGCGGCGCCGCTGGCACTGGTAGGTGGCCAGGCGCGCGTCGGGGGCGTGCGCGGCCAGGGCCTGCACCACCCCGGGCGCCACGCGGACCGCGGGACGGGACCCGCAGCGGGGGCAGCTGGCCGACAGCCGCAGCAGCCGGCCGTTGGCGGGCTCCTCCGGCGGGGGCGGAACGGGTTGGCTTGTCATCACGGGTACCTCCTTATCTGGCGACGAAAAACGGCCCCGAACCGGCCGCTGTGCCGGTTGGAGGCCATCGTGGGCCGCTCGTTTGTCATGATCCTCCCGCGTCCCACGTTCGTGGGGCGGGGGTGCTTCCTCAGGACCGTATCCAGTCCGGTGCTGCCGTTCGCATAAAGTATAGCCAAACCTTTCACGAAACAAAAGGGGACATTTTGTCCCGATTCTCTTCGGTATAGATCTCTTTGTGCTTATCTTTAGGCGATTGACGCGCGGCGGCTGATCGGTTCGGGTGCAGGGGGTGATGCAACGAGCTACCCCGTCCCGAGGGCGGATGTTCATCTCCTGTGTTGGCGCTAGACGGATGTGGTGCGTCGGTCCCGCACGCGTCTGGCACCCATCCTGCCGACCGTCGGCGCGACACCAGCCCAACACGGAGACCGAGATGCTCATCCAGGAAGTGCTCACCGACGTGCCGGCGCCCGAAGTGATCCAGCGCGCCCGCGAGTTCTTTACGCTGCGGCTTACGCCCTACGGCGCGTTCGACGAGGATTCCAGCGACCACCACATCAAGCTGGCCACGGAGGCGGGCGACCTGACCATCGGCACGGGGACGCAGGACGGCAGGACGCTGGTGCGCGGCAGCACCAGCCGGCTGCACCACGAGCTCTCTCAGTTCCTGAGCACGCTCGCCCCGCCCGAGGAGGTGCGCCAGAACCATCCCGGCGCCGGCAGCTCCGGCGCGGGCTGAGCCCCATCCGCCGCCCCGCCCGAACCCGCGCGGGGCGGTGGTGTATCCGCCCTGCGCGGGTTGCCGTTATCTTCATCCACGGAAACGACGTGCGGGGCAGGCGGGGCGATCCCGAGGCCGATCCGCGCCCGCCCGCAGGGGATGCGGTGCGGTGTGGTCCCCAGGGATCGATGCGCGTCCGCCCGCGGGAGCGAATGAATTCGCCGCTGGAACGGCACGAAGTCCGCCTTCGCGGACTCGGCGGCACGGGGTGTACGGCGCTCCAGGCACCTGTGCGTCCGCAACGGGGGATGCGGCGGTTCCGCGGGATCGATGCACGTCCGCCTGCGGGAGCGAATGAATTCGCCGCTGGAAAATCGCAAAGTCCGCCTTCGCGGACTCGGCGGCACGGGGGTGTGCGGCGTTCCAGGCACCTGCGCGTCCGCAACGGGGTGAGATCCTCCGGATGTCGTAAAGATCTCCAGGAATCGGGCACTCACGCACTCACGCACTCACGCACTCACGCACTCACGCACTGCCTTGATCATCCGCTCCCTCTTCTTCGCCACGTACCGCGACCTTGCCGGCCACGACGAGCTGGCGGTGGAGCTGCCGTCCGGCGCCCGCGTGGCGGACCTGGTGGGCAGCCTGCGCGCGCGGGGCGGGGGATTCTCGCGCCTTCCCGAAAAGCCGGTGGTGGCGGTGAACATGGACTACGCGCCCCTGGCGACCCTGCTGGCGGACGGCGACGAGGTGGCGTTCATTCCCCCCGTGGCGGGCGGCTGACCGTGGACGGCAACCTGGCGCTCGTCACCACGGACCCCATCGACCCGGCGCGGATGCTGGGCGGCGCGCTGACCCCCGCGGACGGCGCGGCGCTGCTGTTCTGGGGCGTGGTGCGCCAGGAGAACGACGGGCGCGCGGTAAGCCAGCTGGAGTACAGCGCTTACGGGCCCATGGCGCAGCGCGAGATGCTGCGCATCGCCGACGAGGCGCGGGAGCGGTTCGGGACGGGGGCCATCCACGTGGTGCACCGGGTGGGGCGGCTGGAGATCGGCGAGGCGAGCGTGGCCATCGCGGTGGCTTCGCCGCACCGTGCCGAGGCGTACGAGGCGTCGCGCTACGTGATCGAGCAGCTGAAGCAGCGCGTGCCGGTGTGGAAGCGCGAGGGATACGTGGACGGGCAGACGGAGTGGGTCCCCGGATTCTCCCCCGTGGCGGAGGCGGCGCGATGACCACGCTGGTGCAGCTGGGCGGCATTCCCGTGGCGCCGGCGCGTCCGGTGCCGCAGGCGGGGCCCATGGCCGACGGGTTCGGGCGGCGCATCGAGTACCTGCGCATCTCCGTCACCGACAAGTGCAACCTGCGCTGCGTCTACTGCATGCCCGAAGAAGGGCTGCCCTGGCTGCGCCGCGACGAGATCCTGTCGTACGAGGAGATCGCGCAGGTCGTGCGGACGATGGCGGGCGTGGGGCTGCGCAAGGTGCGCATCACGGGCGGCGAGCCGCTGGTGCGCCGCGACCTGCCCGCGCTGGTGCGGATGATCCGCGCCGTGCCGCAGATCGAGGACGTGTCGCTTTCCACCAACGCGGTGCTGCTGGAGGAGCACGCGGACGAACTGCGCGCGGCGGGGGTGGACCGGGTGAACGTGTCGCTGGATTCGCTGCGGCCGGAGCGCATCGACGCCATCTCGCGGCGCACGGGCTCGGCGGAGGCGATCTTTCGCGGGCTGGCGGCGGCGGAGCGGGCGGGGTTCGCGCCCATCAAGGTGAACTGCGTGGTGATGCGCGGCCGCAACGACGACGAGGTGGCGGACTTCGCGGCCATCACCCGCGAGCGGCCCTGGCACGTGCGCTTCATCGAGGTGATGCCCACGGGCGACAACCTGGGCGTCAGCGCCGACGAGTTCGTCTCCGCGGACGAGATCCTCGAGAACGTCGGGCGGATCGGCGACCTGCAGGCGGTGCGCGGGCCGGCGGGGAACGGGCCGGCGCGCTACTTCGCCTTTCCCGGCGCGGCGGGGACGGTGGGCGTCATCACCCCCATGAGCCACAACTACTGCGAGCGCTGCAACCGCATGCGCCTTACGGCGGACGGCCAGCTGCGCCCCTGCCTGTTCGGCCACGTCCAGACCAACCTGCGCGACCCGCTGCGCCGCGGCGAGCCGCTGGAGCCGCTCATCCGCCACACGCTGACCATCAAGCCCGAGCGCCACTGGCTGGTGCAGGGCACCGACACCGGCTCCGGCGGACTGCGCGCGCTGTCGCAGGTGGGCGGCTAGGGCAAGGCGCCGTTGGGTTGCGCCGATGCGAATGGGGGTCCGGTTCCGATCGGCATCGTGCGGATCCGCCCGCGGAGCGAATGAATTCGCCGCGGGAAGTTCGCAAAGTCCGCCTGCGCGGACTCGGCGGTCCGGCCGTGTGCGGCGTCTCATGCACCTGCGCGTCCGCAACCGGAGGATCATCCAGTCATTGCGGCAATCGAAGCGGCCCCGCCGGAAATCCGGCGGGGCCGCTTGCTATCCGGCACGGAATGCGGCGCTCAGCACATCCCGCCGCCGGAGCAGCGCTCCTCGGTGCAGCACATGCGCGCGTCGGTGTTGGGATACAGACAGTAGCAGGTGAACTCGCCGTACGTTTCCGTGGGCTCGCAGCTGTGGTACACGGCCGTGGGATACACGCAGCCGTCGCGCACGGCCGATGCGTGGCCCACCACCGTGCCCTGCTTCTCCGGCTCCTGGCTGGCCGAGAACGACTCCACCTGCAGCTTCTCGAGGTTCAGCTTTACCTTCCGCATCGTTCGATCTCCTGGTGTGGGTTGAGGGACGCGGGCCGTTCATCCGCGCGACGGAATTCTAGGCGATAAACGTGAGGTTGCAAGAGGGGCGTGGGGCGCTGCTTTACGCTTCGTCCAGCAGGGCCGCGCCCTGTCGCAGGTGGGGGACAGGACGGTCCACAGGCAGGTCCTGGACCGATCGTAAAGCGGCGGCAGGCCCGGAGGCCTGACGCCGCTCTCTCTGTCGTTCCGCCACCCGGTGGGGGCGAGGTCAGCAGGCCGCTACGGCCGAGCAGCCTTCGCTGTCGCAGCAGACGCGCCAGTCCGTCCTGGGGTAGGCGCACCAGCAGGTCTGCTCGCCGTAGGTTTCCGTTTCACCACAACTGGTCGTCGGAAACACGCAGCTGGAGCCATTGGTGCACGGGCGCGCTGGGTCGCAGGCGCCGTGACCGACAACGGTTCCACGGTTAGCCGCGTTATCGGCGGTGTTGAAGGACTCCACGCGCAACGCGTTGACGTCCAGCCTCAGCTTGTTGTGCGACATCGGATACTCCTCGTTCGGGATCGGCGGGCGGTCGATGCGCACCAGTTCGCACACGCGAGCTCCAGTGGCAGGCGGACAATGTTAATCCGACCTTTTTCTTCGTGCAATAATCATCGTTGATTGGGGCGCTCGTCGGCATGTGTCCCGGGACCATCCATTACATCTGTGGGATCCCCATCGACCTGCCTGCCTGCGGGTGCATGGCGTGGCGCTTGCCCGAAGCGGGTTTTCGTGCTGACGCCACAACCCCCGATTCTCCGGAACATGATGCCGATTACGCGCCGGCTCGCTCGCGCCGTGCTCCTGCTTTCGCTTTGCGCGGGGTGTGCGGCGCCGCTGCCGGCCGGCGACACGGCGCCGATGGAATCCGCGGCTGCCATCGACATCCCGCCCGTGGCGCGGATCGACTCCGTTTTCGCGGCGTTCAGCGCGCCGGGGGCGCCGGGGTGCGTGCTGACGGTAATGCGGGCGGGGGACGTAGTGCTCTCTCGCGCGTACGGGGTGGTGAACCGGGAGACGGGAGAGGCGCTTTCCCCGACGACAGTCATCGACGGCGGGTCGCTGACCAAGCAGTTCACGGCGTACGCCATCGCCATGCTGGCGGCGGAGGGGCGGCTCTCGCTGGACGACGACATCCGCAAGCACGTCCCCGAGCTGCCGCGGTATCCGCACACCGTGACCCTGCGCCACCTGCTGAACCACGCCAGCGGGCTGCGCGAGTACACGGAGCTTCCGTCGCTGGCGGCCAACGGCCAATCGCCCGAGGCGCTGCTGCTGCGCGCGGGCGGGCTCAGCTTCAGGCCGGGGAATCGATACGAATACTCCAACAGCGGCTTTCACCTGCTGGGATGGGTGGTGGAGCGCGTGTCGGGGCAGCCGCTCGCGGCGTTCCTGCACGATCGCATCTTTCAGCCGCTGGGGATGGAGAACACGCGGCTGCCGGCCGACAGCGCGCAGGCGGCGGAGATGGCGCACGCCTACGTTCGCGCCGACACCGGCTGGGCGCACCAGATGCCGCCCGCGGAGCCCGGGTCCGGCGACTTCGGACTGCGAACCACGCCCGCGGACCTGGCGAAGTGGGACCGCCACTTCTACGCGCCGACGATCGGCGGGGCGGCGGTGCAGGCGGTTTTGCGCGATTCGCCGCGGATGAACGGCGGTTCAGTATCCACCTATTCGTTCGGATTGCACCGCGAGCCGTACCGCGGCGTGCGGCGGGACTGGCACGGCGGGCAGTCGTACGGGTTCCGCGCGCAGTGGTGGCGGTTTCCGGAGCAGCGCATCTCGTTCCTCACCACGTGCAACGTGCGCAACGCGGAGCCGGGCGGGCTTACGGAGCGCGTGGCGGACCTGTTCCTGGCGCCCGCCTTTGCGGCCGCCGGGCACGCGGTGCAGCCCGAGGCGCGGATCGACTCGGCGGCGGCGGCGCGGTACTTCGGATTCTACGTGAGTCTTGGCGGGAAGCAGCCGCGCTTCGTGCAGTGGCGCGACGGGCGGTTCGCGGTGCGCCACGTGGCCACGTGGTACGAGCTGGTGCCGGTGGCGCCGGACCGCTTTCGCCTGCGCGGCCAGCCGGCCGAGATCGTGTTCCGGATGCGGCCGGACGGCGGGATGCGGCTGGAGGAGTACGCGCACGGCGTGGCCGCGGCGCTGGTCTTCGAGACCCCGGACCCCGCCGAGCCAAAGCCGGCGCTGGCGGATTTCGCGGGAACGTATCGCAGCGCGGAGCTGGGGACGGAGTGGCGGCTGTCGGCGGGGGAGAGCACGCTGACGGCCGCGCTGCCGCGGGACACGACGGAGCTGCGCCACGCGGGCGGCGACGCGTTCTCGGACGGCTACGTGCTGGTGGTGTTCCGGAGGGATGCGGCCGGGCGCGTCACGGGATTCGACGCGTCGACGCCGCGGACGTTCAACGTCGCGTTCGCGCGCCAGCCGTAGCCGCGGGATCCTGAAAACTTATCCCCATCATCATACCAGATCCGGAAAACAACACCTTTGGGGTACAGAGGAACAGAGTCAAACAGAGAAAGCGAGTGGAAGCATGATCTCGTTTCCTCTGTCTGACTCTGTTCCTCTGTACGATTATTCTTTTTCAGGATCCTGTATCACACGGAGGGCACGAGGGATACGGAGTTCTTATCCTCCGTGTGAGCCCTTCTCTGTGTCTCTGCCCGTCAGCCGGTCACACGGCGGATGCGGCGGGCGCGAGGGCGGCGCGGGCGTCGGCGGTGATCTGGTACGAGCGCAGGCGGGCGGCGTGGTCGTAGATCTGCGACGTGATCATCAGCTCGTCGGCGCCGGTGCGGGCGATGAACGACTCCAGGCCCGCGCGCACCGTCTCGGGCGAGCCGGCGGCGGTGCACGAGAGCACCTCGTCCAGCATGGCGCGCTCGAAGGGCTGCAGCTGGCTCTCGAAATCGTCCACGGGGGGCTGCAGCGGGGTGGGGCGGCCCTTGCGCAGGTTCACGAACGCCTGCTGCATGGAGGTCATCAGCCGCCGCGCCTCGTCGTCCGTATCCGCCGCGAAGACGTTGAAGCCCAGCATGACGTACGGCCGGTCCAGCTGCTCCGACGGCTCGAAGCGCTCGCGGTACACCTCGATGGCCTGCATCATCATCCCCGGCGCGAAGTGCGAGGCAAAGGCGTACGGCAGCCCCAGCGCGGCGGCCAGGTGTGCGCCGAACAGGCTGGAGCCCAGGATCCAGATGGGCACGTGGGCCCCCGCGCCGGGGACGGCCCGCACCAGCTGGCCGGGCTCCGGCTCGCGGAAGTACCCCATCAGCTCCTGCACCTCCTGCGGAAAGGTGTCCATGGGGCCGGTGGGAATGGTGCGGCGCAGGGCGCGGGCGGTGACCTGGTCGCTGCCGGGCGCGCGCCCCAGCCCCAGGTCGATGCGGCCGGGGAACAGCGCCTCCAGCGTGCCGAACTGCTCGGCCACCATCAGCGGGGCGTGGTTGGGAAGCATGATGCCGCCCGCCCCTACGCGGATGGTGCGGGTCCCCGCCGCCACGTGGCCGATGAGGACGGAGGTGGCGGCGCTGGCCACGCCGGGCATGTTGTGGTGCTCGGCCAGCCAGAAGCGGTGGTAGCCCCAGCGCTCGGCGTGCTGGGCAAGGTCCAGCGAGTTGCGCAGCGCCTGCCCGGCGCTGCCGCCCTCCACGATGGGGGCCAGGTCCAGCACGGAGAACGGAATCGGTTCCGGCATCTGCGTCATCCAGACGAAAAGTAAAAATCCGAACCGCACCGCGAGGCCAGCTTCGCGTGCGGTTCTCCATCGCGATGGGCGCCGCGCCGATTGCAGCACAACGCCTGCCGCCCGATCATACACTGATGTCGCCGGTCGGGTCGCGCCCGCCCTCCACCCAACCCAACGCAGCCGAACCATACCGATGGACGACCGTCATCAACCGATCCACGTAGCGCTTCTGGAACCGGAGATCCCGGGGAACGCGGGGGGCGTGGCGCGCCTGTGCGGGGCCACGGGTTCGCCGCTGCACCTGATCGGGCGCCTGGGATTCTCGTTCGCGCATCCCAAGGCCAAGCGCGCGGTGATGGACTACTGGCAGGAGGTGGACATGCGGCGCCACGTGGCGTGGGAAGACTTCGAGGCGGCCGCCGCGGCGCAGCGGGTGTGGATGCTGACCACCAAGGCGCAGCAGACGATCTGGGACGCGGAGTTCGCGCCCGGCGACGTGCTGCTGTTTGGCCCGGAGTCTCGCGGGCTGCCGGAGCCGCTGCTGGCGTCCGCGCCCGAGCGGTGCCTGCGCATTCCCATGGCGAAGACCGCGCGCTCGCTGAACCTCTCCACCGCCGTCGGCATCTCGCTGTACGAGGCGCTGCGGCAGACGGGGCTGCTCACGTCCAGCTGACCCCGAACCGCAAACGATGGCCTCAGGGGGTGTCGCCAAACCTCACCCGATCCTGGGGGCACAGTGTCATCCTGAGGGAGCGCACGTCCGTAACCATAATGACCACAGGAGCTTGCGCGCGACCGAAGGATCTTTGCCGGGTCGCGCGAGGCCCACCCACCGGGAGCCGTTCAAGTCCCCTGGTCAGGCAGACGAGGTCCTTCGGTCGGCACCAACTCTTTGCGTGAAAGCAGTCTGCGGAGCGGCGCCTCCCTCAGAGGGTGTTGCCAAACCTCCCGGCGTGATTGACTTCCTGAGGGAGGCGCCGCCCCGCAACTCACTTGTACACTTCACCTTCGCGCCGACCGAAGGACCTCGCCAGCAGAACGACGGGGCTGGTCCCGTGCCCTGATCTGAGCCATGCGCCACCGAGACGAGGTCCTTCGGTCGCGCGCTATCTGTAGTGTGACTTCTGGCTGAACGTGATGCGCTCCCTCAGGAAGTCACCGCTTCGTCATGGATTTGAGGTTTAGAGCGGTTTGCGATCTGGTTTGCAGTCGATAGGCCGCGTCGATCTCGCGAATTTCCACGGTTTGCGCCCGGCAGGCGACTACAGACTGCCCTGCAAACCGCTCTAGCAACACCCTCTCAGGAAGTCAACGCTGTGGACGGTTCAGCAACACCCTCTCGCGCAGAGGCGCGGAGACGCGGAGAGAGCGAAAGAGGTTCTCTCTGCGCCTCCGCGTTTACGTGAGGCTACTGGATGGAATCGGGCGGCGCGGAATCCGGCTGGACGGAGTCGGTCCGCGGGGAGCCGGGACGGGGAGAGCAGCCGAGGGAGTCGGGCGCGGCGGTGCCCTGGCCGGCGTGCCAGCTGATGCACGCGGGAAGGCTGTCGGGCGGAAGCAGGATGCGCTCGCCCTGCTCCCAGCGGAACGCCAGCCGCTGGCCCACGCGGTACCGGCTCCACTGCTCGAGCGGGATCTCGATCTCGTCTTCGTACGTCCCGTCCGGTCGCCGGAGAGTGACGAAGTACTGTTCGGAGCGCGAGCGCAGCCGCCGGTCGGGGCCGAACGCCACCCCGGGCCATCCGGGTGGCGTGGTGTCGCCCTCCGCGCGGTAGATGCGGGGCGTCCACACGGGCATGTTCCAGGTGTACCACGTGCCGTGGACGGGAACGGTGCGGTAGACGGGCTCCTGGGTGGTGATGGTGTCCAGCCACCGCTCGGTGCGGTATCGCGGCTCCTGGTACGTTTCCGTCCGCGTGCGGGTCTCGTACGTGGGCTCGGTGCACTCCACGTCTTCGAAGTAGCCGTTGCCCAGGTCGCGCGACCCGCAGGTGTAGGTGCGCGTGCCGGTCCGCACCCGCTCGCTCACCTCACGCGTGCGCGTGTCGTACCCGTCGGCCACGCGGTCCGTCACCCACCGGGTGGAGGTGGTGGTGACGTAGCGCTCCACCACGCGCTCCTGGCCGCGGCCGCGGCGCTCGCTGGACAGCACCAGCGCGCCGTCGGGGAGCGCCCAGCCCGCGCCGGGCACCAGCCGCCGCTCTTCCACCGCCACGTCCCGCCGCCACCGCATCGCCTCTACCACGGCCGGCTGCACCGCGGGGGGCGCCTCGTACACCGGGAGGGGTCCGTCGTCGTACGCGGGCGCGGGCTCGTGGTTGGCGATCCCGATGAAGCCCAGCAGCACCAGGACGCCGGTGAAGGCGACGCCCGCCAGGATCCCCGCCCGGCCCGGACGTGCGTTGGTAGAATCGTCGGCGTCCACGGCGGGGTCGTCCGCATCCACGGCGGCGGCGGCCATCCGCGCGGGCTCGGCGCCGGGCTCGGGGCGCGGGGGAACGCTGCCGCGCGCCTTGCCGCACGCGGTGCAGGCCCAGACGTCCGGCGCGTTGGTGGTGGGGCAGTGGTTGCAGATCCAGCTGGGGCGGAACCCGCCCGCGGCCGTGGGCGAGGCCGCGGCAGGCGCATCGCCGGAGCGCGGAATCTGGCCCAGGGAATACGTAGCGACGGACTGCGTGGGGCTGGTGCCCCGCGGCGCGCCGCACCCGCCGCACGTGTCCTGCGCGGCGCGGGTGCTGGCGGCGCAGTGCTCGCAGATCCAGTCCGCGCCCGCCTTTGCCTCCGCAATCTGCGCTGCGTCGGCGATCGCCGGCTCGCCGTCCGCGAGGTAGAAGCGGACGCCGGCCGGGCGCGGCTTGCCGCATCCGGGGCAATCGACGTGGCGGCCGTAGATGGCCGTGGAGCCGCAGCTGGGGCAGTCCCAGCGGCCTTCGCGAATGGCCATGGCGGATCGTGCGGGGGAGGGACGAGCAAGGGATGGATGATGCCCGGTGCGGATCTGATCCGGTGATCGCCGGGTTGCGGACGCACAGGTGCCTGGGACGCCGCATGGAGCCGGGCCGCCGAGTCCGCGCAGGCGGACTTTGCGATTTTCCCGCGGCGAATTCATTCGCTCCAAGCGGGCGGGCGGCACGTTACCGGATGAGAATCGCGACAAGCATCATCCGTCATCGGAGCGGCGGAAACAGAAAGTGCGGTTGAAGTAGCAGATCAGCAAGAACCCGTGTGCCGCCGCGCGCACACCATGCTGTCGTGATGAAAGTGTGTTCAGGTTTCAGAGTTCTTGACGCAAGCGCCTGATTCCCTGAGAGGGTGTTGCTAAATCTCACATCCATAACGAAGCGGTGACTTCCTGAGGGAGCGCATCACGTTTACCCAGAAGTCACACTACAGATTGCGCGCGACCGAAGGACCTCGTCTCGGTGGCGCAGGGGCCAGATCAGGGCACGGGACCCGCCCCGTCGTTCTGCTGGCGGGGTCCTTCAGTCGGCGCCAGGCTTCTTCGTAGCAGCGGGTCAGGCGCGGCGCCTCCCTCAGGAAGTCAAAGCGGGCAAGCTGATTCTTGAACGCTCTGACAGGAAGTCAGGCGGCAGGCTCGTTCTTCAACACTCCGCGCTACTTCGACGCCGGCTCCGGTGGCGGGGGCGAGCAGCCCAGGGAGTCGGCGGGCGGCTTCTTGCGGTCGCGGTGCCAGCGGCGGCACGCGGCCAAGCTGTCGGCGGGGAGGATCCGGACCTGCGCGCCATCGTCCCCGGTGCGCAGAGCCACGCGCTCGCCGGGGCGCCAGCCGCTCCACTGCAGCATCCCCAGGTCCAGCGTGCGCCGCGCGCCGCCGGGCTCGCGCAGGACCAGGGTGTAGCGCTCCGTCTTTGGTCCCAGGCGCCGGTTGCGGCGAATGGTGGTGTCGGGCCACACCGGCCGCGTGGTGTCGCCCTCCGCGCGCAGGGTGTCGACGACGCTCCACTGGGGCACGCGCCAGCTGTAGTACGTCTGGTAGACGGGCTTGGGGCGGGTGATGGGCACGTCCTCCGTCACCGTCTCGTAGGTGGTGACGTCGCGGTAGCGCGGCACTTCGTAGCTTTCGGTGTGGGTGCGCGTCTCGTAGACGTCCTCCTCGCACTCGATGTCCTCGAAGTACCCGTTGCCCAGGTCGCGCTGCCCGCACACGTACTCGCGCGTCCCCGTGTGCACCCGCTCCTTCACCTCGCGGGTGCGCGTCTCCGTGCCGTCCCGCACGCGCTCCGTGCGCGGCACCTCGCGCGTGACGCTGCGGTAGCCGATCACCTCCTCGTCGTTGTGGTGCACCCGGCGGCGCTGGCGGACCACCTGCGCGCTGTCGGGGAGCTCCCATCCCTCGCCATCCACCACGCGCCGCTGCTCCACGAGCACCGTCCGCTCCCACTGCCGGCTCTCCACGACCGCCGGCTTCAGCTCCTCGCCGCCCACGGGCGGATCCGCCAGGCTGGCGATGGCTGACATCACCACCGGCAGGACCAGGAACAGGAGTCCGCATCCCAGGCACCCTCCGCCCCGCTTCTTTTTGCCCGGCTCCCCGGGCCCACCCGCGTCCGCCAGCGTCCGCGCGCCCGTGCCCGAGGCGGACGCGCCGCCGGAGCGCGGGACGTCGTCGTTGTCGTAGTCGATGACGCGCTGCGACGGGCTGGTGCCGCGCGCCGCGCCGCATCCGCCGCAGTCGTCTTCCGTGGCGCGGCTGCTGGCGCCGCAGTGCTCGCACACCCAGTCCGCGCCGGCCCGGGCCTCGCGCAGCCGGGCGGCGTCGGTGACCACGGGGGCGTCGTCGCTCAGGTAGAAGCGGATGCCGGCCGGGCGCGGCTTTCCGCACCCCATGCACTCCACGTGGCGTCCGTAGATGCCCGTGGAGCCGCAGCTGGGGCAGTCCCAGCGGCCTTCGCGAATGGCCATTCAGGATGTAGCGGGGGAGGGAGTGTGGCGGGATGCGGATGCGCGACCAGCGCAAACAAAAGGTGAAGCAATCGGTCGCGATCAGCAAGCCTGGACCCATCATGTCAGGTCCGGGAAACAACACCTCGATGGGTACAGAGGAACAGAGTCAGACAGAGGGGACCAGGATGATTTCAGCTCGCTTCCTCTGTCTGACTCTGTTCCTCTGTACGATCATTCTTTTTCAGGATCTGGAATCATCATCCCGGCCCCGGGATGAGGATGATTCATGTCAGTCCTCGATGAACCACACGTTGCGGATGAGCCCGTCGCGCACTTCGTAGATGATCACGCTCACGTGCGGGTCGTCCGCGGGAAGGCCCACGATGTACTCCTCGTCGATCACGAAGCGGCCCTTGACCATGCGGCTGCGCACCGTCGCGTGCAGCCGCGACGCGTCCGGATCCGAGAACAGCTCCGTGTAGTGCGCGCGGATCCGTGCGGCGCCGGCGAACGTCGTGTCGGCGGGATGCGCCCAGTGGATGGCGTCGGGCGCGTAGCCGGCCATGAACGCGTCCACGTCGCGCCGGTTGAAGGCGTCCACCTGCGCCTGCACCACCCGCTCCGCCTCGGACGGGGCGGACGGGGAAGGCCCGCGCTCCACGGACACGCTGCAGGCGGCCAGGAGCAGGAGGACGAAGGCGGGGACGATGCGCATCGGTCGGCGGTCTCCGTTCACTGGGGGAGGCGTTCGGCGGGGAGCGGCGAGCAGCCAAGCTCCGTTGGGGGAGGACGGCGGGCGCGGCCCTGGTGCCAGCGGCGGCACGCCTTGAGGCTGTCGCGCGGGAACACGGTGTACGACTCCCGCGCGTACCGCCGTCCGAGCGCGACGCGCTCGCCCGGGTGGAAGAGTCGCAGCGAATCCGCGTCCAGGAGGTACACCTGTCGCATCTCGCCCCGGATGTCGCGGACCCGCGCGTAGTGCCGGTGATGCCGCCAGGTCGGGCGCTCGCCGGGCGCAAGGGTGAGCACCGGCCACACGGGGAGGGTGTTGACCCCGGCGGTGTCGGCGTACCGCACGACGGCCCACCGGCGGGCGCGGTAGCGGTACCACGTGGCGTACACCGGGACCTTGCGGTACACGGGGACGCGCGTGGTGTCGTACTCCGTGTAGACCGGCGTCTCGTAGCGGGTGCGCGTGCAGTACCGGTCCTCGAAGTAGCCGTTCCCCATGTCGCGGCTTCCGCAGACGTACTGCTCGGTCCCCGCGCTGTACGGCTCGCCGCTGCGGGTACGGGTGCGCACGCGCGGCTCGTACCGCTCCACGACGCTGTCCTGGCGCTGCACCCGCTGCTCCGTCGCGATCAGCTCCGCGCTGTCGGGGAGCGCCCATCCGCCGTCCTCGTACGGCACCAGCGCCTCCACCGGGATCTGGCGCACCCACGACGTCTCGACGATCTCGCCGGGCACCATGCGCTCCGGCTCCCACCGGGCGATCAGCACCCCCGCGAAGACGAGCGCCGGCAGGCCCACCAGCAGCGCGAGGAACGTCCAGAGCCAGCCCGGCACGCGGGCGCGGGTGGCCGTCAGCCTCGCCGTGTCGAAGCGGACTGGCCCGCTGCTGGCCGGCGGGTCCGCGGCGGGACGGGGAGCGCCGGCGGACTGGGGGGAATCGCCGGTGGAAGCCCCGCTCGCGCCGCCGAAGCCGGCAAGTGGCGCCGCGGGCGGCGGATCGGCGACGGGGGGTGCCGCCGCGCGCGGCTCCTCGCGCGGCCTGCGATCCCAATCGTCGTAGACGGGCTGAACGAGGCTGTCGCGGGAGCGGTGGGCGCCGCAGCGGCTGCACTCCGCGTGAAGGGCGCGGTTGCTGGACGCGCACAGGCGGCAGATCCAGTCCGGCCCGGCGTTGGCCTGGCGCAGCTCCTCCGGGTCCGTGACCGCCGGCTCGTTGGAAGGGAGGTAGAAGCGCACGCCGTACGGCCGCGACGTGCCGCAGCCGCCGCAGGTGAGCGAACCACCCCGGTTGCCCTTGTGCCCGCAGCCGGGACAGTCCCAGCGCCCTTCGCGAATGGCCATTGTCGGCGGGGATGAATGGAAGAGAAACAACCGGCGGAACCAGCGGGGAAGGGAAGGTGCGCACCGGATGCGGGATGGGCAAGGATGCCGATCATCCCGCCGCCACCGTCCGCTCCCGCCGTTTTCGCGGCCCGTTCTACCGCCGGAGTGGCGGGGATGATCCACGCGGGCAAGGCGAATGGTGCCGGTTGCGATTCTAATCCGGCAACGTGCCGTCCGCCCGCTGAGCGAATGAATTCGCCGCTGGAAAATCGCAAAGTCCGCCTTCGCGGACTCGGCGGCCCCGGGAGAGTGCCGGCGGACGCGCGTGGTTGCCCAGGAGAGTGTCCGCCGGCGCGCGTGTCTGCTCACGCCGAGCCCCCCGGCCGCATCGCACGGAAACCGGCGATCCGCGCCCGGATTTCCGCGATCCGATCCGCCGCTCCTCCACGTATTTACGATGGGGCTCCGCCATCCCGTTGCGGTGTAATGACGATCACGGAACGCGTGTCACACCGCGCCACGTCCCCCGTCTTTGCTGTAGAGGCCTGAAATGCCGGGGAAACCGGGAGAAACAGAAGGCGCGGGAGGGCCGGAACGCCCTCGCTCCGCGGGCGGAGGCCACGGGCGGGAAAACGAGGCGGAACCAGCGGTTCTCACGTGCGTAGCAGCCGCGAGAAATCCTCGCGATGCTACGTTGACACCGCGAGACGCCGCCGGTATGTTGCCGCCACCGTCGGCCCCCAGAATGCAGTGGCAGCAACGGCGTGCACGGCGGCCCGAGAACTCTCGCACACGGCCTGGGATATGATCGACAAGATTACGGTGGTTGGGGCGGGCAACGTGGGCGCCACGGCCGCCCAGCGCGTCGCCGAAAAGGAGCTGGCGCGCACGGTGGTGCTCATCGACATCGCCGAGGGCATTCCCCAGGGCAAGGGGCTGGACCAGTGGGAGTCGGCGCCCGTCGAGGGCTTCGACACCCGCCTGGTGGGCAGCAACGGCTACGAAGAGTCGGCCGGCAGCGGCATCTACATCGTCACGGCCGGCATTGCCCGCAAGCCGGGGATGAGCCGCGACGACCTGCTGAACACCAACGCCGGCATCGTGCGCCAGGTGTGCGAGAACATCGCCCGCGTGTCGCCCGACGCCATCATCATCATGGTCAGCAACCCGCTGGACGTGATGTGCTGGGTGGCCATGGACGCATCCGGCTTCCCCCGCGAGCGCGTCATCGGGATGGCGGGCGTGCTCGACACGGCGCGCTACCGCTCGTTCCTGGCCGAGGCCATCGACGTGTCGGTCGAGGACATCCAGGCCATGGTGCTGGGCGGCCACGGCGACACCATGGTGCCCCTGATCAGCTACACCACCGTCAGCGGCATCCCCGTCACGCAGCTCATCGACCGCGAGCGGCTGGACGCCATCGTGGACCGCGCCCGCAACGGCGGCGCCGAGATCGTGAAGTACCTCAAGACCGGCAGCGCCTACTACGCCCCCTCGTCGGGCGCGGTGCAGATGGCCGAGGCGATCGTCAAGGACAAGAAGCGCATCCTCCCCTGCGCCGCGTGGCTGCAGGGCGAGTACGGGATGAGCGGGCTGTTCCTGGGCGTGCCCTGCAAGCTGGGCCGCACCGGGCTGGAAAAGGTGATCGAGGTCACGCTGACGGACGACGAGCGGGCCGCGCTGGAAAAGAGCGCCGAGGCCGTCCGCGAGCCCATGCGGGTTCTGGGCGCGAAGGTCTGATTCGCGCGACCGGCGCCGCGCCGCGAGCCCGAGGGGCACGCGGCGCGGCGCTTGTTGTACGGACGGGCAGGGAATAGGGAACAGGGAATAGGGAATAGCCTGCAACGGCACCGCGAGGACCGCGCTGCCCCACCTGGTTCCTAACACCGAGGAGTACCGCTGATATGGCTTCCGAATTCCGGGCCCGGTCGCTGGGCCACGCGCTGCGCTACAAGGGCAATGCGGGGATGTGGACCTGGATGCTGCACCGCGTGACGGGGCTGGGCATCCTGGCGTTCCTCATCATCCACGTGGCCGACACCGCCATCGTGGTCTACAACCCCGAGTTCTACGACCACACCCTCGAAATCTACCGCAGCCCGCTGTTCCGGGTGGCGGAGCTGGCCATCTTCTTCGCGGTCATCTTCCACGCCCTCAACGGGCTGCGCATCATCATCCAGGACTTCTGGCCGCTGGCCATGGCGCACCAGCGCCGGCTGGCGTGGGCGGCCGCGGGGATCACCGCCGTGGCCATCCTTCCCATCGCCTGGCTGATGCTGGCCCCGCTCTTCGGGCTTCGTCCGGAGCCGGGCGTGGAGCGTCACGAGCGCCGCATGCGCGAGCGCGGGCAGGCGGTGGAGATGAGCGCGGCCGCCCCGGCGAACGCGCCCGTGGCGCCCGTCAGCATGGAGGGCGCGCGATGAGCACCGTCGTCGACGAGACCCCCAGCGGACGCGGGGCGGCGCGAAGCGGGGGCGGCTACCAGCGGCCCACCGCGTACGAGCGGCCCGACGCGGTAATGCAGAAGAAGGGCAAGTTCGAGCTGTACAGCTGGGTGTTCATGCGGGTGAGCGGACTGCTGCTCATCTTCATGACCCTGTACCACCTTACGTGGTGGAACCTGCTGGTGGGCGTGGAGCACCTGAGCGCCGACCTGGTGCTGGAGCGCTGGAGCAACCCGCTGTGGCGCCTGTACAACATCGCGCTGGCGACGTTCGCCATGCTGCACGGGCTGAACGGCGCCCGCTACAGCATCGAGGACTACATCCGCAAGCCGGGCGCTCGCAAGGCGGTCAAGGCCGTCGTCTACGGCATCGTCCTGCTGGCGCTGGCCTGGGGCATCTTTGCCCTGCTGACCTACGACTTCGCCGCCGCATCGCGCCGATGATCCATACGCACACGTACGACGCGCTGGTGGTGGGCGGCGGCGGGGCGGGGCTGATGAGCGCCATCTACCTCTCCCGCACGCCCGGCCTGCGCACGGCGGTCATCTCCAAGCTGTATCCCACGCGCTCGCACACCGGCGCGGCCCAGGGCGGCGTCTGCGCGGCGCTGGCGAACCTCGAGGAAGACCACCCGGAGTGGCACGCGTTCGACACCGTAAAGGGGTCGGACTACCTGGGCGACCAGGACGCCATCGAGGTGATGTGCGAAGAGGCGGTGCCGGTGATCATCGAGCTGGAGCACATGGGGCTTCCGTTCAGCCGCACGGTCGACGGCAAGATCGCCCAGCGCCCCTTCGGCGGTCACACGCACCACTTCGGGCAGGGGCCGGTGCGCCGCAGCTGCTACGCGGCGGACCGCACGGGGCACATGATCCTGCAGACGCTCTACCAGAACTGCATCAAGCAGGGGGTGGAGTTCTTCGACGAGTACCAGGTGGTGGACCTGATCATCAGCGACGACGGGCGCTGCTGCGGGTGCGTGGCCTGGGAGGTTTCCACCGGCGACCTGCACGTCTTTCACGCCAAGGCGGTGGAGTTCGCCACCGGCGGCTTTGGGCGCGTGTGGTCCATTACGTCGAACGCGCACGCCAACACGGGGGACGGCGTGGCCATCGCCTACCGGCGCGGCTTGGCGCTGGAGGACATGGAGTTCTACCAGTTCCACCCCACGGGCATCTACCGCCTGGGGATCCTGATCACCGAGGGCGTGCGCGGCGAAGGCGGCATCCTGCGCAACGACCTGGGCGAGCGCTTCATGGAGCGCTACGCGCCGACGATGAAGGACCTGGCGTCGCGCGACGTGGTCTCGCGCGCGATTTCGAAAGAGATCCGGGAAGGGCGGGGGATCAACGGCAAGAAGATGGTCTACCTGGACGCCACCCACCTGGGCGCCGAGGTGATCGAGGGGAAGCTGCCCGACATCGCGGACTTCTGCCGGACGTACCTGGGGATCGACCCGGTCAAGGAGCCGATGCCGATTCAGCCCACGGCGCACTACGCCATGGGCGGGATTCCGACCGACATCAACTGCCGCGTGCTGCGCGACGGTACGGCGGTGCTGCCGGGCTTCTACGCCGCGGGCGAGGTGGCGTGCGTCAGCGTGCACGGCGCCAACCGCCTGGGCACCAACTCGCTGCTGGACCTGGTGGTGTTCGGGCGCCGCGCGGGGATCGCCATGGCGGAGTTCTGCCAGACGGCGGAGCTGCCGCCGCTGCCCGCGAACCCGACGGCGTTCGCGGAGGAGCAGTTCTCGAAGCTGCTCAGCGTGCAGAAGGGCGAGCCGGCGGCCAAGCTGCGCGAGGAGATGCAGGACGTGATGCAGGACGACGTGGGCATCTACCGCACCGGCGAGGGGATGGCGGCGGCGCTGGAACGCATCCGCGGCCTGCAGGAGCGCTACAAGGGCGTGGTGGTGGGCGACAAGGGCACCCGCTTCAACACGGACGTGCTGGAGGCGTGGGAGCTGGGCAACCTGCTGGACCTGGCCGAGGTGACCACGGTGGCCGCGCTCAACCGGCAGGAAAGCCGCGGCGCCCACATGCGCGAGGACTACGAGAAGCGCAACGACGCCGAGTGGATGAAGCACACGCTCACCACCCGCGCGGCCGAGGGCGCGCCGATCGAGATCACCTACAAGCCCGTGACGCTGACCAAGTTCGAGCCCAAGGAGAGGGTGTACTGATGGCGGCTCCTGCTTCCCGTCCGGCGGCCGGCGGCTCCGCGGCCGCGCGCGCGGCGAACGTGCTTGGCCACAAGCCGGTCACGCTGCGCATCTTTCGCTACAACCCGGACACCGACGCAAAGCCGGAGTACCGCGAGTACACGGTGAACGCGGACCCCACGGACCGCGTGCTCGACGCGCTGATGACGGTGAAGGGGTACCAGGACGGCACCCTCACCTTTCGCCGCAGCTGCGCCCACGGCATCTGCGGGTCTGATGCGATGCGCATCAACGGGGTGAACCGGCTGGCCTGCAAGGTCCTCATCAAGGACGTGGGCGAAAAGGTCACCATCGAGCCGCTGATGGGGTTCCGGGTGATCAAGGACATGGTGGTGGACATGGAGGGCTTTTTTGCCCAGTACCGCTCTGTGCTCCCCTTTCTGGTCACCGACGCGCAGGTCCCCGCCGACGGCCGCGAGCGCCGGCAGAGCGTGGACGACCGCGAGCGCTTCGACGATACGACGAAGTGCATCCTGTGCGCGGCGTGCACCACCAGCTGCCCCAGCTTCTGGGCGGACGAGAACTTCGTGGGCCCCGCGGCCATCGTGAACGCGCACCGCTTCATCTTCGACAGCCGCGACGAGGCGAGCGACGAGCGGCTGGAGATTCTGAACGACCGCGAAGGAGTGTGGCGCTGCCGCACGATCTTCAACTGCACCGAGGCCTGCCCCCGCGAGATCCGCATCACCAAAGCCATTGGCGAGGTGAAGAAGGCGATCCTCAAAGGCTCCGCCCGCGCCGAACCCATCCGCCACCCGGCGACCTCCGCGGCCTGACGGACGGCTGGCGGCTGATCCCAACACGGAACCGGCCCCGCTGCGATGAATGCCGCGGGGCCGGTATGTCCTCTGCTAGCAATGGTTATGTTAGAAAAAAATCGATTTCTAGAAAAGTACCGTATCCCGGAAGACAAGCTCGCGGACTCCAAGCTCGATTGGGAGGAGCTTAGCGCGATTCATGATGAGTTCATATCGAGCCAGCCACACTTCCTTGCTGCAGCAAATTATATCAGCGAGCGCCTACAAGCTCTTCCTGACGTTCACTCAATCAAGTTGCGTGTGAAAGATCCGGAACATGTAGTTGAGAAGATCATCCGGAAGCGTATCGCGGATCCCAATCGTGATATCGGCCTCCATAACTTCAAAACGGAGCTCACGGATCTGATTGGATTACGTGCTCTCCATCTCTTCAAAGATGGCTGGCGACCAATTCACGACGCAGTATCTGGCACGTGGGATCTGTACGAAGTCCCGGTCGCGAATGTAAGGCGCGGTGACCCAGAAGAACTGATTCAGGAATTCAGATCCGCAGGTTGCGAGATCAATGAACATGAATTCGGGTACCGCTCCATTCACTATCTCGTCCGCTCACAGCCTGCAAAGCAAGAGTACATCGCTGAAATTCAGGTGCGCACGATCTTCGAAGAGGGATGGAGTGAAATCGACCACCAAATCCGGTATCCTTATGATATCGAGAATACTATCCTGGGGCAGTTTTTGGTGATGTTCAACCGGCTGGCGGGCTCCGCTGACGAGATGGGCTCATTCGTGAAGCTGCTGAAGCGCGAATTACATGATCGTGAAACTGCAGCTACAGTTGCGCTCACGGAGAAGAACACGCTCATCAACAACCTTCAGGAACAGATCGCTCAATTGAAGGTTGCGAAACAGGAGAAGGACAAGCTGAAGCGTAGTGTAGAGGAGATCCAGCGGACAATCGTGAGCCCAGTCACACTGGCATTGAATGAATCCGCGGCGGCTGCTGTTCTATCGGCTGCGGCAAATAGGTTGTCATTTGATTCGAGCGTATTTGCATCAATTGCAGCAGCTGACGATCGTTTTTCAAATTTCAGGGATTCCGTATTGAGGTCGTCCGTTGCGGTAGAAAGTCCAATAGCCAAGGCTGCCGCGCAAGCCATGACACCAGCGACTTCGGTAGCTATAGCTGCTGCTGCCCGAGGCGCAAGTCCAGAGGGTAAGAAGACGGAATAATCACGGTTTCTTGAACAAGCTAGGTTTTCCGTGAGTTTCGCTTTACCAACGCCGATGGCGACCTGAAGAAGGCATGCACAAAGGCTCTGCCCGCGCCGAGCCCATCCGCCACCCGGCGACCAGCGCGGCCTGACGGGCGGCTTACGGCAGCACAGAACCGGCCCCGCGGCGATGATGCCGCGGGACAGGTTGCCTCCTCAAAGCGGTGCATCAATTTCGCTGCGCCGCGAGCCCATCCGCCATGTTCTCGCTGCGCAGGTTGTACAAGTTCGACCGACGACAGGCTTGCGCCGGCCCCGAACCCCCTGCCTCTTGTGTCGTTCGGCTCTCCCACTCTAATCCGGAACACGCGTGCTAGTACATGCTCTCGCCTTCTTCGGGCCGATAATCGTTGCGATTGGAACGGTACTCCTCGCTTATGAGCTCTTGAAGGCTCCCGTGCGGCACGCGAGCGAAGAACTGTATAACTCCGCAGTCACTGGACTCGAAACCACCCGCCAGGAGTTGGCAGCAAGGTACCGAGGTATGTCACCTCCGTACCCGCCGGAGGAGGTGGAGCAGTTCATTGGTAAGATGAACGAAACCTTCGATGGGCTTCTCGCGAGCACCAATCAGAAGCGAGAGGGTGAGCGTGCCGCTCACCGCGATCATGTTCTCCGATACGCTCTGCTCGGTCTGTTCCTAGTTCTTCTTGGGAGCGGAATGCAAGCGGTCGTACCGCTACTAGGTCCAGAGCCGGGCTCAGCCTCATCACTGAGTGGTGACAAAGCGCTTCAGCCTCCCGCTAGCGAGACGGCCCCGCAGAACGCGATGGAAGGGGACACGATGCGGTAACGTACGGCTGCTGCCTAATAGGCGTTGCACGTGGACGAGGGATCGGGCATGATTTCGAGCACTCTGCGGATTAGCGCAACGGCCCTCGCCAGTGAACACCAGGGTCGTTAGGCGCCGTCGGTGCGGCGAACTGCTGGGCGGACGAGAACTTCGTGGGCCCGGCGGCCATCGTGAACGCCCACCGCTTCATCTTCGACAGCCGCGACGACGCGGCGGACGAGCGGCTGGAGATTTTGAACGACCGCGAAGGCGTGTGGCGCTGCCGCACGATCTTCAACTGCACCGAGGCCTGCCCCCGCGAGATCCGCATCACCAAAGCCATCGGCGAGGTGAAGAAGGCGATCCTCAAGGGCTCCGCCCGCGCCGAGCCCATCCGCCACCCGGCGACGTCCGGCGCCTGACGGGCTGATCGGCGGCCGACGGCAGGAACGAGAACCGGCCCCGTGGCGAGATGCCGCGGGGCCGGTTTTGTAGATGTGTTGCGCCATCACGGCATCGTGCACTCGCCGAGAAAGTACACGGCCGACATACAGTCGTTGCCGCACGCGGTCACGTTGCACGTGTATTGGCAGGTCTCCGGGATGGTCACGCCGCCGCAGTCGCCGGTACAAAAGGCGGTACAAACGTCGGTGCGCCCATTAGCGACCACCGTCCCGCGAGCGTCCTGCTTGGCGCCGAGTTCGAAGCTTTCGACGCGCACGTCTTCCAGATGCAGCTTTTTCATGATTCTGTCCATCTCACGGGATGAAGGTTGTTCCGGGCGAACCGTTGTCGCTCGGATCGATCGGACGGCTACCGTCGTCATCAACGCCCCATCCCCGTGTAAGCCAGGCAGCAAGAACGGAAACGGCGAGGTGATTGAAACCGCCGCCGGAAGCATAGTATTATACGACCAATTATACAATCACCCGGAGTGCGAGGCCAACAACAGCTGATTTCGGCAGTTCGTTGCTTGCACGATGTTGTCTGCGTGGCGACGGTCTTCCACCAACACAAAAGCTTCCCGACCTTGGCGCCACCGCGAGAAGTTCGACGACACCACCAAGTGCATCCTGTGCGCGGCGTGTACCACGAGCTGCCCCAGCTTCTGTGCGGACGAGAACTTCGTGGGCCCGGCGACCATCGTGAACGCACACCGCTTCATCTTCGACAGCCGCGACGAGGCCAGTGACGAGCGGCTGGAGATCCTGAACGACCGCGAGGGCGTGTGGCGCTGCCGCACCGTCTTCAACTGCACCGAGGCGTGCCCCCGCGAGATCCGCATCACCAAGGCCATCGGCGAGGTGAAGAAGGCGATCCTCAAAGGCTCCGCCCGCGCCGAACCCATCCGCCACGCGGCGACCTCCGGCGCCTGACGCGGCTGACAACCCCACGCACGAGAACCGGCCCCGCGGCGATGATGCTGCGGGGTCGGTTGTGTATCGCCTCATCAACGATGAGGTTCAGTCAGCGGTGCGGGGCCGTCATGCTTTCACAGACGACAGGCTCGCGAGCGGGTCCCGCACTCCTGACCCCTGTGTTGTTCGACGGATAGCGTGAAACAGGGCACGAAGGCGGTCGTATTGACGAGGGTAGCGCGGCTCATCCAATGCACCGATGCTTCCGGTCACCAACCATGGTAAAGATCCTCTTCGTCGTAGTCTGGGGTATGGGCGTGAACGTGCTGGCATTCCGCCTTCGATGCCATTTCCGGAATCGGGACGAGCGTGAGTTCTTCGGCCTGTTTCCACGGGGTATTTACGTTCTCGACTTCTTCCGCCCGGATCTCTTCACCGAAGAGGGCGAACGCGTTCGCCGTCAGGCGCGAAACTGGTTTATATATGGAGGCCTAGTGATACTCTTGGTGTGGCTCCTGCCCGGGCTGCCTTGATGGGCTGAGATACTTGATCCAGCCGCGACTTTGCTGGCACGCTGTCGAATCAAGAGTTGCAGTGGGCGCCGGAGTGACGGCGCAGTCAGAAGCAGCTGTGCAGTCCAGCAGCTGAACCTTGTATCAGGGCCGACGAGCGGCTGGAGATTCTGAACGACCGCGAAGGCGTGTGGCGCTGCCGCACGATCTTCAACTGCACCGAAGCCTACCCCCGCGAGATCCGCATCACCAAAGCCATCGGTGAGGTGAAAAAGGCGATCCTCAAAGGCAGCCGCGACATCTCCATCCGCCAGGCGCACGTCAGCCACGGCTGAGCGGGCGGCTGAGGACAGCACGAGAACCGGCCCTGCGGCAGGATGCCGTGGGGCCGGTTTACCGTATTAGCAAGCTAAACTGACTGCCCCACGACACTACCGATTTGTTCCGATCGTGCGATTGGTCCGCGAGCGCGACACGTGAACACCCTTCCTCACTTGACTTGCGGAATTCCAAAGTTTTCTTTCTTTTAGGGCTGGGGGTAGCTTCGCACATTGGAGTATGTCGTGTATACGCGACAACAGACGACAACGTCAACCACAGAGTGCGCAGCGCAACGTGTGCCGTGTATCGTGCGGCGCGGAAGCATAGAACGGGCGAAGCTACCCCCCCCCACTACCATATTCCACATCGCGTAGATTAGTCCATGGCACTCCGTCCCCAACTCACAGCTTCAGACTCGGATCTCATCACTCGCTTTCAGACACTTCAAACCCGGGCCGATGTCGCGGCCATTCTCGAAGTTCCGGAGCGATACCTCTTCAAGGTTCTGTACCTTCGGAAAGACACACGTAGATATCGCAAGTTCGATATTATGAAGCGTTCAGGTGGGAAGCGTACGATTTCAGCCCCTCCTCCTGCACTCGCGGTGCTCCAGTCAAAGTTAAATCACATTCTACACTTGGTGTACACGCCCCGAGGGCCCGCACATGGGTTTGTGCGAGAACGGAGTATTAGAACCAATGCGGAACGACATGTAGGGAAAAAATGGGTTCTCAACATCGACCTGGAGGATTTTTTCCCTTCGATACACTTCGGCCGTGTACGTGGCGCATTGGAGGCAAAGCCAATGCGGATGAGATCTGAGGCCGCGAAAGTGATTGCGCAAATCTGCACGAGTGATGGTGTTCTACCTCAAGGTGCACCCACTTCTCCGATACTCGCGAATATAGTTTGTAGCAAGCTTGATGGTGACTTGGTAGCCCTAGCACGGAGATATAATGTTTGGTACACTCGTTACTGTGATGATCTAACCTTTTCATCGCGTGACCAAGTGTTTCCGGCAGAACTGGCGGTTTCTACCACCGCAGCTGTAGGCAATGGAGTAGAGGTTGGTGCCGCTTTGAAAGCTGTCGTCGAAGGAAATACGTTCAAAATCAATCCAGAAAAAACTCGACTTCAATTTCGTACCGAACATCAGGAAGTTACAGGGATTACCGTCAATAGCTTTCCGAACGTGTCTCGTAGCTACATCCGTGCTATAAGAGGGATGTTGTACGCTTGGCGTCGTCACGACATTACCCCGGCGGCTACGGTCTTCATGTCCAAATATGCTAAGAAGCCTTATAGCAGTATGTCCAATGAAGATGCATTTCGGCATGTGCTCCGTGGACGAATAGAGTATGTTGGATCGATCCGGGGTTCAACCGATCCGATCTACTGCAAACTCCGTCAGAGTTTACATGTCCTTGATCGGACTCTTATAGGACCGGCACCAACCCCCACTAACTATCCCTTGTCGCTTGCCGGGCCACGAGGAGAGCGGTGGACACGACTTTTTGCGGCACGCCGGGATAGCATATTTCACCTTGAGATAACGACAACTGATGTTAATTCCGGAACTGCGTTTGCTATCGCACCTAATCGCCTCGCTACGGCTGCTCATAATCTTGTCGGTCAAAGTACATGTCACATCGGGAACAGAACGGAGCAATTGCACAATGCGCATGTCCACGCGCGCGGGGAGAAGGAGATCGATGCTGCCATCTGCCCTTGTCCCCACGGTGCGACACCGGTTCCGGTGGATCGACGCCTTCCAGAACCAGGCGAGCCCATCGCAATCATCGGCTTTGCCTCCGTTCCGCTCCGCCATCCAGATCTAGGACTGTACGTCGGAACGGTTGAAAGTATTCGTCTCAATTATCCCCGAACGACTACATATATCCACGTTTCGGTTCCCTCAGGAGGCGGGCTCAGCGGTTCTCCGGCATTTGATAACCGTGGGAGGCTTGTGGGTGTGGTCGTAGAATCCGTTTTTGAGAAGGTGGACGAGGGAGTGCCGCGACGGGAGTACTGTACGATTCTGCCGACCCAATACCTGCTTGAGATCGACCCAACCTCAGTTCCAGTTGGAGTGCCGATGAGTACCGCTTAACAAGCCGACTGAGACACCGATGCTGCCGCACCATCTTCAACTATCAGACAGCACAACATCGGCCCCGCAGTGATGCCGTTCATAATTTTGCCGACGAAAGGCTTGCGCGTCGCGCCTCGCACCCGTGACCCTTGTGTCGTTAGGCGACACACGTCCAACATACAATCGCACGATAATCGACGGCGTCATCTCTGACCAACGAGGTTGCCATGAGCAGTATGCCGGATCCCGCGAGTCAGTCTGCTGCCGACTGGGAGGCGGCGGACGAGATACTGGGTAAGTGGCGAGATACAATTGGGCAGATTCAGAATGCCCACTACAGATCCGCAATCTATGTACAACGGCTTAATTACGCTCTTGGAATTCCCGCCCTCGTCATCTCTACTGCAGTTGGGAGTACGATCTTCGCGACGATCTCTGACGACGCGAGTAACGCTGTGAAGATCGTGCTTGGGTTGCTGAGCCTAGCGGCTGCTGTACTCGCTGGCTTGCAGACGTGGCTGGGGTACAAAGAGACGGCTGCACGTCACCATATAGGCGGAGTACGGTACGGTGCGCTACTGCGGTTGATTGATCAGACTCGGAGCTTTCCGTTCGAACGACGAGAGGATGCCAAAGCGTTCCTAGATTTGGTCCGGGGCGAGTGGGATTCTCTACAAAAAGAGCTCCCTATGATCAGTCAACATGTCTGGGAAAATGATCACACGCTACCTCAGCGGATCGCTGGCCGTACAGGTTGAAGGAACTGGTGCGACGATGCTCGGTGATCATCTGCACCGTGTCACCTAACGCGTCGTTGCAACTGAAGTGGCCGCGGGCGCATCATGAGTACTCCAGTTCGGCAGCAGTACCCGGCACTGCAGATGTGCGCTCAGAGCGTTTCGCCGTGTTCAGCTTCACGGCAGCCGCAGACCCTTCCTGCGGCCGCCGTGCCATCCTCACGGCAGCGGTGCCACCCCCCGCGCCCTCGCCCACTGCATGGCTCCATCCCTCGCCTCGCGCAAACTGCTGCCGAACTCCAGCACCGATTCCGCGACGAGCAGATCCATCGCCAACTCGTGCTCGGGTGCGTAGTGGGCCAGCTTGATCGACGAGTTGGCGACCGCTTCGAGCGCGCCGAACCTATCCTTCAGGATCTCCAGGAGGCGCATCGGCGAGGGCGGGTGCTGCTGCTGTTCCATGCTGAACCTCCAAACTCTTGACCCTGGCCGCAGGGCAGGGCTACTGTTCGGAGCGAGCGGCCGTCAGGTCGTTCGGTAAGGCTGGTCGGTTCTTCTTGGCGGGAGAGCGGCCAGCCTTGCTTTTTTGCCCTGCTGGACAGGATAGTATATCCAGTTTCCGTGTGTGTCAAGAGAACTCTATCCAGCACGAGTCGTGGACTTCAAGACTGCAACAGACATCCTGAGCCGCCGCGTTACAGCGGACGAGATCGCTGCGGCTGCTGGCGTTTCGATCAGTTCGGTCGCTCGCGCTCGACTTGATCCCGCCAGTTCTGCGTACCGTTCGCCCCCGGCGAATTGGGAAACGGTGTTGGCTCAACTGGCGAGAGAACGTAGCGAGGAGTTCGGAGAACTCGCGGAACAATTGGAGCAGCAGAAGAAAGCGAGTAGGTGACACGTGAGTGGGAGAACGCGTGGCAAAAAACACAGCCCCCGGGCGGCGCAGATTGGGAAGATCTGGCGGTCAGCGCCGATCTGGACGAGCATCGCAGCGTTCGTCTTGGCCTCGGCGAGTCTCTGGATTACGCTGCGATCTGATGCGCGCGAGAGGGAGCAGTGGATTCTCTCAAATACACCCCGGATACGAATCAAGGATGTGGAATTTCGGACGTTTCGTGTAATTAGCGAGGATTCGGCTCGCAACATGGATTGGGGGTACCATGCGTTCTTGATCCCGGAATTCGATGATTATGGTATTGAGACGGGCAGGACCATGCTTCTGAGCCGCTTGCTCCTAGCGGACAACTTGCCCTCACCGAATCCGCCTTCGTTCCTGACACGAAGGGATGTGATGCGGGAAGTGTCGCGACGCGGAGCCAATTCCGTCGAGGTTACGTCGCAGATTAAGCTGGTGGTCACCCTGCAAAATGACGGCGCCTTGCCCTTGCCGCTCACACGCGTAGATCTCCTTGACGTCAGCGCCAAGGATACTGTGATCGCTCGTTTCCGCACTGACTCCTTTACTGTGTTCGGGCAGCAGGAACTACCGATCACCTTTTCCCATTACATCAAGCCTAACGAGCCTTTGCCCGACTCTCTCCAGTTCATCCTCCGATGGGAGTTCGAGGGTATGGAACAGAAGATCCGATCGCAAACAAATCTCACGTATATTCGATCGGATCACGCATGGGTCATCCACGGTACCAGGCTCGCTGAACTTCATTAAGATCGAAGTGAGCGTCCATAGGGTGGACTAAACAAGGATATTGCCGGCGTTCCACACACGGGAGGCTTTCTGCACCGGTCGGGCCCGTCACGGGCCTAACAATCGGCTGCAGCGGATGTGGGGCCGCCCATGCTTTCGTTGGGAGGACAGTATTGTGCGCCGGCCCCGCACCCCTGACCCTTGCGTCGTTAGGCCGCTGGGCAAGCATCGCGGTAGCCGCAATCGATCGCTCCCGCGGCTGCGTCAGTCTTGAGCGGCGAGGTGACGACCACCACTCGCGCACTCTTCCGGCGCGCGATGAGGCACATCAACTCACGTCATTCTGTACCAGCCCGACCAAGACATTATATTGTAAATCACGAATTCATCACCGGTCTCGGCTGTCTATTGGACCACATCATGCAGGAGAAATCGATGCAGCCTACCTCCTCTCTAATCCGCCTGCGAATCAAACGGGTTCGCCATATCCTCCCCAGCTCTGCTCTAATCTTGCTCCTGAGCTGCGATGCGGATCCAGAGATCGAAGCCCCGCCCTGCCTGACCGCTGAAGAGGCGGATCTGTACATCTCCTTAACCCAACGCCAGAATGAGATTACCGAGGGGATGAGGGAAGGAAAGGTTGATGCCTCAGATTGGAATGAATTAAACTCTATTGCTCCTCGGCTTGGGTATTTGGTAAATGCCTCCAATGTACGAAATACCCCCACGGGGTGTCAGTCTGGCTGGTACTAATTAGCAGCCGCGGTCTAACAATCGGCTGCAGGGGATGCGAGGCCTTGCATGCTTCGGCCCGAGGAACTTCTTGCGCGGCGGCCCCGCACCCCTGACCCTTGTGTCGTTGGGCGACTCGGTACATCGCCAAGTTGAAGGGAGATTGGGTGAGCAGGCACCCACTTGAACGACTTCGGTGGGGCTGAAGTTGCCGTGTTGACAGCGAAATAGCAGGTAGTTTCACGAGGCACTGTACGCGCTGATCATGCCAAGAAGGGGCATACGATGAAAGTCGGAACATTCAACATCTACTGGTTCGGCGACACGCAGGGAGACAAGTTTCAGCATGCGCCCGAGGACGACGCGCGGCTCGCGTCGCTGATCGGATCGATGAACACCGACGTGATCGGCTTCATTGAGATCGTCGATGTACTACGTTTCGAAGCATTGCTCAGCAAGGTTGGGTCCGCGTGGACTTTCCGAGATGCCGCGAACGCCCCGCTGACGAGCAAGCCGGGCTCGCAGCACCTCGTCCTCGCGTGGAACACCGACACTGTCGAACTCGTCCGCTGGGCGCGAATCGACTTCGGCAATCGCAGTCCGATCGTCGCACGCTTGAAGGAACGAGCCACGGGCAAGGAGGTGCTTGCGATCCTTGTGCACCCCAAGAGTAGCGCCTTTACTAATCCCGATGGCATCAAGCAACGCACGCAGACGTTTGAGGCCGTCGTCGGCTTTCTGGCCGATCCGCCACCGGAGTTCCGCGACCTGCCCGCGTTTGTGTTTGGCGATCTCAACTCGCTCGCCGGTTCGCCGGAGCAGGCACCGCTCGTTGCGCAGGACGGCTGGCGCGTGCTCGCGCCGACCGTCGTACCCGCAGGCGCCGGAGTGTGGACGACAAACTTGGACAGGGAGGTGATTGATCACTTTGTGCTTTCGCCGACGATCGCCGTGACTGACGGACCCACGATAATCGCGTACGATCGCGACACCGCGATCGACGACCCGGGCGGCTCAACGGACGCCGTGATGAAGCGGCTCAGCGATCACCGCCCCGTCCGGGTCACTTTTGCGCTGTGATTATCGATCACGCCATCTCGGGTGTGGAGGCGAAAATGGTCCAGCTGATGACGCGCGGTCAGGTGCACAGGGCTCTGGCAGCAGTCGTCATGCTTGCCCTTGTCCCCGCAATCTCCTGCACGACGCAGGAGGACGCGGCGAGATCGGAGCAGAACGACAGCGCCATCCGTCCGTCTACGCGGCTCCGGTTCAAGACCGTACGCTCCATCCTCGAGGACAGCAAGGGCAACTACTGGTTTGGAAGCTGGAACGAGGGTGTCGCCCGCTTCGACGGCGATCGTCTCACCTATTTCACCGTGGAAGTTGGCCTGAGCCACAACCAGGTCAGGTCAATCCACGAGGATCGAAACGGAGTGGTCTGGTTCGAGGGAGGCGTCGGGATCAGCGGCTTCGACGGCAAGAAGATCATCACCCCCACCAACAGGGACTACACGTCGAGGGACGACTGGCGGCTGAGTCCGGGAGACTTGTGGTTCAAGGAGGATGGGCTGTCCAGGCCGACCGAGATCGAGGCGCAGCCGGGTGTGTATCGGTACGACGGAGAGGCCTTCACGTACCTGGCATACCCTGTCCCCCAGGGCACTGCTCACGCGACGACAGGTATCGCCAGGGGGAAAAGCGGGAGGGTCTGGTTCGCGACGTACGAGGCGGTGTTCGGGTATGACGGCCAGTCCTTCACCGTCATCGATGACGAGAGCATCGGGCTCAACGAGAGCACCGGCCGGCTCCACGTCCGGACCGTCTTCGAGGACAGCCGGGGGAGGCTGTGGATCGGGAACAACGGGATCGGAGTCATCCTGCATGACGGACACACGGCCACCCAGTTCACGCAGGAGAAGGGGCTTGGCTTTCTGGGGCCGCACGGTGGGAGAACGGTGCCTCAGCCCGGGGACGTAACGGATGGGTCCCCCACGTTGCACCGGGTGTTCTCGATCGGAGAAGACCGTGCTGGGAACATCTGGTTCGGCACCGTCGAGTCTGGTGCCTGGCGATACGACGGCAGGTCGTTGAGGAACTACACGGCCAAAGACGGGCTGACGAGCAAGGACATCCTTGGTATCTACACGGATCGCCATGGCGACCTGTGGTTGACGGGGAATGGCGTGTTCAAATTCAACGGAACGTCGTTCGACCGGATTCACTGACACGGTCTGCAGCGACGGCAGCGCGCTGCTGATGCAGGATAAGCCTGACGAGTCTTCGATGCAGGATGCTGCCCAACCCGGCGCTGCAGCCGACGCCCGCGCGGCTGAGCTCATCCCGGCTCGCGACATGAGCCGCAAGGAATGGAGGCTCTACTCGACGTACGTCGTACAGTAGCCGCGCAGGTGGCAGGTCTTCGTAACTACGGTCGTACAGTACCTGAAGAAGGTCACGGTAACTATGAAGGATCGACTTCCCGCGTTCGCTTCAGAGGAAGAAGAGCGCGACTTTCTGGGCTGATCACGACTCCACGGAATACGTGGATTGGTCCCGGGCGGAGCGTATAATCCTGCCGAACCTGAAACCCTCGACCAGGACGATCTCCCTTCGGCTCCCTGAGCACATGCTCGACGAGATCAGGATGCTGGCGAACAAGCGCGACGTGCCCTATCAATCACTGTTGAAAACGTTCCTGGCGGACCGTCTTGATGCGGAATTACGTGGCACCGCGCAACGCAAGGCGTCCTGATCGTCGTTCAGACGCTTGCCTCACGGTCGACGAGCGGCTGGAGATTCTGAACGACCCTGAAGGTGCGTGGCGCTGCCGCACCATCTTCAACTGCACCGAGGCCTGCCCCCGCGAGATCCGCATCACCAAGGCCATCGGCGACGTGAAGAACGCGATCCTCAAGGGCTCCGCCCGCGCCGAGCCCATCCGCCACCCGGCGACCTCCGCGGCCTGACGGGCGGCTGACGGGCTGAACGACAATACGGAACCGGCCCCGCGGCATCTTCGCCGCGGGGCCGGTTTTGTACAGGTTCCGTTCACACGCACGTTCTCCGGTCAGAACTCCTGACCGTAGTCGTGCTGGTTGCGCCCTCAGCAGCCGGATCGGGACGGATCAGGATTGTCGCTGCCTGGATTCACACACTCTCTCTACTCCTGCGTATGTGCACGGTGAGAAGTCTCGTGTCACGAGCCGCTCTCGTTCTTGCCGCCCTTTCCGGGCTTCCGTGCCAGGCTCAGGACCTGCCCAGGCCCGACGCACGGCCAGTGGCCGTGCTGATCACCTCTGATCCGTGGGCCATGGTGGTCGGTTCCGACGGCCCCTCCATCGTGGCCTACGACGATGGAACCATCATCTTTCGCCGCCAGGTGAGCAGGGAAAGGTACGAGTATGCCGTCGTGCATGACAGAAGGGCGCTCCATCGTCTTGTAGGAACCCCCGAGCAGCGCAGGTCCTTCGCGACTGCCGAGGATCGGTACGTGCTGTATCACGGGACAGACCAGCCTGTGACGCGTCTTTGCCTATGGCTTGATACCGGACGGAAGTGTACGAGCATCTACGGTTTGTCGGAAGCCGAGGCCAAGCAGGCAAGGACAGTCCCACCCCAGGTTGCCGGCATCTTGCGTCGCCTCGCTCGCTTCTCTGACCCGCAAGCCTGGCCGTGGTGGCCCGGGCAGATCGAAGTCATGCTGTGGCCATACGATCATTCGCCAGAACAGCCCGTGAAATGGCCGGCGGAATGGCCCGGCCTGGATGATCCGTCGACCGTGGCCCGCGGCGGGGCCTTGTTCAGCGTCTTCATCCCGTCAGGCCAGCGAGAACGGTTGCTGTCCTTTGTCCAGCGGTTGCGTCAGCGTCAGGCTGTTGAGATTCGTGGGCGCAAATGGTCTGTCGGGTTGCGGGTCCCTTTTCCGCATGAGGCTGAATGGATGTAAGGAGGCTCCATCAAGTGGCGTCGTGCTCCAGAAGGCGGATGGGGGCACGTGGGGTTCATGGTGATGAACGCGATCCTCAAGGGCTCCGCCCGCGCCGAACCCATCTGCCACGCGGCGACCTCCGGCGCCTGACGGGCGGCTGGCTTGCCCCATCCATCCACCGGACCTGCGCGAAAAGCCGCGCAGGCCGGTGAATCCAAACGTCGGGCCGCTGGAAAGCATCACGGCAGCCGCGGGTGATCCCTCCCGCGGCTGTGCTTCTGCTTGATGATGGTGTAGACCGGCTGATCCTTCGCTTCGTCAGACATCGTGCGCTCCGATCCTATTGACCGGCCCCGCACCCCTGACCCTTGTGTCGTCAGGCCCCATTCAGCTTCGCGGCAGCCGCGGACGTTCCTCCGGCTGACGTGCATCCTCACGAGGCGCAGCCGCCTGACGAGAGCGCTGCCGGCGACAGTTGGCCCGCATCCTTTCGGTGCGGAAGTGAGCAACGGGGCAAGCTCCTCGCGCGCCCGAACACTTGCGCTCTCTGCTAACTGCGCCTGAGCTTGAGGGCGTTGGATCGCTTCCCTTCGCAGTCGAGTCCCATGGCGAATCCTGGCACCTACATCCGGTTCAGATCGGCAGGCCTGTTCCCCGCCGTCCTGGCCGGGGCGCTTCTTGGCTGCGGTGCCCAACCGCCAACGCCCGCGGGGGGAGCATCCGTCTCTGACACATCTGCGTTGGCCGTTACCGCGCGGACGTTCCTCTCGGTGCTGAACGACAGGCAGCGTGCCGCCGCCTCGTTTCCCTTCGACCATCCTGAGCGCACCAGGTGGGTGTACGTTCCGGAAAGGCGCACCGGCATCCCTCTGCGGGCGATGGATGCCGGGCAACGTGCAGCAGCGTTCGAGCTGCTGGGCACCGGTCTGAGTGAGCGCGGCACCGGGCTCGCGCGTGGCATCATCGAGCTCGAAGGCACTCTCCGCGAGCTGGAAGGAGCGGCGGGCAGTCTCCTGGGGCCCGGGCGCGATCCGGAGCTCTACTACCTGGCACTCTTCAGCGGGCCGGGTGGTACGCCGCACCCCTGGGGCTGGAGCTTCGAGGGCCATCACCTCTCGGTGAACGTCACGGATCTCGGACCACACGGGCAGATCGTCGCACCGCTCTTCATGGGCGCCAACCCGGCGCGCGTTCCCAGCGGCCCGCGCGAAGGGACTCGGCTGCTCGCCGCGGAAGAGGACCTCGCCTTCGAGCTGCTGCACATGCTCGATCTTGGCCAACGCGCCCGCGCCACCATCGCCGCGCAGCCATTCGGGGACATTCTCACCCGCAACGATCCCGTGGTGGGACCGATGGCGTTCGCCGGCCTCCCCGCGGCCGAGATGACGGTTGCCCAGCAACGGCAGCTGCGCAGGCTGCTCGAATTGTACGCCGGACGGATGGCGGACTCCTCCGCATCCCGGCAGTTGCGGCGTATCGAACAGGCCGGATTTGGGCGACTGCACTTCGCCTGGGCCGGTGCGCACCAGCCCCGCGAGCCGCACTACTACCGCATCCACGGACCTACCGTGCTGGTGGAGTACGACAACACACAGAGCGACGCGAACCACATCCACACTGTCTGGCGCGACCTGGAGAACGATTTTGGAGGTGATCTGCTGAGGAGGCATTATTCACGGCAGTCTCACCGTGACTGAACGGGCTTGCGCGCATGAATTGACGAATCGTTGCAGCTGATAGGGCGGCGCGGCGTTCCAAACAGGCCGCATGGCTCCAACCCTGCGGCCTTGCAGCTGAACTGGGCGTCAGGCCGCTCGCAAATATCTCTGCAGGGATGCGTAGGGAGGCGTAGCGATGGCAGAGGACTTCAAGCGTGGACCACACGACAGCCTCATTGAGAAGGCCATTGCGGCGAAGGGCCCGGGCTACTCGGAGGTGTCGGCCCGGACCTTCCGCACCGACGGCTCGCCATCCTGGAGGCGTTGGTGGCGGAGGCGGACGAGGCGGCGGTCGCGGCGGCCCTGGCTCGGCAGGGGTTCCGGTCGTCGGACTCGTACCTGACCACCCTCCGCGCCCTTGCCGCCGTGGCCCGGTCCCGCCGCCCACCGGCCGGGACAGGAACGGCGAGTTGATTCTCGCGCGAGCGCCCGGCGAGGCCTAACAATCGGCTGCAGCGGATGCGGGGCCTTGCATGCTTTCGGCGCGATGAAAGCCTTGCGCGGCGCCCCACACCCCTGACCCTTGTGTCGTTAGGCCGCTGGGCAAGCATCGCGGCAGCCGCAGGTGATACTTCCCCGCGGCTGCCGTGTGTTCATCCTGATCAGCCAAGCGTCCGTCACCCACGGCTGACGGACGGTGGATGCGCGACACGCGACCGGCCCCGCGGCGATGACGCCGCGGGGCCGGTTTTCATGCGGATATCGGAGTGCCGCGCACGTTGCTTTCCGGTCACACGCCAAACGGCCAGCGCGTCCGTGGCGAATAGGGGTTGTGCGGCGGTGGCGTGTCTACAGGAGCACGAGGAACGGAGACGAAGGACTGGCGTCAGGGGGCGATGAGCATTGCCTGGGATGGCGCGGTTCGGCCCTGCGCTCCGCTCGTGCCGCTGGCCGGAAGTCCGTCCACTGAACGACCCGTCAGCCGGCTCCGGATCGCACGCGAGGATCTGGATCTGGCGGCAGTCAGGGGGGATGTCCTGATCGCAACGTGTGGCGCGTTGATTTCACCAATGTGGCGGAGACGAGGCACGACGCCCCGGTTGGGCGACGCGACCGTAGGGTCGGGCCGAGCATCGGATCGATGAGCTTCCCTGGAGAGTGCTGATGAAACCTGCAATAGCACTGGTGGCATTGTTCGTTTCCGCATGCGCGGGCTCCACGACCGGGCCGCGCGCCGCCGCCGATTCGTGTGCGGTCGCACGTCCCGATTTCGGGGGCGTGGCGACCGCGGCAGACCGGAACCTGTTCGCGTACGACGCCAGTGCGCCGCTGAACCTGCAAAAGACGGTCGAATCCACGAACAAGGGCGTGGAGGTCAGCGCCATCTCCTTCAGCAGTCCGGACGGCGGATCGGTAACCGGATTGTTGTTCGATCCGGTCACACGCTCCAGTCTGCGCCCCGGCATGGTGCTCATGCACGGCCTGCCCGGCAATGCGCGCGTCATGGCGGCCCAGGCGCAGCAGCTCGCGGAGCACGGCGCGGTGGTGATTGCGATCGACGCCCCGTTTGCTCGCCGCGGTGGGCCGCCCGTCCAGTTCAGCACCCGGGACCGGGACGAGCAGATCCAGCTGATCAAGGACCTGCAGCGCGCCGTCGACGTGTTGCGCGCACGGCCCAACGTCGACGATGCGCGCATCGCCTACCTCGGCATCAGCTACGGCGGCGCGATGGGTGCGCTGTTCGCCGGCATCGAACGGCGCATCGAGGCCACGGTGCTCGTGGTGGGAGACGGCGGCCTCGTCTCGCACTTCACCGGTCCGGAAGATTCCAGCGGCATCCTGGCCAACCTGTCGTGTGCAACCCGTGCCGACTGGTTGCGGGCCATGACACCCATCGAGCCGATCCGATTCATTGCGCACGCGCCGCCCACCGCGTTGCTGCTGCAATCCGGACGGCTGGACAACCTGGTCCCCGCGGCCGATGCGCAGGCGTTGCATACAGCCGCGCCGCGGCCAAACACGATTCGGTGGTATGACGCGGGACACGGACTCAACCAGCAGGCGGCGTTCGACAGGCTGGATTGGCTGCACGAGGAGATCGGTCTCGACGCCCGTCAGTAGCGCTGTCGCTGGGTCGTTACATGGCTCGGATGCAGGTCTCAATCGGGGGTTTCGCCGGTGAACGCCTGGCCGTGAGAGCCGCTGACCGGCAATGACTCGCAATCGAATCGATGATCTTCCCTGGAGCGTGCCCCCCTCCCGATGCGGCGGAGCTGCACGCAGCCGCGCCGCAGCCCAGGACGATTCACGGGTATCCCGCGGGACACAACCTCGATCAAGAGGCCGTGCACGACAGGCATGACTGGCTGGCCGAAAGGATTGGCCTCGACGCCGCCCAGGCGGGTTCATGAAACCCACGATGGCGATCGTTCGCTTTGCTGCTGGCGGCATGCGGCGAAGACCCGGCGGCCGGGTCCGGGGATCGAGCCGGATCCGGCCCCCCCCCGGGCGAGATGCAGGTTTCGAGCGGGCCTGGCTGCGAGCCGCTGATTGGCAACGACTCGCGATCGAATCGATGACCTTCGCTGGAGAGCGTACATGAAACTGGTAGCGCTGGCAGCCGCGTTCCATTCCGCACGCGCGGGCTCCGCAGCCCGGCCGGGCACCCCGCCGCCCCCGCCAGGCCCCGGCGCCGGAGGCTCCGTGCGGCGTGCGCTCAGCGTCGCGGCAGCCGTCATTCTCGCGGCATGCGGTGATGGTGGGGGTCCGACCGACGGCGGCTCCGACACCCATGGCGGCATCCGGGGCACCGTTACCGACAACAGCGGCGGCGCCGTGGCGAACGCCGCGGTCGCGCTGACCGGAAACGGGCAGGCTGCGCGCACCACGAACAGCGGTGCAGACGGCGCCTACACCTTCGCGAACGTGCCCCCCGGAACGTATACGCTGGCGGTTACGCCCCCGGCCGGCTTTACCCTCGGCGCGGCGGGGACGGCGTCGGTCACGGTGGCAGGCGGAGCGCAGGCGGATGCGTCCGCGTTCGTTCTCAGCCGCGTGCCGGTTGGACCCGGCGAATGGGGCCTCCGGGCAGCATTGATCCAGCCCAACTCCGAGCTGGCGGTCGCCGAATCGAACGGCAGGCTCTACCTCATGGGCGGCTATCCGCCGAGCCGGCAGACGGCCCGCACGGTCCAGGTCTACGACGTCGCGAGCGACCGCTGGGCGCTCGGACCGCAGCTCCCGCAGCCCAACAACCACGGGATGGCGGCCGCCGTCAACGGAAAAGTCTACCTGATCGGCGGCCAGCTCACGGCGGACCAGGAGGGCTACGTCGACACGGTGTACGAGCTGGATCCCGCGACGGGTGCATGGGTCGAGAAGGCCCGTATGCCCACGGCTCGCAGCGGGGGCGTGGCCGTCGTGCACGACGGCAAGATCTACGTCGCCGGGGGACGCGTGCCGCGCGGAAGCGACTTCGCCGTCTACGACCCGGCGGCCGACCGGTGGGAGGTGCTGCCGGATCTGCCTACCCAGCGCAATCACATTACCGGCGCGGCGATCAACGGCCGCATCCACGTCGTCGGCGGGCGTCTCGGCAACGGCCTGTCACCGCTCAAGACGACGGCGCACGAAGTCTTCGACCCGCAGACGCGGAGCTGGACGACGGCGGCCCCCATGCTGAGCGGCCGCAGCGGCATCAACGGCGTCATGGCCCGGGGCTGCTTCCACGTATGGGGCGGCGAGGCGCCGACCGGCATGACCCCCCAGCACGAGTACTACGATCCTCGGACCGACCGATGGTCGAGCCTTCCCGACATGCCAATCCCCATCCACGGGGTCGTCGGGTCGGCCTTCGTCGACGGCCTGATCTGGGCAACCGGCGGCGGCACCCAGATCGGCGGCAGCTTCGGCAGCCTGCTCAACCAGGTCTACCGGCCGGCGGTGAGCTGCGAATGACGCGGATCGTCGCGGGCCGGGTGGCGGCCTTCGTCCCCGGCCGCCTGCCGGCCCCCACGCCCGCCGCCAGCGGTCGCTGAGGGCGGCGGCGGGAGATCGGCTCATGGTGCGCATGCTTGCACGAGCGGCGGCGGTCGCGGCCGTGTGCGGTGCCCTCGCGGCCATGCGCACACCGGCGGCGGCACAGCAGGAACATCACGGCGGTCCGGCCGGCGGCGCGCAGGTGGTGCTGACGGGAACCGCCTGGTGCGCGGGCACTCCGTCGGGCGGTGCGATCGTCCAGCTCTTCCACGGCGACGGCCCCGGGCGCCACCTGGTGGCGGCGTCGGTCGCCGATGCCACTGGCCGCTTCGCCGTCCGCGCCGGCGCCGGCACGTACACGCTCGAGATCCGCTATCCGGGGAATGAGCCGCACCGCCGGCGGGTCACCCTCGCGAACGCGCCCGTGAGCGCGGGGAGCGTGCGCCTCCCGTGCAGTCCGCTGCGGCTGGATACGCTGACGGTGGGCGCGCGCCGCGACGCGGTCCAGCTGCGCAGCGGCGCCACCGTGGTGGACACGCGCGCGTCCGCGGCGGCGGGGGGCAGCATCGCGGACGTCCTGCGCACGGTGCCGGGCGTCGAGCTGGATGCGGACGGGCGCATCGGCATGCGCGGCAGCACCAGCGTGCTCGTGCTGATGAATGGGCGGCGCATCCCGCTGACCGGTGACGCCCTCGCCGCGTTTCTGCGCCAGATGCCGGCGACGGCGCTGGAACGCATCGAGGCCGGCACCGCCGCGTCCGCGCGGCACGATGCAAACGGCGCCGCCGGCGTGGTGAACCTCGTCTTCCGGGACGATGCCGCGCGGCGCACCGGTATGCGCTCCGTGGCGGGCTCCATGGCCACGGACGATCACTACATGGGCTCCGCCGCCGCCTCGGGGAGCGCGGGTGGCGTGCTGAGCTGGGATGCGACGTACGCCCTGTCCGCCACGCGGCCGCGGACGGACTCCAGGACGGCGCGCTGGAGCGTCGTGCCCGGGGACCTTCCGCTCCAGACGGACGAGGACAGCCGCGCACGTGCCAGCCACCGCCTGCACTCCATCCTGGCGGGCGCAGCCGCAACGCCGGCACCCAACACGTCCCTGGCGCTGCGCGGGGCGTACTCCTGGATGGAGGGCGCGTACCGGAACCGCACCGCGTTCGTCTACACGGATGCGGCGGGGAACAGGGGGACGAGCGCGACCGGCAGCCTGCTGGAGCACGTGATCCCGGCGGCGGAGCTGGGCGCCGTCGCAAGCGTCGATCGAGGGCGCGTCCGCTTCACCGCCGAAGCGCGCACCAGCCTGGTGAAGGAGGATTTTCGCGGCGACTACGACAACGAGGATGCGGGCTACCGCTACCTGTCCATCGCCATGGCCTCGCGGCAGCGTGAGCACGTCCTCCGCAACGACCTGGAGGTGCGCTTCCCGGGCATCGGTCTGGACGTGGGGCAGGAGTCCCAGTTCCGCACCCTCACCGCCGCGCACGATGCGACCCACGTTGGCGCGACCGTGTCGCGGGGCTACCGCTACGAGACGCGAGTGCACGCCGGCTATCTCACCGCGCACCGATCGGCCGGCGGCGTGCGCGCGGAGGCGGGGGTGCGCGTGGAGGCGGACCGGACCCGCATCCGGCTCGACTCCGCCAGCGCCCGGACCGCCGTGCGCCTTTTCCCCAGCATCAGCGGCGAGTGGACCGACGCGCGCCGCGCCCGCGTGGTTCGGCTCGCGTACGGCCGCCGCATCCACCGGCCCGGGCCGGAGATGCTGAACCCGTTCTCCATGGGCGAGGACGACATGAACGAGATCATCGGCAATCCGTCGCTGTTGCCGGAAGTCTCGGACCAGGTGGAGCTCGGCGTGGAACGGCACGGCTCGCGGCTGACGCTGCAGCTGACGCCGTTTCTTCGCTGGACACGGGACCCGATCCGCCCGCTCATGGCGACGACGGCAAGCGGCGGCTCGACGACCACGCTGAAGAACCTGATCGGGACGCGGGCCACCGGCGCCGACGCCAGCGTGCGCGCACGGCCGGCGGAGCGCATCGTCGTGACGGTGGCGGGGAGCGTCGCCCGCATCGAGACGACGGCCGCCGCGTTCCGCGGCAGCGGCGTGTACGCCACGGCGCGAGTCACCGTCGACCTGCGGGTGGCGAAGAACACCACGGCGCAGCTCTACGCATACCGCCGGAGCGCACAGGCCATCGAACAGGGCGAGATCCTGCCGGCGTTCACCAGCGAGCTGGCGCTGACGCAGCGGCTCGCCGGCGACCGCGGGCGCGTGACGCTGCGCATCAGCGACCCGCTGCGCAGCGACCGCCTGGAGTTCCGGGTCGCCGACGCGACCTTCACGCAGGAGAGCCGCCGGCGCACGGCGCGGCCGCTGCTGTCGCTGTTCGCGTCCTGGGCGGTGGGTGGCGCGCCGCGTGAGGATGCGCCGGCCCGGACGGAGGGGCCCGCCCGGATCTTCTGATGCGGCCAAGCGGTACCGCCGACTTCATGGAGCGCTACAACGACCATCGGCCGCGGCAGGCAGCCGCAGACCTTCCTGCGGCTGCGGTGCAATCCTCACGCGAGCGGTGCCACCCCCCGCGCCCCTGCCCACTACATGGCTCCGGCCCTCGCCTCGCGCAAGCCGCTGCCGGACTCCGCCGACCGCCGTCCATGCTTTCCCCAGGACAGGCTTGCGGACGGGCACCACACCCCTGATCCTTGTGTCGCCAGGCCCTTACCGTTACCCATGGGCATGCGCCGAACCCTTCTGGTAGCTGCCGCGACTGCCACTCTCCTGGCGAGCCTTGCGAACCCGCACTTCATCGCTGGGGGCGCCTATGATGTGTATGGGTTTGCCCCATGGTGGCAGCGGACGGGCGCGATCCTGTGCCTGGCCGCTGTCGTCGTGGCCGCGTTCATGGTTTGGCGCGGTTCGGCGCGTGGGCTCATGCTCCTGGGATGCGAACTGCTCGTGTACCTGTCGTTAGCCGTGGGATCAGCTTTGTACGCGGGCCGGGGCCACTTTTCTAACGGGTGGGGCGGCAGCTTTCTCTATGCGTTTTACGTCTCAGCCGGGTTGCGACTGATCCTGCTCTACCTCGCGTATCGGGAAGTAAAACCAGCCAGGACCATTCAGTGGTCATGACGATGCTGACGTCTTTCCACAGAGTAGGTCGGCTCAGCGTCGGAAAGGCCGCGGTAGCTGCCGCCTGACAATCGGCTGCAGCGGATGCGGGGCCGTCCATGCTTTCAGCCGGACGAAAGGTTTGCACGCCGGCCCCGCACCCCTGACCCCTGTGTCGTCAGGCCGCTGGACAAGCATCGCGGAGCCGTGGCGCCTGGACGTTCGGGCGTTCGTACGCCAGCCGAGGATATGATGGAGAAGCGCCTCAGTCGAATCGGGCAGATCATGATGGCGGCCGCTCGGCTTGCGGCTCTCTACGCGCTTGCGGTCGTCCTCCTGATGGTGGTGCTCGCCCTGTGGACCCGCGAGTGGGTGGGTGCGGTGTCGGGCGTCGCGTCTCAACACCTGTGGGTTTTCGCGATCCTGTTTGCCGGGGCGTTTGTTCTCCTTGCCACGGCGCGGCGCGCGGGCTTTGCTCTGATCTGGGTTCTGCTTGTCGGGGCATGGGTCTGGTGGGTCTGGCCGCTGGGCCGCTCCAGATGGACGTCCGACGCCGTGTTCAGCCTCTTCGTCTTCTGGAGCATCCTGGCATTGCCGATGTATGCGCTGGGTGCCATCGCGCTCCCGGGACCTCAGTTGTTTCGCGTCGGGAGGTGGCCGATTACCGGACCGGCGATGGTTGCGGCAGGTTGGCTGCTTCTTCTCTTCATCACGCTTGCAGTGACGCCGCCGGAATGGCTGTTTACCGCCAGTGCGATCGACGGTTGCTTCGGGCGTCCACCGCAGATCCTCCGGCAGCTGGCATGGTCAATCCTGGGACCCGCTCCCCTGCTTTTCGGAGTAGAGGGCGCGATTCGGATGCGGCCCCGAAACCCCGTTCCGGCAGCGAGCTTGCCGGCGCGAAAATAGGCAGTGACAGTCGCCGGACCAGTCCCGGCCGCGGCCCGGCAATCGGCTGAAGGAGATGCGGGGCTGTCGATGCGTTTCGCCGACGACAGTCTTGCGCGCCGGCCCGCACCCCTGACCCTTGTGTCGTCAGGACGCTGAGAAAGCCTGCGGCGAGCGTAGCCCAAGCGACAACAGAGTCTCCGCCGAATCAATGCTTCCATGCCTCAACCTGCGCGCCGATCCTCTGTTCTGCTCTTATTCGTTGCACTGGCCTCCTGCGAGAGCGGTGAGCCGATCGGTCTGATACCATCGACTGGCAAGTACGGCTTCATCGGCGAGGACACAAAGGTCTGGCGTGAGCCGCGGGAGATCAACTCCGGCACTGAAGAAATCTCGGGGATCTACCAAGCCAATCTCTACGAAGTAGGTCGGGGTGGTTTGGGTTATGTGACACCGGTGCTCGCTGATTCGGCCTGGCTCGTCCTGACATCGGACTCGACGAGAGTGGACACGATCGGATTCATCCGGCGGGAGGAGGTCCGCGCAGTTCCCGAAGAACGTGAACGTGCAGAGCCGCTCAAACTCCGTAGCGCTAACGGCAACCTCGTGCTCAGCCGTGGTGTTGTGCGCGTCCTGGCAGAGCGGCGCCCGGGCGCCGAGATTGTGCGCGAGTTTCCGGAGGGCGAGTCTATCGTTGTAGGACGGACCACTCGGGCCGACTGGGCCGCGGTATTCGTGAATGGATACGATGGCGCTCTAATCGGATTCGCACCGATGAAGCCCATCGCCCGCTGGATTGCTGAACAGCGAGAATTTTCATCGGTCCCTGAGCTTTCACTTCCTCCCACCAGTGATGAAACGCTCAGGGGCATCTACGAAGCTTCCTACTTCGGATGCTCGCATCCTGAGGTATGGAACGAGTTCGGTTCTCGCGATGCGACGCATATTGCTGAGCGTCATTCAAAAGAATTCCGGTCAGAGCTACAGGGCGTCGCTTTTCGGGGTTGCTACGACGCGCTGATAAGCTCAAAGCGCAATCATTAGAGGGCTGGAGTGCAACACCCTACTGCCTTGCGGTGACGCGGCCTGACAATCGGCTGCAGGGGATGCGGGGCCGGGCATGCTGTCGGCCGGAGGGAAGTCTTGCGCGCCGACCCCGCACCGCTCACCCTTGTGTCGTCAGGCCGCAAGTCGACACCTCTTTCTGATCAGAATGACCATGGCTGATGTGATGACGTGGCAAGCGGAGCGCGACGCTCTCGCGACTCTCGGTCTCCTAGCCCGAGCATACGAACTCTTTGACGTGCCGGTGGAATACCCTGGCGAGAGCGCACCTTCCCATATACTCGGACTCAATATTCACGCGTTAATCGTGGACAACGCTGATGGTGAGGTGCTTGCGCTTGAACGCAATACAATCCACATGGATGGTAGCCCGCTTCAACACGGCGAGCAGCGCGCACTCCGCACAGCTATAGCAAGAGTTGGCACGAAGCGTCCGAAACAGCCGACACAGGCAATCGAAGGATATTATCGCTCGTCGATGTTCTTAGCTAAAGGAACTACTCTTGATGACTTCTACAATTTGGGAGTGACGCTCTACACATCTCTGGAGCCATGCCCATACTGTGCAAGTGCGCTACTCGTAGCACGTATGAAGCGAGTAGCATACCTGATCCCCGACAACAAGTACGGTGGGGCGTGGACTACACTCAAAGCAGCGTACTACGCTGGCGATGATACCACCTACTTACAACTCGCGTTGACAGGGTCCGCGAGTGCGTTTGCTGATAAGGTCGAGCAGCTTCGAGCACAACTCATTGCTAAGGCTGACCAGTTGAGAACCGGTGGAACCCGGGATACTCACATTCTCGACTTCTGTCGCGATGAACTGAAGATCGCCTTTGACCTGATCAGACAAACCAAGCCCAGTGATCTCACGTCGACAGCTAGCGGAGATCTTCGCAATTCAAACACACTCGCAGATTTGCAACGTCTGCTTGGGATGCCAGTTCAGTAAACACAGCGCTCATGCGGCCTAACAATCGGCTGCAGCGGATGCGGGGCCTTGCATGCTTTCGCGCCGAAGAGAGTCTTGCGCGGCGGCCCCGCACCCCTGACCCTTGTGTCGTCAGGCGGCTACTCCGGCGTGGATTTGGGTGTGTCAGGAGGACCCGCCGGTGCGTTGCAGGCAGAGAGTAATGCTCGGCGCCTCGCAAGCCGCTCCTACTCCTCCCGTGGAGGGACTCTTGCGGGCTCCGGATCTGCCCCTCTCGGCTTTCGGCGTGCTTCGTTACCGCCGCATTCGCATACACACAATCAGGAGAGCCCGCTTTGACGAGCACCCCCGAAGGCGCGGACGCCGGGATCAGAGCGGATCTCGGCTATCCACCAAAGAAGGACGACTGGTACTTCGAGGTCTTACCGGGTGACGCAGAGGGGACGTATCGGTTCACGATGTTCGAAGGCGCCGAGTCGTACCTGGGTGCGGAGATCTTTGATTCCCTGCCGGAGCGCTTCTCCACGATTCCGGGCGTCTCGGAAGTGGAGCAGGAAGACCGCGAATCGTACCTGGTCGATTCAACCCTGCCGCAGCCCGAGCTCGAGGCGAAGCTCTGGACCGTGTTTCAGGCCGCCGCGTCGGACGCGTTCGCGCCGTGACGACGGAGAGGCCGAAAGATCGGCTGGCCCGGATTCCGAGGGACCCTTGATCCGCCAAGAATCATGCAACTTCACAATGCCCTGGCTGCAGTCCTCGCGACCGCAGGCGTCGCGGGTGAGTCGTTCATCCTCAGGCATTCGCTCGTGAACACGTATCCGTTCAAAGTGTTCACGTATCCGTCCCCAGAGTTCTTCGCGCTCGCGGGAAATGTCCTGGCGCCCCTTCTCGTCGCAGCGTTCGCGTTGGCCGCCGTGTTTTTGTCACGGCGCTCACCCATCGAGACGCCGCTGTTGCTCACCGTCCTGCTGCCCGTTGTCTTTGCCCTGGCGGTATCAGTCGTGACCGTCATCTCGCACGGGCTTCAGGTTCCCGCGCACCTTGGCAACTTCGACGGCTATACCATTGGCCAGGCGCTAGGAGATTTCTCACTGATCGCGGTGGCTTTGTCGGTTCTGGCTCTCTTCGCTGGTGGGCTCTCATCCGCACTCGTTGCTCTCGTTTGTCCAGCGCAAGGGGCTGACGGCTAACTCGCTGATTCGGTGCGGTGCGCTCATGGGCTGGCGCGCTGAGGCGGGCCAGGTGACCGCCCGCTGGCGGCCTAATAACCGGCTGCAGGGGATGCGGGCCGTGCATGCTTTTCGCGCGACGAGAGCTTGCGCGCTGGCCCCGCACCCCTGACCCTTGAGGCGCGTTCGCCGCTGCGAGGTAATTCGTCGACAAGCGACAATCCAGCGGAACGCCCAACTCGGAGCATCGCATGGGACTTCTAACCTTCAGCCTCAACGTCACCCTGGACGGCTGCGTCGACCACCAGGAGGGAATCGCCGACGACGAGACACACGCTTTCTTCACCCGCCTTATGAACGAGGGCGGGGCGATGCTTTGGGGCCGCGTCACCTACGAGATGATGGAGGGCTACTGGCCGGCGGTCGCGCGGGGCGACGAGGAGGCGCCGCCGGCGATGCGCGAGTGGGCGGTCAAGCTGGAGGCCAAGCCGAAGTACGTGGTGTCGTCGACGCGAACGGACTTCCCGTGGACCAACAGCCACCACATCGCCGGCGACTTGCGCACGAACGTGCAGAAACTCAAGGATGCGACCCCTGCCGGCGTGCTCCTCGGCAGCGGCAAGCTCGCGGCCGAGCTGGACCGGCTGGATCTGATCGACGAGTACAAGTTCCTCGTCCACCCCAGGATCGCCGGTCATGGCCCGACCCTTTACGAGAGCGGACTCCCCGGCACGCGGCGGCTCGAGCTGGTCTCGTCGACGCCGCTCCGCAACGGCGCAGTCGCCATGCACTACCGGCGCGTGCGCGGCTGACAACGCGTTGCAGCGGACGGTCCGCTGCGCGGCCCGCCGCTGAACCCGAGCGTTACGCACACACGATCGCCCGCGCCGCAAACCGCCACCTCGACCGCGAGGCGGCCGGCGTGCTGTCGGCCGCGCTACGTGAAGCGCGCATGCACTCCCCCGTTCGAAACCGATCGAAGCCTATTCGGTTGCGAGGAAGCGCTCGACGATCTGCGGTAGCATCGGATCGACGGGGAGTGTGTGGTGGGTGGCGTTCGGCACGATCGCGAACTGGTTTGCGGGCCGCAGCGAGCCATCCATCCCGGCATCGCGCTGGCCGCCTCCCAGCGCCTTCCAGAACTCGACCATGTGTTCGGGCCGGATGCAGTCGGCATCGGCAAAGACCAGCAGTGTCCGGGCCTGGACTTTGGCGACGTCGGCGCTCCAGTCGAAGGGGCGTTTGGTCAGGTCGCCCAGCTTGCGGAACAGGTTCGTCCAATCGACGTCGGGATAGGCCTGCCCCAATGGTGATGCCTTGACGCCAGGGCCAATGATCGGGGCGTTGGCCTCCATCTGGTTGAAGGCCGCCACGACCTCCGGATACGCGCCATCGTGCTTCATCCTTGCCGCCACGAGCACGAGCCGGTCGACTGCGTCCGGATGGCGGATGGCGGTCTGCAGCGCGACGGCGGCGCCCATGGAGTAGCCCATGACGTCCGCCTTGCCGAGATTCAGATGTCCGATCAGGGCGGCAACGTCGTCACCGAGCGATTCACTGCGCAGAGGCCGGTCGGTGTCGGGGGTTCGGCCATGCGCCTGGAGATGGACCGCGATCACCTGCCGGTCCCTGGCCAGTTCAGCCAGGTTGCCGCCGAAGCTGTCGGGGGTTACGCCACCGTGAAGAAGGATGAGCGGCTTGCCGGCGCCGTGCACGCTGTAGAAGACGTGCTGGTCGTTGACGTCGGCAAAGTTGGCGTTCGGCATCGCGGATGGCTCCCTGGCTTTGAACGGAAAGGGTCGCAGTCAGCACTGCGGTCGCTGCGGCGGTCTTCGGGAAATCGCGTCTGAGCATATCGTCCTCACGCCGCGGCGAACAGGCGGATGAGAAGCAGCGTCAGATCCTGTTCAGGGGGTCCAGGCTCGGATCCGCTCCGGGCGTGTTGTACACGCATCCGGAGCGGCTCTGTCGTATTTGCATGTACGGCAACAGGTTACAAAACTCGTGTAAGCTGTCGCTGTCAAATGCCTGCTCTGAGCGGCCTGACAATTGGCTGCAGGGGATGCGGGGCCTTGCATGCTTTCGGGCGAGACGAAAGTCTTGCGCGTTGGCCCCGCGCCCGTGACCCTTGTGTCGTCCGGCGCGGGGATCGGCGACCCGCGGCCGCCCCGGGGCACTCGCATCCAGCGACCTGCGTGCGACAAACGGGCACACCTTTGCTGAGAGCTTGATGACCGCACCCGAAGATGCACTGGTGGCGCTGCCCGATCCGGGGGACCGGACGCATCCTCCCATGCCGCTCGTCTCCATCGTCATCCCGTGCTACGTCGCGACGCCGAAGCAGGCGGAACTGCTCGACGAGACGCTGCACACGGTCGCCGCACAGACGTGCCGCGACTTCGAAACCATTGTCGTGGACGACGGATCGCCCCTGGACGTCGGCGCCATCACCGCCCGGCACGCCGGCACGGTCACGCTGCGGCAGGCCAACGGCGGACCGGCCGTCGCTCGCAACACCGGCATCCGCGCGAGCCGCGGCCGGTACTTCGTGTTTCTCGATGCCGACGACCACCTGCTGCCACACGCCCTGGAGGCGGGGCTTCGGGCGTTCGTGGAGCATCCCGAATGCGGATTCGTCATCGGACGGCGTGAGGAGATGACGTACGAGGGAACTCCCGTCCCGTGGGGCGTGGCCAGCCTGCCGCGCGAATCCTGGCTGTACAACATCCTGCTCGGCTTCGACTGGTACATCATCCCGCCCTCCTCGGCGATGTTCCGGCGTGAGGCCGTGGAGGCCGTGGGGGGCTTTCGCGATCCCTGGGGCGCGGACGACCTCGATTTCTACCTGCGGGTGGCGCGCGAGTACCCGGCCTGGTGCTACGAGGAACTCGCGGTGACGCGCTACCGCCGCTACAGCGCCAGCTCGTCCCGCGACGGGGAGCGCATGCTGCGTAGCATTCGTGCCGTCTACGACCGTCAGTGGCCGCTGGTGCAGGGGGACCCGGCGGCCGAAGCGGCCTTTCATCGCGGGCTGGCGGCGCTGACGAAGATCTTCGTCGACTGCCTGGCGGAGAACTTCAGCGACGGCGTCCGGGCGAGAAACTGGCGCCGGGTACTGCGGACCGGATTCCTGTTCGCGGGTGAAAAGGGGCGCGCTGCCCTGGGGCTGCGCTCGTGATGCGCCGATCGATACTCCAGGAGTCGCGTGCCAGCACATGTTTTCGCGTGCTCTGCTGATTTCGGCGCACGGCCCTTCGCCAGTGAACGTCAGGGACGTCAGGCGCACTACGACCAGGCCGTTCACCGTCCATCTGGGTCAGCATGAGTACACGGAGGGCGGCTCCTGCGGCCATGGACAGGCGGAGGAGCCAGGCAGACTACTCCGGGCATACCTCCGGCCTGGCGATCGGCTGCAGGGGATGCGGGGCCGGGCATGCTTTCGCAGACGACAGCCTTGCACGCCGGCCCCGCATCCCCTGACCCTTGTGTCGTTAGGCGGCTCATTGAGGGAGCGGATGAAGGTCCGACTATATCAACCTGGGGACTCTGCTGAGTGGCTCCGCATGCGGCGCGCACTCTGGCCTCACCACGTCGCGGAGGAAGAGGCTGCGGATGCCGCGGACTGGCTCGCACGCTCGGATGCCGTTGTGCTCGTGGCGGAGCGGCCGAGTGGAAACGGGCTCGCGGGATTCGCTGAGCTAGGCGCTCGCCCCTATGCAGATGGCTGCCGCACCAGCCCCGTCGCTTACCTCGAAGGCTGGTACGTCGATCCGGACGCGCGGGAACAGGGTGTGGGGGCTGCGCTAGTTCGAGAAGGCGAGCGGTGGGCTCTACAGCAAGGCTACCAGGAACTCGCCTCAGATGCGCTGCTCGAGAATATGACCTCGCGGCAAGCCCATGCGGCGTTGGGATTCTCCGAGGTAGAGCGCTCGGTAAAGTATCGCAAAACGTTAGCGGCGGAGCTGCTCACCCCGCCGCCGAACCAGCGTTGCAGCGGACGATGAGCCCAGACAATGGTGAGTGCTGAGGCATTTGTTCAGGCTCACCGCCGCTGAACCTGGTGTTCGGCGGCTACCCTCCTTCACGGCCCCGGTCGGCTGGCAGCCGCATGCTGGGACAAGCCTCCTGCTCCGGCCCCTATCGTCCCGGGTTAGGTCGTCCCATGAAGCGACTCCGCACGCACAACCGCGATCGGAAAGTGCTTATGAAACGCGCACGAGCGTTGATGACTGGCGTGCTGGTGGCTGCGTCATTCGTCGCATGCGACAAGGATCCGTCGCCTTTCTCTCCTCCGGTCACGCCTCCCGCGGAGATTCCGATCAGCGGTGCCGCCGTGCCGGGAATGGAGTCCTACGATCAGACCATCACCGATTTCATGCGGAAGTACGCCATTCCCGGTGGCGTGGTTGCCGTGATGCGCGACGGCAAGCTGATCTACGCGCGCGGCTTTGGTTACGCCGATGTCGAGAACAAGACTGCGGTGCAGCCCGACGCGCTGTTCCGGATCGCCAGCATGTCCAAGCCGATCACCGCCGCCGCCATCATGAAGCTGGTGGAAGAAGGCAAGCTCAGGCTGGACGACCGCGTTGCGCCATTCATTGCGCACCTCACCCCCGCGCCGGGAGCGAACGTCGATCCGCGGTGGGAGCAGATCACGATCCGGCACCTGCTCAACCACACCGGGGGCTGGGATCGTGGGAAGCCGAATGGTGGATTCGACCCGATCGATCGGCCGGCGATCGCCGCAGCCGCGGTCAACGCGCCCGCGCCGGCGTCCGCCGAAACGCTCGTCCGCTACATGAAGGGAATGCCGCTGGACTTTGATCCGGGCGAGAGGTTCGCCTACTCGAATTTCGGTTTTATCATCCTCGGCCGCGTGATCGAGCGTGTGAGCGGCATGCCGTACGAGGAGTACGTGCGCGCACGCGTGCTGCAGCCCGTGGGCGCCAATCGCACGCAGCAGGGCAAGTCGCGCATGGGCGACGCGCTCGCGGACGAGGTGAAGTACTACTGGCCCGGGGCGGGCGTGAACGCGCCGCTGGTGCCATCCGTTTTCCCGGGCGAAGGCACGGTGCCCCTCAACTACGGGGGCTTCCACCTCGAAGCGGGGGATGCAAGCGGCGCCTGGGTTTCGTCGACCGTCGATCTCTTGCGATTCCTGGGCGGCGTCGATGGCCGCGCCAATCGTCCGGACATTCTCAGCGCTCCACTGGTCGCGGAGATGGCCAGCAACGGCGCTGCGGTATGTCCGGATGGCGCGTGCTATTACGGCGCTGGCTGGTTCGTTCGCCCAACCCAGGGCGACGCGAACTGGTGGCACGGGGGAACGCTGCCCGGCACGACGAGCATGCTCGTGCGCACGTATCACAACTTCTCGTTGGTCGGGCTGTTCAACACTCGCTCCCTGACCGCCAACCTGGAGGCCGAGCTCCATACCGCACTATGGAACGCGCTTGCGGGCGTCACATCGTTTCCGGCGCACGACCTGTTTTCGACATTCCGATGACGTGAGGCGCAGAGGCGTCCGGGTGCGAGCCAGGTAAACTTGCAGGGGGGCAGTGGAGCAAGGTGCTCCGTCTCGTGAGAGCGGCCTATCAATCGACTGCAGGGGATGCGGGGCCGGCCATGCTTCGCCGCCGACAGTCTTGCGCACCGGCCCCGCACCCCTGACCCTTGTGTCGTTCGGCGGCTCACCTCGAGGTCCCAGAATGGAGTTCGACGAAGCTCTCAAGACTGCAGAGGAGTTCATCGCCGCAGTCAACGGTGAGGGTGGCGAGCCGGTAGCGCTCATGCCGGACCAAACCCGCATCCTGCCTTACGGTTGGGTCTTCTTTTACCAATCGAAGCGCTTCATCGCGAGCGGAGATCCTCGCGATGGTGTCGCGGGAAATGCCCCGCTCCTCGTTACACGCACCGGCGAGTCGCATGTGCTCGGCACGGCACGTTCCCTCGATGACTACCTCCGTGAGTTCGAGCGCAGCGGCAGTCCGCACCCCCTCCCCGGCAGGCGTTCCGTTTCAGGTGCGGATCACGGGCTGGCGAGCGGGCTTGCAGAAGGTGAGTATGACCCTGACGATCCGCGACGAGACAGGGATGGGCCTGGGCGCGGCCAAGTCGATCACCGATGAGGTGCTGGAAGGACGCGCGGCTGCCGTACCGGTGCGCAACTGGGGTGCGGCCATTCGGCTCGCTGAGGCGCTGGAAGCTTTGGGTGCCGAGGCGCGCCCTGAGCGTGTTCCCCCCGCCGCCGAACCAGGCGGTGCAGCGGACGCCGAGCCGGAGTGACGGTGCAGGTGAAAACAGCCGTGCTGCTCGGCGCCGCTGAACCTGGTGTCAGGACCGAAATCACCTCAACCCTCTCGGTGGCGTGAGGAAAACCCGGGAGACGTGCGGCAAGGAGACATCATGACGGTCAAGCGGATGGACAACGTCGGCATCGTAGTCGAAAACCTGGATGCCGCCATCGAGTTCTTTGCCGAGCTTGGACTCGCGCTCCAGGGGCGCGCCCTGATCGAAGGAGAGTGGGCCGGGCGCGTCACCGGACTGGGGACCCAGCGCGTCGAGATCGCCATGATGGTCACCCCGGACGGCCACAGCCGTCTTGAGCTTTCGCGATTCCTCAGCCCGCCCGTCGTCGCCGATCACCGGAACGCGCCGGTGAACGCGCTCGGCTACCTGCGCGTCATGTTCACCGTCGAGGACGTCGACGACACGCTCGCCCGGCTCCGCACGCACGGCGCGGAGCTCGTCGGCGACGTGGTCAACTACCAGGACACGTATCGGCTCTGCTACATCCGGGGACCCGAAGGAATTCTCATCGGGCTCGCCGAAGAGCTTGGGCAGCGCGCTTCCTGAGCGGCACACGCCAATCTGACCTGGCCTCATCTGATGAGCGCACACATCCTCGATCACGGCGGGTGCCGCCTGGCCTACGAAGTGGTGGGCGAGGGTCCGCCCGTACTCTTCATCCAGGGCGTCGGCGTGCACGGCGGCGGCTGGTCACCTCAGGTCGAGGCGCTCTCGTCCGGGTTCCGCTGCCTCTCCTTCGACAACCGCGGTATGGGAGCCAGCCAGCCTCTCACGGTGCCGCTCACGGTCGAGCAGATGGCGGATGATGCGCGGGCACTCCTCACCTGCCAGGGGTGGGATTCCGCCCACGTGGTCGGGCACTCCCTGGGCGGGCCGGTCGCACTGGAACTGGCGCTCTCGGCACCGGAGCGGGTGCGCAGCCTTTCGCTTCTCTGCACCGTGGCCCGCGGGCGCGATGCCACCCGGCTCTCACGGCGAATGCTGTGGCTGGGGCTTCGCTCTTCGCTCGGCACGCGGCGGATGCGACGGCGCGCGTTCCTGGACATCGTCATGCCACCCGGGGCTGTCGTGTCGAGCCAGGCGGAGGAGCTGGCGGCGCGCCTGGAGCCGCTCTTTGGGCACGATCTGGCGGAGCAGCCGCCCGTGGCGATGCGGCAGCTGCGGGCACTGCGCGCGTATGACGCGAGTACGCGGCTGGGCCGGTTGGCGGGCGTGCCGACACTCGTCGTCAGCGCCACGCACGATCCCATCGCACCGCCGCGGTATGGACGGGCACTGGCGCAAGGGGTGCCGGGTGCCCGCTTCGTCGAGGTGAGCGATGCCTCGCACGGAGTGACGATCCAGCGTGCGGAGCAGATCAACACCCTGCTGAGGGAGCACCTCACGCGAGCGGAGGCGCTGTGTCACTCCTGAGCCCGCACCGCGTCCACCAAACGGGTCCAGCTGACTGCCGTCCATGCGTTCCCCGAGGCTTGCGCGCCGGCCCCCCACCCCTTGACCCCTGTGTCGTTCGGCGGCTTTGTATGGTTCCGTTTCGCGCAGTGGGTTGAATTTGCTCTTCCGCCACACGAGGATCCCTGAGCGATGACGCCGCGCCGGCTGAAGCTGATGGCTGACTACCAGTGCAACCCGCTGTGGGAATACGAGGAACCGCCCGGCGACCTGTACACGAACCCGGATCCGGCCGAGCTGCCGCTCTCTCAGGCTACGATACGGGACTTGCGGGCGTGGGCGGCGTGGTTCGACACGTTCATCAACCTGGACGACCCGCATGACTCCCGCGAGGTGCTTCCGGAGGAGACGGCGGCGTTCGACCAGGCGGGCCGGCGGTTGTGGGCAGTGCTCCGCAGGGAGCTGGGGCCAGCATGGGTAGTCAGCTACTTCCATGATGGAAAGCTGTTGTCCCCGCCCTGCCCAGCCGCCGAACCAGGCGCTGCAGCGGACGACGCGCCGTAGGCAGGCGCGTGCAGGAGGCTCCGAGCTGCGCGTCCCGGTTGAGCCTGGTGTTCGGCGGCTCCGACCACGTGCTGATTCAACCGCTCAGGTCCAGCTTTGGATCGACGGCGTCGCGGTTCCACGCCCAACAATCGGGCTACCGGGGTTGCGGGGCCGTCCATACTTTCGGCCGCCGACAGGCGTGCGCGCCGTTCCGGCACCCTGACCCTTGTGTCCTTGGGCCCGTTCACACTTCTTCTGACAGGCTCCCCACGCGATATGCCGTCGGTCTGGCTTTACGGTATCCGCAGGGTGTGTTGCCGCTTCGCGAGGATCCATGTTCGAGCACATCACTGCTCCGCGGCCGCCGCTCACGACCCGCTTCATCCTCTCGGTAGCCACCGCGTACGCACCGCTCGGGGTGCTCTTCTCCGTTCATCCAGATCGGTTCGCGCCTGAGCCCGCGCGTGTTCTTCAGTTCACCCTCGCGCTCCTGGTCTACGTTGTCTCGACGGGCCTCTTCGCGGTGCGGACGAAAGGGGCCTGGGTCCGAACCACCGTGCTGCACGCCGGTGCATCCGCGACCGCTGGGAGTGTGCTCATGCTCTTCACTGCATGGATCGCGGCTAGAACACCGCTCGGCCGGGATCCTGATCCGGGCCCCGCCCTGGACTTCCAGTGCATGTGGGATTGTCCCTCACGCCTGGGCGAGGCGGTTACGACGCTCATGCTCGCTCTGGCAGCCGTCTACGTGGCAGCGTTGTTTGCCCCGCTGGTGGGAGGAGTCGTTCGCTACCTACACCCGCTGCCGGTTCAGCAGCCCGACCAACCATGAGCTGCAGGGACACCTGGCCGTCTGCGTTCTGTTGATTCTGGCACTGCCAAACCCCAAAACTCACAAAGAAGCGGTGACTTCCTGAGGGAGCGCACCACGTGTAACCAGAAGCTACACAACCGCCTGCGCGCGACCGAAGGATCTCGTCCGCCTTCGCGAAGGCCTGTCCTCCGGGCGCGGCAGCCAGCCCCCCGGTTCTGCCGGCGAGATCCTTCGGTCGGCGCCAACGTCCATCGTACCCGCAGGCTGCGTAGCGGCGCCTCCCTCAGGAAGCCAATCGCAGGGCGAGGTTTGGCAACACCCTCTCAGGTTGCGAGCCGCCGCACTACCTCCCTCGATCCCCTGCGGTACACGGTGAGGCAGACGAGCTCGTCCTCCAGGTGCGCGCCTCCCGCCAGCGGCTGTGCTTCTGCTCGATGATGGTGACGGCGGGCTTCGCGGCTGTGGGCGCGGGGTCATCCGGGTCGGGAAAGTTGTCCCCACGGCCGGCGGAGACACGAAGTGCGGCGGCATCCAGACCTGCGGCGCCGGATGTAACGCGTGACGAGGGCGCCCCGCCTGGCCGTGGGCCAGGCGGGGCGATTTCAACCGGCCAGGTTTACGTGGCTGCGCGCTGGTAGCGCCGGTGGTAAAGGCGACCCGGTCGAGCAGCATTCCCGGCTGCCACTGGTAGTGGACCACTGGAGGTACGCGGTACACGCAGCCTGACAATCGGCTGCGGGAGATGCGGGGCCGGCCATGCTTTCGCTCGACGACAGTCTTGCGCGCCGGTCCCGCCCCCCCTGAACCTGGTGTCGTCAGGCGCCTCGTCCAGCAGGCCTCCTCGCGCGGGCCGGGCCTCTGCCTGACTCGCCTTCGGCGTTCTCCCACACTGCCTACTCGTCCGGTATGCTCGCGAACCACTCCCGATAAGGGGTGTTCCTCGCCATGTGCCGGTTGTAATCCGGGGCTCCGTCCGCCCACCAGACTGCCCCTCGCTCTCCCAGGGCGACTTTCGCCCGGTTCACCGCGGTGCGGGCGATGCGCACACCCTCCTCGTCCCCCGCGCGCTTCGCCCGTCCGACCGCGGCACGTGCCCGCATCAGCTCGCGTGTAAGCCGCTCGCGCTCATCCGGGTTCAACCCGGGGTTGGTACAGCGCCAGAGACGGCCCCGCACCACGAAGTATCGTCCATCGGGGGTAACCGGGTAGCGCATCCGCACCGTGTCCAGTAAGCTGAGCTCAGGCGTCTCCGGCGCGCCGTCAGCAGGGTCTGTTCCCCGTGGTGCCGCTGCGCCTGACCGCTGCGCCGCGGGCGACATGCGGCCGGCGATTCTTTTTGTGCATCATGATGGCTGAAGCGCCGGTCGTCGCGTCCGGGTGGTGCGGTCCGGGCGCACGCGCCTGAAAGTCTGGAAGCGCTGAGCGCCGAAAAACGCGATGATCGGATTTACCTTCGATTTTTGCGGAGACCACGATCGGCACGGCGGTCGGGGCGCTCGGTTTCCCGCCGACCGGGGAGCAGGTCCCCGGCCTCGAGCACGCCGCGTCGCCATGGCCGAGCGCCAGCGCAAGAATTTCACTTCGAGTTCACGACCCTTCGCTTCTGGCCGATCGCCGAATCTGGCAGTGGGGAAGGGCGTGCCAGCATCATTCCAGCGTGAGACACGGGCGGCCCCGCACCCGGTCGCCCTGACCTTGTATCGTCAGCCGCACGGACTGGAAACCATGAGGTGGCCGGTGGGATGGGAGGCACTCGCGCAGTGGGGTGCCGGCGCCGCTCGCATCGAACCGCTCGCGGGCGGAGTCGCCAACGACGTGTGGAGCGTGCGCGTCTACGGGCACCTTGCGGTCGGTCGTCTCGGCGCCAGGAGCGACGCGGATCTCGCGTGGGAGACCAGGCTCCTCCAGCACCTCGACCATGAAGGTATGGCCGTGCCGGTGCCGATTCCGACGACGGACGGCCGGCTGTTCGACGACGGTCTGGTGGTGATGACCTGGGTGAAGGGCGGACCGCCCGGTACGGAGGCCGACTGGCGTCGCGTGGCGGACACGCTCCGCCAGCTTCACCGGTTGACGCGGGGCTGGCCGCAGCGCCCGGGGTGGCGATCGTCGGCCGACCTTCTGCACGCCGAGACCGGGACGAAGATCGATCTCGGCGCGATGCCGCGTGAGGGCGTTGCTCGATGCCGGGCAGCGTGGGCGCGGCTCGCCGGACGTGGGACCTGCGTCGTCCACGGCGACCCCAACCCGCGCAACATCCGCATGACCGCGGAACGGGTCGCGCTGATCGACTGGGACGAGGCGCACGTCGACGTCCCCGACCTCGACCTGGTGCTTCCCCACAACGCCGCGGGTCTCGACGAGGGCGCGTACGACATCGCCGCGCAGGCCTCGGCCGCCTGGGAAGCCGCCGTCTGCTGGGACGACGCGTACGCGGTCAGCCGGCTCGCCGAAGTTCGAGCGGTCTGAGCAGCGGCCGCGAATCGAGCGAGTATGCTGGCGAACTCGAAACGCCGGCCACGCTCCTGGAGCCCAGGTAAGCCGCGGCATGTTTTCAGCCGGACAAGAGTCTTGCGCGCCGGCCCCGCATCCCTGACCCTCGTGTCGTCAGGCCGCCGGGCAAACATCGCGGCAGCACACAGGTGATCCTCCCGGTGGCTGCCGTGCGTTACAGTGCTGGTCCCGTCTCAGGCGGCCAGGCGGCGAATCGCCTTCTCGCGTCCTTCCGGTACACGGTGAGGCACACCAGTTCGTCGTCCGGGTCGCGCACCTCTACCCGCAGGAGCCAAGAATATGCAACGTGCCCGTTTTTTCTGCCTCCTTCCTACATCCTCGCTTCTACTGCTCGCAGCTTGCCTTGGGGGGGCACCGTCAACGGCGTCCGAGACGATGGCCTCGCCAGTTGCACCGGCACCTCTGAATGCCCCGCAAACTCAGGAGTCTGGGCCCAGCCCATCCACCACGGGGCTGGTGCTTGTTCCTCCTGAGGCAAGGAACCCCTTCATGCGCCAACGTGAGGCTGGCGCGCTGTTGGCTGCTGAGCTTCAAGAAGTGCAAAGCGCCGCGACAAACGTTGGTGTCGAGACTGGGTACTATCGAAACGGATGTCAGTCGCGTGCCCATGCCGCATGGCTAAGTCTGCCGCGTCACATCCAGCCCCGAGTCGGCAAAATCTGGATCTTTCAGCCTTCGCTCCACTCGTACTTTCGCAGGCGAGAAGCGATTTTGACAAAGCTAGATAGCGGCGTTCGGTGGGACTACCATGTAGCTCTTGTATTTGACACGCCCAGCGACGGCGAGCAGGTGCTCGACATGGCCCTCGGCGCCAACTGGATGTCGATTGACGATTGGCTTGGGCAGTTCACGGTGCCGGACGAGTCTCTCCTCGTGACGACTGCAGGTGACTACTATGCCTATTTCTCGGCTGGGGGTGTCATGACCGGGTTTCACGACTACTCTGGCCTGTCTTGCGAACAGAAGTGGATCCCCGGTGACCTTGCCTTTGAGAAGGTAGGCAAGGCACTGTTGGAAGATCCGACCGCCTGCCCATCGCTGAACGAGTACGCAGAAAGTAGTATAAAGGGCAAAGCGGAACTCGAACATCACGACTTCGAAAGCCGACATGCGGGTACCCGGTGTCAGGAGCTCCGCGATGTTTACCTGCGCGAATCCCAGCGAGTGCTGGAGCTTCTTCCAGGTTGGGCAATTCCAGATAGTGGCGGTCTGTGTCGCGTCCCTCCCCGGTCGTAATCTCCGGGCATCCCTGCGGTCGCATCCGCGACCGCAGGGCTTTGCTGAAGCTTCAAGGAGGTGCTCGACCTGAGCGGGGGTGCCGCCTGACATCGGCCGCAGGGGATGCGGGGCCGTCCATGTTTTCAGCCGGACGAAAGTCTTGCGCGCCGGCTCCGCACCCCCTGGCCCTTCTGTCGTCAGGCCGCGTCCACGGTTTTCGACATGACCGCACCAGCGATACCCTCGAGTACGCCACGCACCTACGAGGCACACGCGGAATCGACCGAGATCTTCGGCCGGGTCGCTGCCTCCGTCCGCACCCACCGGCTGACGGTGGATGGCCCGGTCCGCAACGGCGCGCCGGGCGAGGCGCCGACACCGGGCGAGCTGGTCCTCGTGGCTGTCGCCAGTTGCGGGGCAGAGGTGCTGCAGGTACTCGCCCGCGACGCCGGTGCGCCGCTCGACGCGGTCACCGTCACCGCGCGCGGAACCATCGACCTCGAGCAGCAGCCGCACCCGGGCGTCACGGTGTTCAGCAGCGTGGAGCTCGAGATCGTACTTCGCGGGCCGATCCCCGAGCAGGCGGCGGCGCTGGTCGCGGGGTTTCAGCGGCGCTGCCCCGTCTACGGTTCGCTCGCGGTGGCGAGTGGCCGAATGTCCGTGCACCACCACACCGAGCCCGGCACCGATCAGCCGGAGAGCTAGGCCGTACGGGGTGTCTGAAAGGAGGGAGAGTCTTGCCTGCGAAGGCGCTGATGGTAGATGTAGACGGCGTTCTGGTCGACGGGCGGCCAGAAGACGGGCGTCACTGGCAGGCGTCTCTTGAAGAGGATCTTGGATTCACTTCTGATGCACTCCATGAACACTTCTTTGCTCCTTGCTGGGAGAACATCGTCCTCGGTCGTGCCGGGTTGATGGAGCATCTGGCCACTGCACTTCAGAAGATCGCTCCACATGTAAGTCCGGCCCAGCTGGTTTCCTATTGGTTCCAGATGGATTCGCGGCTCGCCGCACCTCTCCTGGCGGAACTTTCGCTGGTTCGCGCCGCGGGAGTCCGTGTGTATCTGGCGACCAATCAGGAACACCTGAGAGCTGCCTGGCTCATGGAGAAACTGGGTCTGGCGGAACATGTGGATGGCATCTTTTACTCTGCGCGCCTTGGAGCCAAAAAGCCCGACATGGAATTCTTCGCCAGGGTCCAGGCGGCGGTCGGGCTGCGTGGCGAAGAGCTGCTGCTCATCGACGACAGCCGCCCGAACATCGAGGCTGCGCGAAAGGCGGGATGGCAGGCGCTCCATTGGACAAAGCACAGTTCGCCCGGCATCGTGCGCAGCCTGTGTACATGATCCGCCGCGCGTGGCGGCCTGACGAAGCGGAGCACGAGCGCGGGGAGTGCCTGGACGCACCACGGCAGAATGTCGAGTGGGCGCCCCGCGGCGGCGGGGCGGGGGCTGCAACGCTGCCTGACGTACGACTTCCGGCGCTCAGGCCAGGGATGCGTATGCCAGCTTCACCGCGTCCTCGCCGACGGATTCCGTGCCGGCGAGGCGAAGTGGCGGCCGGGGACCGGAGAAGTACGGCTTGCCACCCCCGAGGATGAACGGCCGGAAGTACAGGTGATACGCGTCGATCAGGCCGAGTGCGGTGAGACTGCCGGCCAGTTCGGGTCCGGCAACGTCGACAACACCGTCCAGCCTGGCTTTGAGCGCGCGCACGAACGCTCCGGCGTCGTCGCGGACCAGGGTGGCATTCGGCCCGGCGGATTCCAGCGTGTGCGACACGACCCACTTCGGCGTCGCGCGTCACGCTGCCGCGAAGTCCCGTGCGACGGCGTCCCAGTCCGGCTGGTCGTCGTCCCAGTAGCGCATCACCTCGTACATGCGCCGGCCGTAGATGATGCCCGCCGACGCACGGACAGCGTCGTTGAAATGGCGATGGAGCCGATCGCCGGGCGGCGGCAGCTGCGGGCCGCCGGCGGCATCGGAAACATAGCCGTCGAGCGACTGCATCATGCCGAAAACGAGCGTTCCCATGGGATCGCGCCTCCGTACCGCGGTGTGTGGATGGTCCCGGGAGCCCTGTCGCTACGGGACCGGGACGATCGTGAGCCGCCCGGTGAAGCGCGACCCGGCGAAGGCGGCCGCAAAACGCGCGACGCGCAGGGCCGCCCGCCCCGGATGTCCCCAGCTACTTCATCGACTCCACGTGCGCCACGAGCTGCTCGATGGCGATCTCGGTCCCCTGCCGCCATCCGCTCGTCCTGTTCTCCTCGAGGTCCGCTTCGTTCCGGTGCAGCGCCGTGAAGACGTAGCGGGTGCCCGTTCCCACGCTCTCCATCGTGATGATGGCGGTGATGGGAACGTCGTCGAAGACTGCCGGGCGATAGCCGGGGAACAGCATGGAGGTCCAGACAAGCCGCTCCATTGGAACGGCTTCCAGGACACACCCCAGGTTGGGAACCTCCTGGCCGCCCGCCGTCGTGATGTCGATGCTGAAGATGCCGCCCGGCCGCACGTCCATTTCGGCGCGCGCCACGCGCCCCCAGGCCCGGGGCATGTACCACTCCTTGAGATGCTCCGGTTTCGTCAACGCTTCCCAGACGAACCGCGCGGGGGCGTCGATGAACCGTTCGAAGACGATGTCGAGCTTCGGGTCGACGGTGTGATTGCTCATGCTTCCGATTCCCTTTCCTTGAGTTGTAGGACGTATTCGTCGAACCGGTCCAGTCGGGCTTCCCACAGCCGGCGACGCTCGGTCAGCCAGTCTTCAGCGACCTTGAACCGTTCGGGCGCGAGCTCGTACGTCCGCACGCGCCCGCGCTTCTGGGACCTGACCAGCCGGCTTTGCTCGAGCACCGAGAGGTGCTGCACGAACGACGGGAGCTGCATGTCGAACGGTGCCGCCAGCTCGCTGACGGTGGCGGGTCCGGCCGAGAGTCGCTCCAGGACTTTTCGCCGGGTCGGGTTGGACAAGGCGTGAAAGACCTCGTCGACGTCTGCGAATTGAACCATTTCCTAGGCCAGATGCTCGGGTGATCCGATCGGACAGGGGGATTCTACATCGGGTTGATACTTTTGTAAATGCCTAAGTATTGTGCTATCCTGGAAGTGTTGTCCGCGCTGACAGGGAATAAGGAATAGGGAATAGGGAATAGGGAATAGGTAATAGGGAATAGGTAATAGGGAATAGGGGACAGGGGACAGCCGGCAAAGGCGGGCAGGATGCCGCTGCTGCTGGTGGGGAACTCACAGGGAGACAACGGCATGCAAGACGTCGAAGCGTTCACGATCCGGGCGTGCGGGCCCGGCGAGGCGGGCCGCCTGGCCGCCACCGCGGCGCGCCTTTTCACGCAGGCCTACGGGCCCACGCACCCGGAGCCCGAGCTGGGCGCCTACCTTGCCCGCGCGTTCGCGCCCGTGCGGCTGGCCACCGAGCTGGCCCAGCCGGACCGGCGCGCGCTGGTCGTCGAGAGCGGCGGACGGTGGATCGGCTATGCCTGGCTGCGCGAGTCCGCGGAGGGGTGGCCGGGCAGCGTGCCGGGGCAGCGCCCGGTGGAGATCGTACGGTTCTACGTCGACGCCGGGTGGCACGGGCGTGGCGTCGCCGCGGCGCTGATGGCGGCGTGCGAGGGCGAGGCGCGCCAGCGGGGCGCCGACGCGCTCTGGCTGGCCGTGTGGCAGGAGGCGGCGCGCCCGCTCGCCTTCTACCGGCGCGCGGGATTCGAGGTCGTGGGCACGGCCACGTTCGCGTTCGGCGACCGGCTCGACGACGACTTCGTGATGGCGCGGCGGCTCGCCGCCGCCGCCGAGGCCGGGATCATGGAGTAGTCTCCGCGATCGCCGCGGCACCCTGTCCGCCGTGCGCCTCGCGGATGGCCTCGTGCAAAGGTGGCGATCCTCAGCTCGCTGCCGCGCGCAGGCGCGCGCCGTACCCCGCCGTGTCCACGTCTTCCATGCGGTAGCGAGCGCGGGCGCGAGCGCCTCGATCCCCGGCTCCCAGCTCGCGCGCAGCTCCACGTATTCGCGTGCGCCGGCCTCCGGGTCCGCGCGCGTGGGGATGCCGGCCTCGCGCAGCCGCAGCAGGGCCTGCTCATAGCACAGATCACGGCAGCCGCAGGAGATCCCTCCCGCGGCTGCCGTGTGTTTCACTCCTGGTCCGTCTCAGGCGGCGAGCCGCCGCACCACTTCTCGCGCGTTCTTCCGGTACACCGTCAGGCGCACCCGCTCGTTTTCCGGAGCCCTCACTGGCAGCTCATGGTGGGCCGGTACACCTGCATGGCGTTGGTGCCGGAATTTCCGCCCAGCGTGATCCCGCCGCCCGGCAGGAAGATCCGGCCGCCGATCACCGCGGTACCCTTGAGGCCGTGGACGGCGATGGGGAGATTCGGCAGCGTGGTCCAGCGGTCGGCGCGGGGATCGTAGCCATACGTGGTGGGCGTCAGGCCCAGCACGTGGGTCGGCTCGCCTTCGCCGCCAAAGACGAACATGCAGCCGGCATGGGCCGCGCCGGTGATGCCCCCTCGGGGCGCCGGAAGCGGCGCGCCCCGGGTCCAGGTGCGGGTCGCGGGATCGTAGATCTCGACCACGTCGGTGCGCTCGGCGCCGGCACCGGGGCCAAAGCGGCCGCCGGCCACGATGATCTTTCCGTTCAGCGCGACCATGGCCAGGTGGTTGCGCTGGGTGGGCAGGTCCGGAAGCTTTTCCCACGTGTCGGTCGCCGGGTCGTAGACCTCGAAGGCGTGGCCCGCGGGCGGGCGGCCGCCGGCCACGTAGATCTTGCCGTCGATCACCGCCTTGCCGCCACCGCTTCGCGCGGTCGGCATCGGCGCGCGCGCAACCCACCCGCCGCCGGCCGGATCGTGAAGCCAGGTGTTCGCCACGAAGACCTCCGGCCGTCCCGTGCTGGCGCCGTCGATCTCGCCGCCGATCATGTAGAGCTTGCCGCCGACGGCCGCGACGTGGGTGTGGTGGATGGGCTGGGGCAGGCGCGGGCCCAGCGACCAGCGGCTCGTGGCTGGATCGTAGACCTGGACCAGGTCGGAAGGGAGCCGCCCGGGCGGATAGCCGCCAAGCACCCAGACCTTGCCGCCGAATTCCGCGACCGCATGCTCGGAGCGAGGAAGGGGCATCGCGGCGCCCATGCTCCATCCATCGAACTCCCGCATGGCACCGACCGGAGGACCGGCGCTCACCCGGTCGTTCCAGGTCTCGCGAAGCTCGTTCGCCTCGACGGGGGTAGACCGATTGGGGGGCGGCCCGCCGCCCGGACCCGGCTGGGCCATTGCGGCCGTGGCGAGCAGCAGCGCCGCCGCGGTGCCCAGAAGGGGGAGGGCGGCAGGGCCGCGGGGAAGGGTGCGCCGGTGGGTCATCTCGATCTCCTCTCCAAACAGTTCCGAATTCATCATCCTTGCGCAGGACGTCAACGGTCGGACCGCACGTTCGGCAAGCGGCAGGCTGGGATCGCCTGGTGTGCGCCCGGGCCGTAAAGCGGATGGAAATTCAAAAAACGCCATTTGGTGCCTCAGGCCAAGATCGGCTCCAAAGACCGGGCGTGTCAAGGCCGCCGCGGCGTGGACGCGGGCGGGCGGGAGCCGCGGATCGGGGTGGGTGGATCGCCGCGCGGACGGGAGAACGCGAGCATCGTCCACCCGGGTTTCGCGTGGGGGCGACCCCACGCACATTCATCGGCGAGGTGCTGCTCATCACACGTCCTCGATGGATGCTCGGCATGCCGATCTTCACCTTCCATTTGGCGAAGACCACCATCGCGACCACGGCCACGGCCCTGCTTCGGCCGCCCGCCACGCGCCGTCTGCCGGGCCTGCGCCGGATGGAGTGCATGACGGTGATGGCGCTCGGGTCGCCGATCGTGTCATCCGCGCGATTCCAATCGCGAAACCTCGCCGTCTTCGCGTCATGGGACGACGAGCACGCAATCGACCGCTTCCTGGTCGATGATTCCCTGGGTCGCGCCCTTGCCGCTGGATGGCACGTACGGATGGAGTTCCTGCGCCGCTGGGGTCGCGTCTCCGGCTTCGACGACCTGCCCGCCAAGGCCGAAGACGAGGACGCGGCTGCGCCGGTCGTTGCCGTAACGCTGGCCCGGCTGAAACTGCCGGAGGTCCCTCGCTTCATCCAGTGGGGCAGGCCCGTCGAGGAGCTGGTGCGTGATCACCCCGCCACGATGCTGGCGCTTGCCGCGATGCGGCCTCCGCGTACCGTCAGCACGTTCTCCGTGTGGCGCTCGCTGCGGGAGATGACCGACATGGTGCGCGGCCGGGACTCCGTCCCGGGTGCCCATCGCCACGCCGCGGCAATGGTGGAGCGGAATCGCAGGGACTTTCACCACCAGTTTACGACCCTCCGATTCCGACCGCTCGCCGAACACGGGTCCTGGGGCGGTCGCACCGGCATCGTGCCGAGGTCCGGATGATCGTCACGAACAGCGCGGTCCCGGGCGCACGCCTGCCAGGACGGCACGACGTCGCCTGTGCCGCCTCCGCCGGGCCGCGCTCATCCACCCCGCTCGCACCCGACGACATCACCGCCTGGTGAGCGGCTGACAGGTACGACCGGCCCTCCGGGCACTGCGGGGGCCGGCTGCTGTTTCAAGGACTGCCTCCGCACCTCCGCACCTCCGCACCTCCGCACTTCCGCACTTCCGCACTTCCGCACTTCCGCACTTCCGCACTTCCTGCTGGCGGAAAACATTTGTTGCAGGCCCGTGGGCCGGGCGGTAAGATCAAGCACCGCACGCGTCCGCGAACTCGCACTTCAGGAATCCATGTCCGGCCAGCTCAACCAGGAGATCAAGAACAGCCGCCCGTTCGCCTCGCTGGAGGTGGAGGCAGCGCTGAACATCCAGTGCACGGGCGACTTTCTGGAAAAGTGGACGGACTCGGTGCTGGAGCCGGCGGGGCTGCGCGCGGACCAGTACAACGTGCTGCGCATCCTTCGCGGCGCGGGGGCGGAGGGGCATCCTTCGTCCGAGGTGCGCAAGCGGATGGTCCAGGACACGGACCGGCTTCCCGGGCTGGTGCACACGCTGCGCGCGCGCGGCCTCATCGAAGGCACGCTGCGCCTCACCATCACCGACGCCGGGCGCACGCTGCTGGCTTCCGTGGACGACACGCTGGACAACGCCATCCGCGAGCGGCTGGGCCGCATCGACGCCGCCAAGCTGCGCATGGTGGTGGAGGTGATGGAGCGCCTGCGGTCGGACAGCTGAGGCGATCGATCACCCTTCCGGAGAAAACCGGCCCCGCGTACACTCCCGCGGGGCCGGTTTCCCGTAGCCGGCGGAACGAGAGCCGTCCCGCCCTCCCGTACTTTCGTACGCCCGTACATCCCGTTACACTGTGCGGGCCGGTGCTTGCCGGAATCCACAGATCACTTCCCCGCCCGGAGGTCCCGTGCGTCCCAGGCATCTCCCCGCAGTGGTGCTTTTTGCTCTCGTTTCGCTGGCCGCGTGCGGCGGCGGAGGCCGCTCCGGCGGTGGGCCCGCGCCCAGCGGCGTGGGCGCCGCGATGGCCCCGGCCTCGGCCGTGGAGCAGTTCATGGGCTTTGCGGCCCAGCAGCGGTACGTAGAGATGGGCTACGTCTTCGGCACCGTGCGCGGCCCGCTGGCCGAGCAGCAGGAGCCGCAGCGCGTGAGCCGGCGGATGCAGGCCATCGCCAGCGTGCTGCGGCACGACACCTACTCCATGACCGGCGTGGTCCCCGTCGCCGGCCGTGCCGAGGCGCGGCAGGTGACCGTGCAGCTTCGCCAGGGCCAGCGCACCTTCTCGGTGCCCTTTACCGTGGTCCAGGGCCCCGGCGGCCGCTGGCTGGTGGAGGTGGTGGACGTGGAAGCGGCCATGCAGGCGGGCCGGAGAAGCTGAACTACAGGGAATAGGGAACAGGGAATAGGGAATAGCGGGCAACGGCAACGGCTCCACGCGGGCGCCGTTCATCCCTTGCAGGCATTCCCTATTCCCTATTCCCTATTCCCTATTCCCTATTCCCTCTTCAGTGTCCCTCCTCCAGCAGCTCCACCAGCACACCCTCGGTAGACTTGGGATGCACGAAGGCCACCAGGTGGCCGGCGGCGCCGGGGCGGGGGGCCTCGTCGATCAGGCGGCGGCCCTCGGCGCGGTAGCGGTCCAGCTCCGCGGCCACGCTGGGCACCCGGTAGCACAGATGGTGCATCCCCGGGCCCCGCTTGGCGAGGTACTTTGCCACGGCGGAGTCGTCGCGGGTGGGGGCCAGCAGCTCCAGGCGGCCGGCGCCGGTGCCCAGGAACACCACCTCCACCCCCTGCGACTCCACCCGCTCGCGGCCGTACCCCTTGTGCCCCGTGATAGATTCGAACACGGGGAGCGAGTCGTCCAGCGAGTGCACCGCGATTCCCACGTGGTCCAGCGCGTGCTCGGTCATCGGGCTCCGTAACGATCGGTTTGAGGTTTGCGTGGTACTAACCGGATCAGCCGCGACAGCATAGCCCGGAGCGCCGGGCGCGGCTACCGCACAGGGCCCGGCGGCGGGCCCTTACAACGGGGAAGGAATCCAGCAATGGCGGACAGCAACAACATCAAGGTGGTCACCGACGCCGACTTCCAGTCGGTGATCGCGGACAACAACGGCCTGTCGATGGTCGACTTCTGGGCGTCGTGGTGCGGCCCCTGCCGCATGATCGCGCCCTTCGTGGAGCAGCTGGCCGACGAGTACGCCGGCCAGGTGACCGTGGCCAAGCTGGACGTGGACGCCAACCAGCGCACCGCGGCCCAGTTCGGCGTGCGCTCCATCCCCACCGTGCTGTTCTTCAAGAACGGCCAGGTGGTGGACCAGGTGGTGGGCGCCGTTCCCAAGCCCGCGCTGGACCGCAAGATCCAGGAGCACCTGGCCTGAGAGGGGACAGGGGACAGGTTACAGTGGGCCTTTGCAGGCTGTAACCTGTCCCTGTAACCTGTCCCCTCTCCCCCGCAAAGTGCGTCGCCCGCCGCGCAATGCGAGGCTGCGCGCAGGTGTCCGTTTCGTATCCCGAGTCCCCGCAACCCCTTGCGCCGCGGCACGGATCGTGACCCCAACGGCGCTGGGTCACCGCCGCCGCCCGCCACGCCCCAGCCCATGATCTACCGCTTTCCCAGCGACGCCGCGTACCTCCCGCGCACCAAGCTTTCGTACGCCAACCTTCCCGGAATTCTCAGCGACGGCAAGCGCGACCGGCAGGCCCGTGTGCCCGGCTTCGTGGCCGTGCAGCTGGGCGAGCGCTGCTTTCTGATCTTTCTCAAGGGCGGCGAGCCCTTCTACGCGGCCCGCATCACCCCCCAGGGGCGCGGGCCGGCGGCGCTTTCGGAGGTGCTGCGCCTGGCGGGGACCGAAAGCGAGCGCGGCGAGGGCGGGCAGATCGGCTACTTCGGCGCGCCCGAGGCGCAGCTGCGCGCCATGCTCTCCACCCTCGTCCACGAGCCGCTCCCCCTGACGGGCGAGCTGGACGCGGGGCGGCCCGAGCGGCTCTTTCCGCTGCTTCGCGAGCAGGGCTTTACGGGGGTGATGGAGCTGAACGACGGGGGCAAGCACCACTACCTGCACTTCGAGGCCGGCACCTTTCGCGGCGGCTGGTTCGCCGAGCGCAGCGACGCCGTTCCCGTCCCCGAGTTCCTGCGCACCCTGTTCGTGGCCGACGCGGTGCTGGGGGCGGCGCTGTATCCCGCGCTGGACGCGCTGCCGGTGCAGGCGGGGCCGGGGTTCGTCGACCTGTACCGGCGGATGATCGGCGGCACGCTTCGCGAACTGGCCATCGCCACCGGGCGCGAGACGGCGCTGGAGATCGTGCAGCGGGGGCAGGGGCTGGCGGCGCTGGAGCATCCCGTGGTCGCCGCGTTCGACATCACCCCCGAGGGGCGCGTGGCGGGCGATCCCGTGGCATCGCCCGACGCGCTGACGGACGGGGTGGCGCGGTGGGTTACCGAGGTGCTGATCGCCGCGGCCGACCACCACGGCGTGGACCCCGCGGCGGTGGTGGAAAAGGTGGCGCGCGACAGCCGGTTCGTGCTGCAGGAGCAGGGCTTCTTTGCCCGGCTTCCCTGGGCGGTGGCGCTGTAGCCGTGGCGTCTCTCTACGTGGTCAGCACGCCCATCGGCAACCTGGGAGACATCTCGCGCCGCGCGGTCGAGGTGCTGGGCGCCTGCGACGTGGTGCTGGCCGAGGACACCCGCCGCACCGGCGTGCTGCTGAAGCACGTGGGCGTGCACGCGCGGCTCATCTCCGCCCACGAGCACAACCAGGCCTCGCGCTCCACCCTCGTCGTCGAGATCCTGCGCGAGGGGCGCGACGTGGCGATGGTGACCGACGCGGGAACGCCGCTCCTCTCCGACCCCGGCGCCCGCATCGTCCGCGAGGTGGTGGCGGCGGGATTCGACGTGGTGCCCATCCCCGGCGCGTCGGCGCTGCTGGCGGCGCTGGTGGCGTCGGGGATCGACGCGGGCACCTTTACCTTCCTGGGCTTTCCGCCGCGCAAGGGCGGCTCGCGCACCGAGATGATGGAGGAGATCGCCGGCTCGCCGCGCGCCGTGGTCCTCTACGAATCTCCCAACCGCGTGGGCAAGCTGCTGGCGGACCTGGCCGAGGCGGCGGGGGGCGAGCGGCGGGTGTGTGTGGCGCGCGAGCTCACCAAGCTGCACGAGGAGTTCTGGCGCGGCACCCTGGCCGAGGGCGCGGAGCGGTACGCCGCCGCCGAGGTGCTGGGCGAGGTGGTGGTCGTGGTGGAGGCGCGGCAGAAGGACGTCGAGCGCGAGGAAGAGGTGGACGCGCTGGCGGCGCACTCCATCGCGCAGGCGCTGCTGCGGCAGGGCGAGTCCGCCAGCGCGGTGGCCAAGGAGCTTCGCCGGCGGCTGGGGATCTCGCGCAACGACGCCTACCGCATCGCGCAGGAAGCCGTGGACGCGGAGCCGGCGTAGTTCGTCTTCCCTGGTCATGCCCAGCGCGGATCCGATTCCGTGGTCGCCGAGTTGCGGACGCGCAGGTGCCTGGGACGCCGCATAGAGCCGGGCCGCCGAGTCCGCGCAGGCGGACTTTGCGATTTTCCAGCGGCGAATTCATTCGCTCCAGCGGGCGGACGGCACGTTGCCGGATGGGAATGGCAGCGGGCATGATTCGGCGCCGGGACAGCACGAGGTCCGCCCGCGCGGACTCGGCGATCCGTGCGCCGGCATTCCGAACTGTACGATCTGGCCAAACTGTTATGCCGAGGGAGGTGCTGCTCCATACTCTCCTGAATCCCGGGAGTGTGGCAGCTACCGAAGGATCTCCATGCGGGGCGGCAGGATCCCAGAATCACCATGTTTTCCGAATGGGCACCAGATCCGAAAAGGGCATGACCCGCGTGGATCGATGCTGATCGGCGGCTGACGATGCGCCCCATCCGATCCGCATCCTCGTTCCCCTTCCGGTGACGCTCCCCATGGAGGTGCCGCTGGAGACGCCCGACATCATCCCCGTTCCCGCCCTGGTGGAGCGCGCGCCCGCCCGCGACCGGGTGGATGCGCTGAACGCGCGCGCCTGGGAGCTGCGCTCGGTGGACGCACCCCGTACGGCGGAGCTGGCGGGCGAGGCGCTGCGGCTGGCGGAGGCGGAGGGGTACGCCGCCGGGCAGGCGCTGGCGCTGCGGGCGCTGGGGACGCACGCGTACCACACCGGGGCGGACTACGACGCGGCGATGGAGCGCTTTCGCCGCGCGCTGGCGCTGCTGGACGGGGCGGGGGAGGACGGGGGGCGCGCGGACGTGCTGAACGGCGTCGGCAACGTGCACTGGCGCCGCGGCGACTATCCCGAGGCCATGCGCATGCACCTTCGCGCGCTCGAGCTGCAGCGCGCGCAGGCGGACCGCGCGGGCGAGGGATACTCGCTCAACGCGCTGGGCAACGTCTCCTATCACCTGGGCGACTACGGGCAGGCGCTGGACTACTACCAGGCCAGCCTCAAGCTGCGCGAAGAGATGGGCGACCGGGTGGGCGTGGCCTACTGCCTGAACAACGTGGGCAACATCCACGGGCAGATGGGCGAAAGCCAGCTGGCGCTCGACTACATGCTGCAGGCGCTGGCCATCAAGGAGGGCGCGGACCCGCAGGCCGCCGGCATCTCCATGCTCAATGTGGGCAGCGCCTACGCCGACCTGGGCGACGACGAGCGGGCGCTGGAGTACACCCTGCGCGCCGCCGTGCGCCTGCGCGAAACCGGCGGCCGCGACGCCGAGGCCACCTGCCTGCGCGACATCGGCCGCATCCACGAGCGCCGCGGCGACCTGGCGGGCGCGCTGGAGTGCTACCGCGACAGCCTGCGGATTACCCGCGAGCTGGGCGCGCGCGTGTTCGAGGCCGAGACGCTGGTGCGCCTGGGTGCGCTGCGGGTGCGGATGGGCGAGGTGGCCGACGGGCTGGCCGACCTGCACCTGGGGCTCGAGATCGTCTCGCAGCTGGGCGCGCGGCCGCAGGTGTACGCCGCGCACGAGGCCCTGTACGAGGTGTACCTGGCGCGCGGCGAGCTGGAGCCGGCGCTGCGCCACTTTCGCGCCTACCACGACGCCTGGCGCGACGTGTTCAACGCCGAGACCAACGCGCGCATCAAGAGCGTGCTGGTGCGCGCCGAGGTGCAGCAGGCGCAGCGCGAAGCCGAGATCCTGCGCCAGAAGAACGACGAGCTGACCGCCGCGTACGACCGCCTGCGCCAGGCGGACGAGGAAAAGGCGCGGCTGGTGGCGCGGCTGCGCGAGCAGGCGGTGGAGCTGGAGCGGCAGACGCGCGAGGACGCGCTGACCGGCGTCAGCAACCGGCGCCACCTGGACGCGCTGCTGGCCGTGGAGTGGGAGCGCGCCCTGCGCTTTGGGCGCGCGCTCACGGTGGCCATGCTTGACCTGGACCAGTTCAAGGCCGTCAACGACCGCTTTTCGCACGCCGTGGGCGACGAGGTGCTGCGCACGGTCGCCCGCATCCTGCGCGAGAACACGCGCGGCGTGGACGTGGTGGCCCGCTACGGCGGCGAGGAGTTCTGCGTGATCCTGGTGGAGACGCGGCTGGACGAGGGCGCCCGCCTGTGCGACCGTCTGCGGGTCCTGATCCAGGCGTACGACTGGTCCGAGCTGCGCCCCGGCCTTGCCGTCACCCTCAGCGCCGGCGTCGCCGGGCTGCACGAGGCGGAGGCGCCCGACGCCCTGCTGGCCGCCGCGGACCTGCGCCTGTACGCCGCCAAGCACGCCGGCCGCAACCGCGTCTGTGCGGCGTGAGCAGGGTCCGGCCGCGCGTCTGGATGCGGACGCGAGGCCGGGTATTTTGTGGCTTTCGTTGGGTGTGATCGCTGGTTCTTGAGCAAGCGCAGGTCTTCAATGCTGGTAGATCCGAACGAGTCCGGCGTTCTCTCCGACAGCCTGCCGCCCGCTCCGGAGGCGAACTCGCGTGCGCGGGTAGATGCCCTTGCGGACGAAGCGTGGTCCATCCGCCTTACCGATCGCGAGCGCGCCAACTCTCTTGCCTGTCAAGCACTGGAGCTGGCGGAGGTGGAGGGATATGGCGTCGGCATTGCGCTGGCCCTACGAACGCTGGGGGTTCAGCGCAACTATTTCGTTTCCGACTATGAGGGTGCGCTGATTCTTTTGCAGCGTGCCCTTTCATTGTTGGATGCGGAGGGGGAGACGCGCGGCCGTGGAGACGTGCTCAGCGGGATTGGATACGTCCACCTGCGTCGCGGGGAGTATGCGCAGGCCACGCACCTTCACCTGCAGGCGCTGCAGATCCAGCGTGCCACTGGTGACGTGGTGGGCGAGGCCAACTCGCTGAACCACCTGGGGGTGGTTGCCAGTCGCGCGGGTGAGCACGGTGCTGCACTGGAGTATTACCAAGCCAGTCTCACGATCCGCGAACTGCATGGGGACCGTGCAGCCGTAGGGCACTCCCTGATGAACATCGGCGCTACGTACGGCCATCTGGGTGAGATGGAGCGGTTGCTCGAGTATTCGACGCGTGCGCTTCAGATTCATGAGCACTCCGACCTTCCGGCTGCCGGGGTCTGTCTGAACAACATCGGCACTGCGTTCCTGGCGCTCGGGGAGTACAACCTCGCATTGGAGTACCTGGAACAGGCAGCAGCGGGGTTCCGAGCCATCGGGCATGTAGACGAGGCGAGTTGCCTCTGCGAGGTCGGCTGCGTCCACCAAGCACGGGGTGATGACGCTGCCGCACTCTCTTGCTTTCTGCAAGGTTTAAACTTGATGCGCCGCCTGGGTTCGCGGGTCTATGAGCCAGAGATCCTGATGCGTCTTGGGCATCTTGAGGAACGGCTCGGGGACGCAGCCGGATTAGCACATCTGCATGAGGCGCTGGGCCTTGCAGAGGCCCAAGGCGCTCGTGAATACGTCTATGCCGCACACGAGGCGCTGGCGGAGGCGTACGAGCGGAACGGCGACACCGCTCGCGCGCTGCTGCACCACCGGGCCTTCCACAAGGTGTGGCGGGAGGTCTTCAGCACCGAAACCAACCGCCGCATCCAGAACGTGCGCGTGCGGGCGGAGGTGCAACAGACGCAGCGCGAGGCCGAGATCCTTCGCGAGAAGAACGAGGCGCTCACGCGCGCGGACGAGGAAAAGGCGCGGCTCCTGGAACAGCTCCGCACACAGGCCGCGGAGCTGGAGCGGCAGACGCGGGAGGACGGGCTGACCGGCGTGTTCAACCGCCGCCACCTGGACACGCTGCTGGCGGTGGAGTGGGAGCGCGCCCTGCGCTTTGGCCGGTCGCTCACGGTGGCCATGCTGGACGTGGATCACTTCAAGGCCGTCAACGACCGCTTCTCGCACGCCGCGGGCGACGAGGTGCTGCGCACGGTCGCCCGCATCCTGCGCGAGAACACACGCGGCGTGGATGTCGTCGCCCGCTACGGCGGCGAGGAGTTCTGCCTGATCTTGGTGGAGGCGGGGGTGGACGAAGGCGCCCGCCTCTGCGACCGGCTGCGCGCGCTGGTGCAGGCGCACGACTGGTCCGCCATCCGCACCGGGCTGGCGGTGACGGTCAGCATCGGCGTCGCCGGGCTGCACGAGGCGGAGGCCCCCGGCGCCCTGCTGGCCGCCGCGGACCTGCGCCTGTACGCCGCCAAGCACGCCGGCCGCAACCGCGTCTGCGCCGGCTGAACGGACGCGGGGCTCACCCGGCGTGCCGTTCCGCGCGGCGCACCGCCCCGGGCGCCGCCGCCGCTCTGGCGCATCCGCCTTCATCGTCCGATTTTGAACAGGTGAGCAGTTTTCCTCCCCTCTCGCCCGATCCCGATCGTCCGATGCCCGTCGGACTGGATGCAGCCCCGTCCATCGACCTGTCCACCCAGCCCGCCGCGCACGTGCGCGCGCGGGCGGATTCGCTCGTGGACGAAGCGTGGATCATCCGCTTTACCGACCGTGAGCGCGCGGAGGCGCTGGCCCGCGAGGCGCTGGAGCTGGCCGAGGCGCACGAGTACCTGGCCGGGATGGGGCTGGCGCTGCGCACGCTGGGGACGCAGCGCTACTACTTCCATTCGGACTACGAGGGCGCGCTGCACATGCTGCAGCGCGCCCTGGGGCTGCTGGACCAGGCCGGCGAGGTGCGCGGCCGCGCCGACGTGCTCAACGGCGTGGGGCACGTGTACCTGCGCCGCGGCCAGCACGTGGAGGCGGCGCGGCTGCACCTGGACGCGCTCGAGATCCAGCGCGCCACCGAAGACCAGGTGGGCGAAAGCAACTCGCTGAGCCACCTGGGCCACGCGGCGTACCTGGTGGGCGACTACGCATCGTCGCTGGACTACCACCAGGCCAGCCTGGCCCTGCGCGAGCAGACGGGCGACCATGCGGGCGTGGGATACTCGCTCATCAACGTGGGCATCATCCACGGGCAGCTGGGCGAGCCGGAGCGCGTGCGCGACCACATGACGCGCGCGCTGCAGATCCTGGAGGCCGACGATCCGCAGGCGGCGGCGGTGTGCCTGGCCAACATCGGCAATTCGTACGCGGACCAGGGGCTGCACGACCCGGCGCTGGAGCACCTGCAGCGCGCCGCCGAGCGCCTGCGCGCCGTGGCCCACGCCGACGAGTCCAGCTGCCTGAGCGACCTGGGGCACATCCACCAGGCGCGCGGCGACGACGAGGCCGCCCGCGAGCACTACCTGCGCGCGCTGGAGCTGGCCCGCAGCCGCGACGCCCGCATCTACCAGCCCGAGATCCTGATCCGGCTGGGCGGGCTGGAGGCGCGCGTGGGCGAGGCCGACGCCGGGCTGGCCCACCTGCACGAGGCGCTGGCCATCGCCGAGGCGCAGGGGGCGCGGCAGCAGGTGTACGCCGCGCACGAGGCGCTGGCGCACGCGTACGAGCTGCGCGGGGACGCGGCCAAGGCGCTGGAGCACTACCGCGCCTACCACCACGCGTGGCGCGAGGTGTTCAGCACCGAGACCAACCTGCGCATCCAGAGCGCGCTGCTGCGGGGCGAGGTGCGGCAGTCGCGGCGCGAGGCCGAGATCCTGCGCCAGAAGAACGACGCCCTTTCCGCCGCGGACGACGAAAAGGCGCGGCTGCTGGACCAGCTGCGCACGCAGGCCACCGAGCTGGAGCGCCAGACGCGCGAGGACGCGCTGACGGGCTTGAGCAACCGCCGCAACCTGGACCGGCTGCTGGAGGCCGAGTGGGAGCGCGCCCTGCGCTTTGGCCGCGCGCTTACGCTGGCCATGCTGGACCTGGACCGCTTCAAGGGCGTCAACGACCAGTTCTCGCACGCCGTGGGCGACGAGGTGCTGCGCACGGTCGCGCGCATCCTGCGCGACCACACGCGCGGGGTGGACGTGGTGGCCCGCTACGGCGGCGAGGAGTTCTGCGTGGTGCTGGTGGAGACGAAGAAAGAAGAGGGCCTGCGCCTGTGCGACCGCCTGCGCGCGCTGGTGCAGGACTACGACTGGTCCGCAGTTCGCCCCGGCCTGGAGGTCACGCTGAGCGCCGGCCTGGCCAGCATCGACGAGGCAGACACCCCCGAAGACCTGCTGGGCATCGCCGACGCGCGCCTCTACTCCGCCAAGCACGCCGGCCGCAACCGCGTGCACGGGTGAGCGGTAGCCCCCGGCCACCCGAGTCCGCCCGGCCCGGGCGAATGAATTCGCGGCTGGGACAACGCGATGTCGGCCTTCGCCGACGGGTGTGTGCCGTACGCACGCGGCAGTGTGCAGGTGAAGCCCCGCGCGGTTTGCGGGGTTTTCCGCCGTTGTTGCGGCGAGGCGCAGGGCAGCGATGGAGAGGGCGACGAAGTCGAGCGGGTGCACCTGCTGCTGCTGGCAGGTCGCGCTGATCGAGAGGATCCGCTCGGCATAGCGGAGTCGCTGTGGACCTTCCTGGATGAGGCCATCGAGATAACCAACAACGCGGCGGAGCGCGCGTTGCGAAAAGCCGTGCTGTGGCGGAAGAGCTGCTTCGGCAACCAGAGCGAAGCCGGGCTGCGGCGAGTTCACTCGCTCCCGCGCGGGGATGCGCCGAACCCGATTCCGCCGCCGCCTCCAGCCCGGGCGAATGAATTCGCGGCTGGGACAACGCGATGTCGGCCTTCGCCGACGGGTGTGTGCCGTACTCACGCGGCATTGTGCAGGTGAAGCCCCGCGCGGTTTGCGGGGCTTTCCGCCGTTGTTGCGGCGAGTTCACTCGCTCCCGCACGGGGATGCGCCGAACTCGATTCCGCGTTCGGCTCCAGCCCCGGGCGAATGAATTCGCGGCTGGGACAACGCGATGTCGGCCTTCGCCGACGGGTGTGTGCCGTACGCACGCGGCAATGTGCAGGTGAAGCCCCGCGCGGTTGCGGGGCTTTCCGCCGTCGTTGCGGCGAGGTTACTCGCTCCCGCAGGTAGATTGGCGGTTCGCGTGCGATTCCACGCCCGCCGGAGAGGTGTTATCCTTTTCGCCGAGCGGGCGCGCCGGCGTCCATGAATTACCCGTCCATCCTTCTCTTGCGATCCGAACGGATGCCCAAGGACAAGGCCATTTTCCAGGACGAGCAGGGCCGCGGCTGGCTCGTCGAGATCCAGTACGGGCACCCGTCGCCCACGGAGCTGGGGATCTACGCCGCGCGCTTCTCGTGCCCGGAAGATCCGGACGAGCCCGTGCGCGTGGGCTTTCTGCTGATGGACGAGGTGGCGCTCGGCGACGAGGAAGGCCTGCGCGAGGCGCTGGCCGAGGCCGACGTCGCCGAAGCCATCGGCTGAGCACTCGCTGCCTTCCACGGTGCGGGATCGGCGCCCGACGGCAACGCGGCCCCCGGCGAACGAGCGCCGGGGGCCGCGTGCCATCACGGGGGCTGGTCAGGGGCAGGGGCAGCGCTGCGGCGAGTCGCTGACGAAGCTCATGCAGAAGCCGCAGCTGTCCTGGCCAGGATCGGCGGTGTAGTTCTGCGTGGTGCAGCCCACGCAGCTCAGTTCGTTGACGGTGGGGCAGGTGTTGCTTCCCGGAGGGCAGGCCGTCGTGTCGCAGCCCCCCGAGCAGGCGAACGGGTCGGCGGTTTCGATCACGCAGTACGCGGGGAGGCAGGTTTGCGGGCCGCAGGTGTTCACCGCCTGGCAGGTGTTGCCCTTGTAGGTGTTGTGCGCCTCCACGGTGCCCCGCGGTCCGGCCGCGTCGGAGGTGGTGAACGACTCGACCGACAGGTCCTCGATCTGCAGCTTCAGCTTCTTCATCGGATCGCTCCGTTTGAGGTGAGGATTCGTTGATGCGTCGACGCGGCTACGGACAGGTGGCGGGATCGAACGAGCAGCCGTCCCACGAGCAGGGATCGCACGACGGCTGCGGCCCGGTGTGCGGGCACAGGCAGGTGAGGCAGGCGGTCACGGCGCAGCTCTCCGCGCCCCTGCACGTCTCCTCTTTGGTGCAGATCTCCTCGACGCTGCAGCCGGAGGTGTCGGCGTTGGCGCGGACGGTGCCGGTTTCCGGCACGGGGCCCGGAGATGCGTCGAACGATTCCACCTGCAGCGCGTCCAGTTCCAGCTTCAGCTTAGCCATGGGGGCCTCTCGGGCGGGGGGATGGGATGCTCGGAAGACAATGGGACTCCTTAATGTGCACTAAATCGTCGTAAAAAGAAAGAACGGGAGGCTGGTCATCCCTGTAAGTTCCCCACCTGCCGCGCAGACCCTGCTCACGGAACCTGGGCCAGCAGTAGCGGCACCCGACCCGCCGTCGCCGGCTGTTTCCTGTTTCCTGTTCCCTGTTCCCTGTTCCCTGTTCCCTATTCCCTATTCCCTGTCAGAGCGACGGGAATGCCGCCCTCTGATCCGCCTTATGCATACCGCGTCCGCCGGGGAGGTGTTATCCTTTGCGGTGCCGCGAACGGCGTCCACCGCGCCGGCCGACGTTCGCCGCAACCTGTCGCCGGGAGCCCGCCGCTCCCGGCGCCCCGCATTTATCGTGGTCCTGATGGATTCCACCCGTCCCCGCAGCGCCGTCGAGCACTTTCTGTCCACCGCGGCCGCGGAGATCATCCGCGGCCAGATCGCGCGCGCGCGCGGCAACGAGGTGTGCTTCGTGGCGCGGGTGTCGGAGGGCGGGGAAGTGGTGGAGCCGCGCGTCCTGGGGCGGGGGCACGCGGGCGCGGTGCTGGCGCTGGTCAAGGACCCGCCCCAGCCGGGGCTGCTCATCCACAACCACCCCTCGGGGCTGCTGGAACCGTCCGAGGCGGACTTCCACGTGGCGGCGCAGCTGTGGGAGCTGGGCGTGGGCTTCGCCATCACCGACAACGACGCCAGCGAGCTGTACGTCGTCGTGGAGCCGCCGGAGCCCAGTGAGACGGAGCCGCTGGACCTGGACGCCATCGACGCCGACTTGGGCCCCGCCGGCCCGCTCGCCATCCGCCATCCCCGGTACGAGGACCGCCCCCAGCAGCGCGAGTTTTCGCGGATGATCGCCGGGCTGTACAACACCGGCGGCGTGGGCGTGGCCGAGGCGGGGACGGGGACGGGAAAGTCCGTGGCCTATCTCCTCCCCGCCATCCGCTGGGCGCTGCAGAACAAGGAGCGCACGGTCGTCAGCACCAACACCATCAACCTGCAGGAGCAGCTGGTCGACAAGGACCTGCCGCTGCTGCGCCGCGCCCTGGGCCAGCCCTTTCGCTTTGCCCTGGTCAAGGGGCGCAGCAACTACGTCTCCATCCGCCGCGCGCTGCTGGCCAAGTCGACCGCGGCATCGCTGTTCGAGCCAGAGAAGCAGGCGGAGCTCAACGACATCGTGGAGTGGATGAAGGCCACCAACGACGGCTCGCTGAGCGACCTGCCGTTTCGCCCCAGCGGCGAGGTGTGGGACGAGGTGCAGAGCGAGACGGACGTATGCCTGCGCGCCAAGTGCCCCCACTTCGAGGACTGCCACTACCAGCGCGCCCGGCGCGACGCGGCGCAGGCGGACGTGCTGGTCGTCAACCACCACCTCCTCTTCTCGGACCTGGCCGTCCGGCGCCTGCAGGGGAACTACACGGCGCCGGCCGTGCTGCCGCACTACAAGCGGCTGGTGCTCGACGAGGCGCACAACCTGGAAGAAGCGGCCACCAGCCACCTGGGCTCCACCGTCTCGCGGCGCGGCATCTTTCGCACGCTGCGCCGGCTGGAGACGCGCGGCAAGGGACTCCTTCCCTCGCTGGCCATCGCCATTTCGCAGGTCAAGAAGGACCTGGTGGGCCAGTCGGCCATCGACCTGCTGGACCAGCGGCTGCTGCCGTCGCTGGAGGGCGCGCGCGAGCGGGCGGCGGCGGTGTTCTCGTTCCTGTCCGACGTGTTCGCCGGGTCGGAGCCGGTGGTGCGGCTGGAAGACAACTTCGACGCGCACCCGGTGTGGGTGCTGGGGCTGGACGACGCGCTGAGCGCGCTGCTGGATCACCTGAAGGGGCTGCTGGACGGCATGCAGCTGCTGCGCGAGCGCATCCAGGCCGACGAGCAGCTGAAGGCGGGGCTGGAGCCGCAGATGGTGGAGATGCGCGGCGCGGCCAACCGCATCGGCGCGGTGGTCGACGGGTTGCGGGGGGCGCTGCGGCCGGGCGAGGTAGAGACCAAGATGGTGCGCTGGATGGAGCGCCAACCGCCGCGCGACGGGCGCGAGGGCAACCTTACGCTGAACGCGGCGCCGCTGGACCTGTCCGGCGTGCTGCGCGACTCGGTGTTCGAAAAGGTGCCCACCGTCATCCTGACCTCGGCCACGCTGGCCACGCAGGGCAACTTTCGCTTCATGCGGCAGCGGCTGGGGATCGGGACGCAGTTCGCGGCCGACTTCAACGTGGAGGAGGGCGTCTTTCCCTCCCCGTTCGATTATCCAAAGCAGACGCTGCTGGCGGTTCCCACCGACCTGCCCACCCCCGCCGGCGACTACGACCCGCGCCACGACGAGGCCACAGTGCGCGCCACGCTGGAGCTGGCGAAGATCTCGGACGGGGGGATCTTCGTGCTCTTTACCAGCTACCGCGCGCTGCGCCACGTGGCGGCGGCGCTGCGAGAGCGGAAGGCCGACCACCAGTGGCCGCTGTTCGTGCACGGCGAGGCGCCGCGGGGGCAGCTGGTGGAGCAGTTCGCCGAGTCGGGGCGCGCCATCCTGCTGGGGACGACGAGCTTCTGGGAGGGCGTGGACGTGCCGGGGAAGCCGCTGCGGGGGCTGGTCATCCCCAAGCTGCCGTTCAAGGTGCCCAGCGAGCCGGTGACGGCGGCGCGCATCGAAGACATCGAGGCGTCCGGCGGCAACTCGTTCATCCAGTACATGCTCCCCCACGCCGCCATCCGCATGAAGCAGGGCTTCGGCCGCCTCATCCGCAGCCGCGAGGACTACGGCGTGGTGCTGGTGCTGGACGGGCGCATCGTCAAGAAGAGCTACGGCCGGTACTTCCTGGACTCCCTGCCGCCCACGCCGGTGGTCAAGGGCCCCTGGCGCGTGGTGAAGGACGCGATCCTGGCGCACTACGGCGAGCGGATGCCGGCGAAGCGGGCGGGGTAGGGCGGGGATAGGGGACAGGTTACAGGGGACAGGTTACAGCCAGCCGGGCCTTCTCTCGCTTCGGAACTGTCACCTGCAACCGGCGGCACGGGCGAATGAATTCGCTGCAACAACCACACGAAGGCCGCCTTCGCGGACTGGAGGATGTGGGGTTCGAGCGAGTGTCTGCCACGTAGCCGAGGATCGGAGTAGCATGCAGTTCAACCTCCCCCAGGGGTTTTGGGGGAGGTGGGCGAGTAATGCGAGCCCGGAGGGGGCGTGCTTCTCGCGCGGTACCCTGCCGAAGCGGGATCGAATTCTCCCCTTTCTCCCGCTCCGCGGGGGAGAGGGGCCGGGGGAGAGGGGGCCCGTCGGGCGCCAGTTCGATTCCAGTCGCCGAGCCTCGAATCCGGGACCACTCCAAGGCCGGCAAGGGCATCACATCGTGCACGCCAGGTGTAACCCCCGATAGCACTGGTTGACGAGCCGCGTCAGGATATAGATTCCAGCCGCCGAAACCGCCGTCATCTTTCCCGAACTACCGAACGACCGTCGTGAACCGCCCGTCCAAGATCGTCTGCGTGGGGCGCAACTACCTGGAGCACGCCCGCGAGCTGGGGAACGAGGTTCCCGAGCGTCCCCTCCTCTTCTTCAAGCCGCCGTCCTCCATTATCGCGAACGGCGAGGCCGTCGTGCTGCCGCCGGAGTCGGAGCGGGTGGAGCACGAGGGCGAGATCGCCGTGGTCATCGGGCGGCGGGCGCGCAGGGTGCGCGCTGCCGACGCGTGGGACTACGTCGAAGGGATCGCGCCGCTGAACGACGTAACCGCGCGCGACCTGCAGAAGACGGACGGGCAGTGGACGCGCGCCAAGGGCTTCGACACCTTCTGCCCCTTGGGGACGATGGTGCCGCTGGCGGAGATCGCCGACCGCGACGCGCTGGAGGTGATCTGCCGCGTGAACGGCGAGGTGCGGCAGCACGGGCGCGTGGGTGACATGGCCTTCAACATCCCCACCCTGATCGAGTACATTTCGGGGGTGATGACGCTGGAGCCGGGCGACGTGATCGCCACGGGCACGCCGGCGGGCGTCGCGCCCCTGCAGCCGGGGGACGTGGTCGAGGTGGAAATCCCCGGCGTCGGCACTCTTACGAACCCTGTGCAGGCCGCATGAAGCTCTCGAGAAACCGCTGGATGGCCCTCGTGATCGCGCTGATCGTGGCGGCGGACTGGCTCACCAAGGCCGCGGTGCAGCGCCGCTTTCCCTCGGAGGGCGACCGCTGGACGCTCATCGACGGGTGGCTCACCTTCACGCACAGCATCAACCACGGGATGTCGTGGGGGATGCTGAGCGGGTCGGCCGGCGCCTGGCGCTTTCCCCTGCTGATCGTCCTGACGCTGGTGGGGATCGGCGCCACGATCAGCATCGTCCGGCAGTCGCGCGACAGGTGGATCCACGTGGCGGGCGCGCTGGTGCTGGGCGGCGCGGTGGGCAATTTTGGCGACCGGCTGCTGAACGGGGGCGTGACGGACTTCATCTACGTCCACTTTTTTCCCTACATCTTCAACGTAGCCGACATCTTCATCTCCATCGGCGGCGTGCTGCTGGTCGCGCGGATGCTGCTGGAGTCGCGCGGCCGCGACAAATCCACGCCCACTCACGCCTGAACGGACGGTCAAGCCGATGCCCCAGCTGGCCCGCAGGTTCACCACGCTTCCGCCGTACCCGCTGTCTGACGTTCCCGCCATCAAGCGCGACCTCAAGGCGCGCGGCGTGGACGTGATCGACCTGGGCACGGGCGACGCCGACCTGCCGCCGCCCCCGGCCGTGGTCGAGGCGCTGCGCGCGGCGGCGCTGGACCCCGGCAACTCGCGGTACGCGTTCCAGATGGGGCTGGTGGAGTTTCGCGAAGAGATCTCGCGCTGGATGGAGACGCGCTTCGGGGTAAAGGTAGACCCCATGAAGCACGTGGCGCCGCTCATCGGCAGCAAGGAGGGGATCTTTCACCTGCCGTTCGCCTACCTGGAGCCGGGCGACGCCACCATCATCCCCGACCCGGGCTACCAGGCGTACCTGGGCGGCACCGTGCTGGCCGGCGGGCATCCGCACATCGTCCCCCTGCGGCCGGAGAACGACTTCCTGATCCCGCTGGACGAGATTCCCGCGGACGTGGTGGCGCGGGCCAAGATCCTGTACCTGAACTATCCCAACAACCCCACGGCGGCCATCGCGCCGCGCGAGTACCTGGCGGAGTGCGTGGAGTGGTGCCGGCGGCACGACGTGATCCTGGCGTACGACAACGCGTATTCCGAGATCGCGTTCGACGGCTACAGCCCGCCCTCCATCCTGGAGATCGAGGGCGCGTGGGACGTGGCCATCGAGTTCCACTCGCTGTCCAAGACGTACAACATGACGGGGTGGCGCATCGGCTGGGCGGCGGGGAACCCGGAGCTGGTCGCCGCGCTGACGCGGGTAAAGACGTTCGCCGACACGGGGCTGCCGTTCACCATTCAGCACGCGGGGGTGGCGGCGCTGCGGTCGCACGCGGCGTGGGTGCCGGGGAACGTGGCCACCTTCCAGGACCGCCGCGACGCCGCGGTCGAGGCGCTGCGCGACGCGGGCTTCGACGTGCCCAGCCCGTGCGGCGCCATGTACCTGTGGGTGCCGCTGCCGGAGGGCGTCAGCAGCGAGGCGTGGGCGCGCCGGCTGCTGCTGGAGCAGGGGGTGGCGCTGCTCCCCGGCAAGTCGCTGGGCGACGGTGGCGAGGGCTTTGTCCGCATCGCGCTCACCTGCTCGGAGGACCGGCTGCGCCAGGCGGCGGCGCGCATGGCGACGCTGCTGGAGACGAGCGCGGTGTAGGACCCTCACCCCCCAACCCCCTCTCCCGCAAACTGCGCGGGAGAGGGGGCGTTTGTTTGGTGCGCGATTGGAGGTCTGGATGAGCAAGTTCAGATTTCGCGGAGCGAGCATCGAATTGATCGAGCAGGCCCGGCGGTTCCGGAAGGCGCAGACCACCGCGGAGGAACTCCTCTGGGAAGTGCTGCGCGACAGGCAGCTCGCGGGCATCAAGTTCCGGCGCCAACACCCGGTGTCGCGCTTCATCTTCGATTTCTACTGCCCGGCCGCCCGCCTCGTGATCGAGTTGGATGGCCCTGTGCACGACCCGCAGCGGGAGCGCGACGAGGCACGGACCGCCGCCCTGGAGTCGCGAAACTTTCGCGTGATCCGCTTCCGCAATGAAGAGGTGTTCGATGCGCTGCCATCGGTCCTGGATCGTATCGTAGCCGCCGTCGAGCAGGATCCCCGAAGCCACATCTCCCCCTCTCCCGCGCAGTTTGCGGGAGAGGGGGCCGGGGGGTGAGGGTCCGGAACAGCCTGTGGTGGGGGGAGTAGAAAGCTGGACATGACTCCACCCGCCGTCGCCGCTCCGCCGCCTTCCGCGGCCCCGCGGGCCGAAGCCCCCGCGCCGGCCCCGGAGCTTCGTGCGCGTGCACCGTTCAGCCGCACGCGTCCCGAAAGGCCGCGGGTGCTCACCGGGCGTACCGTCGGCGTCTCGCTGGCGCTCCACCTTCTGCTCTTCGCGGCCGTCCTGCTGGCGCCCAAGCCGGAGCGCCCGGCGCCGCGCGTGCCCGCCAGCCCGCCGTCGACGGAAGTGGTGGGATACGTGGAGGTGGCCGAGTGGGGCGGCCTGTCGACGGACCCGTCCGCCAGCCTTCCGGAGCCCCAGGCCGTGACGCCTACAGAGATCAGCGCGGCGGCGGTGGATTCTGCCCTGCGCGCGCTGCCGAACGCGGGGCCGTTTCCGCAGCGGGTGCCCACGGGCATTCCCGGCGCGCCGGCGGGCCAGGCGGCGGGGCAGCCGGGCGCGGCGGCACCCGGCGCGGGCGGCGGCGCGGCGGGCGGGCAGCCGGGCGCGGCGGGGCAGGGCAGGATGGGGATGGACCGGCTGGGCCCGGAGCTTCGCGATCCGCGGCTGGTGGTGCGTCCCACGGCGGTGCCCGACGCGCCCGTCGAGGACGTGGACCGCTACCAGCGCCACATCCGCGGCCGCATCCAGGCGCTCAACGACAGCATCAGCGGCGAGGCGGAGCGGCAGCGGCGCGCCAACGACTGGACGGTCACGGACCGCAACGGGCGGCGCTGGGGGCTCGACGATCGGGGCGTGGTGGTGAACGGCAAGCACGTCCCCACGCCGCGCCCCGGCTTTGGCCGCCCGCAACGCGACCGCGAGGAGGAAGCGCGCCGCGAGCGCGACCATCGGCGCGAGATCGACCGCCAGGCAGAGACCATCGAGCGCGACCGCCACCTGCGCGAGCGCGGCGAGGCCATCCGCGAGCGCGAAAACCAGCGCCGCGCGGCGGAGCAGGAAAAAGAGGGCGGCACGACTCCGTAAGGGAAGTGCCCAGGATCAAGTGCCTAGGATCAAGTACCTAGTACCTAGTGCGGGATGAAGTGCTCGCGCCGCACTCGGCACTCGGCACTCGGCACTCGGCACTCCCGTTCATATAGAGCCGTACGGAACGCGACTTGCACTTCCGTACGGCTCATTCGTTTGCCACGACACGCCTTACGGACCATGACCGAAGACAGCGAGAGCAGGCCCAGACGGCAGAACCGCCAGACCGCGGAGTCGGAGAGCCGCCCCCGGCAGAACCGGAAAGCCGAAGAGGCGCCGGAGCGGCCGAAGCGCCAGAACCGGCAGTTCGTCGTGGAGCTTGAGGAAAGCGGCGACCACAAGCTGGTGTACGCGCTGGGAGCCCTGGGCGGGCTGGCGATCGGGGCGCTGCTGCTGCGTGGCCTGGGCGGGGTGCGCGAGGAGGCCGGGGCCGCCTACGACACCGACGTGGACGAGGGGGTGGATACGTCCGCGCGCGAGCAGGCGGCGCGCGCGGTGGGGCAGTTCCGTCCGGCCCGCCTGCGCCGTCCGCCGCGCGACCAGGAAGCCCTGGTGGGGCTGGAAGACTCCGTGCTGGACGCGTTCCTGGGCGATGACACGCTGCGCGACTGCGGCATCGACGTGGGCGCCATCAGCCGGGGGATCGTGGAGCTGTCCGGATCGGTGTGGACGCGCGACCAGGCGCACCGGGCGGTCTCGGTGGCGCGGAGTGTGCCCGGCGTGGAGACGGTGGTGAACCGGATGGACATCGAAAGCGAGCGGGAGCGCCTGCACCCGCGAGTTGAAACCGACGACGACGAGGGGTTCGAGATGAGCGGAGCCGAATGGACCGGCAACCAGTCGGGGATGGGCCGCCGCAGGCAGGGCAGCGACACCGATCCGGATCGCCCGGACGATTCGCGCCAGCAGAGGGAAGAGGCGATCGAGCAGGCGGACCGCGCCCAGTTTGCCGACGAGGGGCACTACGGCTGGCCGCGCGTGGGTGAGCGCGACGAGGTGCAGGAGGCCAACCGCACCAACTTCAGCGAGGACGAGCTCGACAACCAGAGCCCGTTCGGCAAGCACGCCGTCCCGCAGGGAAACCCGACGGACGGGCCGCCGCAGGCGCTGAACTCGCAGTCGCGCGTGGGCGAGGGGATGAAGCCCGGCACCGAGCTGGCCCTGGAGGCCGCCGACGTGCCCGTGAAGCCCCACCAGCACCCCACCACCGAGCGCCCCGAGTAACGGCGCCGGGTGGATGGATGAAAACCGCCGGGGCGATGCGCAGATGCATCGCCCCGGCGGTTTTTGTGTGTCGGAGCAGGCTTTGTCCCGGGCGGGTGAACCCGCGGCTGGAAAAGCGGGAAGCCCCGCAAACCGCGCGGGGCTCCGGGGCCGCGGATCGCGTCGCGCGCGAATGTGCGGATGCACGCGCTCGGCCCTTCGTACGGGCGATGGTGTGTGCGTCAGGAACTCCGCTCCACACCCAGCCGATCCCGCACCGTGACTCCCTCAGCGGGTGTTGCTAAACCTCACCCCGCGATTGACTTCCTGAGGGAGGCGCCGCGCCTGACTCGCTGCTACGAAAAAGCTTGGCGCCGACCGCAGGATCTAGCCGGCAGTACGCATGGGCTGGATCTTAACGCTGGATCTGGCCCCGTCGTGTCCGAGAGTAGATCCTTCGGTCGCGCGCAGGCGATTGTGTAGCTTCTGGTTACCCGTGGTGCGCTCCCTCAGGAAGTCACGCTTCGTTGTGAGCTTGAGGGTTTAGCAACACCCTCTCAGGAAGTCATTGCGGCTATCGCTGCGGGAGCACCCCAGCGCGTCAGTAGCGGCCGATCCCGATCATCCGGCCATCAAGCCACCTCGGCGGTGTAGCCTTCCTCGGCCACGGCGGCGGTGAGCGTCTCGGGCGAGACGGAAGACGGATCGTACTCCACCTCGGCGGTGTTGCGCTGCAGGTCTACCGTGGCGGTGCGGACGCCCTGCTGCCGGCGCAGCGCGTTCTCTACCGCGGACTTGCAGTGCCCGCACGACATGCCGCTTACGTTCAGCTGGATCGTTTCCATCAGACTCGGCCTTCCTGCATTCGGGACGCGAAAAACAAGGGAACAGGTTACAGGGGACAGGTGACAGCGGGCAACTGCAAGAGCTCCGCCCACTGTAACCTGTAACCTGTTCCCTGTCACCTATCCCCTACAGTGCGTCCGCCACGTCCGTGCCGAAGAACTGCGCCACGTACTTGCGCTGCAGCGCCGTCAGCCGGCGCACCGACCACTCCAGGTGCACGAAGTGCGGCTCCGCCGGAACCAGGCGAAGCGCCATCCCGGCCTCCTGCGGCGTGCGGTCCGCCTTGCGGTGGTTGCACGTGCTGCAGGCGGTGACGCAGTTGTCCCACGTGTTGGCCTCGGCGCGCCGCGCAAACCGGCTCTGCGGCAGCACGTGGTCGCGCGTAAGGAACTCGCGGCTGCGCAGCGCGTCACGCGGGCGCCCGCAGTACGCGCAGGCGTAGCCGTCGCGCGCGAACAGGATGGTGTTGGTGACGCCCCGGCGCATGCGGCGCGGCACGTAGACGAACCGCACCAGCCGGATTACCGCCGGCAACGGCACCTCGCGCCCCGCCGAGCGGACGACGCGCGTGCCGTGCGCCTCGACCAGCTCGGCGCGGCCATCCATCACCAGGCGCACGGCGCGCTGCACCGGCAGCATCACCAGCGGCTCGTACGAGGCGTTCAGCGTAAGGCACCCGCGCCGGGTCGCCCGGGCAGTGGTCATCGTCGGCATGGCTACATCCCTCCGTTTCTCCTCCTTCAGTGGTGGTGCGCGTCCAGGGTGGAGGCGCGGGTCGGGGTCCGGGTGAGCGGTGCGTGATCGGGGAAGCTGGATTCGAACCAGCGATCTCCTGCGTCCAAGGCAGGCGGGGTAGGCCGGGCTCCCCCATTCCCCGTGACGAAGTGCGGAAGTGCGGAAGTGCGGAAGTGCGGAAGTGCGGAAGTGCGAAAGTGCGAAAGTGCCCCGGAGAGGACTCGAACCTCTGGCCTCTGCCTTCGGAGGGCAGCGCTCTGCTCCATCTGAGCTACCGGGACCTGAACAGCGGGGGCGGCGGGATTCGAACCCGCGATCTCCGGAGCGACAGTCCGGCGCTTTAAGCCTCTAAGCTACGTCCCCACACGTACATCCATCATCTACAGCGGAGGGGGTGGGAGTCGAACCCACGGGGCGCCTGAAAGCGCCGGCGGCGTAGCAGACCGCTGCCCATGCCGGCAGGCGGACCCCTCCATCACAAGGAAGCGGCGAGATTCGAACTCGCGACGCACTCGCGTGCGCTACCGGTTTTCGGGACCGGCTCCTCATCCATCCGGATCACTTCCATCACCAGTGCGAACCCCCAGGGCCTGACGGCACCCGGTTTACGGCCGGGCCCGCTTCCAGTTACGGTTTACTTCCGCATTCGATCAAAGAGCAGGGGGCGGGATTCGAACCCGCGAAGGCTTGCGCCACCGGTTCTGCGGACCGGCCCCTTCGGCCGCTCGGGAACCCCTGCATCACCCGGGTCCTTCATCGTCAGCACGCCCGGAGGGAATCGAACCCCCGACATCTGGATTTGGAGTCCAGCGCTCTTCCAGCTGAGCTACAGGCGTATGTCCATCAGATCCTTCAACGCGCCCGGAGGGATTCGAACCCCCGACCTCCGGATCCGTAATCCGGCGCTCTGGTCCAGCTGAGCTACGGGCGCATCTGTCGTCGCCATCTGTTGATCAAGCGCCTGGAAGGATTCGAACCTTCGGCCTCCGGACTGGCGGTCCGGCGCTCCGGCCATCTGAGCTACAGGCGCATCTGCATTTCCATCAACCGCATACGTCGTTTGATCATGATCGCTGCGCAGCCGCGGGAGCCCCACCAGAGGCGGAGAAGACGCACGGCACCGGGAGTCGCGTTCGCCAGGCCGGCGGCATCTTGCCCCGGCGGGTCCCCACGCGGACTGCGCTGCTCTACCCGAACCCGAGTTTTCAAACACGAGAAAGGCGCCCCGCCTTCCCCGGTACGTCAGGGAGGCAGGGCGCCTTGCCGCCGGCGCCTTTCAGGCCGGCCGGGGCTGCAAAAGCCCTACGCCGGACCACCTCCCACTGGGTTTCCGAAATCCACACTCCCGAACCGCGAACCGCCGCACGGATACAGCCCGTCCACGCCCCGGCCTCGCCACGAGGCGAGGCTGGCATCCATATCCGCGCACGACGGGGCCACGCTTCGCATGTGCTGCGAAGGCGCCTGCGTGCGCGTGCGGATGAGGGAGGTGTCGGCGTGCATCGTACGTGTCCTGGTCAGTTCCGAAAGTTCTGGGCAACAAAAAGGAGCCGCGATCCTCCGGCCTTCTTGCGAAGACCCGGCGGGCCCAGACCTGTCGGTCTGCATGGCCTGCCGTGAGGGACGCGACTCCCGATGGCCGCAACTCTAATGGCCCCCGCGAAGCCTGTCAAGGGGGGATCATTCGAAATCGACGACGCGCCGAATCCCTCCATCATCATCCCGCTCATCATCCCGCTGTAACCTGTCCCCTGTACCCTGTACCCTATCCCCTGCAGTCATCCGGGTTGACCACGCCCCGACGTTGCACGTACCTTGGCGCGCCAACGTCCATCCCCGGGAGGAGCCGTGCCTCACCAGTTTCCCAACCTGACCGTCATCGGGCACCCGCTGGTTCGCCACAAGCTGGCGGTGCTGCGCGACAAGGAAACGTCCAAGAAGAAGTTCAAGGAGCTGGTGGACGAGATCGCCATGCTGATGGCGTACGAGGTCACCAAGGACCTTCCGCTGCAGGCGGTGGAGATCGAGACGCCGCTGGAGCGGACCACCGAGATGAAGCTGAGCGGAAAGAAGCTCACCGTCGTCCCCATCCTGCGCGCGGGATTGGGGATGGTGGAGGGGGTGATCCGGCTGATTCCGTCGGCGCGGGTGGGGCACATCGGGCTGTTTCGCGACCACGACACGCTGCAGCCGGTGGACTACTACTTCAAGATTCCGCCGGAGCCCGAGGCGCGCGACTTCATTTTGCTGGACCCCATGCTGGCCACCGGCGGCTCGGCCTCGGCCGCCACGTCGTCGCTCAAGCGCAGCGGCGCCTCGCGGGTGCGCTTCGTGTGCCTGGTCGCCGCGCCCGAGGGCGTGCAGCGCATGCTGGACGACCACCCCGACGTGCACGTCTACACCGCCGCGCTGGACCGCGAGCTGAACGACGTGGGCTACATCCTCCCCGGCCTGGGTGACGCCGGCGACCGGCTGTTCGGGACGAAGTAGGGGAGGGGAGTGCGTGAGTGCGGGAGTGCGGGAGTGCGGGAGTGCGAAAGTGCGAAAGTGCGAAAGTGCGGGTGATGGAGGCGGTGCGAAGGGCGGGTCTGGCGCGTCGCCGGCGGGCGTCGATCCCGGGCGGGTGAACCGCGGCTGGAAAAGCGGAAGCCCCGCAAACCGCGCGGGGCTCCGCGACCCATTAGCGTCCGTGGCATCCCCAGGTGAAGCCCCGTTCGGCGAGCGCATGCGAGCCGAGGCGGGGCTTATCGCTTTCCCGGCGGCGGGTTTACCCGCTCATGCCGCGGGGCTTGGATGGCGTTCCCCGCGGCACCTAACATCGTCTGTCTCACACTTCCGCACTCACGCACTCACGCACTCACGCACTTTTCATCGCACGAACGCCTCGCGCACGCCGCCGTCCACGGCCAGCATCGCCCCCGTCGTGCGTGACGAGCGCTCGGAGGCAAGGAAGAGGACCGCCTCGGCCACGTCCTCCGCGCGGACCTCGACGCCGAGGAGGGTGCGGCCGCGATAGACGGTCTCCAGCTTGTCCGGCTCCACGCCGTAGGCGGCGGCGCGCTGGTCGCGGATGCCGTCCCACAGGTGGCTGCCGCCAAAGATGGCGTCGGGGTTCACCATGTTCACCCGCACGCCGAGCGGTCCGCCCTCGATGGCCGCCACGCGCGCCAGCTGCGCCTCCGCCGCCTTGGAGGCGCTGTACGCCGCGAAGTCCTTGCCCGGCGCCGTCACGTTCTTGGTCGCCACGAAGACGATGGCGCCGCCCGTCCCCTGCCGCCGGAAGTGGCGCAGCGCGGCGCGGGTCACCAGAAAGTGGCCGGTGGCGTTCACCGCCAGGCTGCGCTCCCAGTCCGCCAGCTCCAGCTGCTCGATCGGCGCGCAGTGGGCGATGCCGGCGTTGCTGACGATCACGTCTACGCCGCCGTACTCCAGGCAGGCGCGCTCCATCGTCGCCTCCACCGCCTCGGGCCGCGTTACGTCCAGCGGGCACGCCAGCGCAGCCCCCGCGCCTTCGCGCTCCACGATGGCCGCCGCGACGGACGTAATCCCCGCCGCGTCCACGTCCGTCGCGACCACCTGTGCGCCCGCCGCCGCCAGCCGTAGCGCGATGGCGCGGCCCAGGCCGTTGGCGGCGCCGGTCACCAGCGCCACGCGGCCGGCCAGGTCGCGATCGGGCGGCGCGAGGGTCAGCTTGTACAGCTCCAGCGGCCAGTACTCGGCGCGGAATCCCTCGCCCTCCGGCAGCGAGCGGTAGCCGCCCATCGCCTCCGCGCCGGCCATGATGCCGATGGTGTGCAGGTAGATGTCGCGCGCCAGCACGGCCATCTTCGGCGTCCGCCCAACCGTCCACATCCCGATTCCCGGCACCAGGACGATGCGCGGCGCCGCCTCCAGCGCCGGCTCATCCGTCCGCCAGCGCGCCACGTACGCCTGATAGTCCGCGCGCCATCCTTCCAGCGCCGCGCCGAACGCCCGAGCGATGCCGTCCACGTCCGCCGGATCGTCCACGTCCACCCACAGCGGCAGGCGGTTGGTGGTCAGGATGTGGTCCGGCGTCGCCGCGCCCGCCGCGGATGCCGCGCGCGCCCGTTCCGATCCCACGAACTCCAGCACCTCCGGCGCATCCGTGTAGCGCGCCACCACGTGCTTTTCCCCGCTCAGCGCGCCGCGGATGACGGGCGCCAACGCCGCCGCCACGCGCCGCCGCGTATCCTCGTCCAGCCGAAAGCGGGGCTCTGCGGTGAACGCCGGTTCAGTAACCCGCGCGTCCACGTGCGCCTTGGCCAGCGCGACCAGCTCCAGGTGGCGCGCGTACGCCTCTTCCGGCGTGGCGCCCCAGGTGACGGCGCCATGGTTGAGCAGGATGAGGCCCAGCGCATCCGGCCGCGCCCGCACCGCCGCGCCCACCTCCTTCGACAGCAGAAAGCCGGGGCGGCGATACGGAACGCGCAGCACGCGGTCGCCGAACGCCGCCTCGCAGGCGCCGTCGGGATCGGGCGTGTTGACCAGCGCCAGCACCGCGTCGGCGTGCGAGTGAAAGACGCTGCCGGTGGGGATGAAGGCGTGCAGCAGCGTCTCGATGGAGGGCCGCGGCGAGCCTGGATCGGTCAGGCAGCGGGCCAGGTACGCCACCATCTCCTCGTCCGTCATGTCGCCGCGGTCGAACAGCGGCAGCACGTCGTCCAGCCGCACGCCGCTGAAGTCGGAGCGCTTGATGGACGCCAGGTCCGACCCGCTTCCCTTCACCCGCAGCACCCGCAGCTGCCGGCCGAGCACGTCCTGCTCATCCACCTTGACCGAGGTGTTGCCGCCGCCGCGCAGCACGAGGGACGTGTCCGCGCCCACCATCCGCGAAAAGCGGACGCAGGCGTCCAGCGCGTCCTCGGCGGCGGGCGGGCTCAGGGGGATGGATGCGGTCGCGGGCGTGGCGGAGGCCATTCGGAAATTCGGTGGATGGATGGGGATTTCAGACCGCCGCCGGGCGGGGCGCCGCGGCGGGAAAGACGTCCGCCGGCAGCGCACCGGCGGGAAATATGCCCAGTTCGGTGACGTACGCCGTCACCAGCCGCGCGGGGGTCACGTCGAACGCCGGGTTGCGCGCGGAGCAGCCGGGGGAGGTCACGCGGATGCGGCGCATCGTCCCCTCGTCGTCCGGACCGGACTGGAAGTGCACCTCGTCTTCCGAGCGCTCCTCGATGGTGACGGACGCGCCGCCGGGGACGGAGGCGTCGAAGGTCGACGGCGGGGCGGCGACGTAGAAGGGGACGCCGAACTCCTTGGCACACACGGCCTTGGCCAGCGTGCCCACCTTGTTGACCACGTCGCCGTTGGCGGCGATGCGGTCGGCGCCCACGATCACCAGGTCCACCTCGCCGCGGCTCATCAGGAACGCCGCCGCGTTGTCGGCGATCACGGAGTGCGCGATGCCTTCGCCGGCCAGCTCCCACGCGGTCAGGCGCGCACCCTGCGCGCGCGGACGCGTCTCGTCCACCCACACGTGCGGGCGCCTTCCCGCGGCCGCCGCCGCGTAGACGGGCGCGAGCGCGGTGCCGTAGTCCACCGTCGCCAGCCACCCCGCGTTGCAGTGCGTCAGCACGCGCGCCCCCTCCGGCACCAGCGTCGCGCCGTGCTCGCCGATGCGCCGGCAGCAGGCCACGCTCTCCTCCGCCAGCGCCCGTGCCGCGTCCAGCCCCGCTAGAGCAGGGGACTCATAATCCTTTGGTCGAAGCGCGGGACCCGTGGCTGCCTCCGCGGCGCTCCACACCTGCTCCGTGCCGTGGAACAGGTCGCGCGCCGTGGGCCGCGTGGCCTCGATGAAGGCGCGCGCGGCGCGGACGTACGGCCACGGGTCGTCCGCGGGCGCCTCGGCGAACGCCTGCGCCAGCGCGTACGCCGCCGCCGCGCCGATGGCGGGCGCGCCGCGCACCGTCATGTCGCGGATGGCCTCCGCCGTCGCCCGGTGGTCCGCGCACTCCACGAGCGCGAACGCGAACGGCAGCCGGTTCTGGTCGATGAGGTGCACCGTGCCGCCCTCCATCCAGACGGTGCGGTACGGCGTTCCGTTGACGCGCATGATCCTGCGGCGAACGTGGATGGATGATGCTAACGAGCGTCGCGCGTGCGGATGCGCGACCGTGTGCGGAACGCTACCCGCACGCGGAGGCGGGGGCAAGTGCCCGCGGAAGGATCAGGGGAGCTGCGCGGATGCGTGGCGCCTGGAAACGCGAAGGGTGGACGGGCGCTGCGCCCGCCCACCCGTTTCGTTGCTGGCCGTCAGCCGGTCAGGGCGTGGGGCCGTAGCTGCACTGACAGACGCCGTTCCAGCAGGCCCAGTGAGTGTAGCCCTTCTTGAAGCAGGCCGTGCCGCAGGTGCTGGAGGTGCACGCCGAGGGCGCCACCATCTGCGCCTGCGCCGGCTTGGCGAGCGCCTGCTGCCCGCCGAATCCCAGCGCCAGCGCAACCGCCGCGGCCCCGGCCGCGTGAACGAGCTTCCGCATCATCCCTCCGTTGTATCAGGTAAGCACTTTCCGCCGCCGCGTGCGACGGACTTGCGCGTACGGTAGGGCGGCAAACGATGCCGTGCAAGGGGCGTCAGCGATGTCGCGAGGGAGTGTCCGCTGGGGAGCGGAGCGGTGCGCGCACCCCTGCTTGATGAGACCAGAATGTCATTCCGAGGCCCGGCCACACCGCCGCTGGACGAATGTGATGCAGGTTGCAGGGCCGAGGAATCTACCGTCTGCCCGCGCGAGGGTGGACGCGGCAGCCCGCGCGATGCGTGCGGCGACGAAACGCCCTGACAGGGCCGGTCCGGGGCGTCGCGACAGGTCACGAGGAGGCGGACAGTAGATTCCTCGGTCGCGCGCTGGGTCCCGTGGTTGGACGGGGTGCCGGGTGTGCGCTCCCTCGGAATGACAGATCGGGTGGTGCGGGGGGTTCTATCCGGGAGGTGCTGCTCCGTACCTGCTTATGCGACGAACGGTGGTGTTGATCTCGCCGGGCAGAACCGAGGGGCTGGCTTCTATGCTTGGGAGCCAGCCCCTTGCAGGCCGGGAGTAGGTCCTTCGGTCGCGCGCAGGCGGTTGTTTGAAATCGGATTACACGTGGTGCGCTCCCTCAGGAAGTCATCGCTTCTTTGTGAGTTTGGGGGGTAGCAACACCTTCTCAGGAAATCAATTCTCCGCGGCCGTGGGTGCCAAACATCTGCGGTACGCGTTTGACCACCAAGCCTACCGCGCCGCCACGACGACGCGGACCTCGTCCCACTCGCCGGAGGGGGCGATGGCGCGGATGGTGTGCGGGCCGGGGACCAGGCGCCAGCGCTGCTGGGAAAGCTCGCGGCCGTCCACCAGCCAGCGCACGCCGACGTCCGCGCCGGCTGCGCGAAGGGCGACGGTGGCGTAGCGGGCGTCGACGCCCAGGGGGACCTGGTACCGGTCGCCGTCGCGCGGGGCCAGGATGCGGAAGCGCTCCTCGCCGCCCAGCGACGCCGCCGCGCCCAGCCGGCCCCGCTCGCCCGCGGCCCAGTCGCCGTACTCCTCGGGGAGCGCAATCCGCCCGCCCCGCTCCCAGTCGTCCGTCCGCGACGGCTCGGTGCCAAGGATGAACCACTCGACGGTGGAGACGCAGCCGGGGGTGGCGCGCAGGCCGGAGAGGCGGCACACCTGCACCGGCACCAGCCCCGCCTCGCGCGGCGTGGGGAGCGCGCCGGGCGGATAGCGGCCGGCGGTGGCCAGCATGGCCCGGTACAGCAGCGGCCCGGCGCCGGTAACCCCGCTGACCCCCTCCATGGGCCGGCCGCTGAAGTTGCCCACCCACACGGCGACGGTGAACCCCTGCGTGACCCCCACTGCCCAGTTGTCGGTAAAGTGCCGGCTGGTCCCCGTCTTGGCCGCCGCGGGGAAGGGAAAGTCAAAGGGCGTCTCGGCGCCGAAACCAGGCGCGCGGGCGTCGGCGTCGGAGAGCACGTCCAGCACCAGCGCCGCGGCCTGGGGCGAGACCACCCGCTCCCGCAGCGGCGACACCTCGCCGGGGGCGGCGGGGCGCCAGCGCCAGGGCGTCCACTCGCCGCCGCGGGCCAGGGCGCGGTAGCCGTTGGCCAGCTCCACCAGCGTCACGTCGCCGTTGCCCAGCGCCAGCCCCAGCCCGTAGTGCGAGGCACCGCGCGACAGCGAGGCGAAGCCGGCGCGGTGCAGCGCCTGCAGCACCGGCTCCACCCCCAGCCGGTCCGCCAGCTCCACCGCAGGGACGTTGTACGAACTGGCCAGCGCCTCGCGCATGCGCACGGGACCCCGGAAGCGGCGGTCGTAGTTCTGCGGGCGGTACGGGCCCAGGCTGGTGGCAAAGCTGCGCGGCACGTCCGGCAGCACGGTGGCGGCCGTGTGCCCGCGGTCGAAGGCCAGGGCGTACACGAAGGGCTTGAGGGCGGACCCCGGCTGGCGCGGCGAGACCACCATGTCCACCTGCCCCGCGCCCGGCTCGCCAAAGTCCGGCGAGCCCACCCAGGCCAGCACCTCGCCGGTGGCGTTGTCGAGCACCACCGCGGCCGCCTGGCGTGCACCCCGGTCGGCCAATACGCGCACGGTGTGGCGCACCTCGGCCTCCAGCAGCGTCTGCAGCTCCAGGTCAAGCGAGGTGCGCCAGGTGCCGTCCATCGCCCGGCCCTCCGCCTCGGCCATCTGCAGCACGTGGGTGGTGAAGTGCGGCGCCAGGAAGGGCGTCGCGCGGTGCGGGGGGAGGACGGGCTCGGCGCGGGCGCGGACCACTTCGTCCGCGGTGGCGTACCCCAGCGCGCGCATCCGCCCCAGCACCACGTCGCGCCGCGCCCGCGCGCGGTTCGGTGAGACGAGCGGGTTGTCGCGCGAGGGGGCGCGGGCGATGCCGGCCAGCAGCGCCGCCTGCCCCAGGCTCAGCTCGCGCGCGGAGGCGCCGAAGTAGAGCGCGGCGGCGGGGGAGACGCCGGTGGCGGCCTGCCCCAGGGGAACGCGGTTCAGGTACTGCTCCAGGATGGCGCGCTTTTGGAGGTGCGCGTCCAGCCGCAGCGCCCACAGCGCTTGCCGCGCCTTGCCGCCCCAGCTGCGGGGGAGGGGGCGCAGCAGGCGGACGGTCTGCATGGTGAGGGTGGATGCGCCCGCGCGGCGCCGGCCCCGCAGGTTGTCGCGCACGGCCCGGCCGATGGCCCGCGCGTCGACACCCGCGTGGGCGAAGAAGCGGTGGTCCTCGGCCGCCAGGAACGCCTGCACCAGCCGCGGATCCATCTCCCCCACCGCCGTCCACCCCCCGCGGCTGCCGTCCGGCGAGCGGGTGGCGCGCAGGGGCATTCCGCCCCGGTCCTCCATCGCCACGGCGGGGACCGGTGTGGGCGCGGCGAGCGCCGCCGGCGGGGGGAGCGCGATCCACCCCAGCGTCCCCAGGATCCCGGCGATCACCACGCCCGCCGCGGCCTTCCAGCGCGCGCGGCGGGTCACGGCGCCACGGGGGTGACGGTGAACACGCCGCCGCCGCTGCGGCCGTGCACGCCGGGGTTGTACATCTCTTCCGCGTGCGCGGGCGCCATGGTAAAGCGGCCGGCGGTGGTGGCGCGGGCCAGGTAGGTGGCGGAGTACGTCCCCTTCCACAGCACGCGGGCAAAGTAGACCACGCGGTCGTCGCGGATCTCGCGGTGGTCGAACGCGGACCACATCCCCGAATCCCAGCTGCCGAACGACCACACCGGCGCCGCGCCCTCCTCCTCGCCTCCATCCCCCTCCGTCCCCTCGTCGAAGGCGCCGGCGGGGAAGGGGCTGACGGTGCGCAGGCTCAGGTCCACCGCCTCGAGCCCGGCGGGGAGCGGATCGTCCAGGATCACCATCTGCCGCCCGTCGGGGACGGTGATGCGCAGCCGGACGCGCACCACCTGGCCCTCGACCACGCTGGTGATGGGGCGGCGCGTGTCCAGCGTCTCGTACCAGCGCTCCACGGCGATGCCGCGGTCCAGCGGGGTGAGGGTCGGCCTCGAGACGATCTCGCGCACGGACAGGTCGTAGTAGACGGGCACGCCCTCGCCCGGCGCCTGCAGCGTCAGCCGGAGCGCGCGGCGCCCGTCCGGCAGCGTCCGCAGCAGCCCGGCCAGGCCGGGGACGGTGTCGCGAAACTCGCCGCGGCGGGCGCGCGTCTCCAGCACCGTCCGGCCGTCGTGCTGCAGGCGGACGACGCGGTCGGGGGCGCCACGCTGCGTCTCTTCGAAGCGCAGCAGGGCCAGGACGGCGGCGCCGTAGTCCTGGGTGGTCCACGGCAGCCGCGCCTCGGCCCGCCCCTGCTGCACCAGCGTTTCCACCAGCGCGCCGATGCCGGGGTGCCCGGGCTGCACGGCGAGGGTGGCCGTCAGCAGCCGCGCGGCGGGGCGCACGTGCGAGGCGAAGTAGAAGTCGCGCCGGTACGCCGCTTCCGGGAGCACCGCGCGCGACCCGCGGACCTGCACGCCCTCCCACGCGGCGGCCAGCAGCCGCCGCGCCGGGTCCGCCGCCCCGCGCCGCGCCAGCATCTCGGCCAGCGCCAGGCGGTCTTCCCACGACAGGCGTGCGGCCTGGCCCAGCAGCTGGTTTTCCGCCGGGACGTCCGGGCGGCCCAGGCGGCTGAGGAAGTCGGCCGCGGCCAGCCGCTCCGTCAGCACCGCGTCCACCCGGTGCTGCCCCGGCCCCAGCACGGCGCGCAGCACCTCCGGCTCGCCCAGGGCGCGCTCCAGGTAGCCGGCCATGCGGTTGAGCACGGTGTCGCTCACCTCCACGCCGGCCCCGCGCGCCTCCAGCATCACCCGCCCGGCGTACGCGGTAAGGAACGGCGACGTCCAGTCCAGCGCGCTCCACAGCCCGATCCCCCCGTCCGTGCGCTGCCGCGACGCCAGCGTGCGGACGACCAGCTCGATCCGCGCCTGCGTATTCCCCGGCGCGGCATCCCCCGTCGCCTGGCGGGCACGGTGGAGGGCGATGAGGGGAAGCGCCTGGCTGGAGATCTGCTCGGTGCATCCGTACGGATACAGCTCCAGCCGCCGGTTGTAGCCCTGCACCAGCGCCAGCGGCGAGGTGCCGAATCCCAGCTCCAGCGACGAGCGCACGGGATCGGTCTCCGCGGGGAGGATGAACTCCACCGTGGCGGTGTCGCGCAGCACGCCGGCGGAGGTCTGCACCACCGGGCGGTTGGCGGGGCGGATGGGGACGCGCACCTCCACCGCGTCCGCCTCGCCGCCTCCCGTCACGCCGAAGCGGAAGACCGCGCTGTCGCCCACGGGCGCGGCGAAGCGGAAGCGCGCCTCCGCGCCTCGGCCCGCGAGGAGCGAGAACGCCCGCTCCGCGTCGCCGGAGAGGGTGACGCCGCGCGCCTGTGCCGTCACCCGCGCGTCCACGCCGCCGGGGAAGCGGTGGTTGACCACCACCCCCGCCATGAACTCGTCGCCCTCGCGAAGGAAGCGGGGAAGGGCGGGGCGGGCGATGAGCGGTTTGGTGGACAGGAGCGGCGACTTGCCGGCGCCGTAGCGGTCACCCGCGGTCACGGCCACCGCCATCACCCGGAAGGTGGTGACGTTGTCCGGCAGCCCGCCCGCCACCACCGCCTCGCCGTTCGCATCCGTCACCACGCTGCCGATGAAGAAGGCCGTGGGCCGGAAGCGGGAGCGGAGGATTCCGGTCAGGTCCTGCCCGCCGGAGCCGCCGGGGTTGCGCGTTCCCTTTTGCCCCTCGGGGACCTGCGGGGCCACGGCCACCAGGTTGCTGGCCAGCCGCATTCCCACGCCCCGCGGCTGGTACAGCAGGTCCAGCGGATCGGGCGTGCGGTAGCCGGTCAGCGAGAGCACGCCCTCGTCCACCGCCCACAGCGTCACCTCGCTCACCTGCGGGCGCCCGGCGCCATCCCGCACGCGGACGCGGATGCGCGCGCTGTCGCCCGGCCGGTACTCCGGCTGCAGCGGCGACACCTCCACCGCCAGCCGCTTGACCTCCGGCGTTACCCGCAGCTCCGTGTAGCCCACGCGCAGCGTCGGACGGCCGGGATCGTCCACCGTCCCCGGCGGGGCGCTGCGCCCGCGGACCACGATGACGGAGACGAAGGCGTTGGGCGCGAACGCCTCCGTGATGGGTATCCGGAGCGTGTGCGTGCCGGAGGTGATGCGGATGCGGTGCTGCTCCAGCACCCGCTCGCGCTCCACCGTGACCCACGCCTCGGCGTCCGTGAACGGCGAGGCGATCAGCACGGTGGCCGTGTCGCCCACCGAGTAGCGCTCGCGGTCGGGGATCACGTCCATCTTGAACTTGCCCTCGTCGTTCCACGGCACCCAGTCGCCGCCCACGGCCCAGCGGCTGAAGGTGGTGGTCGCCTTCCGCCCCCGGCTGTCCGTGGCGGTGAAGGAGACGGTGTACGCGCCGCCCGCGTGCGGGGTGAATGCGCACGCCGCCGGCTGCGCGGCCGTGGTCACCCGGCAGGTGGCCACGGTGTCGGAGACCCACTCGCCCACCTCGTCCTCCACCCCGCCGCGCCCCCGGCGGACGGTGTGCCACTCGCGGCGCACCACGGCGCCGCTGACCGCCACCCCGGCCACGGAGCGTCCGTCGGGGCGCACGGCGATGACGCCCACCCGCACCGGCATTCCCGCCGTCCAGAAGTAGCCGCTTCCCTCCGGCCGCGCGCCCACGTAGAAGTCCGCCGGGTGGACGAGGACGCCCGTCGCGCCCGCCACGGTCTGCCGGTTGGCGTCCACCACCTCGGCCTGCACCGTCACGCGGGCGGGGCGGCCGTCCTCCAGCGGCGGAAGGGCCACGTCCAGCGCCCGGTAGCCGCGCGCGTCGAGCGAATCCGTCCCTCCGGCGAGGACCGCCGGCTCCTCCCACGAATCTTCCCACCACTCGCCCGAGTCGCCCAGGTACCATCCCTCGGTGCCGGGGATCTGGAGCTCCCACGCCGAGACGGGTGTCTGCCGCACCGTCCAGCGGAGGGGGGCGCGGGCCATGGGCGCGCCGAAGAGGTAGCGCGCGCCCACGGTGGCGCGCAGGCGGTCGCCGGAGAAGCGGGGCGCCGAATCCGTCGCCACCTCCACCAGGAACTCCGGCGGGCGGTACTCGGCCACCTGGTAGCGGGCGTAGCCCACCTGCCGCCACTGGCCGTCGCGGCGCATGCGGATCTCCACCGCGTAGTCGCCCAGCGCCGCGTCCGCGGGCAGGCGGAAGGTGTGGTCCGCCGTGCCGAAGCGGCTGAGCGGCACCGTCTGCTCGCGCAGCGGCTCGCCCTCGCGGCCGGTAAAGATCCAGCGGAGCGAATCCCCAGGGGCGGGGGGGGCCAGCGAGCCCAGCGGCCCGCGGCGGACGATGGCCTTGGCGTAGACCGGCTCGCCGGGACGGTAGATGCCGCGCTCGGTGAACACGGCGCCCACGCCCGGCGCGCGCTCCTCGCCCCAGGCCCCGTACAGCCCAAAGCGGTAGGGCGACAGGTCCGGATCGTACTCGCTGATCCCCACCACCGCGCGGTCCGCCCCGAGTTGCGCGGCCACGTAGCCCTCCACCGGCGGCGTCCAGGCGCACTCCTCCTCTTCCGCGCACACCTGTGCCGCGGCCGGGGGCGGGCTGGGCCGGAAGCCCGTGAGGGTGGCGACCCCGCGCCGGTCGGTGCGGCCGGTGGCGCGGACGCGGCCGTCGCCGTCGTGCAGCGTCACGTCCACGCCGCCGCGCGGGCGGCCGTCCTTGACCCCCGTCACCCAGACGGCGGCCTGGTCCACTCCCACGCGGGCGTGCACGGCCAGGTCGGTCACCTGCACCAGCGCCAGGGGGTGGCGGCCGTCGGCGCTGTCCACGCCGCGCCCGCCCACCTGCACCAGCATCATGGTGCCGCGCGGGCGCTGGCGCGCGTCGGGCGCGGGGAGGGCGACGCCGGTGACGGCGCTGCGGTCGCGCTCGCCGCGCACGGGAATGCGGCGGCGCGTGGCGGAGGGCTCCAGCGCCGTCCACGCCTCGTTCCACCCGCCCCACCCGCGGCTGAGCAGCCGCCCCTCCAGTGAGTCGGGAACGGCGACGACGTCCACATCGAGCGTGTCGACGTTCACGTGCTGCACGGCCAGCGTGCGGAATCCGTCCCGCTCCACCACCAGCTTGCCGTGGGGATGGACCACGGAGGGCGGCACGCCGGGCGTGGTGAACGCGATGCGCGCCGCCGTCCCCAGCCGCTGCCCAAAGACGTCCGTCAGCTGGGGATCCACGGTGATGGTGTAGGCGCGGCGGGGCTGCAGCCGCCCCTCCAGGACCCAGCGGTCCTGCTCCGCGGCGGTGTCGCGCACGGTGAAGGGCCGGTCGCGGTCCAGGTGGACGTGGCGCAGCACCTCGGACCCGCGCACGGGGGTGGAGAACTGCAGCACCGCGGGGCCGTAGTGGCAGCCGCCGTTCTTGGGGCATCCGCCTTCCACCACGCGGAGCGGCCCGTAGGTGGAGAACCCCCACGCGTGCGGCTCGTCCTCCGACGGGTCCATCCCCTGCGGCACCACCAGCTCCGCCGCGCACCCGGCCGGCAGCGGGCGCGCGGGGGCAAGCTCCACCACGCGGCGCAGGTCGCGCGCGCTGTCGTTGCCCGTCACGCCAAAGTACCGCACCCACTCCGGGTCGTCCCCGCCGATCCGCCGCGCACCCACGCCGCGGAGCGCGACCGTCCCGCCGCCGCACGACGCGTCCAGCGCCAGCCGGGCAACGCCCGCCAGCTCGGCGGGCTCCACGCCGCTGCTCATCAGCAGAAAGAAGCGGAGCTCCCGCGTCAGGAAGCGGGGCGCGCTGTGCGGGCCCACGGGCCAGCCGGTCAGCACGCGCGCCTTTTCCACGCGGAACGAGAAGCGGTGCGGGCGCGGCAGGCGGGCGCCGTCCATGGCCGCGAACGCGTCGTCGACGGTGACGGTGTAGGTGGTGCCCGGTCGCAGCGGCGCGGCGGGGGTAAAGCGCAGCGTCACCGGGTCGCGCCACTCCGCGCGGCCCTCCACGGCGGGGTCGATGCGGAAGAGCGCCTCCGCGTCCACCGTCTCGTCCAGCCCGCCCGCGACGGGGCGGTCGAAGGTGACGGTGACCAGGGCCTCCGGCTGTGCCACGGCCTCGGGCGCCGTGCGCAGGACGCCGAGCACGGGCGGGGACTGCGTGGAAGGTTCGGCGCTCAGGACGAATGCGCCCGTAAAGCCGACGAGCGCGACCAGCGCGGTGGAGACGCGAAGCATGTGGGGGCGGAACGGAAAGGTGGGACGGCCGGGGCCTGCACACCCCACAAGATAATGCGGCGCGGCGGGGATCAAACAGAAAACTTCAGGGATGAAGACGAACCGACGCACTCGCCCGGACCGGCCGGGCGGGGCTCTCCTCGTTCCCCAGCGCTGCGTTCGCCGCCGCATCAACGCCTTCACGATCCGCGTATGCGGCCTTCAGAACGTCTGCAATTTCCGTCCTTACCCGTCTCGCCTCATCCTTCCCCAGGTCTCGCTCGATCTCGCGGGTGAGTATCCCGACGGCGGGGGCGACCAGTGAGGCATCGGGCGCGGTGAGGCCGCGCGATGCCCGGCGCTCGCGCCACCCGATGAGCTTTTTGAGCGTCTTTCCGTACAGGGTGCTGCCCGGATTGCCCACGAACTTCAACAGCCCGGTTGGCGACATCTCGAGATCGCGCGCCACCGCCCGCGCGCTGGAGTCGCGGATCGCCTGCCTCACTTCGGCCCGCAGCTGCTCGATCTTCAATCGCTCCATCCGTACTCGCCTCTCGTAACCGGGTTCGCCTCAGGCTACCCGCCTCCTCTCCCGCCGAGTCGAGAAAACGCGGGCCTGGCGACCGTCCGCCAGACCCGCGCTTTTCCTCATCCCACGGGACCAACCACGGCGCCCCAACGCCGTAAGGACACGATAAACGTGCGCGTCGGGTGGTGCCAACACCGCAAATACCAGAGTTGGGGTCCACTTGCGATCTCCCAGTTTTGGGGACTTTCGCACCACTGGTCGCGCCATCAAATCTTTGCAGCAGGCCGGTCTGCGTGTGGCGGCTACTCTGTCTATATCTCGCGATGGCGCAATTCGGAACGAGGAAGTAGACTGTCCGATAGCGTACGTACTCCGTTCACCATTGTATCATGCTGTCCTTGCAGCCGGCACAGGCGAAGAAAAGGCGGAGCGGCCAGTGGAGCGTCGCTGCGCCGCCCAACTGGCCCATAGACGACCTCACCATTTTGCGTGAAGTGGACGGGGAGGTTGGGCGTGAGCTCCTTCTTGCTTTATACAACGTGCGGCTCTTCGCTGATGCTCCCGCACATGTCCGGAGCCAACTGTTTGATGTCACACGAAGCCCGGCTCTGGAGATACCTGGCCACCCCGAGATCCGGGATGCGCTGCACATTCTCTTCAGTCTGCCACGCAAACCTCAGGCGTTCTCTGAACGCGAACTTGCGCGCGCCTGCCGAATGATAGCGGAGTGGGCGGAGGATCACTCGCACTTCGTGGCGGCCGTGGCGTTCGCGGAGGTGGCGGCACGGCTGGTTCCAGATGACGCGGAGCTGGCGAACCGCGCAGGCCGGGCGTGCCGGCGAGCTGGGGAGCGAGCCAGGGCCGAGCTTTGGTATGAAAGAGGGTTCGGGTTAGCTCGCCGGCACGGCGACGTTCTCCAATACGTGAAGGGACACCTGGGCTACGGAAACATCTTTCGCGACCACGGCGAATATGACCGGGCGTTGAAGTGGATCAAGCGCGCCGGAATCTCGGCTCGGAAGAGCGGGCACCGAGAGGCGGGTGCGGAAGCGATGCACGATGCGTTCACCTTAGCCTACTTACAGGAAGACCTGAGCCGTGCGGCAATACTTATTCGACGTGCGGCCAGGATCTATCCTGTCCACGCCCGGCGGGTACCCTACTTCGCGGCCGACCTGGCGTTGCTCCTGACGAGACGCGGACTCTATGGGATGGCGCTGGAGCTGCTGCATGTAGTGCAGGGGCACCTGACCGCACCGGTGGACAGTTTGCAGGTCTGGGGGCTGGTCGCCTTTGCATCGGGCGGCGCTGGAGAGCAGAATACTTTCGATGCAGCGCTCCATCACATCCTCGAGATGGCGGACCTGTACCGCGAGGCCAGTGCAGCCTCATTCGCCTATGCTGCGGCCGGAGCGCATTTGCTACGCGATTTGGAGCTCGCGCAGTCTCTTATCGCTGAGGCGACTACGAGAGCGCGGGGTGACACACTATCCGAAGAACTCGCGGCCAGGGTGGGACGTGATATCAGACTGCGCAACGCGGGAGTTCCCGAAGCGCCTGAACAGGACCCAACCACCGCCGTACTTCGTGGCATTTTCCCAGATGTGGTGTCGAGAGTGCGGCGGTGGCGGGGCCCCACCTGGAGGCCCGCTAGAAGAAGATAGGTTCTCAGTTTCCGGATCCGAAAATGACGCCACCACGCCCATCTTGCGTGATGGCGTCAGTGTTTCCCGGAGTTGTCGAAGTCGTGGAGGTGCCAGTACCCGTCGCATCCGAGCCGGAGCGATTTCCGGATCCGAAAATCACGCCCCCGTCCATTGAAGGTGATGCGGTTTCAGCGCTCGTTGTAGGCGCTGATTCACAGCCCGCCAATAGGATTACCGCCAACAGGGCCGCAATGCAATTCTTCATGGGTTAGCCTCACCTTAGCATGTGTTCCCCGCAACCGGAGTGGCTGCGGGATGTGGACAAAAGTAGAGTACCCATACATGAAGTGCCAGATTCGGGGTCTAGCTGACAGATGTCAGTTTTGGGGTCTACGTGCCAGCCGCCAGATTTAGGGTCTTTTCACGCGGAATGGCGGCCTGTACGCTGGAGGCATGAAACGACACGAACTCACGCCCGGGGCGACCCGGGCTCTGACTTTACCTTCTCGAACTCGCATCACGCGAGAGGGGGCTACCTACTGCACGACGTCTGCGGCTGGGCCACCGCACGCGACATAGAGGATGAAGCGGCCATGTGGTCAGCGTCCGAGTTGATGTCCGGGCAGAATGCGTGTAGTCGCGTGACCCGGGTGGATGTCCGCGTTCAGGGGGAGGCGAGACCCGCGTGGGTTTACCGCATTGTCCAAAGAGGGGTTGATGCTCTGGCGGCTGCCGTGGGCACTGCCCCGGCCGGGATTGACCCGCCACGGGAGGAGCTGGCAGATGCGGTCTATATCCGGTCCGGTGCGTGGATCGCCTTATCCGCGTTGCGGAGCGTGGCCACCATACCCCCGCATCGCGAAAAGATCTGGGTCGAGGGGCAGTCCGGGTGGCGACCGAGCTGGGAGCTGACGCGGCTGGTGGAGCGGGAGGATGAGGCGGCCGGATTGAGCCCGAGGCGTTCGTTTCTTTCGGAGGACCTGGGCTGGCTGGTGCGAGTGGGTTATGCAGAGCGGCAGGTGGTGGACAGTACCCACGTATACCGGCTCACGCCCAGGGGTGCCGCCGCCCAGCGCCTGGAGTGGAAGGAGCCTGGGAATGCCTGACCCAAAGCGTCCCCTCCCGTATGCGGAGGTGGACATCGACGAGGTGCGGAAAGCCGCGAATCGACGGGCAGACGCTACGTCCGTGCGGCAACTGTCGCGAGAGACCGGGATCAATCACACCACCCTGGAGAAGTTCCTGGCTGGTGCTACGCCGTTCGCGAAAACCCGTATCCCACTCTGTGAGTGGTACCTGGGCGTGCAATCCGCGAAGCCCCCCGTGAAGGTCGCAGATACGCCTCAACGTCCTGATCCCGCTTCGCATCTGGAGGCTCTCCTGGCCGATCTGGGCGCCGAGGCACGGACGGAGGCGCGGATTCGGATTGCGACCGCCCTATCTCAGGCGTACGCAAGGATGGGCAGGAACGCGCCGGACTGGCTCTACACCACGCAATAGGAGGGGGAGAGTGCAAGACCGCCGATCCGTGCCGCTGGACGTTCTGCGCGATTTCGTGTCGAGCCAAACCGAACTCTCATCGATCCGGCAAGTGTCGGTCGAGGTGGGACTGGGCCGAACGACGATCTCCGCATGTAGCAACCAGGAAACGACGCCCCACTCCCGGATTTGTCGGATGCCGGCCTCGAGGCGGCGTGAGCCCCGGAACATGACCCGAGGCGCCACGCGGTTGCATGCCCTGCATAACCCGGCGCTGAAAACCCGGGGTAACGCAACGAAGCCACAAGGATGTAAGGCCTTGTGGCTTCGGTATTTATAGGTGGGCCCAGTAGGATTCGAACCTACGACCAAAGGATTATGAGTCCCCTGCTCTAACCGCTGAGCTATGGGCCCGCACCATCAAGACAGGATCAGACTGGCCTGAATATAGGCCCATCCAGCGCCGCTTTCAACCGGATTCATCCCACCACCGCTGAGCCCATCGTTCGGACCGGAAAAAAGACCGGGCCTCACACGAAGCCAGCACAGGAATCCGCGAGGAAGGCGAAAAGCGTTGCAATTCTCTGATGTTCCGGAAGAGCCAAACGGATTCCTGAGCCCCCCGCTCGCCCGCCGTAAGCGGATTAGTTGCTCTCCTCATTGACCTGGCGCCGCATACCGCGCAAGGGCCCCGCCCATATCTGGATCGTCCTGTACCGCATACCAGTTCCACGCGGGCAATGGAAAATCGCTGCGCCTGCTTCGCCACTCGGACGTAAACATTTGGCTCTCGAACTCGACCCCATAGTGCGAATAGAATGTTGGGGCATACGAGTATTCGCAGGGCACGTCGCGGGACTCCCCTACGGCCATGTCATCGTAGCCGGACCCTTCTACGCCTGTTTCGTAGGTGTAGGTGACTGTCTGGGCACGGGCATCGTGCGGAAGAACGCAAGGGAGCAAAAGGAGCGTAAAGATGATTCTTCCCAACATGGTGGGATTGGTAGGCTAGGTTTGAGTAGGCCGTCGAACGTACGCCAACGCCGCCGTGCTATTCCGGATTGGTCCGGTGGCGGTCCCGCATCTCCTGGCGCTGCTTCATCACCGTTGCGCGGCCCCTCATGCCGTAGATGTTGGCTTCGACCTCCTCATCCGTCGCGTTCTTCCACATAGGGGCCCAGACAGCGTCGAGGAGGGCGTCGAGCTTCGGATCGAAAATCTCGACGAGATGCCCCCGACGCTCACCGTCGAAAGGCTCGTTCTGAAAGTGCGCCAGAATGTCCATCCGGTGGTCCGGATGCACCACTTGGAGGAGATGTTCCAACGCGTCCGGGTCGAACATCGGGTTGATGTTCGCGCGTCCCGCCGCGTCGAGGCGAAAGCTTTCGTCCGGCGTATCGAGGCTGAGGGATACGGGCATTGGCGCCGTCTCGGTTGGCGGTAGCCGGTCGCACCCGGTTAGCGTGAGGTTCCCGGCAAGGGCCAGCGGCAGGAGCCGGGCTAGGAGTCGCATCTGTCCTTCCCTCGCAGCAAAGGATTGCAGGGATTGCTTCCGGCGGCAAACGCGGGGGGCATCGCCTCCATGGTAGTCGCGTTGACGCAACGGCGTCAAGCGCGCGGACGGCCCCCCGGATTGCACTGGCTTCAATTCTACTTTGAGCTGTGCTCCCCGTACGGCGGAGTTTCGCAGGACGCCCGCGGGTTGAACCACCTGACCGGGCACGCGGACAGCGGGACGCGAACGCATCTACCAGGACTTCAGCGACGAGCGTGTACGCGCCCGCGCAACCGAGGCTGCGGCGGAGCATGCGCAACTACCTGCGGGGATGTGGAGGTCGCGAATTGCTCGCGGCTCGTGACTTATCCCACTTCCTGTCCCACCCGACACCAGCCCACCGGCTCGGCAACATAAGTCTCTGGCAGGTAGCAGTTTAGAAGGTACAGGGGCGGGGTGTGCAGCAACCGGTAGTGCTGCCACGGAGTCAACGGAGTTTTCTCGTGCCGTTTTCCTCTGCGTTCGCTGTCCGGGATTGTCCGGACCGCGACCCGTGGTGAGCGGAGGCATGGCGCGGCGGTCGGCGAGGCACGAGCCGGCGTGGGCCATCGGGAACGCGATGCAGGCGGAATGCGGCAGGGGGCCATGAGAATTTTTTTGAGGAGGGACGCGTATCGCCGGATGCTTCCGCAGGCGCACGGAAGCAAGCCGTCAGCACCACCTGATGCGCGATCTTGAGAACCATCCGCCGCCTCTACGGGTCGAGGTGCGCGGCACACGGGCCCGACGCTGCTCCGGCATCCAGGACCCCTCACGTTACGCGGCGCTTCTCCGGGTCCCGGAGGGGCGCCGCGCGGCGTTCGGCGGCCGGCGCGGTGTCGAAGAGCCCCGCAGCGGTGCCGGATGTCCCTGGACCGGTGTCATCCATCCCCGTTCCGTAGCCGGAAACGGAAGGCGGGGTGATCGTTGGGGCCTTCACGAGACGACTCCAGACGAACGAAGCGGCCGGTGCCCCACGGGTGCCGGCCGGCCGCCCCCGCGGCGCACACCGGCGGCACCCTCCCGCCCATCCACATCCCTCTCCCATCCCGGAAGGACGAACCCTGCAAATGCGAAGTTCCCTCGTGCGGCTGCTTCCCCTGCTGCTGGCCGGCGCGCTGCTCGCCGCGTGTGGCGACGCGCCTACCGACCCCCCCGGCGCCGGCCAGACGGCCGAGCTGGGCTTTTCGCTGAACCTGTCCGGCACCGACGTGCGCCTGATGGTGGTCGAGGTGACCGCCCCCGACATCACGCAGCCGCTGGTCTACGACATCAACGTCAACAACGGCACCGCCAGCGGCCGCATCGAAGTGCCCGCGGGCCCGGCGCGTACCATCCAGGTGCGCGCGTACGACATCGAGCGCACCCAGACCCACCAGGGGAGCGCCACCCTGGACGTAAAGCCCGGCAGCAACCCGCCCGTGACGGTGACGCTCACCCCGGCCGCGGGGCGCGTGCCCATCAACGTGAACTTCGGCTCGCTGGTCGTGGCCGTGCGCGCCGTGGACGGGCCCAACGCCCCCACCGGCGAGTACACCATCGGCGCGCAGGCGCGCTTCGAGGCGGTGGTCACCCGCGCCGACGGCACCCCCGTCCCCGGCGCCGCCGTGCGCTGGGCCTCGCTGAACCCCGGCGTGGCCAGCGTGGGCACCGACGGCATGGTGACCATGCGCAACGCCGGCGCCACCGAGATCGCCGCCACCTACAACGGCTACGGCGCGTCCATGCCCGTGACCGTCACCCCGCGCACCGACTTTGCGGCGCCCACCCTGACCGCCCTGTCGTTCGATCGGACGACCGTGGCGGCACCCGCCAGCGGCAGCACGATGGTGCACCTGATGATCCACGCCACCGACGACCTGAGCGGGATCTCGTCCATCTGGGTGGAGATCCGCGGCGTGGCGCAGCACTGGACGGGGTGGAACTGCGCGCCCACCGAGCCCGCGTCGCCCGGCGTGTACGACTGCTCCGTCCCCGTGCAGTCGTACCACCCCGCCGACGACTACATCGTCGCGCTGGCGCAGCTCACGGACGCCGCCGGCAACACCGTCAGCTACACCCGGGCCGACCTGGCCGCGCGGGGCATCGCCCCCCGCCTGACCGTGACCCGCAACTGACCCCCTTCTCTCCGACCCTGAGGACACGTTCCATGCAACGCTCCCCCCGGTGGCTCGCGGCCGCCCTGCTGGTTCTTCTGACGGCCGCCGCCTGCGGCGACCTGCCCACCGCCCGCCCCGCCGCCGAGACGGCGCAGCTGGGCTTTGCGCTGGACCTTTCGGCCACCGACGTGAGCTCCGTCTCGGTGCAGGTGACGGCGGCCGACATCAGCCAGCCGCTGGTGTACAACATGACGGTGACCAACGGCACCGTCAGCGGCCGCATCGACGTGCCGGCCGGCACCGCCCGCACCCTTACCGTGCGCGCGTACGACAACGACGGCGTGCAGACGCACGAGGGAAGCACCACCGTCGACGTGCGGCGGGGGAACAACCCGCCGGTGACGGTGACGCTGGTTCCCCGCGCCGGCGAGCTGCCGATCTCGGTGAACTTCGGGTCGGTGCTCATGCGCATCAACCAGCTCACCTACCCCAACCAGTCCAACGGCTACTCCATCGGGTCCATGGCCAACTTCGAGGCGGTGGTCACCTCGCCCGACGGCACCCCCATTCCCGGCGCGGTGGTGCGCTGGGCGTCGCTTGACCCCACCGTGATGGGCGTAAGCCAGACCGGCACCGGCTACGCGACCGCCGTGGGGACCACGGAGATCGTGGCCACCTGGAACGGCTACGGCACCTCCATCCGGGTGCACGTGGCGGGAAGCGGGCCCGACTACCTTCCGCCGCAGCTGAACGGCCTTGCGTTCGACAAGCCGATCGTGCGGTACACGGGGACGCCGCAGACGGTGACGCTGGAGATCTCCGTCACCGACGAGGTCTCGGGGATCGACCACGTCATGGCGCACATCCGCAGCACCAGCTACGGCAGCGTGAACCCCTGCCATGCCCGCCCCAGCGGCACCGCGGGGCTGTGGAAGTGCGCGGTCACGGTCGACGCGTCGTCGCCGCTGGGCGACTTCACGGTGGAGTACCTGGACGTCCGCGACAGCGCGGGCAACGGCACGGTGTACAGCGCCCCCCAGCTGGAGCAGATGGGGATGGCCGCGCGCTTCTCGGTCGTGCCGTAGTCGCGGCGGGCGGACGGCCGGGCGCGGATGGAACCGCCCGGCCCCGTCCTTGATGAGAGAAGGTGCGTCCGGAGAACGGGGGCGGCGGAGGATGTTTCGCTCCGCCGCCCCCGTTTTTTGCTCGTGGCGGGGCGGGGAAGCGTCTGATTCCCAGATCCTGCAAAAGAATTATCGTACAGGGGAACAGAGTCAGACAGAGAAAGAGAGCTGAAGTATCCTCGCTTCTCTGTCTGACTCTGTTCCCCTGTACCCATAAAGGTGTTGGTTTCCCGTATCCGGCATGACGATGAACGGCTCGGCGGAGGACGAAGCGGGGGGCGGCCGCGGCGCGCTGTGGCGGCCGGCGCTGGCGGCGTGGATCGTGGTGGCGGCGGGGCTGGCCCTGGGGCAGTACGCGCAGAACGGCGGACGGCTGCACGGCGCGCTGGTCTACGGGGTGTACGACGCCGCCAGCTGGACGCCGGTGGCGGTGCTGGCGTACGGGTTCGCGCGCTGGTTTCCGCTGGAGCGCGGGCGGCCGGTGCGCTCGGCGCTGCGGGTGCTGGCGGCGGCGCTGCTGCTGACCGGGGGCCGGCACGCGGCGCTGCGCGTGGTGCACCCGCTGCTGTTTCCGTCGGACCCGCTCTGGCCGTTCGCCCAGGCGCTGGCGCTTTCTTCCAGCAACGTCCTGCTGGTGGCCCTGCTCATCGGGCAGGGGTACGCGGTGCGGTTCTACGGCGCCCAGCGCGAGCGCGAGCTGCGGCAGCTGCGGATGGAGGCGCAGCTCAGCGGGACGCAGCTGCAGGTGCTGCAGCACCAGCTGCAGCCGCACTTTCTGTTCAACGCCCTCAACTCCGTCTCGGCGCTCATGCGGCGCGACGTGCACGCCGCGCGCGGCATGCTGGCGCGCGTGGGCGAGCTGCTGCGGCTGGCGGTGGGCAACTCGCACGGCCAGCTGGTGCCGTTCGACGAAGAGTGGCGGTTCACCGCGCTGTACCTGGAGATCGAGGGGGTGCGCTTTGGCGAGCGGCTGCGGGTGGACAGCCGCATCGACCCGGCCGTGCGCGGGCTGGCGGTGCCGTACATGCTGCTGCAGCCGCTGGTGGAGAACGCCATCCGCCACGGCATCGCCCCGCGCGAGGGCGGCGGCACGGTAGAGATCGAGGCGCGCGGCGCCCCCGGCGGCGGCCTGCACCTGGAGGTGCGCGACGACGGCGTGGGGCTGGCCGAGGGGTGGGACGGGCCCGGGGCGGGGATCGGCATCCGCACCACGCGGGCGCGGCTGGCCCAGCTGTACGGCGCGTCGTTCCGCCTGGAGCTGCGCCGGCGGACGCCGCGCGGCACGCTGGTGCGGGCGGTGCTCCCGGCGCGCCCCGCGGCGCAGGCGGGCGCCTCGTGACCCGCGTTTCCGCGGGAGCCGAAGCGGGCGCCGGCGTGCCGGAGCCGCCGCGGGTGTGGCCCGCCTTCGCGGCGTTCTGGGCCGCCGCCGCGCTGGTCTCGGGGTGCATGCTGGCCGCCGCGTACGTCCTGCTGGGGCGCTCGGCGCTGGAGGGGTTCGTCCTGGCGCTGGACGAGACGGCCGCGTTCGCCGTGCTGGCGCTGGCGGCGTACGCCTGCGCGCGGCGCTTTCCCGTGGCGGGGGTGCGGCGGGCGCGCAACGGGGCGGCGCTGCTGGCGTGCATGGCGGCGGCCAACCTGCTGTGGACGGCGGCGGCCATGGCGTGGTGGTCGCACCGGCCCTGGTGGCCCATGCGGTTCGGCGGCCGGGACGCGACGGTGGGGTTCTTCTGGATGATGACGGGGCAGGTGAACATGCTGATCATCCCCCTCTTCGCCTGCGCGCAGGGGCTGGTGCTGATGGAGCTGCGGCGGGTGCAGGAGGTGCGGGCCGAGGCGCTGCGCACGCGGCTGGCGCGGGTGCAGCTGCAGGCGGTGCGGCAGCAGCTGCGGCCCGAGTTCCTGTTCGGCGTGTTCGATTCGGTGGGCGAGCTGATGCTGCGCGACCGCGACGCGGCCGACGCCATGCTCAGCCGGGCGGCCGAGCTGCTGCGCGGGGCCCTGCGCCACGCCGCGGCGGACGAGGTGGCGCTGCGCGAGGAGTGGCGCTTCACCGAGCTGTACCTGCAGATCGAGTGCGCCCGCCTGGACGGGCGGCTGCGCTACGAGGCCCGCATCGACCCCCACGCGCACCGGCTGCGCGTTCCCCACATGCTGCTGCAGCCGCTGGTGGAGGCCGCGGTGCTGAACGCCGCCGCGGCCGGCGGCGGCACGGTCGAGGTGGTGGCGCGCCGCCTGCCCGGAGGCGCGCTGCGGGTGGAGGTGCTGGACGACGCCCCCGACGCCGCCGCCGGCGCGGAGGCGGAGGGCCGGGCGCGCGAGCACCTGCACCGGCTGTACGGCGGCGGCTTCGTGCTGGAATCCGGCGGCCGCGAGGGCGGCGGCCGGTGCGTCGCCCTGACGCTGCCGCAGGCGCCGGACGACGCGGGCGCCGGCCCCGCGCGGCCCCCGCTGTCCTTTCGGCCCCAGGTAAGATGACGCCCATCCGTGTGCTGATCGTGGACGACGAGCCCCTGGCCCGCTACAAGATCCGCAGCTTTCTGGAAGAGGAGCCGGACGTGGTGGTGGCGGGCGAGTGCGCCAGCGGCGACGAGGCCGTGCGCGCCATCGGCCGCGACCCGCCCGACGTGGTGTTCCTGGACGTGCAGATGCCGGGGACGGACGGGTTCGCCGTCATCGAGGCGGTGGGGGTGCGGCACATGCCCGTGACCATCTTTTCCACCGCCTACGACGAGTTCGCCGTGCGGGCGTTCGAGGCGCACGCGCTGGACTACCTGCTCAAGCCGTACGACCAGGCCCGCTTTCGCGCCGCGCTGGACCGGGCGCGCGAGGTGGTGCGGGCGCGCTCCAGCCGCCAGGTGAACGAGCAGCTGGCGGCGCTGCTGGGGCAGCTGGGCAACGGCCCGCAGTACGTAAAGCGGCTGCTGGTACGGGACGGCGGCCAGTACGTCTTTGTCCCCACCGACGAGATCGACTGGATCGAGTCCGCCGACAACTACGTGGCGCTGCACGTGGGCGGGCGCACGCTGCTGGTGCGCGACACCATCACCGCGATGGCGGCCCGGCTGGATCCGCAGAGCTTTCTGCGCGTGCGCAGCTCCGCCATCGTGAACCTGGCCCGGGTAACGGCCATCGTCCCCTGGTCGGGCGTGGAGTTCCAGCTGGTGCTGAGCGACGGCACGCGCCTGCTCTCCACCCGCCGCTACCACTCCGCCATCCGCCGGCTGATGGCCTGACGCCAGCGTCGGAAAACAACACCTTTTGGGGTACAGAGGAACAGAGTCAGACAGAGGAAGCGAGCCGATACTTCAGCTCGCTTCCTCTGTCTGGCTCTGTTCCTCTGTACGCTTATTCTTTTTACAGGATCTGGACGACCTTACTCCCAGCTGCGGATGTCCGCGTCTTCGCCCTGGCCGTCCGGCTTGCCGTCGGCGCCCAGGGAAAGCAGGTCGTAGCCGGTGGGGTTCACCTGGCCGGGGCTGCGGAACTGGTACGGGTTCCCCCACGGGTCCGCGGGAACGTCCTTGCGCAGGTACGGACCCCGCCAGCGCGCGCCGGCCCCCGCGGGCGCGGTGCGCAGCGCGGCCAGCCCCTCCTCCGTGGTGGGATAGCGCCCCACGTCCAGCCGGTACGCGTCCAGCGCGGCGCCCAGCATCTCCACCTGCGACTTTGCGGTGGACTCGCGGGCGCTGCCCAGGTGGCGGAACACCTCGGGCGCGACCAGGGTGGCCAGCACCGCGATCACCGCGATCACCACCAGGATCTCGATGAGGGTGAAGCCGGCGCGGGCGCGGATCCGGGCTCGCGTGCGAGCGGAAATCGAAGGCATGTCAGGCTGCGTTGGACCGCCCGGAGAGGGGCGGCGGACGGGAGGCGCGTCGCGTGGACGTGAGGCGAAAGATAGCGGCTCCGCGGCGCGCGGTGAAGCCCGCCGCCGCCCGTTTCTCCCTGCTACGGCGCCGGGAGCAGCGCGGCGGGACCGTCGTGGAATCGCATCCCCGGCTCCTTCCGGCGGCTCATTCCCGATCGCGCGCAGCGGTGGGAGACGGCGTCACGAACCCGCCGGCTGCCGCCGCGACGCGGAGCGCCAGGCGTAGTAGATCGGCACGCCGACGGCCACGATCCCCGCGGCGAGCAGCGTGGCATCGGGCCGCTCCAGGAGCGAGTTCACCATCATCGCCACCGTCCCCACCAGGAAGATGGCGGGGACCAGGGGATATCCCACCGTCCGGTACGGCCGCTCCAGCTCCGGCCGGCGGCGGCGCAGGACGAACACCGCGGCCACGGTCAGCGCCAGGAAGGGGTAGAGAAGAAGGACGAACGCCTCGGCCAGCTGCTCGAAGGTCCGCACCGACGCGTTCAGCGCGGTGAGCACCACCAGCAGCACCACCGCCACGTGCGGCGTTCCGAAGCGCGGATGCACCGCCGCCACCCGGCGAAAGAACAGGCCGTCCTCCGCCATGGCGTAGTACACCCGCGGGCCCGTCATCAGCCCGGCGTTCAGCCCGCCGAAGGTGGAGAGCATCACCAGCGCCGCGATCAGGGCCGCCCCGCCGGCGCCCGCCACGCGCGTCACCGCGTCCACCGCCACCGCCTTCGACGCGGCCAGCTCCGCCAGCGGCAGGGCGTACAGGTACGCCAGGTTGATGGTGAGGTAGGTGGCGACGATCACGACGGAGCCCCACGCCAGCGCCCGCGGCAGCGCCCGACCCGGATCGCGCACCTCCCCGGCGATCAGCGTGGCGGCGATCCACCCGTCGTAGGCGAACAGCGCCGCCACCAGCGCCACCCCGATGCCGCCCAGCCCCGCCGGCGCAAAGCCCACCGGCCCCGCCAGCGCGCCGCCGCCGGCCTGGCCCAGCGTAAAGATGGCGGCCGCCGCCAGCAGGATGGCCAGCACCTTGGCCACCGTCGAGGCGTCCTGGATGGCGGCGCCCAGGCGCACCGAGCGGTAGTTGGCCGCGCCCACCAGCACGATCAGCGCGACCGCCGCCGCGCGCTGCCCCGCGCCGCCCAGCGGCACGAAGCTCCCCAGGTACGCCACGAACACCAGCGCCGTCCCCGCCGACGCCGCCGAGCGGATGAAGAACCAGCTCCAGCCGAAGAGAAACGCCGGCAGCGGCCCGTACGCCTCGCGCAGGTACACGTAGATGCCGCCGGCGCGCGGAAACGCCGCCGCCAGCTCGGCGATGGTCAGCGCGCCGCAGAGGGTGATCACGCCTCCCAGCACCCACACCAGCGCGATGGCCCCCACGCTCCCCGACTCCGCCGCCACCGTGGCGGGAACGCGAAAGATCCCGCTGCCGATGGTGAGCCCCACCGCGGCCGCGGCGGCGCTCCACACCCCCAGCTTGCGCGGCAGCCCGTCCCCGTCTCCCGTCGTGGGATGAACGGAAGCCGCCTGCGGTGTGGTCACGGGTGTCGCGTGCATGGGGATGATAGGCCGGAAGGGCAGGGAAAGGCGCGAGGATCCGCCGACGGAAGGACGGCTGCTCGGACTGGAGGATGCGGATGCTCAAGCTACGCGCCTCCGCCCCGCGCGCCAGAGCCACGCGGACGATCACCCGTGGCCGCCACTCCGTTGCGCCGGCTCACCACCTCGCCTGTCACCATCCAGGCGCGCCGGCCTCTGCCGACCCGAGCGGGTGAAGCCCCGCCTGGCGAGCTTTGCGAGCCCTGGGCGGGGCTTATGGCCGTTCTAGCCCCGGGCTTCAGCCCGGGGTTGGAGGTCGGACGCCGAAGCACGCAGGCGGCGGGCGCGGTTGCGGTCCAGCTCGGCCTTGAGGTTGGCGTAGACGGAGGGGTCCACGGGGAGCATCACCTCGCGGATGCGGTTCAGGGGGCGGCGGACGGTGCGGGCGCCCATGTCGCGCAGCAGGTCGTCGACGTAGTGAAAGGTAAAGGGGATGATGCAGGTGCCGCTGGCCACGCCCTTCGGCCGGTTCTCGCGCACCCACGCCCAGCGCGCCTCCATCTCGCGCAGCACCGCGTCGCGCGGGGGCAGGCGCAGCTCGCCCATGAACCAGCGCGCCGCCCACCGCGCGCCGATCTCCGACGTCAGCTGGCTGTACAGGCTGCTGTTGTAGCCCACGAAGGCCAGCCGCGGCACGTCGGGGTGCACCAGGTTGCGGTGCAGGTGAAAGACGCCCGCCTCGTCCTGCACCGTGCGCCGGACGGACTCGTCCAGGAACGGCACCTCCTGCCGGAAGCCGGTGGCGAACACCACCACGTCCGCCCGCACCCGCTCGCCCGTGTCCAGCTCCACCGCGCCCGCGTGCAGCGCCCGCACGCCGCCTTTGCGCGCCGCGATCCGCCCGGTGCGCACCGCGTCGTAGAAGCCGTCCGTCGCCAGCCCCAGCATGCAGTTCACCACCCGCTCGATCGGCTCGTCGGGCACCATTCCGCACGCCCGCAGGCGGTGCGTGCCGCGCAGCAGCGCCTCCACGCCGCGCCAGAACAGCCAGACCAGGGGCTTGCCCACCGTGTGGATCACCTTTTCCGCCCCGCGCAGCTCGCGGCCGCGGAACAGCATCTCGCTGAAGCGCGTGGTCAGCACGTACCGCAGCGGCACCAGCCCGGCGAATCGCTTGGGCATCTTCCACCCGGCGCCGCGGAACACCAGCGTCGTCTCCTTTGCCGTGCCCACCGCCGCCATGGCCGCGTCGCAGGCCGACTTGGCGCCGCCCACCACCACCACGTGCCGGCCGCGCACCTGCTCGGCCGTGTTGAAGCGGGTGGAGTGCAGCACCGTGCCGCCCCCCGCGCGGAACGCGTCCTCTCCCGGCACCACGGGGACGAACGGTGCGCTGAAGGTGCCGTTGCAGACGGCGAGAAAGTCGAACGTCTCCGTCCGCGGCATCCCGTCCTCCAGCGAGTACGAGCGCACCGTCCACCCCTCGCCGCGCGGCTCCGCGTGCTCCACCCGCGTGCGAAATCGGATGTGCCCCGTCACGCCGAAGCGGTCCGCGTACGCCGCCAGGTACGCCTGCACCTGCGCGCCCGAGGGAAACTCGGGGTAGGTGCGCGGCATGGGAAAATCAGAAAAGGCGTAGGTGTCGCGCGGGTTCTGCGTGTGCACGCCCGGGTAGCGGCGCGAGCGCGCCCACACGCCGCCCACCTCGTCCTCCGTTTCGAACAGGGTGACCGCGAAGCCTTCCTCCAGCATCGTCTTTGCCGTCACCAGCCCGCTGATCCCCGCTCCAATGATTGCCACGCGACGCATGCGTGCCTCCGTGTGCTTGAAAAGTCCGGACGATCTCCCCTTTCATCCGTGCAACGCACGAGGGCTTCCGGAATCGGACGATCATGGGATGAACGGTGATCCCGCGGGGACGAGCGGTTGATCGCGGGCCCGAAAAAGAGTTGACGCACCCAGAGGCCGCAGAGGCCACAGAGAAGAACCTCCTCTGCGGCCTCTGGGGCCTCTGGGTGAGACAATCTGTTGGGGGATGGCGGAAGCGAAGAAGCCCCGCGCCTCGATGAGGGGCGCGGGGCTTCGGTCGTCAGCAGTCGATGGGCGCGTCAGTCGGGAAAGCTGATGCTTCCGCCCAGCTCGGGGTGGCCGCCGGTGATCAGGTCCACGATGGCCTCCATCTCCGTCCCCATCTGGTCCAGCCGGTGCAGCACGCTGCGCGAGTGGCCGTAGTCGAAGTACAGCGTGACCGCGTCTTCGTGCGCCGGGTTGAACTCGATGATCTTCTGGTCCAGCCGGGTGTGCAGGTCGTTGACGATCACGCTGACCGCGTGGCGAACGCGGCGCTGGTCGTCCAGCGTCTCGATGCCGATGTCGCCGACCAGGCGGGGGAGAAGCATCTCCACCTTCGCCACGCCCTCGGCGGGGGCGGACACGGCTCCCGCGGACTCGGCCTCGGCGGCGGAGACCACGGTCTCGCCGGCGGACGCCAGTGCGCGAAGCTCTTCGAAGTTGCAGCGAAGGATCATGGGAATCTCCCTCCCGGTCTCGGCTCTTCTGGTACGGAAGCAAGGCAAGCGGCGGGCCACGTTCGCCCTCAGCCGCCAAGCCGTTCCGCTACCTCTGTTTACGCGCGCGGCGGCCTTTTGTTTCACACACGCGGTGTGGTCCGAAGCGTTGCACCCGCGGGCGTTCTGCGTGACGTCGGCGCCCCAGGTGAAGGACGCGTTCGCCGGTGGCGAGTTGAGAGCGGTGATCGGAGATGGTGCGGTCTTCGTACAATTGCACCACAAGATGTGGGGCGCAAGAGTCTCCTGTTTCTACCCCCCGGCCACGATGCGTTCCCACGCCTCCCGCGCCCGGGCCTCCGCCTGGTCCGCCGAGTCCGCCAGCACCGTCAGGTGCCCCATCTTGCGCCCCGGCCGCGCCTCGCGCTTTCCGTACAGGTGCAGCGCCGTTCCCGGCACCGCCAGCGCCCGCGCCGCGCCCGGGCGGCCCAGCCCCGTCCCCGCGTCCTCGCCCATCAGGTTCACCATCGCCGCCGGGCGCAGCAGGGCGGGGTCCCCCAGCGGCAGCCCGCACACCGCGCGCAGCTGCTGCTCGAACTGGCTTACGCCGCACGCCTCCCAGGTGTGGTGGCCGCTGTTGTGGGGGCGCGGGGCAATCTCGTTCATCAGAATGCGCCCGTCCGGGTCCACGAACATCTCCACCGCCAGCAGGCCGACCACGCCCAGACCCTCCGCCAGCGCCGCCGCCACCCGCCGCGCCTCGGCCGCCACCGCCTCCGGCACCCGCGCGGGGACCACGGACAGGTGCAGGATGCCGCGGCGGTGCTCGTTCTCGGCCACGGGAAAGCAGGCCGTCTCGCCGCTGGCCGAGCGGGCGCAGATCACGCTGACCTCCATCCGGAACGGCACCCGCGCCTCGAGGATGAAGTCGTCGCCCTGCGCGGACACGGCGCTCCACGCGGCGTCCGCGTCCGAGAGGCTGTGGAGGGCCGCCTGGCCCTTGCCGTCGTAGCCCATCCGCGCCGTCTTGAGGATGGCCGGCGCGCCGATCTCGCGCAGCGCTTCATCCAGTTCCTCCCGCGACCGCACCGCGCGGTACTCCGCGGTCAGCACGCCCAGCCGCCGGGCCGCGTCCTTTTCGCGGACGCGGTGCTGTGCCACCTCGAGAACGTCCGGGGAGGGGTGGATTTGCACGCGCTCGGCCATCGCGCGCAGCGTGGCCACGTCCGCGTTCTCCCACTCCAGTGTCACCACGTCACTTACGTCCGCCAGCTCCAGGCAGGCGTCCACGTCCTCGAACGGGGCCTGGATGTGCCGGTCGCAGAACTGCGCGGCGGGCGTGGCATCCCCCGGATCCAGGACGACCAGGCGGTAGCCCATGCGCCGGGCCTCCAGCGCGAACATGCGCCCCAGCTGCCCGCCGCCCACCATGCCGATGGTGGCGCCGGGAAGAAGCGGGGAGGGGTTCGGCGGATTCATCGGCGGATTCACTGCGCCCCGTCCGTTGGCTCGGGGCGCAGCGCGTCCTCGGCCATGCGGGCGGCGTACGCCTTCAGCCGCTCGCGCATCCGCGGATCGCGGCTCCCCAGGATGCGCGCCGCCAGCAGCCCCGCGTTGGCCGCCCCCGCCTTGCCGATGGCCACGGTGGCGACGGGCACGCCTTTGGGCATCTGGACGATGGAGAGGAGCGAGTCCAGCCCGTTGAGGGTGGACGAGAGCACGGGAACGCCGATGACGGGAAGGACGGTCTTGGCGGCCGTCATCCCCGGCAGGTGCGCCGCCCCGCCCGCGCCGGCGATGATGACCTCGATGCCGCGCCCCTCCGCCTCTTCGGCGTAGCGGAACATGCGGTCGGGGGTGCGGTGCGCCGAGACGATCTCCATCTCGTAGGCGATGCCCAGCTCGTCCAGGACCCGCGCGGCCTCCTGCATGGTCTCGCGGTCCGAGCGGCTTCCCATGATGATGCCGACGCGCGGCGGATGTGCGTCCACGATTCTCGTTCTTGGCTACTTTGTCTACAAAGCCGTCCTGGGGCGCGCCAATGTACGCGCGCCACCCCGCCGCAACAATGCAATCTGTCCCTTTGGCCACTTTGTCTACAAAAAACCGCCGTGTTGCAGGCACCGTCCGCCCCTGTCCACAGCCCCTGTCCGCCGCGCCCGGCGTACCCGGTGCCGCCTTGCCACGCGCGAAAAACCGTGCAGCATGGTATGCCCTCAGCCCTTCCGGTGGATGGGTCCGGCGCGGGAGCAGCGGTGCGCCGTTTGCGTTGCCCCGCCCAGTCTGCATCCGTATGATGTAGCACCACAGCCCGTTTCCGTATCCTCTTCAGCCATCGTGGGCTGCACCGCATCCGGGTGCCGCGCCGCACGAACCCGAACTCGCTGCCTCCATGACGCTTCGCGCCCTTCTGGCCGCCGCCGCGCTCTGCGCGCTCTCCGCGTGCGGCATCGCCGACGGCCCCACGCTGGCCGCGCCCGGCGCGCCGCCCTCACGGCAGGTGCAGCACACCTTTACCGACGGCTACCCGGGCTTCTACTTCTACAACGGCATTCTCCCCGGCGACTCGGCGACGGGCACGTTCGATCCCAACGTGTCGCCGACGGTGCGCATCTGCCGAATCACCAGCGGCGCCTGCGGAAGCAACCTGGCCACGTTCACGCGCACCGGCGGCTCGTACGGGCGCCTGGTGACGGTGAACGCGGGGGAGGAGCGGTACGAGCTGGGCTGGCCCACGGGCTCCACGGGGGCACAGACGGGGCACGTCTACCGCGTGTCGGTGTCGGTGGGCGCGCGGACGCTGGGGTTCATGGACGTAAAGATGGTGAGCAGCTGGGGGGAGTTCTTCGCCACCGACACGGACGAGTACATCCCCTGGTTCGCGGGGAGCACCATGCCCGTCTACTTTCGCATCGAGACGGGGGTGCCGGGCTCCATCACGGTGTCCACGTCCAGCATCAACCTGAACGTGGGCGCGGGGATGCAGGTGACGGCAACGCTGCGCGACCTGCACGGCCAGCCGATGAGCCAGCCGGCGCTCTGGTGGCTGGAGTCGTCCGTGGTGCGGATGGACAGCGGGATGGTGGTGGGGCAGACGCCGGGGACGGCGACGCTGTGGGCGTGGTACTACGACATCGAAGTGCAGATCCCCGTCACCGTGACGGACACCCGCCGCGCGTGGAGCACCCAGGCCACGCCCGACGACCAGGGAAACCGCGGCGTGTGGGGGACGGCGGCGAGCAACGTGTACGCGGCCAACCACACGGGGTTGCTGCGCTACGACGGCGCCGCCTGGTCGCACGTGGCCGACGCACGCTGGCGGTCGCTGCACGACGTGTGGGGATCGTCGTCGACCAACGTGTGGGCGGTGGGTGAAAAGGGCGAGATGATGCGCTGGGACGGCGCCGCCTGGACGCTGCACCGCTACGACGGCACCTCGGTGGCGCAGCAGCCGCTGGGCAGCTACGACGCGCCGGCGCGGTCGTACACGCTGCGCGGGGTGTGGGGCTCGGCGGCGAACAACGTGTTCGCGGTGGGCGACAGCGGGGTGGTGCTGCGCTACAACGGCACGTCGTGGACGCGGATGACGACGGGGACCACGGCGCAGCTGAACCGGGTGTGGGGAAGCGGCGCCACCAACGTGTACGCGGCCACCGAGACGGGGCGGCTGCTGCGCTACAACGGCACGTCGTGGTCGTTCGTGGCGGGGGTGCAGGCGCCGGGCGCGCTGGCGTCGGTGTGGGGCACGTCGGCGAGCAACGTGTACGCGGTGGGGGCGGGGGGCATCGTGTTCCGCTACAACGGCACCAGCTGGCAGCGCATTCGCCTGCCCACGCGGCAGCCGCTGTACGCGGTGTGGGGCTCCGGCACCAACAACGTGTACGTGGCCGGCGGCGGCGGCGCACTCTATCGCTTCGACGGGACCAGCTGGATTCCGGAAAAAGCGCAGAACGGCGCCAGCCACGTGCAGGGCCTGTGGGGCACCTCCACCGGCGCGGACCTGTTCGCCACCGGCGCCGGCGGCCTGGTCGCCAGGCGCTGACCTCCAGAATCCGCGGACGGAGAGCGGGGCCGGATCTCACCACGAGATCCGGCCCCCGCTTCTTGTTCCGACACTCGATCCTGAAAAAGAATGATCGTACAGAGGAACAGAGTCAGACAGAGGAACCAAGATCATATTTCAGCTCGCCTTCTCTGTCTGACTCTGTTCCTCTGTACGATTAAAGGTGTTGTTTTCCATTCCGGGGGGAGGCGCCGCGCCGTACCTCTTCCAGCGATTCCGCCGGAAATCCGGCATCAACCTCCACGCTGAGAGCGCGTTGAAGGGCGTGCGCCATATTGTGTTACGTCCGGTGCGCGGCGGGGCCGCGGCACCCGTTTACCCCTTCGATGGAGAGAGCATGCCCAAGCCCAACATCACCTTCGTGACCCTGCGCCAGATCGCCGAGAGCGCGAGCGGGATGCGCGACCAGGACCTGTGGTTCGTGGTCACCGACGATCCCGCGACGTACACCTTCTCTACCAAGCCCGTGCATGCGGGCGACGACACCGAAGTCATCTTCGTCGCGGCCGTCAAGGATCCCGTGTCTACGGTGGACTGCGCGATGGTCGGCGTTCCCGGGCACAAGCCGGTGGACCTGCTGGGGATCACGGTCAAGCCGATCGGCGCGCACCCGGGCGGGACGTACGCGGCGGACGCGGTGTTCTGGAGCGTGTCGGCGGTCGAGAAGTTCCTGGTGCCCTACTACGCGTCGGTGTACGGCGACAAGGGCCCCGAGATGGCGCAGGCGGTGTTGGCCGTGCTCTTGCCGCCCACCGGAACCGCGGAAGGCGGTGAGGCGATGGTGGAGGACGACACGCCCTTTGCCCTGGCGCACCTGCCCAGCTCGGAATACGTGGGCGAGCCCGACACGGAGATCAGCTTTGTGTCCAGGGTGGTGTCGCTGCACCCCGGCGGCCACGTAAAGCGGGTGCCCCTGGCCCCCCGCCCTCAGGGCCGGTAGGCCAGCGCCACGACGAGCGGGTCGCGCAGCAGGTATTCGCGCATGGACGGACGGTAGGCCAGCATGCGGTCCACCAGCATGCGCGCGCCCGCGGTGTCGCGCAGCATCAGCCGCACCCAGGCTTCCTCGTAGTTCAGCGAGTGGGCAAGCGCGGGGTGGGCCCCCACCTCGCGTCGCGCCCGGGCCACCACCGCCCGGGCGCTGTCCGCGTCGCCGGCGCGGGCGGAAACCGCGGCGGCCACCATCCGCCGGTAGATGGGCCCGTAGACGCGGTTCTGCGCCCGCGCGCGCGCCGGCGGGTCCATGCGGTCCAGCTCGGCCACCAGGCGCCAGGCCGCCGCCGCGTCGGCCGGGCGCGTGCGGTCGTTTCGCAGCAGGGTCAGGCGGCACTCGGTGAACCGCCGGTCGGCGGGAAACTGCACGGCGCCCTGCTCGCACTGCTCGTGCGCCTGGGCGTAGTCGCCCCGCCAGAGCCCGCTGAAGTACAGGAGGTGGCGAATGGCGGCCATGTCGTCCAGGTACGCGTCGGCGGCCAGGGCGCGCCGCGCGGCCATCTCGCTTTCGGCGAGGCGTCCGCGAATGCGCAGCAGCTGGCTGAGCGTGCTCCACACGCTGGCCCGCGAAGGTTCGGCGGCGGTGGCGGCGCGCAGGTCGGTTTCGGCCGTGTCCATCCACACGCGCTGCATCAGCGTGTCGGGCGCCTCCAGCGCCAGCCGGTAGAGGGCGGTGCCGCGCAGCTCCAGCGCCTCGGCGCGGGAGCCGCGCCCCTGGGCCAGTACCTGCTCGGCGTGCCGCTGCGCGGACCGCAGCCGCGCGTTGCGGGCCTCGCCGCGGGCCACGCCGGCGCGGTCGACGTCCACCCACCCGCGCAGCAGCGTGGGCTGCGCCCAGCGGGGGTCGGCGGCCTGGCCGCGCGCCAGCAGCGAGTCGGCGCGCAGCAGCAGGCGGGCGGCCGAGCCGGTGTCCAGCGTGTCGAGGCTGATGGCCATGGCGCGTCCCTCGCGCCGCAGCTGCTCGGCCATCAGCACCCGCTCCCGCGCCTCGGCGCTCTCCGTCTCGGCCGCGGCGGTGCGCAGCCGCACCTCCTGGCCCAGCCGCTTGCGCAGCGCCGCCGACACCTCGGCGGCGACGGCGCGCTCCAGCGCCACCACGTCGCCCAGCGGCCTGCCGATCTCGCGGCTGTGCAGGTGGCGCTGCGTGTTGGCGTCCACCAGCGCCACGGTAACCCACACGCTGTCGCGCGAGCGCTGCACCGTGCCCTCGACCACGCTTCCCACGCGCAGGTGGGCGGCCATGCTGTCGAAGCGCACGGCGCCCCCGCGGTACGGGCGCACCCCGCCGCGCGAAACCACGTCCAGCGCGTCCACCTGGCCCAGCTCGTGGATCAGCCGCTCGGTCAACCCCGCCGCCAGGTACTGCAGCTCGCCCCCGGGGCTCAGGTCCTCGAAGTACAGCACGGCGATGCGCCGCGGATCGTTCCGCGCCGCATCGACGTTCCGCCCGGTCTGCAGGGACGAGCCCGTGAGCAGCGATAGCAGAAAACCAAGCAGCATTCCGCCCGCCGCCGCGTACGACGCGCTGGTGCGGCGGCGGGCCACGAGGGGCGCGCGCACGGCGGGCGTGCGGCGAGGCCCTTCCGCGTCCACCGGTGCATAGGGCGCCGACGGAGGCGCGATCGGCGCGGCGTCCGCCGCATCCGCGGGAAAGGGCACGGGGCGGATCGATGCCGCGCCGGACGCATCCACCCAACCCGCCGCATCCGCCTGATCCACCGCATCCACCCGACCCACCGCATCCGCCTGACCCGCCACATCCATCCGCCCCACCGGATCCGCCCGATCCACCGCATCCGCCTGATTCACCGGATCCGCCCGATCCACTTCATCCGCCGGTGATGCGGGCGATCCGGGACGGAGAACGGCGACGGAGGAAAAGACGGTGGGTTCGGGCGGATGGATGGCGGGCGGGGGAGGGGACGGCTCCGCGGCGGGCCGGTGCGCCAGAGGCGGCACGGGCGCGGCGGCGCGGGGGGGATCGGCACGGAGGCGCGCGACCAGGGCCAGCAGGTCCGGGTCGGGCTCACCCCCCAGCTCCTGGCGCAGCAGCGCGGCGTGCATCTCCGCCGCGCGCATGGCGGAGGGGCGCTCGCCCGCGGCGTCCAGCGCGCGCACCAGGCGCAGCGCCGTGCGCGAGCTGAACGGGTCGTGCGCGGCCAGCCGGCGCCACCAGTCCACGGCGCGGATGGCGCTTCCCTCGGTTTCCGCCGCCTGGGCCAGTCCCTCGAGCGCCGTGGCGTACGCCCGGGCCAGCCGGTCGCGTTCGCCGTCGATCCAGCGCTCGAACTCGGGCGCGTCGCCCACGAAGAAGCCGTCCAGCAGCGGGCCGCGGTACAGGGCCGCCGCGCCCTCGGCATCCCCCGCCTCGAGCCGGTCCTGGAACTCGGCCACGTCGCTGGCCACCGCCTCCGGGCTCAGCACCACGTCGCCCGCCGACGCGGCCGACACGCCCTCCCCCAGCTCCTTGCGCAGCACGTACAGCGACTCGGACAGGTTGTGCCGCGCCGCCTCGGTGGTGAGCTCCGGCCACAGCAGCCCGATGATCCGCTCCCGCCCCACCGGACGCCCCCGCGCCACCGCCAGGACCGCCAGCAGCGCCACCCGCCGCTTGTGCGCGGCGCGTCCGCGAACGGGCCCGGCGGGGCCGGAAAAGGCGGGATCTCCGAGCAGGTCCAGGCGAAACGGAGGGGGCATTCGGGGCTTCAACCAGGGGGATGACGGAGAGCATGAAACCGGGTTGATCTCAAGTCTTTACAATGTGTTCACGCATCGGGGACGCCGCAAGCGTTTCCCGCCTCGTGGACGGGCAGGTGCCGTCCTTCTTCTCCCTCTCGCCACCCACACGAGCCATGTGCACGAGAGCCCGGGGTCCGCCCCGTCCGCACGGCGGGACAGATCGACCGGCAAGCGGAGAGTGCGACCGCACTTTCATCCATCCATCACGAACAGATACGGAGCACACGATGAGCACTCCTTTCGACGGCAGCTGGAACCGTGGCACGGGCATCATCGGCTCGCAGGCCGACACCCTGACCGTGCAGATGCCCGGACGCTCCTCCGCGGCCCGCGTGGCCGTGAACGCGGGCGCGCCGGTGATCTACGCCGACTTCACAGACGACGCGCCCTTTACCGGCGTGCTGTCAGCGGACGGACAGAAGATCCTGTGGAGCAACGCCACCGTCTGGACGCGCGACAACGGCAATGTCAACGGCAAGTTCGCCGATGCGCCCGCGCCGAACGCCGCCGTGGTGCAGGCGGTGAAGGCCGCGATCACGGCGGCCAACCCCAAGCTCAAGGGCGTCAACTTCGGGCCGTTCAACGCGCTGGTGGTCCCGACCGCCGGGAACTTCGTCGATATCTACGACGGCGGCGGCCAAACCAGCCTCACCTTCTACCAGTTCCAGGGGACGGCTCCGAGCGGAGGGTGGCTACCGCTGGGTGACATCGTGGGGGTGCCGGCGGGCAACCTTCCCCTGGGTGTCATGTTCTTCGCGCCCAACAGCGCACCCGGCGGCGACCCGGCCGCCTTCCTGAATCCCACCGGCTTCAACCGCCTCCTGGACGACGCAGGGTCGGGGGATCACCGGAACGTGGTCTACTGGGGGCCGATCGCGCCCGCTGGCTACGTCGCCCTGGGGATCTGCTTCAGCAACGGCAACACGCCCGATACCAGCAACTACTGGTGCATCAAGCAGGAGTACGTGCTCGAGGTGTCGAGTTACACCGCGTGGAACGATTACCACGCGCATTGGGACAACAACGGCAACCTCATCAGTCCTTGCTTCACCGCGTCCGTGCCGGAGACTGCGCCCCCGGGTGGCATCCTGATCCTGCCGCCCACCCTGCTGAGCGTGCAGGCCGGCGGCACGCCCTACGCGCTGGTGGGGACGCAGGCCACGGTCGACGTGCCGCCGATCGCGGTTCCCGAGCCCGTGTACGTGGACGGCATCACGGACATCGGTGATACGACGGCCTGCGGGCTCCGCGGCACGCTGGTCGTCGTGCCGTACACGGCCGTTCCGGCGGACAAGGTCTTTCAGCAGGCGGTCGTCTCCCCCTTCTACTACGTGGCGAGCGAGCCCTACTGGCAGTGCACGATGATCCAGCCCACACCGCTGGGGGGCATGGTGAGCGTGCAGGAAAGCGTCGGTGTGTCGCAGACCGACGCGACCGGCTTTGCGAAGACCACTTCGATGACCGTGGGGGCGGAGTTCGGCGCGGCATACGCCGGCGTGAACGTGGGCGCCTCGGTGTCGATGACCGAGGAGCTGCGGCTGGAAACGTCCACGAGCACCACGGGGAGCACGGAGGTCACCACCACGGTGAACCTGAACTTTCCCGAGCAGGAGATCACCTCCGTGTGGCAGAGCCAGAGTCAGATCCAGGTGTTCCGCTCGGACGGCACCCCGCTCGGCGCGGTGGCGTACGAGAACGGAAGCGGCAACGTGCGCTTCGCCCCTTCCGGGATGACGCCCGAACTGCTGGCGCTCAAGGCCGCGCTGGCGCGCGGGTGAGGCAACAGGGAATGCACGTGAAAGCCACCATTCCCGTGCACACCCACTGACGGTCCCGACAGGAGGGCCCGCCGCGCTGCGGCGGGCCTTCTTCTTGTTTCCATTTGGGAACACGCCTACCTTGTCGCCACACACCCGCTCGAACCCGGACGGCGCAACGGTATGGATCTCCGCGAAATCCAGCAGCAGGTAGACGCGTACATCGGCCAGTTCAAGGAAGGCTACTTTCCGCCGCTGGTGAACCTGGCGCGGCTGACGGAAGAGGTGGGCGAGCTGGCGCGCGAGATCAACCACGCGTACGGCCCCAAGACCAAGAAGCACGACGAGCCCGAGGGCGACATCGCGCTGGAGCTGGGCGACATCCTGTTCGTGGTGGTGGTGCTGGCCAACCAGCTGGGGATCGACCTGTCGGATGCCGCGGCGCGCACGCTGAGCAAGTACCAGGTGCGGGACGCGGACCGGTGGGAGAGGAAGGACGAGGGGACAGGGGATAAGGGGACAGGGGATGAGGGGACAGGGGACAGGGGACAGGGGACAGGGGACAGCGGACAGGGAATAGCAGGCACGGGGCGTGGCGCGGGTCCGGTGCGATCCGCGGCGCCCCCTCCGGGCGAGCACCACTCGCCCACCTCCCCCGAAACCGCCGGGGGAGGTTGAGGGTGGGGCAGGGTTGCAGACTCGCCGACGGGGATCGGGCTGCGTCCGCGGGGGCCCCCCTTTCCCGGCCTCTCCCCGCAAACTGCGCGGGGGAGAGGTGACGCGCACCGCCGGCGTGGGGCGCTCCGGCCGGTCACGAGGATTCCGACAGTAGGTTCCTCGTTCGCGCCACGGTTCCGAGCGGGCGGAAAGGGTAGCGCGGCGCTCCCTCGGAATGACAGCCTTGGCCGTTCCGGGGACGTTCCGGAGCGCCATCGAATTCTCCTCTCCGCGAGGAACGAGCGGGGAGGGGCACCCTGCGGGCGCCAGTTCGGTCCTGGTCGACGAGCCTCCACCGCCAGCGGCCACCCCCAACCTCCCCCAGCAGTTTTGGGGGAGGTGCGAGCCTAAGCGAGCGGAGGGGGCGCCCGCCGGAGCCTGCCGCCGAGCCTCGAACCCACTCCCGCACTCCCGCACTCCCGCACTCCCGCACTCCCGCACTCCCGCACTCACGCACTCACGCACTCCCGCACTCCCGCACTCCCGCACTCCCGCACTCCGCCCATGAGCCCCACCGTCTTCATCATCGACGACGACGCCGACCAGGTGGCGCTGGTGACCGCGCAGATCGAGCGCGGCCGGCAATTCGCCACCAAGGGGTTCACGCGCCCCGAGAGCGCCATCGACGAGATCCGCGCCGATCCCCCCGACGCCGTGGTGTGCGACCTGGTCATGCCGGGGATGGACGGCATCGCCTTCGTGCGCCGCGTGCGCGAGATCGACCGCTCGCTCCCCATCATCATCGCCACGGCGCGGGGGACGGAGGGCGACGCCGAGCGGGCGCTGGAGGCGGGCGCCACCGACTTCGTCACCAAGCCCATCGAGCCGCGCGCCCTGGAAACGCGCATTCGCCGCGCGCTGGAGCAGGCGCCCCGCGAAGAGCTGCTGCAGTCGTTCACCCAGGCCAAGTTCGACCCGCACGCCATCATCGGCCGGCACCCGCTCATCGAGGAGGTGCGCGAGTTCATCGCCAACGTGGGCTCCGTCCCCCAGGTGTCGTCGCTCCTCCTCGGCGAGAGCGGAACGGGAAAGAACCTGGTGGCGCGCGCCATCCACGCCGCCAGCCGCGCGGCCGGCCACCGCTTCGTGGAGGTGAACTGCGCGGCGCTGCCGGCGAATCTTCTCGAGGCGGAGCTGTTCGGGTACGAGAAGGGGGCGTTCACCGACGCCCGGCAGGCCAAGAAGGGGCTGGTGGAGGTGGCGGACGGGGGCACGCTGTTCCTGGACGAGATCGGCTCCATGCCGCTGGAGCTGCAGGCCAAGCTGCTCAGCTTCCTGGAAAGCCGCAGCTTTCGCCGCATCGGCGCCACGCGCGAGCAGGGCGTGACCCTGCGCGTGGTGGCGGCGACCAACGCCGACCTGCAGGCGGACGTGGCCAACGGCGCCTTTCGCGAGGACCTGTACTACCGGCTGAACGTGGCCAGCCAGGTGCTGCCCCCCCTGCGCGCCATCCGCAGCGACATCCCCGAGATCGCCCGCCACTTCGTAAAGCGCGCGGCCGAGTACTTCGCCAAGCCGCTGCCCGAGGTGGAGCCGGAAAGCGACGAGCGGATGCAGCGCTACGACTGGCCGGGGAACGCCCGCGAGCTGCGCAACGTGATCGAGCGGTCGATGATCTTCAGCCGCGGGCCCCGGCTGCGCATCGTGGAGCTGGCGCCGTTCGCCCCGCCCGCCACCCCGGCCCCCGCGGCGGACGGACTGCTGCTTCCCCACGGGATGACGCTGGACGAGGTGGAGGCGCGCTACATCGACGAGACGCTGCGGCGGCTGGGCGGCAACGTGCAGGCGGCGGCGGAGCAGCTGGGGGTGAGCCGCAAGGTGCTGTGGCAGCGCCGCAAGCAGCACGGCCTGCTCACGGGGAGGGAATCGTGACCCCGCGCGGCCGCCGGTCCGCCCCGGCCACGGAGCTGGAGGAGCTGCGGGCCCGGCTGGAAGAGGCGGAGCGCTCCAGCGAAGAAAAGACGCGCTTCATCCGCCACGTGAGCCACGAGTTCCGCACCCCGCTCAGCTCCATCATCGGCTTCGGGGCCCTGCTGCAGCGCGAGGGCGAGGCGATGGATCCCGGGGTGCGCGCGGAGTACCTGGAGATCGTCCTGCGCAACGCGCGGCACCTGCTGCACGTGGTGAACGACCTGCTGAACATCTCCAAGGTCGAGGCGGGGAAGCTGGAGGTGACGCTGGCCGCCACCCGCGTTCCCGAGGTGGCGGCGGCGGTGGTGACGGCGCTGGGCCCGCAGGCCGAGGCGCACGGCGTCCGGCTGCGGCTGGAGGACGCGGACGCCCCGCTGGCGCTGGCGGATTCCGGACGTCTGCGGCAGGTGCTGTTCAACCTCATGGAGAACGCGGTCAAGTATTCGCCGCCCGGCGCGGAGGTCGTCGTCCGCGCCTGCGCGGCGGAGGGCGGGGTGCGGGTGGAGGTGGTGGACCGCGGGCCGGGGATCAGCCGCCGCGACCAGGCGCGGCTGTTCAAGGAGTTCTCGCGCGTGAACCCGCCGGGAATGCGCGTGGTGGGCGCCGGGCTGGGGCTGGCGCTGTCGCGGATGCTGGCCGAGGCGATGGGCGGGCGGATCGGGGTGGATTCCACGCCGGGGAAGGGAAGCACCTTCTGGGTGGCGCTCCCCGCGGCGGTGGGCCCCGCGGCCGCCGGTCCCGCCGCGCCGCGCCGCGGAGCCGCGCGCAGGCGGACGGAGACGGTGGTGATCGTGGACGACGACGCGGACCTGCGCGCCTACGCGTCGGCGGTGCTGCGGCACGCGGGGTACCGCGCGGTGGTGGACGACGGGACGCCCGGCGCGGGGGCGCGGCTGGCGGGATCGGCGCCGGCGATCGTGCTGCTGGACATGAACCTGGCGGGGCGTAGCGGCACCGAGGCGCTGGCGGAGCTGCGCGCGGTGCCCACGCTGGCGGCGGTGCCGGTGCTGGCCTTTACCGCCGGCGCGGCGGCGGACGCGGCGGGCGAGGGGTTCGCGGGGCGGGTAAGCAAGCCGGTGGAGCCGGAGACGCTGCTGGCGCAGGTGGACGCGGCCATCGAGTCGCTGGCGGTGCGCGTTCCCAAAGCGGAACCGGCGGACGCGGACGACTACCTGGCGCCGCTGCGCGCCCGCTTTCGCGCGGGGCTGGGGGCGCGGCGGCTGGCCATGGAGTCCGCGGCGGCGGAAGGCGACACCGAGGCCCTGCGGCGCGAGGTGCACAAGCTGCGCGGCGCGGCGGGCGGGTTTGGCTACGAGGCGCTGGCCGACGCGGCGGGGGAGGCGGAAGAGGCGGTGCGGGGCGGCGGGGGCGCGGCGGAGGTGGCGCGGCTGGTGGCGATGCTGCGCGCGGAGGCGGAAGAGGGATGACGCGCGTTCCCGATCGGGAGCACGCGTTCCCGCGGCGGAACGCGTGCTGCTCGTCCCGTATCGTGGCGGATTCCGGCAAGGCGTTGCGGCACAGGGAGATAGGGATTCGGCTTGGGATGGGCCGATCCTTGCCTTCTTCGTGCGCGTGTTTACTGAAGCCTATCTACCGATGAGCGAATCGCCTACGCTGGCGCTCGCCGACGACGACGAGCTGCATGCGGAGCTCGTCAGCGTCTGGCTGGAGCACCAGGGCTACCGCGTCCTGCGCTTTCCCTCGGGCGACGACCTGCTGGCGTGGGCGTCCGGCGCCGCCGAGCGTGCGGACGGCCTGGTGCTGGACATCGACATGCCGGGTCGCGACGGCATCCAGAGCTGCCGCGAACTGCGCGCGCTGGACGGCTACGCCAGCGTCCCCGCCGTGTTCGTCAGCGCCACCTCCCCGCGCTCCCGGCTGGAGCAGGCGGCGGACACCGGGAGCGTGCAGTTCATCCGCAAGGACGGGCAGATGTTCCTGCACCTGGGCGAGTGGCTGGCCGAGAACCTCTATACGACCGGTTGATCGCCGTCCCGCTTGATTTCCAGCCCTCGGCCGCCTCCCCGCGGCCGAGGGCTTTTGATTGCATCCATCCTCCAGAGACGTCGCCTCGGACGATCACCTGTCATTCTGAGGGAGGCGCCGCGCATGACCGTCTTCACGCTCCAGGGCCGTGGCGCCGACCGAAGAATCTCCTTCGGGAACGGGGGCCCCTCGCGCCGAAGCCAGCCGTAGCCGACGGGATCGTGCGCCATCCGGCAGGTTCTTCGGCCGGCGCACGGGCGCTGTGCATCTGGAGAGGACCGGGCGCGCGTCTTCCTCAGAGGGTGTTGCTAAACCCCCAAACTCACAAAGAGGCGATGACTTCCTGAGGGAGCGCACCACGTGTAACCCGATTCCACACAACCGCCTGCGCGCGACCGAAGGACCTACTCTCCGGCGAGGCGGGGCGGGCTCCATGCCGCGGAACCAGCCCCGTCGTTCTGCTGGCGAGGTCCTTCGGTCGGCGCCAAAGTCCATCGTACCCGCAGGTTGCGGAGCAGCGCCTCCCTCAGGAAGTCAATCGGGGGCAAGGTTTAGCAACACCCTCTCAGGAAGTCAATCGCGGGGCAAGGTTTAGCAACACCCTTTCAGGAAGTCAATCACGCTGGGAGGGTTGGCAACACCCTCTCATATCAGAATGACACGGTCGACCTGAACTTCGCACCCGTGCTTCTCGCCTCCCCCGTCAGATCATGGGGGAGATGACGTAGGTGATGCGGGGCGGGGCCTGTCCGGCGGCGGGCTGGCGGCCGACCTGGAAGCGGACCTCGCGGTTCTCGCCGCCGCGCATCACGGTGCTGGAGCCGGGCGCGGGGCTCGACAGCGCCGACCCGCCCTCGCGGATCACCTGCACCACGTAGCTGCTGGCGCCCTTGTTGGCGATGGAGACCGCCACGTCCATCGCCCCCGTCCGCGTCTGCACCGTCGCGACGCCGCTGCCCATCTCCACCCCCTGCCGCGGCGCGATGACGGCGCTGGCCCGCAGCGACCCCTGCGCGGACGCGGGTGCGGCGAGGACCAGGGCGATCAGGGCGGTCAGCAGTGCGATCTTCACGGGTCGGTTCCGTCGCGGAGGGAGGTGTCTTGCTCCTCCCGGCAATGCGAACGGCGAACCATGCTCAGAATCGCGCTAAGTATCTATAGGTCAAATGACTTAGGTAATTTGACCCCTGTCGCTTGTTTGTGCGGATTGCAGACGCGCGGGATCGATGCTCATTTCTATGTGATTGTGGATCGATGACTTACGTGCGAGTGTCCTGTAATCGTACGCTATGAAGGGTGACTCTGCCCACTGTCCGATGATCAGACATTCGTACGAAACGAAGAGGCGCGAGGATCTCTCCCCACGCCTCTGCACCAGATGTTGATTCGGATCCGCCGCACCGTGATGGAGTCTCGCGAAAGAATGTTTGCGCCCGCTCGCCAAATCGGGGGTGCAGACGATTGGCACCCCCTCTGCGCGGATATTTAGGATGACGGACGGTAAAGGTGTGTTTAGCGTATCGCTCTGTTTGGACACTCACGTTTTGATTTATCCCGGCGCGGGAAGAAAGGAGCGAATCTTCAGTCTCGGTAGCCCCCGTCGTTCCGGACCTCAACTCCCCGATCCCACCCCTCCAACAGGAACGCCACATGCGAAATTTCGTCTTGCGCCTCGCCACAATTGCGGGAGTGCTGTTCACGCTCGGGGCGTGCGCCGACAGCCCGACGCAATCGGATCAGCAACGCGCGCCGGACCTTCCCGCGCAGGACGCCCAGGTGCAGGGCTGCGTAAGCGATGGGCTGTGCGTGCTCCCTCCAATCAGCGGGGGATGGTGCGAGCCATGGATGGAACTGGATTGGGACTGTGACGATGGCGGCGGCGAATGCATGACCTCGGCAGGCGACCCAAGCGACCCGCAGGAATCCGTGGGCGTTCAGTCGTGCCCGGGCGGCGGCGGTGGCGGCACCGGCGGCGGTGGTGGTTGGGATGGCGGTGGCGACGGCGGCGGGGATGATCGCGGCACCATCTGCATCCAGTCGTACACGGAACCGTGTGCGCCGGAGTGTGAGGACTGCAATCCGCCCGAGGCGGAGTCCAACATCTGCCCGTCGCCCTTCTTTGGAAACGTGCAACCGGCGCTGATCCCCGTCGCGGGGCGAAACCATGAGTTCAGCTTTAGCAGCACCCTCACGGAGCCGTTCAAACGTCTGACGGGGGGCAGGTCACCGGCCACCTACGAGATCGGCCTGCCCACGGCCAGCAGGGACACGTGGTGGATCGCACAAGCGGGCACCATCACGGTATGGTGCCGGGGTGCGTGGATTACCCGAAGGCACTGGATGGGAACGTTGACCGTTGTGGATAGCGACCTGCATATGGTGATGGGACCCGGACACCCGGACTTCTGACGCGGGAGGCAAGCACCGTGAACCAATCGCGCTACATCGACGAGGACGATTTACCCTTCACCGAAGACGAGTTGTTTCGCGCCTTTGCCCTGACGGAGGATGAGCAGGTCGCACGGGACGCGGCGCGCACGTTGGCAGAACTACTGTCCAGCGGCACGTACGAGGGGGGGTGGTCCATCGCCGACGAAGGGTTTGCGGCGCTTGCCCTGCTGTCCGAAGAACTGCGGGAGCGCGTGAGCGCGTACATGGGCGCACGGTGGGAAAGGATGCGGCGGATGGAGGTCCGCGCCGCTCTACGGCGCGAAGGACTTCCGCCCGACGCCGAGCCGACGGAGTCCGCACTTCGCGCGGGAGACGAAGAATTCGCGGGGTACGTGGCCGATTGGCGGCGTGGGTGCGCTGCGCTGGCGGAGTGGGTCCGGGGGCGGCAGGCAGGCGAACCGGTGGGGGACGAGCCGCCCCCTTGGCCGGGGACGGAGCACGAAGAGAGATAATTGCGCGGCAGTGTCACCTGCGGCGGGCGAGCGGGGGCTTTTCCCCCAGCCCGCGTTCAGACTTTTGAGCGCGGACTTTCGGTTTTTCGACGCGCACAAGAGCGCGCCCCGCGTGCTTAGGTCAGGCGGGAGGGCGCTTGTCATCTCTCGCACATTACGCCAGATTACAAACGTCCGTTTTCTTCCATTCCTCGATTAAGGACTCCCGATGAAGAAGCTCAGGCTCAAGCTCGCCGATCTGGAGATCACCTCGTTCACCGCCCAGGAGAAAGAGGCTCCAGGTAGTACGGTGTACGCCAATCAGCTCACTACCATCTGCAGCACGCAGTACCCGATCTGCACCCAGGCAGACGGTTGTTATCCATCGCTCTACTGCAGCCAGGACTCGCCCGAGTTGACATGTGCCATGGGGTGCATGACGAACGAGAACGGGTACTGCTGAGCGGCTCCGGTCACAGGGCGAAAAAACGAGCGTAGGCGTCCCGCGGACGTCCACGCTCGTTTTGCTTCCAACGAATCCACTCCACTCAATTCAGCGCCGCAACTCAAGCGTGATGACGGGCGCCTCCACCAGCAGGCTCTCGCCGCCGCTGGGAACAACGATGATGGCGGGACTGGGCTCCGCGCGGGCGTTCAGCGCGCGCAGGGACGATTCGGCCACGCGGATCTCGTACGTGCCGGGGCGCAGGCGGCTCAGGTAGTACTCGCCGTCGCTGAAGGTGGCGGTGCGCTGCGAAACGCCCGTCTCGCGGTTCACCAGCTCCAGCGTCACCCCGCCCACCGTGGGGATGTCGCGCCCGGCCACCAGCCGCCCCGCCAGCTCGCGCGTCTGCACCAGGGGGATGTCGACGGTGGCGAAGACGTGCGGCGCGGGGCGCACCTGCTCCATCGAGCGCACCGGCACCCAGTTGGGGTCCGACATCGACAGCGAGTCCAGCGCCACGCTGGCCACCTCGAACGGCAGCACCGACCACACCCGGTACGACCCGTCCTTTTCCGTCCGGGCCGTCACCGCGCCGATCCGCACCCCGATCCCCTCCAGCGGCCGGTCGCCCGCGCCGAAGCGCCCGTCGCCGTCCAGGTCGTAGTACACCCGGCCGCCCACCCCCGCCATCCCCGTCCCGCGGTGGGGCAGGGGAAGTGCCCGGCGCGCGCCGCCGTACGCCACGCTTCCCTCCGCCGACCACGACCCCTCCACCCGGTCGCGCATGGACGCCGCCTGCGTCTGCACGTTGGCGAAGCCGAACCGGCGCGCGAAGCCCACGTGCAGCGCCGTCCCCTGGCCATCCGGCAGCCACTGCACCGCCACCGTGGCGTACGACGACGTCCCCGTCTGCACGCTGGTGTTGAGCGCCGCCTGCCGCACCCCGCCCTCCGCCACGGCCACGCTGCCGCTGAGGCCCGAGCCGCGCAGCCAGCGGGGCGCAAAGCGCGGCATCGACACGCTGGGCTGAACGAAGACGACGGCGGGCGAGCCCGGCCCGCCGGACTCGTAGCCCCCCTCCAGCCGCATCCACGAAAAGCCGGTGGCCGCGCTCACCCGCACCCGGTCCATCCCCGTCTCCGCCGTCCCCTCCAGCCGCCCGTTCAGCGCAAACGCGCGCAGCGGCCCCACCCGCACCGCCGAGCGGCTGAACCCCCCCGCCACCTGCCAGCGCGGCCCCGCCAGCGGCGCGAACGAGAACTGCCCCGAGCCGGGCCAGTTCACCCCCGCCGTGGCCTGGACGACGCCGCCGGCCGCCACGTGCTGCACCGAGCCGCGCACGAACGAGCGCGCCAGCGCCTGCACCTCGACGATGGTCCCGGGCCGCGGCAGCGCGCTCACCGCCGCGTAGGGGCGAAACCCGGCCGCCGCCACCGTGGTGTCCGCCGACTGCTCGTGCTCGAAGCCGCCCACCAGCGTCAGCGTGCGGGTGAGCCCGCGGCGCAGGTCCACGTAGCCCGTCAGGTCGCACTCCCCGCGGGGGCACAGGCCGGCGCCGGCGGAATACTCCGTCACCCCGGCGGGAAGCTGGCCCACGGGGACCGCGTAGACGATGCTGGACTGCCGGATCTCGCCCGCGGGGCCGTACATCTTCACCTGCACCGGCGTGCTGCCGTACTCCAGCGGCACGGCAACCGGCCGCTGCGCCGCCGCGTCCGAAAAGCCGACGAGACGCCCGCCCTGGTACACCTCGTACTGCCACCCCGGCGGCAGCTCCGGCGACAGCAGCACCTGGTCGAAGCGCGTGCGCCGGTAGAAGGGCGCGTTGCCGATGCTGACGCCCCGCAGCGACCGCGCGCGCAGCCCGCCGCTCAGGTGGTCGCCCAGCTGCAGCTGGCGAATCCAGCGGCCGGCGGGAAAGACGCGGTGGTAGGCCACGGTGGGGTCCAGCAGCCCCGCCGAGCCCGAGTCCGCCGCCAGCGTCCCCCGCAGCGTCAGCATCCCCCCCGCCACGCTGAACCCGGAGCCCAGCCGCAGCGCCGGCGCCGCCGACTCGCTCCCCACGCGCCCCGACATGGCCCAGTCCAGCACCCCCGCGCCGTTCACCGCGCGGTAGCGCACGGAGTCGCCCCCGGGCCGCACCTCGCCCGCCTGCTGCAGCAGCTCCTGCCGGCGGCGGCTTTCCACCTCGCGCAGGGCCTCCGCCGGGAACGGAGCGCCGCGGCTGAAGGCGATGGAAAGCGACTCCCACTCCACCTGCGCCTCGGCGCCCAGCACCCGCGCCAGCGCCGGCGCCGCCAGGTAGATCTCGCCGCCGGCGCGCAGCAGTTCGCCGGGCTCCAGCGTCACCGTGTCGGCCCCCAGCACGCGCGCGCCCGCCACGTCCAGCGTGACGGGCGGGCCCTCGGGGGTGGCGCGGATGACGACGGTGTTGCCGGACGCCCCCAGCTCCATCGGTGTGCCGCCCAGCTCCAGCACGGGGCGCAGGGGAACCAGGACGCGCCCCTGGTCGTTCACCACCACCATCAGCGTGGCGGCGGGAAGGCTGCCCACGCGCACCTCGAACAGCCCCTGCTCCCAGCCGGCGGGAAGCTCCTGGGCGCGCGCACGTGCGGGGAGAAGCGCGAAAAGAAGGGGGATGATGAGCCGGAGGGTCCCGAACCACCCCCGCCTGGAAGCCAGGGGGAGCATGGGGACCCTCAGTTCTTGGACGGGACGGCGTAGACGACGACGGTCGCCGTGTACGTGCCCGGCGGCTGCGAGGCCGGCGGCGTGACCCGCCCGCCGATGTAGACGGAGACCTGGTTGGTGTTGTAGCGCGGGCGCCCCGGCCGCCACCGCTCCGCCACCAGGCGGTACGACGCGGGAAAGACGGTGGTGGTGGGATTCCACGTCTCGTACGTCGTGGGATCGCAGACGTTGTTGTAGATCTCGCACGCGCCGGCGAAGGCGCCGTTGAAGCTGATCGCCAGCGTGTTCCCGTTCGCGTTCACCAGCGTGGCGGGAAGCGCAAAGCTGATGTCCATGAAGCGCTTGCCCTGCACCCCGCCCAGCCGCCACTCGCCCGACTGAGGCGTGCGCGGCAGCACCGTGGTCGTGGTCTGGGGGATGACGACGCCGAACTGCAGCGTCCGCGTGCCGATGGCGGTCAGCGGCGGCTCCAGCACCCACGCGCTGGCCCGCAGCTCCCCGCTGGACTGCGCCGCGAGCCGCCCCGGCAAGGCCAGGGCGGCCGCGATCAGCAGCACGAGGGCGGCGGGCAGGCGCATGTGCATCACGTCAGGAGACGGCCACGGTGCCGGTCACGTTCTCGGCGCGCACCACCCCGCCGGGCGGCAGGTCGGGGCGCACGGTCTCGAAGGTGTAGCGCACCCGGTAGCCGGCCCCCGGCGTTCCCGCGAAGGGAAGCAGAAAGCGGCGGCGCAGGCGGTGGTACACGGCCAGCTCGTCGGTGGCCTCGGCCACCACGCCGCCGTCCGGCGCCAGCAGCTCGGCGCGCACGCGGCCCAGGTAGGCGGCGTTCCCCTGGCGCGACAGGTCCACCTGCAGGAACAGCCCCTCCGGCGTGCGGACGGTGCGCGGCTCCCCCACGGCGACGCCGGTGGTGACCTCGCCCTTGCGGAAGCTGGCGGCGGCGACGACGACGGTCTCCACGTTCAGCTGCAGCGTCACGGCCCCCTGCGTCTGCTCGATCGGCGGCTGCCCGCCGCGCGAGCGCACCAGCACGCGCGCCCAGTACTCGCCGTCGGCCAGCCCGGCGGGGGGCTCGGCCATCACGCGCACCACCTGGCGCTGGCCGGGCTCCAGCCGCAGCCGGCGGGGAAAGGCGCGCATCCAGCTGACGGCGGAGGGCTCGCCCACCGCGGCCGTGTCGGCCAGGGGGACGGAAACGTTTCCCGCGGAGTCCGACACCGGGTAGCCGAAGGCGAAGCCGATCTCCACCTCTTCGGCCAGCGGGCCGCTGTTGTACAGGGTCAGGGTGGCCGTGCGGGTGTTCTGGTCCAGGTACACGGCGATGGGACTGACGGACACCGCCGCCGCCGGCCGCGCGCCGAACGCCAGCAGGAGCGCCGCCAGGGCAAGCGCCCGGACCGTCATCCGCATCCCCGACCCGCTCCGTACTCGCTGGCGCTGCATCATCCCGCGTACTCCCTGTGTGACTGCTCTCTCACGTGCCACTGTTCACCACCGCGACCGAGATGGTGGCATGGTACGTACCGCCCACGTGCGCATCGCCCGCCAGCGCCGTTCCGCCGATGAGGATGCGGGTGGGCCCGCGCTCCGGGTCCAGCGTGACGGTGACCGGGCGGTTGGGGTCGAAGGCCATGGCCTCCACCGATCCCGGCCCCAGCACCGCGGCGTCGCCGGCCGCAAAGCGCAGCGGGACGCGTCCGCCGTCCGCCGAAGACAGCTCGTCCGGGAGCAGGAGCATGAGCTCCACCGTGCCGGACCCCTCGATCACCAGCTCCGCGCGGCGCGCGGCGTCGGTGGTGGAGACCCGCTCGGGGACGCCCGGGATGAGCGATCCGAACACCAGCTGGCGCCCCTGCAGGAGAACGACCTCGGGCGGTGCGCCAGTCTGCGTAAAGCCGGCGCGCGGCGCTCCGGCGCAAAGAACGAGCGCGAGGAGGGCGCCGAGCCCTCCCCGCACGTGCGTTCTCCGTCCGGCCGCGCGCGCCATCCGCCAGTTAGATGGTGGACTTGGCGGCGCGCACCTCGATGGTGCCCTCGTACAGCCCGGGCGCGGCGGCGTTCACGTCGTCGGCGTCCAGCGTGGCCTTGACGTGCACGTAGTTGGTGGTGGTGCCGCCGACGGGGGTCTGGTAGAACTGCGAGGCGGCGGTCACGTCGCCCTGCGCGGTGGGGCAGGTGCCGTAGGTGCCGGCGGTGGTGGTCGCGGCGACCGAGCACTGGTAGGTGGTGGTCAGCGTGGCGCCGGCGGTGCCCACCTGCAGGCTGGGCAGCGAGGCGAACCAGATCTGCACGGCCACGTTGTGCTTCAGGGGGATGTAGCCCTCGGCCGACACGTCGGCGGTCTGGTCGGGCGACAGCGTGCCGAAGCTGATGGCCTGCGCGCTGGTGTTGTCGAAGGCGAGCACCTGCGCGATGGTGGCGCTGGCGTTGATCTGGCCTTCGGCCTGGGCGTGCGCGGCGGCGGGGGCGACCAGGGCGGCCAGCGCGGCGACGGCGATGAGCTTCTTCATGAGAGGTCCCTGTAAGGTTGTAAAGTGCGAACCGCGACGGAGAATCGTCCGGGGTGTACACGCGCCGGTCCGTAACAGGATGGCTGCGTCGGGAAGGGGCAACGGGCGTGCCGGGTGGGCGTGCTGGTGTAAGTGCTTGAAAATAAAGGAGTTTTGGTGATCTGGCAAGGCGTTTTGACGCGTTCCTGTTCCCATTCGGGAACACGCGCCGTTCCCGATCGGGAATCGAGGGTCCGATTCCGATGCTTTCGGCCCTGGCCAGGAACGGAACTGATGGAGGTACAGAGGAACAGACAAAAGCCGGAGGAACAGAGGAAAAGAAGGGGAGCGGGTCCTCTGCTCCTCCGGCTTGTCTCTGTTCCTCTGTACCCCTGCGCAGTTTGGGGGGGATGCGGGTCAGGCGCCGCGGAGCGCTTCGATGAAGAGGCGGTTCTCGTCGGGCGTGTTGTAGAAGTGGGGCGACACGCGCACGTAGCCCGCCCGGTGGTCCACGATGATGTTCTGCTGCGCAAGCCGGTGCACGGCGCCCGGCGCATCGTCGTGGCGGATGAGGATGATGCCGGAGCGGTGCGCGGCGCCGGCAATCTTCATCGTGAACCCCGCCTCCTGGGCCAGCCCCACCAGGTCCGCCGTGAGCGCGGCGATCCGTTCGTAGATCTTGTCGTGGCCCGCCTCGGCGAAGATCTCCAGGCCGCCCAGCGCGGTGTAGGCGGTGGGGACGGCGGGGGTGCCCATGCTGAAGCGGCCGGCGTCGTCGCGGAACTCCAGCTCGTCGTTGCGGAACTGGAACTGGTCGCGCGCGCCGAACCACGAGGCGATGGTGGGGCGCAGCTCGGCGATCTTCTCTTCGCGCACCCAGAGGAAGGCGATGCCGGGGCCGCCCAGCAGCCACTTGAGCGGGCCGGAGACGTACACGTCGGCGTCCACCGCGCGGGGATCGACGGCGATCTGGCCGGCGGACTGGTATCCATCCACCACGAACAGCGCCCCATTGTCGCGCGCCGCCCTGGCCGCGCCGGAGAGGTCCTGCACGTAGCCGGTGCCGTAGAACACGTGGCTGGTGGCGACCACGGCGGTGCGCTCGTCCACGTATTCCGCCCAGCGCTCGGGCGGGATGCCGATGCCGTCGTCCGAGGGCACGCGCACCACCTCCACGTCGGGGCGCGCCAGCCACTGGTACACCAGGGTGGGAAAGTCCAGCTCGGCCACCACCACCTTGTTGCGCGTGCGGTAGTCGATGGACGAGGCGATGGACGAGAGCGCGCCCGAGACGCTGGGGGAGAGGGCGATCTCGTTCTCCTTTGCGTTCCACATCTGCGCCACGGCGCCCTTGAGCTGGCCCAGGCGGCCCATCCACAGCTCGTACCAGGCGCTGGCGCCCATGGTGTTCCAGAGCGCCTGGTACTCGCCCAGGTAGCCCATGGAGCGGCGCGAGAGCGCGCCCAGCGAGCAGGAGTTCAGGTAGGTGCGGGTCTGCAGGATGGGGAACTCGGTGCGCCAGCGCTCCAGCTCCGGGTGCGGAATGCCGCTCATGCGCCGTGCTCCGCGTGGCCGGTGGATTCGGGGCCCTCGCCCGCGTTCAGCCGGTCGAGCATGTCGACCGCGCGGCGCAGGTGGGGGATGACGATGCTGCCGCCCACGATGAGGCCCACGTTGAAGGTTTCGAAGAACTCGGCGTCGGTGACGCCTTCTTCCTTGCAGCGGATGACGTGGTAGGTCACGCAGTCGTCGCAGCGCAGCACCATGGAGGCCACCAGCCCCAGCAGCTCCTTGGTCTTTACGTCCAGCGCGCCGGCCTCGTAGCAGCGCGTGTCGAGCGCGAAGAAGCGCTTGATCTCCAGGTTGCCGGCCTCGAGGATGCGCGTGTTCATGCGCTCGCGAAAGGCGCGGAATTCAGCGAGTCGGTCCGACATCATCACTCCCGATTTGAGGAATCGGCAACTTGCCGCCTGCGCCCTGCCAGCGTCAAGAACAAACAGAAATTAGCGTACAGAGGAACAGAGTCAGACAGAGGACGGCTCCGTTGCCTGTCTCTGTCTGCTCTGTTCCTCTGTACGCCAATGCAGTTCATCGTGAGCGTCGGCCCGCGACGATGCTTGTCGCAGCGAGTGAAGAACGGTCGTTCACGATGCGGTGCAGCCCCTCGTTCATCCGCGCCGCGCCAAAGTTGATCAGAAGCCCGACGGGAAGGTCGAGCAGTCTCAGGTACGTGAGTATCTGCTTTCGGTGCACGGGAGCGAGCTTCTCCAGTGACTTGAGCTCCGCGACGACCCGGCCTTCTACCAGCAGATCCAGCCGGAATGCATTGATGATCTGAATCCCCTGGTACTCGAACGAGATGTGCTTCTCCTGCTCTACCTTCAGTCCCCGCTTCGTCAAGTCAGTCATCAGTGCCAACCGGTACGCGGATTCCACCAGCCCGGGCCCAAGGGTGGTATGCAGCCGGTACGCGGCATCCACGATCTGTCCCGTGATCTGATTGATTTCTCTCACCCCGCCTCCTCGTCTGAATGTGGAGGACAGGATTGTATACTCCGTCTCCTTTGAGGGGAAGTGCGGCACGGGAGCAGGGTGTGGGTGTACTCGGGCGCATGCCGACGCAAGTGCTTTCCCCGCACGAGATCTCCGAGCGCATCCGCCTTAAGGCCCGCGAATTGGGCTTTGGCGCGGTGGGCGTGGCGCCCGTGCGGCCAAGCGCGTACGGAGATGCGTACACGCGCTGGATCGGGGAGGGGATGCACGGCGAGATGGCGTACCTGGCCCGCGAAGACGCCGTCGCCAAGCGCAGGGACCCGGCGGTGCTCGTTCCCGGCGCCCGCTCCGCCGTCGTCGTGGCCATCGAGTACTACAACGCCGACGCCGACGCCGCAGCTCCGGCTGATCCGTCGCGCGGCATCGTCGCACGGTACGCGCGCAACCTGGACTACCACGACCTGCTCAAGGAGCGCCTGATCGCCCTGCAGGAGTGGATCAGCGCCGAGCTGCTGCCCGTCCAGGGACGCGCCTACGTGGACACCGGCGCCGTGCTGGAACGCGAGCTGGCGCAACGCGCCGGGCTGGGATGGTTCGGGCGCAACACCATGCTCATCCAGCCGCGCCGGGGATCGTACTGGTTCCTGGGCACCATCCTGCTGGACGTGGAGCTGGCGTACGACGCGCCGTTTGCAAAGGACCACTGCGGCACCTGCCAGGCCTGCGTCTCCGCGTGCCCGACCGGCGCCCTGCTGGGCCGCGACGCCGCCGGCGCGCCGCGGATGGATGCCCGGCGGTGCATCAGCTACCTGACCATCGAGCTGCGCGGCCCCATCCCCCGCGACCTGCGCCCGCTGATCGGCAACCGCGTCTACGGCTGCGACATCTGCCAGGAAGTCTGCCCCTGGAACTCCTTCGCCACGCCCGCGTCCGAGGAGGCGTTCCTGGCGCGCGAGGGGCTGGACGGGCCGTCGCTCATCGAGTGGATGACGATGACGCAGGAGGAGTTCAGCGCGCGCTTCAAGGGCTCGCCGATCAAGCGGGCGAAGAGGCGCGGCCTGCTGCGCAACGTGGCCGTCGCGCTGGGCAACTGGGGCTCGCCCGATGCCGTCCCCGCGCTCGCCGCCGCGCTGAACGACGAGGAGCCGCTGGTGCGCGGGCACGCGGCGTGGGCGCTGGGCCGGATTCCGGACGAACGACCCGTAGACGCCCTGCGCGCGCGGCTGGAGGTCGAAGATGACGAATGGGTGATCTCCGAGATCAAGTCGTCACTCGACGAAGACTGACGGTCGATCTGGAAGAACCTCGGTGCGTCGGACCGGGGAAGTTCGCGCGGCGGCCACCGCCGGGATCGAAGCCACTGCCTCCGGGGCTGCGGATGGTATCTCAAAGCAAAGCAGGGCCAGGACCCCGTAAGCGATGGAGGTCTGCAGCAGGGGATGGATCTGATATGAGCAGGAAAAGGAGCTGTCCGAAACCCGGCCTCCGAGGCGGCGACGTCGTACCGGCGTGCCGATCGCCGGGAGGCGCTCGCCGGCAGAGGGGACGTTGCGATCGTTCATCACCCACCTCCGCACGTGGTGGGTCGCCGTGCTCCGGCCTTGGCGGCTGCCCGGGGCGGGCGAGGTTTCGTTGAAAAGGTCCTGTTCGAAGCGCCGAGCCGGCGTCAGGGTGCGAACGGTGCTGAATGGTCAGCGAGCTGCATCCTCGCGGGTCGCGGACTCGACCACTGCCGGTGGGCTCATCCCGAATCCGGCGAGGAGCCGGAGCTCGTCCGCGTTGCTTCCGTGCACCACGGCGCCGGAATCCGCCCCGAACGCGATCGGCGCCCCGGCCGGGACGTGCGCGCGTGCTCCGCCAGCGCCTCGTCCTTCAGCGGGCCGGGGACGCGGATCAGGACGGGACAGCGAGCGCACGGCCCAGGGCGCCCTCGCGGATGGCGTTCGCCACGGCGGCGAGCGGGTCGATGCACTCGCGCCTCCGCTCCGGGTCCAGTGTGGCGAAGTAGTGCTTGGCCAGCACGTGCACCTCCGAGCACCCCACGATGAACCCGTCCGCGGCGTACCGGTCGATCAGCTCGTCCAGCATCCGCACCAGCCCGTCCATCCCGGCGTTGCGCTTGACGGGGTAGATGAGGTCGTGGTGGATCCGCCGCTGGTCGTCGGGGTCCGCCAGGATCACGCGGCCGCGCACCTCGTCCCAACGCGGGTGCCGGTCGAAGAGGCCCAGCTGGCGGGTGCCGGTGCTGCACACCAGCAGGTACCGCCCCCGCGCGTTCGCCAGCTCCTCCATCAGCACGTCCAGCAGCGAGACCACCCGCTCGCGCAGCGCCGGCGGCAGCCGGGGAAGCAGGTGGTGCAGCGTCATGCAGCACATCACCACCGACGATGCCCCGCTCGCGCGCATGCGCTCCAGCGCCCGCACCAGCGGCTCCAGCACCACCTCTTCGTGCCCAGCCAGGAACGACTCCGTGCGGTCGGGAAAGCTGGGGTCGGAGAAGAGCATGACCACCGGCCCGTCCTGCTCGCGCTCCCCCACCTCCGTCTCGTAGATGGTCTTGAGGAACTCGGCGGACGCCAGCCCGCCCATCCCCCCCAGCACGCCGACGATCTCCCGCCCGTCCCGCGGCGTGTCCGTCCATTCGCGCACCAGCGCGGGTACCTGGATCTGCATCTCCCTCTCTCGCCGTCAGCGGTTGGCTCGTGCGCGGCGGCCCGCGCTCCCGTTTCGCTTCCTTGCTTCGCCGCCGGCTACGCCAGCGGCCACCCCGCGTACTCGCCGCGCGCGATCTGCAACACGTCGTGCTCCACCAGCGTGAACCGCTGCTCCTCGGCGACCCCGCCGGCCGTGTGGCGCCGCTCGCTCATGCGGTCGCGGTGGAACTCCGCCGTCTCGCGGTCCAGCGGCAGTCGCCCGATGGCCAGGAAGCGCACGGCGCCGTTCATGTCGCGGGCGGTGACCACCTCGCCGCGGTTGTGGATGCTGGGGGAGAAGGGGATGTCCAGCAGCCCCTCCCGGAACGCCGCTACGATCCCGCTGGCCACGCTCCCGCGCCCGGCCTGGATCACCCCCTCCACGATCGCCCACACCTCGCGGCGGATAAGCGCGGCCTCGTGCTGCACCGCCGCCTCGTCCAGGATCACGTTCGCGGAGGCCTCGATCCCGGCGCGCACCAGGCTCACGGCGCGCAGATTGTCTTCCATGGTGGGGATGCGGAACGCCTCCACGGGCGTCTTGATCATCACACGCGTGGCCCCCGACAGCCCCGCCGTGATGGCGGAGTTGTAGATCAGGTCCTCGGAGCGCGCCGGATCGTTGGGGAAGGCGGCCATGTACTGGTGGAACACGGTGTTCACTTGCACCCCGGTGTGCCCCAGGTTCTCCAGGACCTCCGTGGCCAGCGTGCCCAGCATGCGGATGGCGGCCACGTCCTGCGCGCGGTTCCCCACCTCCGCGTAGCCCAGGCTTACGCAGCGCACCCCCTGCTCCACCGCCAGCAGCGTCTGCAGGATCCCCACGGTGATGGCCAGGCAGGGGGGGATGAGCGTGGCCGTCAGCGTACCGAAGTACTCGCGGTCCAGCACGATGCCGAAGCGCTGGTGGTACTGCCCCGTGAGGTAGTCCACGTACTGCCAGGCCCGGATGGACTGGTCCAGCGGGTAATCCTTGTAGTAGGGAATGTTGTAGCAGATGGGCCCGCCCTCGAACGAGGTCACGCCCCCCGCGTACGACATCTCGGCCAGGAGGCGGGGGTCGCGGGTGCTGTGGCGCACCTGCAGCGGCGTGCGGACGGCGTGCACGATGCGGCGCAGGGCCGGCACGCCGTGATTCACCACGGGAAAGCCGTTCAAGGTGTTCACGCCGGTGGCGCGGCTCTCCCGCAGCGCCTCCTCTACCCCCGTGTGGTTGTTGTTGCGGGTGAGGGAGTCCACCTGGTACGAAAGCACCGGCACCCCGGCCGCGCGAAACGCCTGGAAAAGGGCCAGCTGCTCCGGCACGCCGCCCACGCCGCAGCGGGGCTGGATGAGCATGGCCCGCGCGCCCTCGTTGCGTTGCCGCTGCACCTCGGCGAACGAGGGCTGGCGCGCCAGGAAATCGGCGTTGGCCTCCAGGCTGCGCGCCGCGTGCCCCGTCTTCCACTGCTCCAGCACCTCGCGCCGCGCGCGCTCGAACTCATCCGGCTCCATCCGCTCGTCGCGCACGGTGACGGGGCCGGCCAGGGAGCGGGCGCCCCGCGCCGCCAGCAGTGCGGGGGAGATGGGCACCGGCTCGCGCTGGTGCAGGTCCACCTGCAGCACGGAGAGCACCTGCCGCAGGTCCGCGAACTTCACGAACACGCGGTCGAAGCCCATCTCGTGGAACACCTGCTCGTAGCCGAGCGCGTCGCCGATGGTCAGGTTGCCGCCCAGGTACCAGAGCGGCCCCGACACCTGGTACTTGCGCACCAGCTCGGGAAAGCGCCGCAGGTAGTGGCGCGTGTGCCCGTCCATGCTGGAGATCATCACCACGTTGAAGAGCGGCGCCAGCTGCACCACCTCCTCTACCGAGTTCTGCGTCCCCAGGAAGTGCACCGCGTAGCCGTTGGCGATCAGGGCCTGGCGCAGGATGGTGAGTCCCACGGAATGCGAATCGCCGCCGACGCCCCCCAGCAGGATGCTGTGCTGCCCTCGTTCCGCCGCCGTTGCTTCGCGCCCCCCGTGTGCGGTTGAATGGTGCGGCCTCACGCGGCGCCGGGACGTCCCCGGTGCCTCAGTCAGGGGCATAGAATTCATAGCTTGTACGCACGATGGCGCAACGCACGCTATCCGGAGACTCTCTTCGATCACCGCCCGGAGATGCCTGGCCAGCGCGGCGGCATTCTCGCCCAGCACCATGTTGTTGTGATGGCCCGGGACCGTCTGCTTCAACAGGGGTTCGGAGACGTACGCCTCCCACCCCGGCGACGATCCGCCGTCTGGGAGGGGGCGGAACTCGGGACCCACGTTGCGCTCGCTCGGAACGAACATCGCGATCCGGCCGGGATAGGGCTTCGGCGCGTAGCGGAGCACGGAGCGCATGCGTACCTCAAGGCCTCGCAGGAAGGCAGCGCGCCAGCCCACCTCGACGTCACCCGGGACCACGCCCGCCGCCCTCAGCACTTCCAGGGCGCGGCCGATCCGCGCGTCCGGGTCCAGCGGGCGCAGGTCGTCGGCCGTGAGCGAGATATCCTTTCCCGCCGCGAGAGCCTCCGCCCGCGCCATCCCTGCCAGGTGGATGCACGGATCCAGGTCGGCCGGCCGGCGCTCTCCCGGAGACCGGGTATCCAGCATGCTCACGAGGGGTACCGGTTCCCCCGCGCGGGTGAGCTGCTGCGCCATCTCGAACGCCACGAAACCGCCGAACGACCAGCCTCCGAGCAGATAAGGTCCCTTCGGCCGCACCTCGCGGATCGCCGCCACGTAGCGTGCGGCCATCTCCTCGATGCTCGCCTCCTCCTCCCCGAGGTGCACCAGGTCACCCGCCTGCAGGCCGTAGAACGGCTGCTCCGGGCCCAACTCGCGGGCAAGGTCGGCGTAGCACAACACCTCCCCGCCCACGGGGTGCACGAAGAAGATCGGCACCCGGTCACCGTGCGGCTGAATGATGACGAGCGGGGAGCACGGCCGGGGGCGGGGCTCACCCTCCATGCGCGTCGCGAGCCCGCGCACGGTGGGGTGCTCGAAGAGCGCCGCGAGCGGAACCTCCACGCCGAGCCGCCTGCGGATCTGCGTCATCAACCTCACCGCGAGCATGGAGTGACCGCCGAGCCTGAAGAAGTGGTCGTCCACGCCGATCGGGCGGACGTCCATGAGCAATTCCCAGATCTCGACCAGCACCCGCTCCGTGGCCGTCGAGGGCGCCACATACCCCTGGCCGTCTCTCCACGCGCTGGAGTCCGGCGCCGGGAGGGCGGCACGGTCCACCTTCCCGTTCGGCAGGAGGGGGAGCGTCTCCAGCCGCACGAGCACGGAGGGGATCATGTGTGCCGGAAGCGTCCTCTCCAGGGAGCTGCGCAGCGTGCTGGCGGTCAGCGCCTCTTCCTCGCCCGCCACGTAGGCCACCAGCCGGGTCTCGCCCGGTGCCGCCTCCTGGGCGACCACCACCGCTCCCCGTACCCCGCCGTGGGCACGCAGCACCGCCTCCACCTCTCCCGTCTCCACGCGGATTCCGCGGACCTTGACCTGCTGGTCGAGCCGGCCCAGGAACTCCAGCCCGCCTTCCGAACGGCGCCGCACGCGGTCGCCCACACGGTAGATCCGCGCTCCGGGAGCGGCGCCGAACGGATCGGGGAGGAACCGCTCGGCGGTCAGCCCCGGCTGGTTCTGGTAGCCGCGCGTGAGTCCGATGCCCGCGATGTACGCTTCCCCGGCGACGCCCGGGGGGACGGGCTGCATCTGCGCGTCGAGAACGTAGATGCGGGTGTTGGGGATGGGTACGCCCACCGGAGCGATCCCCTCGCCGTCGTTCTCCTCGACCGTATGGAAGCTGGACGACAGGGTGCACTCCGTGGCTCCCCACAGGTTCACCACGCGCACCCCGCTCCCGAACGCACGACGGGCCCGGTGGCAGTCCGCGACCGCCAGCGGCTCGCCGCTGACCAGGAGCAGGCGAAGCGAGGCGGGAGAAGCCACCTCTTCCGCTGCATCCAGAAGCGGACGCAGGATGGAGGGGACGATCGCCAGGATCGCGCTCACGCGGTGCTCGCGGATCCGCCTCATGAGGAGGACTGGGTCGGCGGCCTCGTGGGCATGGACCAGCACCACGCGCGCCCCGGCGGTGAGCGGGCCAAGGAGGTCGCGGACGGAAGCGTCGAAGGAGAGCGTGCTCCGCTGCAGCACGACGTCGCCGGGCGCCAGTCCGTACTCCTGGACGAGAGCGGCGAGGTAGCTCACCACGCCCCGGTGCGGAACCATCACCCCCTTGGGCCGGCCCGTGGACCCGGACGTGTAGATGACGTACGCCAGGTTCTCCGGGGTCGCGCCGCAGGGCGGGGGGGCATCGCTTTCCCTCCCGATCGCCTCGGCTTCCCTGTCGACGAGCACCGGGTCGGCCGGCGTGGCGCCAAGCTGTGCCAGGAGCGCCCGGGTGGTGACCAGCAGTGTGGCCCCGGAGTCCTCGACCTGGTAGGCAAGGCGCTCCGCGGGGTAGCTGGGGTCGAGCGGGACGTACGCCCCCCCTGCCTTGAGGATCGCCAGGACGCCGATCACCATCTCGAAGGAGCGCTCCAGGAAGATCGCCACCCGCACCTCGGCCCCCACCCCCCTGCCGCGGAGGTGGTGCGCGAGGCGATTGACCCTGCGGTCCAGCTCGCCGTAGCGCAGCGAATCCTCCCCCAGCACCAGCGCGACGGCCTCGGGCGTCCGCGCCGCCTGGCATTCGAACAGCTCGTGGACCAGGCGTTCGGGGTAGGGATGCCCGGGCGCGCTGGATTCCGCCAGGAGCCGTGCCCGCTCGGCTTCGCCCAGCAGCGGCACCTGGGAAAGCTTCCGTTCCGGGTGGGCGGCCACCGCCTCCAGCACCCGGCCGTAGTGCTCCACCATCCGCCGGATGCTCGCTTCCGTCCACAGCTCCGTCCGATACGAGAGGACGCCGCGGATCTCCTCTCCCGCCTCTGCGAGGGTGAGCGACAGGTTGAACTTGACCGCCCCGGCCCCTCCTCCACCGTGCTCCACCGCCGCTTCGCCGAGCCGGAGCCGACTGCTCTCGTTGTTCTGCAGGATGAACATCGCCTGGAACAGCGGAGTGTGCGCCTGGCTGCGCTCGACGCCCAGCTCCTCCACCAGCTTCTCGAACGGGAGATCCTGGTGCTGGTACGCCCCCAGCGTGCTCTCCCGTACCCTGTGCAGCAGTTCCCTGAAGCCCGGGTCACCGGAAAGGTCGGCCCGCAGGACGAGGGTATTGAGGAAGAAGCCGATCACCCCCTCGGTCTCCAGCCGGTTCCGCCCCGCGATCGGGCTCCCCACCACCACGTCCTCCTGGCCGCTGTAGCGCGAGAGCAGCAGCTTCCAGGCGGCCAGCAGCGTCATGAACAGCGTCGCCCCCTCGCGACGGGAGAGCCGCCGCAGCGCCGCCGAGGTTTCTGCCCCGATGGTGAAGTCGACGCTCGCGCCCGCGTCGCCCGGCACGAGCGGCCGGGGCCGGTCGGTGGGCAGTTCCAGGAGGGCGGGGGCCCCGGCAAGCCGCGCCCGCCAGTAACCGATCTGCGCCTGCAGGACCTCGCCGGTGAGCCATTCTCTCTGCCACACCGAGTAGTCGGCGTACTGGATCGGCAGCTCCGGGAGCCGCGCCTCCTCGCCCCGCGAGAACGCTTCGTACAGCGTGGAAACTTCGCGGACCAGGATCCCCAGGCTCCAGCCGTCGGTGACGATGTGATGCATGGTGAGGAGCACCACCGCGTCGTCGTCCGCGAGCCGGAGCACGGTGCCCCGCAGCAGCGGGCCCGCGGCGAGGTCGAAGGGGCGTCGCGCCTCGCCGACCGCGAGCCGCTCCATGTCGGCTTCGCGCGCGTCCCCGCGCACCCCGCCGAGATCCACCACCGGAAGCCGTACCGGCCCCGCGAGGTCGACCTGCTGCACCGGCTCACCGTCCCGCATGGGAAAGCGGGTGCGCAGCGACTCGTGGCGCCGCACCACCTCGGAGAGCGCCCGCTCCAGCGCGGTGAGGTCCAGTACGCCGCGCACCCTCATCCGCAACGGCATGTTGTAGGCAACCCGGCCCGGCTGGAGCCGGTCCACGAACCAGAGCCGCTGCTGCGCGAACGACAGCGGAAGCGGCTGGCCATCCCGCGGCACCGGCAGGATGGGGGGCGCCTCGGTCCCCAGGTTCTCGGCCCGGAGCCTCACGATCCGCTCCGCCAGCCCCCCGACGGTGGATTCTTCGAAGATCGCCCGCAGCGGAAGCTCCACCTCGAACGCCGCCCGCACCCGCGAGATCACGCGCGTAGCCAGGAGCGAGTGCCCCCCCAGCGCGAAGAAGTCGTCCCCTGCGCCGACGCGCTCCAGCTTTAGCACGTTGGCATAGATCCCCGCGAGCACCTCCTCCACCGGGGTGCGCGGGGCGACGTACCCCACGTCCTCCACCCTCTCGGGTGTCGGCAGCGCCCGGCGATCCAGCTTGCCGTTGGGCGTGACCGGGAACGCCTCCAGCCGCACGAACGCCGCGGGGACCATGTGCTCCGGCAGGTGCGCGGAGAGGTGCGCCCGCAGGGCCTTGCTCTCCAGCGCCTCGCCCACGTACCAGGCGGCCAGCCGCTTTCCTCCGGAGCCGTCCTCCAGGGCAAGCACCACCGCCTCGCGCACCTGTGGATGCGCCAGGAGCCGCGCCTCGATCTCGCCCAGCTCGACCCGGAAGCCCCGCACCTTCACCTGGAAGTCGGTGCGCCCCAGGTACTCCAGCGTCCCGTCGGGGAGCCACCGGCACAGGTCGCCGGTGCGGTACATCCGCGCGCCCGGCTCGCCGAAGGGGGCGGGTACGAACCGCTCCGCCGTCAGCCGGGGCCGGCCCAGGTAGCCGCGCGCCACCGCCACGCCGCCGATGAACAGCTCGCCCGTCACGCCGACGGGCACCGGCTCACCGGCACGGTCCAGCACGTAGACCGCCGAGTTGTGAATCGCCCGGCCGATGGAGACGCGTGCCAGGCCGGGAGCGCACTCCCACTCGGTCACCTCGCCCGACTCCGTGGGTCCGTACTGGTTGTACAACCCCACGCCGGGAAGCCGCTCGTGGAACTGCCGCGCCAGCGCCGCGGAAACCGCCTCGCCGCTCACGGGGACGCGAAGGAGCCCGGAGCACGCGGCCGCGTTCGGGTGCTCCAGGAAGAGCGGGAGCATCGAAGGGACGAAGTGCGCCACGGTGACCCCCTCGCGGCGGATGACATCCACCAGGTACGCCGGGTCGCGGTGGCCGCCAGGGCGCGCCATCACCAGGCGGGCACCCACCATCAGAGGCCAGAAGAACTCCCAGAACGAGACGTCGAAGGAGAACGGCGTCTTCTGCAGGAGCGCCTCGTGCGGCTCCATGCCGTACCGGTCCTGCATCCACGCCAGCCGGTTGACCAGGCTCCCGTGCTCCAGCATCACCCCCTTGGGGCGCCCGGTGGAGCCCGAGGTGAAGAGCACGTGGGCCAGGTTCCGCGGCCCCAGCCCATCACGGTCCGGGTTCTCCGCGGGCCGGTCCGCCCACGCCGCCCGGTCGGTGAGGTCCAGCACCGGGACGGCGGACCCGTCCGCCAGCTCGGCCACTGTGGCGGCCAACGGCGGGTGCGTCAGGAGAACGGCGGGGGCGCTGTCCTCAAGCATGCAGCGCAGCCGGTCCACCGGGTAGCTGGAATCGAGCGGCACGTACGCGCCGCCCGCCTTCAGGATCGCCAGCAGCCCCACCACCATCTCCACGCTGCGCTCCACGCAGATCCCCACCCGCGCGTCGGGGGCGACGCCCAGATCTCTCAGGTGGTGCCCCAGCCGGTTCGCCCGCGCGTTCAGCTCCGCGTACGTCACCCGCTCGCCCTCGCTTACGACCGCCACCGCGTCGGGCGTGCTCTCCACCTGCGCCTCGAACAGTTCGTGGACGCACGACCGGCTCGGATACTCCGCCTCCGTCGCGTTCCACCCCTCCACCACCTGCCGCCGCTCCGCGTGCGACAGGAGCGGCAGGCGGTTAACCGCCTCCTGGTCGTCCGCCACCATCGCGGAGAGTGCCTCGCGCAGATAGCCGAGGTAGCGCTCCACCGTCGCGCGCTCGAACAGCGCCGTCGCGTACTCCAAACCACCGGCGATCCGGTCGCCTGCCTCGTGCAGCGTCAGTGACAGGTCGAACTTCGCCGTCGTTTGCGGCGCCGCTCCCACCTGGGCGATCCTGAGCCCCGGCAGCTCCAGGCCTTCACGCGCCATGTTCTGCCACGCGAACAGGACCTGGAAGAGCGGGTTGTGCGACAGGCTGCGCACCGGCTGCACCCCCTCCACCACCTGCTCGAACGGGATGTCCTGGTGCTGCTGCGCCGCCAGCGACCGGGCCTTGACCCTCCCCAGCAGCTCCGCCACGCTGGGCGAGCTCGAGAGATCCACCCGCAGCGCCAGCGTGTTGACGAAGAAGCCGATCAGCCCCTCGATCTCCGCGCGGCCGCGATTGGCCGACGGTGTGCCGATGACCACGTCCTCCTGCCCCGAGAGGCGGCTCAGCACCACCGCCCATCCCGCCAGCAGCGTCATGAACAGCGTCGTCCCGTGCCGCTGGCTCAGCGCCTTGAGCTGGGCGACCAGCGCCTCGTCCAGTTCGACGGGGAGCGCCGCACCCGCATGATCCTGCTGCGCCGGACGCGGGTGGTCGGTGGGGAGCTCCAGCAGCTCCGGCGCGCCCGCGAGCGTCTGCTCCCAGAACTCCGCCTGCTGCTGCAGCACCTCGCCGGCGACCCAGCACAGTTGCCACACCGCGTAGTCCACATACTGCACCGGCAGCGGGGGCAGCGGGTCGGGCTCGCCGCGGGTGAACGCACCGTAGAGCGCGCTCAGCTCGTTGACCAGCACCCCCATCGACCAGCCATCGGAGACGATGTGGTGCAGGGTCACCAGAAGCACGTGGTCTTCCTCCGCCAGCCGGATCAGCCGCCCGCGGATCAGTGGACCCTGGACCAGATCGAAGGATGCACTCACCTCCTGGATCATCACCTGGCGCAGTTCCGCCTCCGGCTCGGGGTGCCCGCGCAGGTCATGCTCGAGGAGGGCGAAGCGGCTCCCCTCCAGTGGCGAGATCCGCTGCAGGGGCCTTCCATCCACCTGCACGAAGGTGGTGCGCAGCGCCTCGTGGCGGGCTACGACGCGGTCCAGCGCACCGACGAGCGCATCGCGATCGAGCGTGCCCTGCAGACGCAAGTCCACGGGGATGTGGTACGCACCCCCCACACTCCCCAGCTGCTCCAAGAACCAGAGCCGCTGCTGCGCGAACGACAGCGGCAGCGGCCCCGCGCGCCCGGCCGGCACCACCGGCGGCAGCACCGGCAGCCCCGCGCGGCGCATCTCCTCCACGCGCCCGGCCAACTCCGCCACCGTGGGTCCCTCGAAGAGCGCCCGCAGCGGCAGCTCCACGCCGAACAGCTCCCGGATTCGCGAGACTACCCGCGTCGCAAGCAGCGAATGCCCGCCCAGCACGAAGAAGTCGTCGCGCACCCCCACCCGCTCCACTCTCAGCACCTCTGCCCAGATCCCCGCGAGCACCTCCTCCGCCGGCGTCCGCGGAGCGATGTGCCGCTCCTCCACCCCGCCGTACTCCGGCGCAGGCAGCGCCTTGCGGTCCAGCTTCCCGCTCGTCGTCAGCGGCAGCCGCTCCAGCACGACGAACGCGGACGGGACCATGTAGGCCGGCAGGCCGGCGCGCAGCTGCTCCCGCAGCGCCTCCACGTCGA
>NZ_DASWNM010000100.1:0-9095 GCF_036399255.1 Longimicrobium sp.
GCCGGAGCGGTGCGGCGGGGCACCAGCAGCAGACAGTAGATTTCTCAGTCGGCGCGCAGGATTTCGGGCGAGCCGATGGTGCGGTGTGGCGCCTCCTTCGAAATGACATCCGGGCGCGAGCGCAGGGATTCTTAAACACACTCTGAGAGCGTGTTCGAGTTCCCGAGTTCCTGACGCAAGCGCCTGGCTTCCCGAGTCCAGCGGCGCTCCACGCACCCTGCGGGATGAAAACGGGGCCGTCACTCCGAGGCCCGGCCTCGCCGCAATCGGCGGATTGCGCCGCAGGTTGCCGGGCCGAGGAATCTACGATCGGCTCGCGTGAGGCCGGACGCGGCAGCCCGCACCATCGCCGCGGCGGCGAAACAGTCGGACAGGGCCAGTGCGGAGCGTCGCGGCAAGCCACGAGGAAGCGGAAAGCGGATTCCTCGGTCGCGCGCTGAACTCTGTGATCAGGCAAGGTCCCGGTGTGCGCTCCCTCGGAATGACGGACCGGGGTGGATACACAACCGGTTGCGCGCGACCGAAGGATCTGCGCCCGGACACGACGGGCCAGCTCCTGCGTGTTCTCGTCGCAACGGGTCAGGCGCGGCGCCTCCCTGAGAGGGTGTTGCCAAACCTCCCGCGTGATTGACTTCCTGAGAGCGTGTTGCTAAACCTCGCCCTGCAATTGACTTCCTGAGGGAGGCGCCGCTACGCAACCTGCGGGTACGATGGACTTTGGCGCCGACCGAAGGATCTCGCCGGCAGAACCGGGGGCCGGCTGCCGCGCCCGAAGGACAGTCCTTCGCGAAGGCGGACGAGATCCTTCGGTCGCGCGCAGGCGGTTCTGTGGCTTCTTGTTACGCGTGGTGCGCTCCTCAGGAAGTCACCGCTTCGTTGCGAACTTGAAGGTTTAGCAACATCCTCTGAGGGAGCGCCGCCCCGTAACTCGCTTGTACACTGCACCATGGCGCCGACCGAAGGACCTCGCTGGCACAAACCGGGGGGCGGGTCCCGCGGCATGGAGCCGGCCCCGCCTCGCCGGAAAGCAGGTCCTTCGGTCGCGCGCAGGCAGTTGTGTGAAATCGGGTTACACGTGGTGCGCTCCCTCAGGAAGTCATCGCTTCTTTGTGAGTTTGAGGGTTTGGCAGCACCCTCTGAGGAAGCCGAGCGGCCAGACTGGTTCTTGAACACATTCTGAGGCGCGACGACGGCCGCACGACTTGTTCGCTGTAGCGGGTGCTCCCGACCTCCATCCGACCGGAACGCGATGTCCGACCTGTTGACCCGACCGACCCACTCCATCCCCGCACCCGAGGCGGCGGACGACGACGCGGAGCAGACCGCCCGCGCGCGGCGGCTGTTCCAGCTGCAGCGCGACGCGCGGTGGCGGGTGGCGCAGTCAGGGGCGGCGGAGCGCATCGCGCGGCTGCGGCGGCTGCGGACGGCGATCCTGGCGCACCGGCAGGCGCTGTACGACGGCGTGCGGGCGGACTTCCGCAAGAGCCCGGCGGAGTTCGAGGTCACCGAGATCCAGCTGGTGCTGGGCGAGATCGCGCACACCATCCGCCACCTGCGCAAATGGATGCGCCCCCGCCGCGTTCCCACGCCGCCGCTGCTGGCGGGGACGGCCGCCCGCGTGCGCCACGAGCCGCGCGGGCAGGTGCTGATCCTGGCCCCGTGGAACTACCCCTTCCAGCTGCTGATCGGCCCGCTGGTGGCCGCCGTGGCGGCGGGGAACGTGGCCATCCTGCGCCCGTCCGAGAAGGTGCCCGCCACCGCCGCCGCCATGGCGCGCGTCGTCGCCGACGCCTTTCCCGAGGACGAGGTGGCGATGGTGGCGGGCGGCATTCCCACGGCGGACGCGCTGCTGGAGCTTCCCTTCGACCACATCTTCTTCACCGGCTCCACCGTCGTCGGCCGCAAGGTGATGCACGCCGCCGCCGAGCACCTGGCCACCGTCACCCTGGAGCTGGGCGGCAAGTCGCCGGCGATCGTGGACCGTTCGGCGGACGTGGCGCAGGCGGCGGAGCGCATCGTGTGGGGCAAGATGGTGAACGCAGGGCAGACGTGCGTGGCGCCCGACTACGTGCTGGTGCACCCGGCCGACGCCCCCGCGTTCCTCGCCGCCGCGCGCGACACCGTGGCCCGCTTCTACGGATCCGGCGAGGCGGCGCGGATGAGCCAGGACTTCGCGCGCATCGTGGATCGCCGCGCCTTCGACCGGCTGGCGGACGCGCTGCACCAGACCCTCGCGGAGGGCGCGCGGGCGGAGACGGGGGGCCAGACGGACGCGGAGGAGCGCTACATCGCCCCCACGGTGCTGTCCAACGTGCGCCCCGACGCGCCGGTGATGCGCGAAGAGATCTTTGGCCCCATCCTTCCCGTGCTGACGGTGGATTCGACGGACGCGGCGCTGGCGTTCGTCAACGCGCGCCCCAAACCGCTGGCGCTGTACCTGTTCAGCCGCGACGGGCGCACCACGGAGCGCGTGCTGCGGGGGACCACGGCGGGCGGCACCATCGTCAACCACGTCATCTGCCACCTGGCCAACCCCGACCTTCCCTTTGGCGGCGTGGGCGAGAGCGGCCAGGGGAGCTACCACGGGCTGGCGGGCTTCCGCGCCTTCAGCCACGAGCGCGCGGTGCTGCACGCCGGCCGGTGGAGCCTGGCGCCGCTCTATTATCCGCCGTACGGCCCGCGCATGCGCCGCATCGCGCACCTGATGTCGCGGTGGATGGAACGGTGAGGGACGCCGCCCCGCCCATCCGCATCCGCGCCGCCGTGGAGGCGGACGTGCCGCTGATCCTGCGCTTCATCCGCGAGCTGGCGGAGTACGAGCGGCTGCTGCACGAGGTGGTGGCGACGGAGGACCGGCTGCGCGAGACGCTGTTCGGCGCGCGGCCGGCGGCGGAGGTGGTGATCGCGGAACAGGCTGGCGCGCCGGTCGGGTTCGCGCTCTTCTTCCACAACTACTCTACGTTTCTGGCGCAGCCCGGCCTGTACCTGGAAGACCTGTACGTGCGCCCCGAGGCGCGCGGGCGCGGCGCCGGACGCGCGCTGCTGGCCCACCTTGCGCGGCTGGCCAGGGCGCGCGGCTGCGGGCGGCTGGAGTGGTGGGTGCTGGACTGGAACCAATCCGCCATCCGCTTCTACCGGTCCCTCGGTGCGCAGCCGATGGACGACTGGACCGTGTTTCGCCTCACCGGCCCCGGCCTGGACCGCCTGGCGGCCGAGACGCCCGCGGCCTGACCCTCTCCCCACCCCCAATTCGGAAGGCCCCACGATGAAGCGCTTTCTCGGCCCGCTGGCCCTTTCCCTTGCCGCCGCCGCGTGCGGAGCACCCGCGTCCGGGCCGGCGCCCGCGACGCCTGCGGACCTGGCACTGACGCACGTGACCGTGGTGGACGTGGAGAGCGGCGCGCTGCGCGCGGACCAGACGGTGCTCGTCCGCGGCAGCCGCATCGCGTGGGCGGGGCCGGCGGGGGAGGCGCGGGTGCCGGCCGGCGCGCGGGTGGTGGACGCCACCGGGCGCTACGTGATCCCGGGGCTGTGGGACATGCACGTGCACACCTCGCGCGAGGGGCGGGCGCTGCACTTCTGGCCGCAGTTCCTGGCGTACGGCGTAACCGGCGTGCGCGAGATGGGAAGCTACCTGGACTCGCTGCAGCACTGGCGGGCGCAGGCGCGGCGGCCGGGCTCGGGGGCGCCGCGCATCGTCTACTCCAGCCCCATGCTGGACGGCTCGCCCACCAGCTGGCGGCACGGCTACGCCGTCGCGGATTCCGCCGCCGCCGTCGCGGCGGTGGACACCATGCAGGCGCTGGGCTTCGACTTCCTGAAGGTGTACAACCGGCTTTCCCGCGACGCGTACTTCGCCATCGCGCGGCGGGCGCGGGAGCGCGGCATTCCGTTCGCCGGGCACATCCCGCAGTCGGTGACCGCCACGGAGGCGAGCGACGCGGGGCAGCGCAGCATCGAGCACCTGAGCAACGACTTCTACCTCAACTGCGTGCCCGGCGGCGGCGCCCTGCTGGCGCGCTTTCTGGCCGCGCGCGCGCCCGGCGCCCCGGCGGACTCGGTGGGGCCCGCGCTCAACCGGCTGCTGGACGCCATGCTGGCGGGCCCCGTCCCCGCGTCGTGCCAGCCGCTGTGGAACCGGATGGCCGCCAACGGCACCTGGCTCACCCCCACGCTGACGGTGTCCCGCGGCCAGCAGCCGCCCGACGCGCTGGTGCGGGACCCGCGGCTGCGCTTCGTTCCGCCGGCGCTGGCGGCGCGGTGGGATTCAGGCCGCCCCACCGGCGAGGACGCCGTGCGCGAGGAGCGCATCGCGGCGCGCCGGGCGCAGATGGTGGCGCTGGCGCACGCCGCGGGCGTCGGCATCCTGGCGGGGACGGACGCCAGCGATGAGCCGTACGTGTTCGCCGGCTCCGGGCTGCACGACGAGCTTGCGCTGCTGGTGGATGCCGGCCTGACGCCGCTGCAGGCGCTGCGGGCCGCCACGCTGAACCCGGCGCGGTACCTGGGCGCGGCGGACAGCATGGGGACGGTGGCGGCGGGAAAGGCGGCGGACCTGCTGGTGCTGGATGCCAACCCGCTGCAGGACATCCGCAACACCATGCGCATCTTTGCCGTGGTGGCCGGCGGCCGGCTGATCGACGCCGCCGAGCGCGAGCGCCTGCTGACGCTGGCCCAGCAGGAAGCCTCCCGCGCCGTCAACGCCCCGCCCGCGCGCCAGGACGATTGACGCTCGACTGGCATCGTGCTCCGCGAGGGCTGGAACCACGCCGCACGGGCGAATGAATTCGCTGCAACAACCACACGAAGGCCGCCTTCGCGGACTGGAAGATCCCGCGGCAACCGCGGATCCAGTGCGCGCCCCGGACTCCTCGGCCCGCAGCCCCGCGCTGTTTGCGGGGCTTTCCGCTTTCGTTGCGGCGAGTTTACTCGCTCCCGCCGGGGCCGTCGGATCCCTCTAACGAAGGGGTCAGCCCGCCAGTCTGGAGATGCGCAGCAGCTCGTCGTGGACCAGGCCGTTGCTGGCGGCGATGCCGCGCCACGAGGGCTCGGGCTGGTTGAAGGCCGGGCCGGCGCCGTCCAGGCGGGTGGCGCGGCCGCCGGCCTCGCGCACGATCACCACGGCCGCCGCCACGTCCCACTCGGCCTTGGGCCCGCGCGAGACGAACGCCTCGGCGCCGCCCTCGGCCACGCGGCACATCTTGTACGCCGTGCTCCCCAGCGGCTCCACGCGCCACGCGGCGTGGTACGCGTCCAGCTCGCCGCGCTTCATCTCCCAGCGCGAGGCCACGATGCGCGGCGCCGCGTCCGGCCCCACGCCCGACACGCGGATCGGCGTCTCGTCGCGAAAGGCGCCGCCGCCCTCCGCCGCGTGGAACATCTCGCCCGTAACGGGATTGTGCACCACGCCCACGACGGCGCGCCCGGCATCCACCAGCCCCACGCAGATGGCGAACTCCGGCCGCCCGGCCACGAAGCTGTTGGTGCCGTCGATGGGGTCCACCACCCACACCCGCCCGCGCCGCAGCCGCTCCGGCCCGTCCGCCGTCTCCTCGCTCAGCCAGCCGTAGTCCGGCCGCTCGCCGATGAGCATGCGGTGAAGGATGCGGTCGGCGGCCAAGTCCGCCTCCGTCACCGGCTGCTCGGGCGACTTGAAGCGCACCTCCTGCTCCACGCGAAACGCGCGCATGATCGCCTCGCCCGCCGCGCGCGCGGCGCGGATGGCCAGCTCCACCTCGGCCTGATAGGGATTGCTCACTCACCCTGCCCACCGCGCGCCGGACGGAACGTCCGCGCGCGGAATCGATTCAGATGATGGATGAAAAATCGCCCGTCCGGGAGGCACGGGCGAATGAATTCGCTGCAACAACCACACGAAGTCCGCCTTCGCGGACTGGAAGATCCTCGGCAACCGCGGGTCCCGTGCACGCCCCTTCACCCCTTCACCCCTTCACCCCTTCACCTCACGGCCGCCGCTGGTTCTTCCACTCCACCCGCCGCGTCGCCCGGGGATGCACGTCCAGCTTCCGCGCCCAGGCACGGAACTCCGGCCCATGGTCCGGCTTCTTCCCAGACGCGTGCTGCCACAGGTGGATCATCTCGTGCCGCAGGGTGTGCTCCGCCTGGCCCTCGTGGGCGTGCGTACACAGCGAGCGCGAGATCACGATCTCCAGCGGGTTGGAGCAGAAGTGGCCGTTGCGGCGGCGCATCTGCCGGCTCAGGTACAGCGGCACCTCGGGCAGCGTGCCTTCGAAATACGCCGCGTTCACGCGCCGGAACTCGTCCAGCAGCCGCTGCAGGTGCGCCTCGTCCCCCGGCTGCACCTGCCGCGTGCGCGGCTTCCGGCGCACCGCGCCCGCCTCCAGCGGGATCTGCGCGATGAACTGGCGCACGGTGTCCTTGGCCCGCGCCCGCGTCCGCGCGTCCCGCGCGGAGAACAGGCGACCCACGGCCACCAGCACCTCGCGCGGCGCGTGGGCGAACGCATCGTTCACCCGCAGCTCGCGCCCGCGGTCGCCCACCGACGCCATGATGCGCCGGTTGCGCGTGTACACCACCTTGCGAAAGTGCGGCGCGATGGGCGCCACGATGGCCAGGACCTCGGCCTCGGACCGTCCGGAGCGCGCGGGCGGCGCGGACCGGGGCTCCTGCTTCGGCTCCGGTGCCGGCCGTGGCTTCGGCTCCGCGGCCGGCCGAGGAGGGGCGGAGGCCGCGGGCGGAAGGTCCAGCGCGGGGTCGGGCCGGGCGGGCGCGGGGCGCGGCCGTGCGGGCGCGGAAGACTTCGGCCGGGGCCGCGAGGGCGGCACCCAGCCGAACAGGTCCAGCACGTCGTCCATCAGGCTCACGCGGGGGCCAGCGCGGGCGGGCGTTCCGCGTGCCGGTACTCCACCGTGTAGCCCATGGCCCGGGGCACCTGCAGCAGCCGGTCCAGGTCCAGGTCGATGGTGGCGCCGGCCTTTTGCGTAACCTCGTCCTCCACCGGCAGGTCGAAGTCGTCCGCGCCGTACTCCAGCGCGCGAAAGGCGTCCTCGTTCAGCGTGAGCACCGAGGTGCGCACGTGCTTCACGTTGTCCAGGTAGATGCGCGACAGCGCGATGTGCCGCCAGTACTCGCGGGGCGAGATCTCCGTCCCGGCGAACGCGGTGCCGTACGGCTTGTACGTCCAGCAGAGGAACGAGAACAGGCCGTCCCAGTCGTCCTCCAGGCACTCGTCCTGAAAGGCGCGCGTGCGCTCCAGGTGCTCCAGCCGCTCGTCCAGCGTCTCGTCGAACCCGATCACCATCGTGGCCGTGGTGCGCATCCCCGACTCGACGATGGCCCGCTGCGCCTGGAAGTACTCGCGCACCGTGTACTTGAACCTGGCGTGGCGCTTCCGGAAGCCCTCGGTAAGGATCTCCGAGCCGCCGCCGGTAATCCAGTGCACCCCCGCGTCGCGCAGCCGGGCCGCCGCCTGGTGGTGGCTCAGCTTTGCCCGGTCGGCCAGGTACATGAACTCGGCGATGGTGAGCGCGTAGAACTCCACCCGGTCGCCGTACCGCTCGCGCACCGCGGCGAACAGGTCGGCGTAGTAGTGCAGCGGCAGCTTGGGGTTGAAGCCGCCGTTGAAGGCCACCAGGTCGCCGCCCAGCGGCAGCAGCTCGTCGATCTTGGCGAACACGTCGTCGCGCGAAAGGACGTAGCCGCCTTCCTGGTTGGGAAGCACGTAGAAGGCGCAGTAGTCGCACTGCGCCACGCACACGTTGGTGTAGTTGATGATGCGCATCACCATGTAGGTGGCGCGCTTTGGATCGTGGAAGCGGGCGCGCACGCTGCCGGCGAGGGTCTTCAGCTCCTCGTCGGATGCGTGCTCCCACAGCAGCCGCGCCTCGTCGGTGGAGATGCGCCCGCCGCCCTGCACCTTCTCCGCCACCTGGGCGAGCGCGCCCCGCACGCCCGCGTCCGTATCCACCCGCACGGTGTCTCCCTGTGCGCTGCCGGCAAGTTCGGTCATGGATGGAATTTCGCGCACCGCGGGGGTGGAGTCAACGGAGGTGAAGGGGTGAAGGGGTGAAGGGGTGAAGGGGTGATGGGGTGAACGGGTGATGGACCCGCCGGCCGGGGTGCGCGCGGGGAAACGAGGGTTGAAGCGCGCTGGCAATGGCAGAAGCCCCGTCTCGGCTCGCCGAACGGGGCTTCGACATCATGGACCCTCGATCATCCGTCCACCGGACCACGGGCCCTGCCCACCCGAGCGGGTGAAGCCCCGCCGGGCAAGCGCAGCGCGCCCAGGGCGGGGCTTATGGCCTTTCTAGCCGCGGGCTTTAGCCCGTGGCGGAGGCCCGTGGCGGATGCCCGTGGCGGATGGCCCGTGGCGGATGACCCCGTGGCGGATGGCCCCGTGGCAAATGGCCGTGCAACCATTCGATGGGAAGGTGCGACTCACAAGAGAAGTACCTCTTCACGCCGCCGGCGCCCCCGCGCGCCGGCATCCATCCATCAGCAAGGACGATTTCCCATGCGCAAGCTCCAGCTGAAGATCGAAGACCTGCAGGTGACCTCGTTCGACACGGACCGCACGCCGGTGGCGCGGGGCACCGTGGAGGGCAACAACAAGCATCCCGCCACCACCATCCACGACCTGACCTGCGCCGCCCCCGAGTCGTGCGCCATGAACGACACCTGCTTTGACCGGTGTCCCTTCTCGGGCGTCGACACCTGCGACGTGGAATGCGCGTCCGCCGACACGGAGTGCCAGAACTGAGTCCGGTCTAAAAAGTCCGGAGCGGCGGCGGATGCCGCGGATTTGGGGGTCCTCCGCAGTATCCCCACGTCGAGATCGTGCGTCTGAGCGCATCCTCCAAAGTCGACTTCTCCACACCTGTGTGGATCAAGCGGCATGGGCGACTTCTTGGACCGGACTCAGAACTGCTGGGTGTAATCCCGATCCCCGAAAGAGTGGGCATCACGCGGAGGAAGGTAGAGTAGACGCCAGGGTGGGTTAGCTGCACCCACCCTGGACGCCCCTCCTCGAACCGGACGTGCGGATTTCCCGCATCCGGCTCTCCCACATGGGTTCACCAGTCGACTATCGGAGAGCTGCGCGCGTTGCCCTGCAG
>NZ_DASWNM010000101.1:0-17592 GCF_036399255.1 Longimicrobium sp.
GCTTACGGGGATCGACCGTGGCTGGCGATCAGTGCGCGCCTGGTTCGCCCACGATCTGCGCGCATGGGTAGACGGAGCCCTGCGGATCGCCTTCGGGATCCCCGAACCAGCCCCACAAACTTAACTTTCGACAACTATGGGGGGCACCCCGCGCCTTGTGGAGGGTACGGGTTGCGCGTCCCCCCCGCAAGACGATCCTTTAAGGCACTCCCGGCACCATGCCGGCGTGTGCCCGTAACGAACGCGACCCAGAGACCGCTCAAGGATGGACCAGGAAACCGCCCTCAGCGACAAGCTGCGCGACCGCATTCTGAGCGCCCTGCACCTGGGGCTGCTGCAGCCCGGCGACCGCCTTCCCAGCATCCGCACCCTGTGGCGCGAGATGGGGGTGGACCACCGGGTGGTGGCCCAGGCGTACCGCGTGCTCGAAGACGAAGGACTGGTGGAGGTGCGCGGCCGGTCCGGCGTGTACCTGGCGCCCCAGGACCAGCTGGGCGGCGAGGTGCTGGCCGAGACCGCCCGCTGGATGGCCGGGGTGCTGGTGGAGGGGTGGAAGCGGCGCATGACGCTGGCCGAGATCCCCGAGCTCATCCGCCGCTGCACCAGCACCGTGCGCCTTCGCTGCGCCTGCGTCGAAAGCAACGTGGACCAGATGACCGCCTACTGCGCCGAGCTCGAAGAGCAGTTCGGGCTCGAGGCGGTGCCGGTGTACATCTCGCCCATCCCCCTTCCCCGCCCCGAGCGCTCGGTGGAGTTCCACGCCGTGGAGCAGGCCATCCGCGCCACCGACCTGGTGGTGACCACCAGCTACCACTCGCGGCTGGTGCGCAAGGCGGCCGAGAACGTGGAGGTGCCGGCCGTCACGCTGACGGTGAACAGCGAAGTGGTCGAGACGGTGCAGCGGCAGATCCGCAGCGGCGGGGTGACGCTGGTGTGCGTGGACCCCGAGTTCGGCAACCGGCTGCGGGCCATGTACGCCGACGCCAGCGAGGGCCCCGAGCAGATTCGCGTGGTGCTGGCCGACGACGCCGAGGCGCTGGCGGCGCTCAGCCGCGACGACGCGGTGATCGTGACGCGCGCCGCCCGCAACCGCATCGGCGAGGTGGCCGAGCTGCCGCCGCTGCTGCTGCCGCACTCGCCCACGTTCTCGGCGCACACCGCGCGCGAGCTGCTGCAGCTCATCATCCGCCTGAACCTGGCCGCGGCGGAGGAGCAGGATCCCGCCGAGCTGCTAGCGGGCGCGGGGGTGGGGTGAAGGGGTGAGCGGGTGAACGGGTGAACGGGTGAAGGGGTGATGGAGTGACGACGGCCCGCGGAGTGGATCCGCGGGCCGTTTTCGTTCGTGCACCGGGGCCCCGCCAAGCCGCCACGGGCTGAAGCCCGCGGCTGGAACCGCCATAAGCCCCGCCCTGGGCTCGCGGAGCTCGCCCGGCGGGGCTTCACCGGCTCGCGCAGGCCGCCCCCGCGCGTTGCGTCAGGCGCTCCCCGGCAGTGTGCATTCGTAGGCAACGGGGCGCAGCGAAAGCTGATCGATCGCCCAGGGCTCGAAAATGCGCGGCGTTCCGCCGGATGCGCTCGGCGGGGCACCGGGTTCGCGATGGAGCGCGATGCCACTCACCACGTACAGGGCAACCTGCCCCGCGGAGGCGCGCGCGTGCTCGACCTCGTTGGCGGTAAGGAGAATGGACGAGGCACGGCCGGTGGTGCCCTTCACCTCCACCCGCAGAACCCGGTCGCCGGAGCGGCACTCCAGGTCATAGCACCGCGTCGCTCCCACGTCTTCGACCGTGTCCCAACGGGCCCTGTAGTGGGTCTTTGCCATCTCCACGGCGCACAGCTCCACCGCCTTCCGCTCGGGACCGGAGAGCCCGCGTCCCTGTCCGCCACCGCGCAGGGGATTGGCGACGTCCTCGACCAGCTCCTCGGCCAGGCTCTGCGCTCGATCACCCGCCGGCTGCACGGAATTCGTGCTTCGCGCGCGGCGCTCGACATCGAAACCCAGCTCCCTCAGCCTGCGCGCCGTGGAGGCGTCGCCGCCGGTGAAATCCTGCGGTCGCAGGGGTCCACGGTCGGGAAACTGGTAGCCATGGGCTGCGCCGAGGATCGCCTTGGAGTCGTACTCACCGCCTTCATGGATCAAGAAGTACTCGCGGGCGCGGCCAAAGTGATAGCGGCGCAGGAAGTCGTCCCGCCCCAGCCGGTCGTACTCGGCGATGGCGCTGCGCACCGCGGCGGGATCGGTGATGTCGGATAGCGGCATGTATGCTTGCTCGGCTCCTGACCCGCATCGATGTGAAACCGGACGCCCGCCCCATCGCATGCGCCCGGCCCGTTCACCCGTTCACCCGTTCACCCGTTCACCCCAGGTTGAACTTCGCCGACAGATCCTTCTGCGTGTTCGTCGCGATCAGGCGGATCTCGTCCTGCTGCAGCAGCGGGGCGTCGCGCAGGGCCAGCGCCCTCCAGGCGCTGGCTACAAGAGCTGGCGTATCGCCGTCGCCGCACGCACCACCTGCGGGTCGCCTCCCGCCGCGATGATCTCCGCCAGCAGTGCCCGGACCTCGGCCCTCACGTCACCCACGTGGCTGGGTAGATCCCCGTCTCCAGATACCTGATAAATGATCAGGCGCTTGTTTTCCTGCACTTGCAACAGATTCCGCGCGTCAATCGAGCTTCCAGGGACGGCAAAGCTATACAGCATCCCCAACGCGTAGGCGCGAACGAGGGGAGCGTTCTCGACCCCGCGAGCAGCGCTGCTGACTGCTGCCAACAGCTCGCGCGTACGAAGCCGGTAGGTCGCGATGGCAAGCTGCTGGAGCGTCCACTCGTCCGTGGTGCGTTGCTCCCATAGGCTCACGAGCACGGACCTGGCCTGGATGCATTGCGTGATGAAGCTGAATGCCCAGCCGAGATCCCGAGCGGGTTCACGGGTGCGAATGATCTGCTCCGCCAGCCGGCAGTCGTTTCGCACCGCTACGCCCGCGTGCTCATGTCCCTGCCCGGCGAGAGGGAATGCGCACAGCAGCAGGGTAGCGGGGACGATTCGGCTCAGAAGTGGCATCCACAGCACCGTTTATAAGAGCCGGTGTATCTCCGTCGCCACGCGAATGACCTGCGGCTCGCCTCCCGCCGCGATGATCTCCGCCAGCAGCGCCTCGACCTCGGCCTCTACATCGCCCAGAGGATTAGGCCGGTCCCCGTCACCGGACACCTGGTAGATGCGCACGCTCCGATTCTCACGAGGCTGCAGCAGGTCGCGCATCCATACCGAGCTTCCCGGCTCGGCAAAGCTGTACAACATCGCCATGGCGTAGATGCGAACGAGCGGAGAATGCTCCGCGCTGCGTGCCGCACCGCTCACCGCCACAAACACCTCCCGTGTGCGAAGCCGGGTGGTAGCACGAGCCAGCTGCTGAAGCGTCGGTTCATCCGAGGCGGTCTCCTGCCAACGGCTTGCAAGCGCCGCAGGCCCGATCTCGCGGCACCGCGTGATGAAGCCGTAGGCCCACTCCCGCCGCGGTGCAGGATGCCCAGTCCGGATCACCTGTGCCGCGAGCCGGCACTCATCAAGAACATGGACGTCATCCCGCTCCGATCCTTGTGCCGCGAGTGGCACCGCCACGAGCAGCGCGACCGCGATGGCGATTCGGTTGGCAGGAAGCATTGTTCGCATGTCTACGGGAGCTGGCGTATCGTCATTGCCGCACGCACGACGGACGGCTCGCCTCCGGAGGCGATGATCTCCGACAGCAGGGCTTCGACCTGGGCTGTCACGTCACCCACCAGGTTCGGCCGGTCGCCATCACCAGAAACCCGGTACACGCGAACGCGGAGGCTTTCCCGTCCCTGCAGCAGGTCTTGCACGCTGACCGACCGGCCTGGATGGGCGAACCCGTAGAGCATCGACAGCGCGTAGATCCGCACGACGGGCGTGCTCTGCGAGTTCCGCGCAGCATTGCTCACCGCCTCGAAAACCTCACGGGTCGCGAGCCGGGAACTCGCGATTACCAGACGCTGCAGCGTTCGCTCATCCGTATTCGTATCCTGCCAGCGGCTTACCAGCGTCGCCGGCCCCGACTCAGGGCACCGCGTGATGAAGCTGTATGCCCAGCCGCGATGAGGGGCGGGCTCCCCGGTGCGAACAACCTGCTCCGCCAATCGGCAGTCATTCCGCAACTGGACATCTTCCGGCCCGCTTCGCTGCGCGGCGAGCGGAACCGCGGACAGCACTGCCGCGCAGAGCGCGATCCTGTTCAGCATTCCAGGCATGTTATCTCGCTCCGTAGTTTTCGTGCGGCCAGAACGTAAAGCCCTCAAAATGAATCAGGACTTTACCGTTCGTCTCCTCCAGACCGATGTCGAGACGGGGCGCGTCTCCGGCCGTGGGAACCATCGGCTGAGTGTCGGCGCAGCGCGAGGAGACGACAAGGGCACCCAGCACCAGCACCAGGGGAAGGACGCGCATGGACGTGGAGGGAAGAAAGAGGCTGTGGTCTGAAGCGCGGGCCCTGCATCCCGAACGCCCAGGAGCGGCAATCTAACACAGCAGGTGAGAGCAGCGTGCACCGTCATCAAACGAAAACCGGGCGCATGCCCCACCGCATGCGCCCGGCTCGTTCACCCCTTCACCCCTTCACCCTCACCCCAGGTTGTACTTCGCCGACAGATCCTGCTGCGTGTTCGTGGCGATCAGCCGGATCTCGTCCTGCTGCAGCAGCGGGTCGTCGCGCAGGGCCAGGGTGAGCTTCAGCGACTTCTCCAGCTCCTTCAGGAAGCGCGGCTCCTGCTCGATCAGAAACAGCGCCACCTCGGGGTGCACGCGCACGGTGAGCTGGCGGTCCTTGCCGTCGGCTGCGGCGCGGCGCAGCGAGCGCTCGATGCGGCGCACCACCGTCTCGGGGGTAAAGATGCGGCCGCTGCCGGCGCAGGTGGGGCACGCCTCCGTCTGCGTGTGGTACAGCGACGGCCGCACCCGCTGGCGCGTCATCTCGATGAGCCCCAGCTCGCTCACCTGGAACGCCTTGGTGCGCGCCCGGTCGCGCGACAGGTGCTGCCGCAGCTCCTGCAGCACCTTTTCGCGGTTGGCCTTGGACTCCATGTCGATGAAGTCGCAGACGATGATCCCGCCCACGTCGCGCAGCCGCAGCTGCCGCGCGATCTCCCTGGCGGCGTCGACGTTGGTCTTGAGGATCGTCTTTTCGGGGTCCTTCTTCCCCGTGTAGCGCCCCGTGTTGACGTCGATGCTGACCAGCGCCTCGGTGGGCTCCACGATGATGTAGCCGCCGGACGGCAGGTTCACCCGGCGCTGGAACGCGTCGCGGATCTCGCGCTCCAGGTCGTACGCGTCGAAGAGCGGCTTTGCGTCGGTGTACAGGTGCACCCGCTCCACCAGCGTGGGATCCACCTGCCCCAGGTACGCCACCACCTCGTCATACACGTTCTTGCTGTCGACCGTGAGCGAGTCGACCTTCTGCGAGAACAGGTCGCGGATGATGCCGGCCGTGAGCTTGGCCTCGCGGTGCACCGGCGCCGGCGCGCGCGACTTCTTCGCCTTTTTCTGGATGGACGCCCACGTGCTCATCAGCGACTTGAGCTCGCGGTCGAAGGTCTCGCGCGTAAGGTCCTCGCTGACCGTGCGCACGATGATGCCGCCCGACCGCTCGGGAAGGACCTCGCGGGCCAGGGCGCGCAGCCGCGCCCGCTCTTCGCGGTCCTCGATCTTGCGCGACACGCCCACGTGCGAGCTGCCGGGCATGTAGACCAGGAAGCGGCCGGGAAGCGAGATGTTGGCCGTGACGCGCGGGCCCTTGGTGCTGATGGGCTCCTTGCTTACCTGCACCACCAGGTCCTGCCCCTTCTTGAGCACGTTCTGGATGGGCGGGTAGTCGCGCCTGCGCCCGCCGCCCCCTCCCCCGCCCGAAGCGGCCTTGTCGCCCCCCTCGTCGCCCTCGCCCCCGTCGTCGTCCTCGGGCTCGTCGTCCTCGAGCGCCACGTCGCTGACGTGCAGGAACGCCGCCTTCTCGGTGCCGATGTCGACGAAGGCGGCCTGGATGCCGGGGAGCACGGCCTCTACGCGCCCCTTGTACACGTCGCCCACCATGCGGGCCGCGTCGGGGCGGTCCACCATCAGCTCCACCACCACGTCGTCTTCCAGGATGGCGACGCGGGTTTCACGGGCGGTGGAGTTCACCAGGATTTCGCGCTTCACGCCGCCTCCGGGGTGCCGGAGGGGCGCCGGGCGAACGCCGGCGATGGGGACGGCCGCGCGCGAGGCGCGCGCGGGCGCTCCTCGTGGTGCCTGTGGATGTGCATCGGTCCTCTGCTGAAAGGGCCGCGCCGCCGCGGGGGCGGGCGGCCCACCGGTCAGTGAGAGAGCTCGCGGAGGAGGTTGCGGGCGATCACCAGCCGCTGGATCTCGCTGGTCCCCTCCCCGATCTCGCAGATCTTGGCGTCGCGCATCATGCGCTCCACCGGGTATTCCTTGGTGTAGCCGTAGCCGCCGTGCACCTGAACGGCCTTCGTGGTGACCCGCATGGCCACCTCCGAGGCGAACAGCTTTGCCATCGACGCCTCTTTGGAGTACGGCCTCCCCTGCTCGCGCAGCCAGGCCGCGTTGTACACCAGGTGCTTCGCCGCTTCGATCTCGGTGGCCATGTCGGCCAGCATGAACTGGATTCCCTGGAACTCCGAGATCGGCTTGCCGAACTGCCGCCGCTCCGACGCGTACCGCACCGACTGCTCGTACGCGCCCTCGGCGATCCCGAGCGACAGCGCGCCGATGCCGATGCGGCCGGCGTCCAGCGTCTTCATGAAGTTGATGAAGCCCTTCCCCACCTCGCCCAGCACCTGCGAATCGGGGACGAACGCGTTCTCGAACACCAGCTCGCGGGTGTCCGACGCGCGCCACCCCATCTTGTCCTCCTTCTTCCCCGCCCGCACCCCTTCGGTAAAGGGCAGGTCGTCGCTGTGCCCGATCCCCAGCTTCCGGGCCTTTTCCAGGTCGGTGGTGGGCTTGGCGACGATGAACGAGGTGATCCCCTTCTGCCCCTTTTCGCGGTCCGTCACCGCCGTGGCCACGAACACCTCGCCCACGCCGGCGTGGGTGATGAAGATCTTGCTGCCGTTCAATATCCAGCCGCCGTCGGTCTTGACCGCCGTCGTGGCCGTGCCGCCCGCGTCCGACCCCGCGCCCGGCTCGGTAAGCCCAAAGCCGCCCAGCACCTGGCCGCTGGCCAGCAGGGGGACGAAGCGCGCGATCTGCTCGTCCGTGCCGAAGTTGACGATGGGGCTGGTGCCCAGAGTGGTGTGCGCGCTGACGGTGATGGCGTGGCTGGCGTCCACCTTGGCCAGCTCGTGGATGACGATCATGTAGGCGATGCCGTCCATCCCCGAGCCGCCCAGCTCCTCGCTCCAGGGAATGCCGAACAGGCCCAGCTCGCCCATCTTCTTGACGTTGTCCCAGGGAAACTCGGACTTCTGGTCCAGCTCTCCCGCCACGGGCGCGATCTCGTTCCGGGCGAAATCGCGCACCATGTCGCGGATCATCAGGTGGTTCTCGTCGAAGTACCGTTCCATGGGGTCGGGCGGCCGTTCTGATGGATCGTGAAGAATCGTCGGCGCGGTCCACGGGCCGCGCATCAAAAGCATCGCCAAAGCTGGGGCAAATTAAGGGCCCGGGGCCGGGCGGGAAAGATGACGACGCCATCCACTTGTGGAACCGCTGTTTGCGCGAAGCGGCAGGCGGTGGCGGAATCCGCAAGGAGGGAAACTGATAAGGGGTACAGAGGAACGGAGAACGGCCAGAGGAGCAGAGGGAGCGCGGCCTCTGCTCCTCCGGTTTTTCTCTGCTCCTCTGTACCCCCGATCTTTTGATCTTTCGCGGGGCTCAGCCCTGGCGCAGGAGCTCCAGGAAGGCGTCGCCGTACTTCTCGATCTTGGCGGGGCCGATGCCGGGCACCCTGCGCATCTCGTCCTTGCTGGTGGGGTGCCGCTTCGCCAGCTCCACCAGCGTCTTGTCGGCGAACACGCAGTAGGCGGGCAGCTCCTGCTCCTTCGCCAGCTGCGAGCGCAGGACCCGCAGGCGGCCGTACACCTCGCGCTGCTCCGCGGTGGGCGGCGCGGCCCCCGCCGGCTCCGGCGGAAGCGCGCCTCGATTCCGGTCGCGCTGGGTGCGGGGCCGGTCGCCGTCGGGAACGCGGGTGCGGGCGCGGTTGGCGTCCAGCGCCTCGTTGACGGCACTGAGCACCGCGTGGCCGTACGTGTCCATGAAGGCGCGGTCCACCCCCCGGACGGACGCCAGCGCCTCGGGGCGCCGCGGATGCTCCTGCGCCAGCCGCTCCAGCAGCGCGTCGTCCCACACCATCTGCGCCGGGATGCCGCCCGCCTTTTTCGCCTGCTCCGCGCGCAGCGCCTGCAGCCGCTCGCGCACGCGGTCGGCGCGCAGGCGGGGCTCGGCGGGCTCGCCGCCGGCGCGGCCGCCCACCGGGCTGGTGCCCAGGCAGTTGTCGCAGGCGCCGCACTCCTTCATCGCCGCCGGGTCGCCAAAGTAGCGCAGCACGAAGCCGCGGCGGCACCCCTCGGCGTAGGCGTAGCGCTGCATCTCGCGCAGCTTGGCCTCTTCCCGCCGCTTGCGCTCGTCCAGCCCCCGCCAGTCGATGGGCAGCTGGCCCACGTGCGTCTCGCGGTCCAGCACCCACACGCCCTCGCCGGTCAGCGCGCGCCACTCCACGAACCCCTCGTCGCCCAGCGCGCGCAGCAGGGGAAGCGCGCCGCCCCGCTCGCCCGCGGCGCGGTCCAGCATCCGCCAGTCCAGCATGGCGCCGCGGTACAGCGCCTCGCCGCCCCCGCCCTTCCACAGCGCGCGAAGAAAGCCCAGCTCCGCCGGCCGCTCGCCCAGCTCGCGAGAGATGCGGTCCGGGCGCGCCAGCAGCCGCACGCGCACCGGCTGCGGGCCGTTGCCGTACGACTGGCGCACCAGCCCGAACTGCTCCAGCACCCGGACGGCGGAGGCCGCCTGGCGGTCGTCCTTGACCCCGTCCACCGTGCGCCCCAGCTCGGCGATGGGGAGGGTGAACAGGCCCTCCGCCGTGCACCCGCTGCGCAGCGCGCGCATCATCCCCTCGACCGCGCGGCGGGGGGGATACGCGGAGTTGATGAAGTACTCGTGCGTGAACTTGTCGCGGTGGGCGTGCAGCAGCACGCAGTCGCTGTCGCCGCCGTCGCGCCCCGCGCGCCCCGCCTCCTGGTAGTACGCCTCCAGGTTGCCGGGGAGGTTGTAGTGGATCACCACCCGCACGTCGGGCTTGTCGATCCCCATCCCGAACGCGTTGGTGGCGACGACGACGCGCACCGCGCCGGACATGAACTCGTCCTGGATGCGCTTGCGGTCGCGGTCGGGAAGGCCGGCGTGGTATCCCACCGTCCGCGTCCCCATCCCGTTCAGCAGGGCGGTGATGGCGTCCACCGCCTTGCGGGTGCTGGCGTAGATGATCGCCGACCCGTCGCGCCCCTTCAGCAGCCGCAGCAGCAGCCGGTCTTTCTCGCTCTCGTTCTTGGCCTGCAGGACGTGCCACACCAGGTTGCGCCGGTCGAAGCCGGTCACCAGCACCGCCGGGTCGCGCAGCCCCAGCTGGCGCACGATGTCGGCGCGCACCTCCTCGGTGGCGGTGGCGGTGAGCGCGGCCACGGGCGGGTCGCCCAGCAGCTTGCGCACCTCGCGCAGGCGCAGGTAGCTGGGACGAAAGTCGTGGCCCCACTCGCTTACGCAGTGCGCCTCGTCCACCGCCAGCAGCGAGACGGGGATGTCGGCCAGCCGGCGCCGGAACCCGTCGGCGTCGAAGCGCTCGGGAGCCACGTACAGCAGCTTGATGTCGCCGCGCTGGGCCGCGTCCAGCCGCGCCGCCATCTCGCCCTGCGGCAGGGTGCTGTTGATGAACGACGCCGGGACGCCCGCCGCGTCCAGCGCGTCCACCTGGTCCTTCATCAGGCTGATGAGGGGGGAGACGACCAGCGTCACCCCGGGAAGCAGCGTTCCCGGCACCTGGTAGCACAGGCTCTTGCCGCCGCCGGTGGGCATGATGGTGAGCGAGTCGCCCCCCGACAGCACGTTGCGGATCGCCTGGTCCTGCCCCGGCCGGAAGTCGGGGTACCCCCAGTACCGGCGCAGCACCTCGCGCGCCGCGTCCAGCGGATCGGCACCGGGCGCGGCGTCGGGAAGGAGAACGGCGGCGGAGGCAACGGTCATGCGTACGGGTACCCCGGATCGTGTCGGCGGTGCGAAAGGGAACAATATGGACGATCGGGCCGCGGTTTTCCAGTCCCCCGCCGCAATTCGTCCCGGCCGCCAAGAATGGGAGGCGGCCGCACGAGAGTCAACGGAGTGAACGGAGCAGGCAGGGAAGACCACTCCGCTTCCTCTGCTTCCTCCGCGGAGGACAGGGTCCTGGGGGGACCCGGTGGATTCGGCGCCCGGCGGCTTCGCGCGCAAAATTTCCAGAATCGCCGGATTCGCATCGCACCGCCGCGCGCCCGGCATGGCTGGAGGGACCGGGGCCCGCGATGCGCGGCGCCCTCCCGCGGACGGGGGTGGATTCGGGCGAGCCGAAGCGCGTTGCGCCGGAGGGTCCGGGACGTTACCATTGACCCGCGGGAATTCGTGGATTGCGCCCCGCCGGCATTTCAGCTCCTCCCCGGCCGCGGCTTCCACCTGGCCCGCACCGGCTCCACCTTCCCGGCCTTCCGGGCGCTTCTACGTGAGCCAAATGAGCAATCCCGCACAGTCCAAGGGCACCGATTCGCAGATCCTCGCCGCCGACGGCCGCCGCAGCTGGCAGGCCCCGCGCGTGGACGACCTGCCGCGCCTGACCGAGCTTACGCTGCAGACCGCCAACGGCGAGATCATCGACGGCACCTGCCAGGTAGGCAGCACCTGCTTCTGAGCCGGCGCACGGCCCCCGCGGGTCCCCTGACATGATGTACCTGGGCTTTGCCCTTACCGAGCACTGCAACCTGCGGTGCCCGCACTGCATTCGCGACGACGTCACCACCGTTCGCAACCTGCCGCCGGAGCTGCTGTTCCGGACGGTGGACGACGCGCTCGCCTTGTTCGGCGCCGGACAGGTGACGGCCAGCCTGACCGGCGGCGAGCCCACGCTGCACCCCCGGTGGGACGAGATCACGGCCGGGCTGCACGCCCGCGGTGTGCCCTACCGCTTCGTCACCAACGGCTGGCACATGCGGCGGATGATGCCCTCGCTGGACCGGCACCCGCCCGAGTCGGTGCGGGTGAGCCTGTCCGGGGCCACCGAGGCCGTGCACGACGAGGAGCGCGGCCGCGGCAGCTTCAAGCGGGTGCTGCTGGCCATGGCCCTGCTCACCAGCCGCCGCATCCCCGCCGCGCTTTCCATCGTCATCGACCGCCGCGACCGCCACCAGCTGCGCGCCGCGGCCGACCTGGCCGAGGCCATGGGGTGCGTGCGGATGCACTTCATCCTTCCCCAGCCGGTGCCCGGCAGCGCCGCGCGCGACAGCGACCTGCCCCCGGGCGAGTGGGCCGGCGTGCGCGACGAGGTGTGGGCGCTGGCCGCCGAGCCGGGGCGCCGCACGGCGCTGCAGCTGGACTTCGGCTACCCGGCGGACGGGCCCGAGCCGGTGTGCGAGAGCTTTCAGGGCAAGCGCACCTACGTGGACGCGCGCGGCCGGCTTTCGCTGTGCTGTCAGCTCTCGGAGTACGGCGACAACACGCGCGACGTGGCGGCCGACCTGAACGTCACCCGCTTCGCCGACGTGTGGCCCCGCTACCAGGAGGGGCTGCGCGCGCTGCGGGCGCAGAGCGCGCCGCGCGACCCCGCCGACCCGTTCGACGCGTTTCCCTGCATGCGCTGCGCGCGCAGCCTGGGAAAGACGGACTGGCTGCGCGACTACCCCGGCACCCCCTGGCAGCCCATCGCGGCCGGCGCCCCGGCGCCCCTGCGGCTGGTGTCGCTGAGATACCCCGCCCGCGCCCTTGCCGCCGCCGTCTGACCCCGTGAACGACCTTCCGGCCGACCGCGCCGTCCCCCCCGGGGGCGGCGCGTCTTCGTCCGTCGGCCTGCTGGCCGACGGCGCGCTCGCCCTGCGCGTGCACCCGTCGCTGGCCGGCGCGGCGGCGGGATGGATTCCCCTGGAGGCCCGCCCCACCCCCGCCGGCGCCCGCCCCGCGGCCCGCATGCGGCTGCTTCCCGGCCGCGCCCGCCCCTTCGATCTTCCCGCCGGCGAGCCGATGGTGGAGCTGCTGAACGTGCGCGGCTGGGGGGACGCGGCCGCCGCGCGCGTGTGCCTGGCCACCCCCGACGGCGCCCTGTGGGGGACGGTGGACCTGCCCCGCATGCGCGCCGCCGTCGCGCTGCGCCGCGGGAGCGCGCCCGCCGCGAGCGACCTGTCCGGCGCGCTGACCATCTGCGCCGCGCTGCTGCTGGGGCGGCTGGGACGGGCGCTGCTGCACGCGGCGGCCGTGGTGGCGCCCGGCGGAGGCGCCTGGCTGCTGGTGGGCGACAGCCACAGCGGCAAGACCAGCACCTGCGTGAACCTGATCCGCGCCGGCTGGGACTGGCTGGCCGACGACCAGGTGGTGGCGCGCGCCGGCGGCGCCGGCGAGGTGGTGGTGGAGGGATGGCCCCGCCGCTTTACCCTGGACGACGGCTTCGTGGCGGGGCGCTCGCTGGGCCGCCGCACCCCCACCGACCCGTCGCGCTTCGGGCCCGGCCGGCTGCGCGTCTCGGCGCCGCTGGCCGGCGTGCTGCTGCCCCGGGTGCGGGCGGACCAGCCCACCCGGCTGGAGCGGGCGCACCCCGCCGCCGCCCTGGGCCAGCTGATCCGCCAGTCGCCCTGGCTGCTGGCCGATCCGCACGCCGCGCCGGGGGTGCTGGGCCTGCTGCGCCGCATGGCTGAAACACCTGTTTTCAACCTGGCGCTCGGGGCAGAAACCTATGCGGACCCCCATCTGCTCCAAGCCCGCGTATCAGAAGCGGTTCGGGCGTCCCCGCCCTGGCGCTGAGGCGAAGAACGGGCGTAGCAGGCGGGCGTGAAAAACCCTTGACATCTACGTTGTTCAGGGTAATCATTGCATCCTGTTACAGGTGCAGTGCACGCGGCGCTTTCTGCCGCTTCCTGCCGCGAACGATCGCCTCCATCATCCGGATTCTACCATGGCCGACCAGATCGTTGCTCCCGAGATCCAGGCTTCCGGGAACGAGCAGGAAACCCGCGCGTCGTTCGCGGCGCCGGTGGTGCAGGACCTGGGCAAGCTGCAGGCGCTGACGCAGCTGCTTCAGAATACCATCATCCTCGAGCCCTGAGCCGGTTCGGACCCTGCCGGCAGGGTCCGGCGAGACCCTGACGGCAGGTTTGCAGCCCCAAGGCAGAGATCCAGGGCACCATCCATGGTGCCCTGTCGCCACTCCCTTCCCGTCCGCCTCGCGCGGCCGGGCTCCCGACGGTCGGCTTCGCCGCGCTTCGCGCCGCGCCCCCGGCCGCCTCTGCGTCAGCCACCCTTCTGCACGGTCCTGGTGAACGTGTCTATCCCCCGTGCCCTTACTGTAGCCGCGTTGCTCGCGGCAACTCTGGCCGCGTGCGCGGACCAGCCCACGGATCCGCAGACGCCCGGGCCCGAGCCCAAGCCAGCGCCCCTGCCCCTGGGTGTTTACGTAGTCACCATTACCGGCGCGGACGGCTCCGAGAACGGCGGTGCCGCCAGCAGCAGGGCGGTCGCGATGCCCGCCGGGCCCAGCGACGCACTGAACCCCATCGCGAGCGGGATCACGCTCGAGGCGCTCTCCACAACCACGTTCTCCGAGGGGACGCGCTCCACGGGCGGACAGCGGTTCGTCGTCGCGACGTTCCGGGTACGCAACACCTCCGGGGCGCCGCTCAGCAACCTGACGATGATCCCCATCACGCAGGTGTCCCCCAACCAGCCGACGATCACCGGCACCCCGTTCACGTCGCTGCTGCGGTTCGACGGCACGTCGGTTCCCGCCGCTGCCTCGCTGGCGCCGCAGATCGTGCCCAGCGGCGCGGTAAGCCTGGGCGAAAGCGGCCGGCTGCAGGGCATCAACCCCGACGTGCTGCAGGTTTTCACCGAAGCCGAGGTGGCGGCCATCCCGCTTCCCGCGAACGTCACCGGCATCTTTCCGTACGGGTTCGTCACCCGCAACGCCAGCACACCCACCAGCCGTACGCTTCCCGTCGCCGCCAACGCCAACGACTTCGGCGGGCTGGTGACCTTCGCCTTCCGCTACCCCATGACGCCCGTCGCCGGCGGTGGCGCCGGCGCCGATCCGTTCTCCATCGGCTTCGCCTATCTCGCGGTGCAGGACTCGGAGACGCGGATGACGGAAAGCATCGAGGAGCGGCAGGACACGGCGAGCGTGCGCCGGCTGCGCGAGCGGGCGACCGCGCTGGGCGCCACCACGGTGACGGTGCTGGCGGGGAGCCCCGCGGCGGACCCGTTCGTGACCGACTACCCGGGCCAGCGGCAGATCTGCTCGGTGCGCACGGCGGGCACCCCGGCATCGCCCACGGCCTTCATCAACCGGACGGGCGTCTACACGGAGCTGCCGATCTACCGCACGGGTGAGACGACGGATCCCTGCGCCGCCTACTTCACGGCGGGCACGGCGGCGCCGGCCAACTACGGCATGAACTACCCGGTGACGGTCCGGGCCATGGACCGCTACGGCAACGTCAAGACCACCCAGGTCGACACCATTACCCTGACCTCCAGCGACGGCACCGCGGTGCCGTCGGCCCCCGCCGCCCTGGCGGGCGGGGCCAAGGGGATGGGCGTGGTATACACGACGTACGGCAACTCCACGCTGTTCGCCCGGGGCCGGCGCATCCAGGGCTCCACGCCCATGTTCGTGAACGGGATGACGCGCAAATGGGACGGGGAGACGGACACCCACTGGCTCACCAACCTGAACTGGGACAACAACATGCACCCCGGGGCGCAGGACTCGGTGATCATCCCCGGCGATCGGACCAACTACCCGCTGCTGGTTCAGAACACGGCGGTGCCCAACGTCATCATGACCGACGGGGCCACGTCGCAGCCGTTCATCAACCTGTCGTCCTTCGACCTTACCGTCAGCGGGGACCTGGTGATGGGGAACAACGGCACCTTCCAGGGGACGGGGCGGGTGATCCTGGCGGGGGCCAGCAACACCATCGGCGGCGGGCTCTCGAACGTGAACATGCGCAACCTGCGCATCACGGGCAGGTACAGCGTGACCAGCAACGTGAACGTCACGGGCGGGCGCATCGTGGTGCAGGGCGGCAGGCTGCGCAACGAGAAGCAGCGCATCCGGGTGCGCCCGAACTGATCCCGCACCATCGCGCGGGCGCGGCCTCGGCGGCCACGCCCGCGGGACCGTTTGGCGGCCGGGCCCGCGAGGGGCGCCGGCCGCACCGAGCCGGGGAAGTTCTTCGGCCGGCCGGCGGATGAGCCAGGCTGCCGCGTCCCCACCCCTTTACCGGAAGGACCGGCCATGCATCGCTTCCTGTCTTCCCTGTGCGCCGCGCTGGCGCTCGCCACCCTTGCCGCGCCCGCGGCCGCGCAGTCCGACATCCTGCTGCAGCTGCGCTCCGGCACCCCCGCGGGCGACCGCTTCCGCGTGGACTCGGCCGGCGGCGTGATCGCGCTGGGCCAGATCGGATACGGGATCATTCCCGCGAGCGGCGCGGGGTGGCGCATGATGTGGCACCCCCAGAAGGTGGCGTTCCGCGCCGGGTACGTGGACGCGGGCGGGCAGTGGGACGAGGCCAACATCGGCTACTACTCGTGGGCCGGCGGCGCGCTGACCACGGCGGCGGGGATCTACTCGTTCGCCATGGGCTACCAGAACACGATCGAGTCGGGCGCGCAGGCGGGAATCGCGCTGGGGAGCGGCAACTTCATCGCCACCACCGGCTCGTTTGGGGTGGCGCTGGGGCTGAACAACGACGTGCTGAACACGGCGGGCGTCGCCATCGGGCAGAACGCCTGGAGCAACGGCGACGCGGCGGTGGCGCTGGGGTACCGGACCACGGCCGACGCGGACTACAGCATGGCCCTGGGCTACCGGGCCAGCACCAACGGCCACACCGGCGCCAAGGTGTTCGGCGACGCCTCCACCACGGACAGCATCGAGGCGGTGGCCAACAACGAGTTCGCGGTGCGCGCGGCGGGCGGATTCCGCTTCCGCAGCAACGCCACGCTCACCAACGGGTGCAACATCGCGGCGGGCGGCGCCTCCATCACCTGCGCATCCAGCCGGACGCTCAAGGAAAACTTCCTGGACGTGGACGGCGACGACGTGCTGGACCGCATGCGCCGCATTCCGGTCAACACCTGGAACTACACGGACGAGGGGCGCCAGTCGCGGCACATGGGGCCGTTCGCGGAAGATTTCTGGCGCGAGTTCGGGCTGGGCACGGAGCCGCTGGCCATCGGCCACCTGGACATCGACGGGGTGAACTTCGCGGGCATCAAGGCGCTGGACGGGCGCACGCTGCAGATGCAGTCGCGGATGGAGGAGCAGGCGGCACAGATCCAGGCCCTGCGCACCGAAAACGAAGCGCTCCGGGCGCGCGCCGCGGCCTCGGAGGCCCGCAACGCGGAGATGGAGGCGCGGATCGCCCGGCTGGAAGCGCTGGCCGCACCGCCCGCGCCCTGACCCGCGGGCACCTTGCGGCGGGACCCGGCCCCGGCGGCGCAGCCGCCGCGCGGGGGCCTTCCGCCGGCAGAAGCGGAGGCGTGTGGAGCGCCCCCCGCGCGGACGGAACGGGTCCGCCCGCGCAACCACCCCCGACCGTACGGCCGACCATGATGCGCGCCCTGCTGAAGTCCGCCGCCCTGGTGGCGCTCACCGCCGCCGCGCCCGCGGCCGCGCAGTCCGACATCCTGCTGCAGCTGCGCTCCGGCTCGCCGGCGGGCGACCGCTTCCGCGTGGACTCGGCCGGCGGGGTGGTGGCGCTGGGGCAGATCGGCATCGGCATCATCCCCGCGAGCGGCGCGGGGTCGCGGATGATGTGGCACCCGCAGAAGGTGGCGTTCCGCGCCGGCTACGCCGACGCGGGCGGCCAGTTCGACGAGAGCAACATCGGCTACTACTCCGTCGCGGCGGGGGCCCTGGTCACGGCGGCCGGCAACTACTCGGTGGCGCTGGGCAACCAGAACACGGTCGAGGTGTCGGCGCAGTGCGGCACGGCCATCGGCAGCGGCAACAGGGTGTGGGGCTCGGGAAGCAACATCGGCACCTGCGGGATGGCGCTGGGGCTGAACAACGACGTGCTGAAGACGGCGGGGGTCGCCATCGGCCACAACAACTGGAGCGACGGCAGCGCGGCGGTGGCCCTGGGCTACACCAGCACGGCCGACGCGGACTACAGCATGGCCTTCGGCTACCGCGCCAGCACCAACGGCCACACGGGCGCCAAGGTGTTCGGCGACGCGTCCACCACGGACAGCATCGAGGCGGTGGCCAACAACGAGTTCGCGGTGCGCGCGGCGGGCGGATTCCGCTTCCGCAGCAACGCCACGCTCACCAACGGCTGCAACATCGCGGCGGGCGGCGC
>NZ_DASWNM010000102.1:0-49279 GCF_036399255.1 Longimicrobium sp.
GCCGGAGCGGTGCGGCGGGGCACCAGCAGCAGACAGTAGATTTCTCAGTCGGCGCGCAGGATTTCGGGCGAGCCGATGGTGCGGTGTGGCGCCTCCTTCGAAATGACATCCGGGCGCGAGCGCAGGGATTCTTAAACACACACTTACCGATCACGGCCACCAATGATATGACAATGCGCCCATTCATCCGCCGCGGAACCGTGCGTGCAGCCGCAATCGCTCTGCTCGCCTCCCTGGCGCTGCCGGCGCAGGCATTTGCCTGCTGGTATACGTGCACGGCAAAATACGGCTACCGCATGACGATCGGCGGTGAGTCGTACGTGCTTCAGTCCTGCACGCAGACCTGGCCCGATGATGCCAATCGTCCAATTACCAATTGTGTGTATTCGCAGGAGTAAACCGCGGGAGAATCCTTGTGCGGCAGGACGCAGAAACGCGGGGCCGGCATCGTTCGGATGCCGGCCCCGCGCTCGTCTGCGCCCGCTCACCGGACGGCGGATCAGCCGCGGTTCAGCGCGTCGATCTGGGCCGCGAGGTCGCGGTCGTTCACGCCCGGGCCCTGCGCCTGCGTGGCGTCGGAGGGCGCCGGGGGGAGCGGGGCAAAGGGCGCGCGCTCCTGCGCCGTGTACGCCGAGCCGTCGTCGGCCACGATCTCGGCGTCGTGCACGGTGGGCTGCGGCGCCGCGGGGGGCACCGCCGCCGAGGCGCCGGTGCCCAGCTGAAGCGAGCTCTGCGATCCCTGGCTCGGCAGCGACGGCTGGGCCGCCGGCGCGCCGGGGGGAAGCGCGATCCCCATCTTCTGCTTCATCTCCAGCAGCCGGTACTCGATGTCCTCGGACGACGAGCCCGCCTCCAGCGCCTTGAACTGCTTTTCCAGCGGGTCGCCGGACAGTTCTTCCGACACTTCGGCGGCGGCCAGGGCCAGGCGCTCGGTGTGCTCGATCTTCTGCGCCATGCGCTCGAAGGTCTGGAACGCCGACTGGTCGCTGAGACCCGCCATGGTCTCGTGGATGCGCTTCTGGGCCTGCGCGCGCTTCTGCTTGGCCACCAGCAGGTTCTTCTTGCGCTGCGCCTCCTCGATGCGCACCTGCAGCTGCCGCAGCGCGTCCTTCACCTTTTCGGTGTCGGCGGCCTGGCGCGTCCAGGTCTCGTGCATGCTGCGGGCACGCTCGGCGTACTCCTGCTGGCGCAGCAGCGCCTGACGGGCCAGGTCGTCGCGGCCCTGCTGCAGGGCCAGCATGGCGCGGCGCTCCCACTCCTGCGCCTGCTTGGCCTCGCTTTCCACCTGCGACTTGAGCTTGCGCTCTTCGGCGATGGCCAGCGCCACCTCCTGCTTGGCCCGGGTCTGCTGCTCGCGCATGTCGATGATGACCTGCTCGAGCATTTTTTCCGGGTTCTCGGCCCGGGCGATCAGGTCGTTCAGGTTGGACCGGATCAGCAGCGAAAGCTTGTCGAAGATTCCCATCGCTCGTTCAGCCGTATCGGGTTCCCCGGCGGGGGGGCGCGGCCGGGGGGCCGGGCCGTTGCGCCGGTGGCATCATACGTTCAGGTACCGCCGCCTTCAGCAGTCGCGAAAGGCGGACAGCGACTCCATCTGCGTGGCCATGGCCATGCCGAACGAGTCGATGGTGGCCTGGAACTCGTTGAAGTCCAGGTTTTCCAGCTCCAGCGACTCGGTAAGGATGACGTCGTCTTCTTCCAGCCCGTACGCCGCGTGCACCAGGTCGCTGGCGTTGGCCTGCAGCAGCTGCTTGTACAGCTGGGTGCACTTTTCGACGTCGCTGGGCAGGTCCAGCACCTTCATCCGGAACACCAGCAGCGGCGGCGCATAGCTCAGCACCACGGGCGTGCCGCCCTCGGCGCCGCCGGGGTACGCCAGCCACATTCCTTCACTTACTTCCTCGAAGTCCAGCTCCATCCGGTTGAGGAAGTTCACCACGTCCTCGCGGGTCACCATCACGTTGTCTCCGGGTTGTGGCCGTCGGGCCGCTCGGGTGCGGAAAGCTCGCCGGCGGGTCGCGCGCCGCCCTCCGAGAGCAGGCGCACCATGAACGACTGCTCTTCGGCCAGGCGGCGGACCTCGCCGTGCAGGCCATCCATCTCTTCGCGCAGGCGCTGGATCTGGGCGTCACGGCTCGCAAGCTCGTATCCGCCCCCTCCGCCTTCGCCCTTTATTGCGGTGATCACCCACCTGGCCGCCAAGCCAATGGCGATGATCATCGCGATCGTTGCAGTTCCCATCGTCCGTCGGGGTACGCGAGGCCAGGAGACAAAGTTTCACCCGCGGGGCGGCGTGTCCAGCCTCGCGCGGCGGATGGGCGGGACTTCGATCGCGCTTCGGTCAATTCGGCGCGAGCGGCGGGCGCCCCCTCCGCTCGCTTAGGCTCGCACCTCCCCCAAAACTGCTGGGGGAGGTTGGGGATGCCGATGGATCGCGGCTCGGCGAATTGCATCGAACTGGCGCGCGCCGGGGGCCCCTCCCCCGGCCCCTCCCTGTTCGTTCCTCACGGAGAGGGGAGCATTCGGTCGCGCTCCGGACGGTTCGGCGCGGGCGCCCCCTCCGGCTCGCTTAGGCTCGCCCCCTCCCCCAAAACTGCTGGGGGAGGTTGGGGTGCCGATGGATCGCGGCTCGGCGAATTGCATCGAACTGGCGCCCGCCGGGGGCCCCTCCCCCGGCCCCTCCCCGTTCGTTCCTCACGGAGAGGGGAGAATTCGATCCTGCTCCGAAATGCCTGTCGGGCGCGTCACCCTCCCCCGCGCTGTTTGCGGGGGAGGGCCGGGGCGGGGGGCGCCGGCCGACGCAGTGCGATCCCCCATCGAACCGCCCGAATCCCTGCCCCACCCCAACCTCCCCCAGACTTGGGGGAGGTGCGAGCCTAAGCGAGCGGAGGGGGCGCCCGCCGACGCAGTGCGGACCCGTTCGCCGAACCTCGGTCCCGAACCGCCGCTCCGCCTACCGGCTGGCGCCGGAGGGGCGCGAGGTGGGGCGGATCTGCACCAGGCGGCGGGCGCTGGGGGTGGCGGCCAGGCCGCCCATCGCCGTTTCGCGGTAGGCGCTGGGCATGCGGCGCCCCACCTCGCCCATCACGTCGATCACCTCGTCGGCGGTTACGGGAAAGTCCAGCCCCGCCAGCGCCATCTCGGCCGCGGCGATGGCCTGCATGGCGGCCGACGCGTTGCGGTAGATGCAGGGAATCTCCACCAGCCCGCCGATGGGGTCGCAGATCAGTCCCAGCATCCCCTGCAGGCACAGCGCAATGGCGGTCTGGATCTGCTCGTGCGAGCCGCCGTGCAGCCAGGTGACGGCGGCGGCGCCCATGGCGGCGGCGGTGCCCGTCTCCGCCTGGCATCCGCCCTCGGCGCCGGCCAGCGACGCGCGCTGGGCGATGACGCCGCCCACGCCGCCGGCCACCAGCATGGCATCCACCAGCCGCTCCTCGCCCATCCCGCCCTCGGCGAACTCGTCCACCGAGATCAGGATGGCCGGCAGCACCCCCGCCGCCCCGGCCGTGGGCGCGGCGACGATGAGCCCCATGGCGGCGTTCACCTCGAGCGTGGAGATGGCGCGGGCCAGCGTGGCCGTCACCCGGCTGCCCAGGATGTTGGGGCCGTTGTCCCACAGCTTCTTGGAGCGCCCGCCCGTCATCCCCGACGCCGACCGCACCTTGCCCTCGAGCCCCTCGTCGATGGCGCGCCGCATGACCTGCAGCGTGCGGGCGATGCGCGCGCGGATCTGCTCCTGCGGCACGCCGGTTTCGGTGGCCTCGGTGTCGAGCACCACCTGCGGCAGCGGGCGGCCGGACTGCTCTGCGTCGCGGACGAGGGATTCGATGGACTTGTGCATGGCCGGACTGCAGGGAATAGGGAATAGGGAACAGGGAACAGCCTGCAAAAACCAGCGCACCCCGACGGATCCCGGTGCCGTCCAGGGCCGTCAGGCCCGCTATTCCCTATTCCCTGTTCCCTATTCCCTGCCTCCTCAGGCGATCTTGGGAACGGCGCGGGCCCAGCGCAGCCACGGAAACCCGCGGATCGCCGCCAGGGCCGCGTCGCTCACGGGCTCGTCGGCCTCGATGGTCATCATGGCGTCCTGGTGCCGGCCGGTGCGGTCCACGCGCATGGTGGCCAGGTTCACGTGGTGGCCGGCCATGATGGTGGCCACGCAGGCAATGGTGCCGGGCTCGTCGTGCGCCAGCAGGACTACGGTGTGGTAGCCGCCGGTGAGCGCCACGGGAAAGCCGTCGATCTCGGACACCTCCACCCGGCCGCCGCCCAGCGAGGCGCCGCGCACCACCAGCCGGTCTTCGCCGCGCTCCACGTGGAAGATGGCGGTGTTGGGATGCGCGTCGTCGCCCAGATCCACCTCCTCGAACGTCCACTGCAGCCCGGCGGCCTGCGCCTCGGCGTAGGCTTCGCGCAGGCGCAGGTCGTCCGGCTCAAGGCCGACGAGGCCGCCCACGATGGCGCGGTGCGTCCCGTGCCCCTCGCCCGTGGCGGCGAAGGAGCCGTGCAGCTGAATGCGCACGCGGTCCGGCATGCCGCCCGCGACGGCGCGCGCTATCAGGCCCAGGCGGCACGCGCCCGCCGTGTGCGACGAGGAGGGGCCGACCATGGTGGGTCCCAGGATGTCGAAGAGTGATACCATGCGCGCAAGATAGGCGTGGTGGACGGCGGAGGCCAGACGGGCGACGGCAGGGGACAGGTTACAGGGGACAGGTTACAGCGAACAGGTGATCGGATGCGCGGATGCTCGATCGGCGAGGTGGATTCCGCGGTTCGCGAGTCCGCGCAGGCGGACTTTGCGATTTTCCAGCGGCGAATTCATTCGCTCCAGCGGGCGGACGGCACGTTGCCGGATCAGAATCGCACCGGAGCATCAATCGCCCGGGACCAGGCTGGCCCAGTGACAGGGTCCACGATCCACGGTCGTTCCGGCCAACAAAAGGCCCACCAGCGGGCATCGGCGGGTGGGCCTCGTTCGTACGCGGAGCGGCGGGCTACTTCGCGGCGTCGGCGCCGAAGCGGACACCGCTGAGGCGCCAGCGCAGGCCGTCGCGGCGCATCACCAGCGCCATCTGCTGATCGCCGGATTCGCGGTCGCGGTACTGCACCACGAACTTGTCCGACGCCTCGTACCTCCGCGCGATCTTCACGTCGTCGCGCCAGCTCTTGCCGTCCCCCGAATCCTCGCCGCCTTCGTTGTCCGTGGGGGTGCGGCCCTTCATCAGCAGGCTGATCCCCTCGGGCGTGACGGCGGCGTTCACCATCGGCTCCACGATCACGCCCGCCACGGCGGCGCCGATCGCGGAGAAGTGGTTGTTGTCCCGCGAGATCCCCCGCGCCACCGTGCTCTGCACCTCGCCCTTGAGGCTGGTGCGCAGCGCGGGAAAGTCCACCATGTCGTTCAGCGCCTCGCTGTCGCCACGCTCGGCGGCGGCCTGCAGCTTGTTGACGGCCATGTACGGCGTGAAGTACAGCCATCCGGCGGCGGCGAACAGGACCAGCGCGAACAGGGGAAACTTCTTCATCTCAGGAAACTCCGGGGAGGGCGATCGGGGAAAGGCGTGGGCCGCGGAAACCGATGTTCAGGCCCGCGGCGGTGCCTGTACCCCGGACGCCGGAGCAGGTGCCCGCCTTGGCGTCCGGTGGATGGATGCGACGCGCGTCACGGAGTCATCCACGTGGGGCCGGCACGCAGCTCGGCTTCATCCTCCAGCGTGTCGCGCTTCGCCTCCACCAGCTCGGCACCGCGGGGGTGGCGGACGATGTGGACGTAGCGGTCGGCATCCAGCGACGTCTGCTCTTCTTCGCGCACCGTCACCAGGCGGCCGTTCGCCCACCGCAGGCGCGCGGCGGTCCACATGCGGCCGCCGTGCCCGCCGCGGTTGAAGGTGGCGTGCTCGCGCGCGGGGGAATCGGGCGTCAGCGTCTCCCACTCGCCCGCCGCGACGAAGCGCCGGGTTTGCGGATCGAAGCGCCAGTACTCGCTGCGCGAGTTGGCCATCGCCGAGTACGACAGGAAGGCGAGGTCCGCGTAGCCGTCGAAATCCAGGTCGATGGTGGACAGGCGCTCCATGTCCACCCCCGGCGGAAGCGAGTTCTCGCGCGGCTTCAGCGTCTGGACCGTCCGCCCGTCGACGGAGACGACGATGCTGTCCACGGCCGACTCGGCGCCGTGCAGGGTTACGCCATGCGGCGGCAGAGATGGATGGATGCGGATCATCTGCCCCGCCCCGCCCGCCGGCACCGTGTCCACCGCCTGCCGCACGGGCGCGCTGTCCGCCGCGGCGACCTCCTCCGCCCGACGCGCGGGCGCTTGGTCCGGCGCAGAGCACGCCGCCAGCGCGCAGGCAGCCGCCAGCATCCCCATCGTCCGCATCACGCAGGCTCCTTCACATTAGTGATTTCGTCCAGAAAACAGATCGTTTAGCGCTTCTCCAACAACATCTCCCAGGCGCCGCAAAGGCACTGGTATTCCTTGTTCTCTCACCAACCCTAACGAATAGAGCCTTATCCGAACGACAGACTGAGACGTTTCATAGCGCTCCGCCAAGATTCGGATTGTCGAGTAGAAATCCGCGTAGCTTCCACGCTGGTTCGTAAGCCACACCACGCCTAGATGTCGATTGATTCCGATATGCCGTTGTACGGCAACGAGCGCAGTCTCCAACGTACTACTCGGTACCAAGATAGCTCCTGCGAACCGATTCGCCTGCCACTCCAGGATAGAACGTGGATTATCGCCTTGGAATCGACCCATAACGATTTCACGGGGACTATCCAAGATGATCTGATCGTCTTCTGCGAGATCAACCAAGTCGGCAGGTGGCATCTCAGCCTGACGATCTCTGAAAACTTCTGGATCTATGTTGCGATGTAGATAGAAGTGACCGAGTTCGTGAGCTACCGTGAAGGCAAGACGGGGATCGCCTTCAAGAAGTGATTTGTGGACATAGAGGATCTTTTGTGTAAGGTGGTACGCACCCAAGTAGTCTTCACCTAAATCAGCCGCGACATACTGGAACCAGCCCTCCATTTGCAGTTGTCGGACAATTCGAAAGATCGGCAGCCGTATGGGCCGCGTCAGACATTGAGGGGCGACCTTACGTAAGAACCGCTCTGCTATACGTTCTATATCATGTTCCGAATAGAACGGAATGCCTTTTCTGTCCCGTTTAACCGGCGTCATTCTTCCTCCACAAAACGCACGGCAGGCACGGTAGCCGAGGACCAATGCCCAGCACGGCACATCCCCATCGTCCACATCATCCCTGCTCCTTTGCGTCACCCGCGTCTGGCAGGCTGCCGGCGAACCGCCGCAGCGCGTCCCAGTACCGCTCGCCCGCCACCCACTGCAGGTCGTTGTGCCCGGCGTCCTGCACCCACAGCCGATGCTTGGGCGCGGGCGCCATCTCGTACAGCCGCTCCCCGTGCGCAAAGGCCACCACCTCGTCGCGCGTGCCGTGGATCACCAGCACGGGCGCCGTTACGCGCGGCAGCTTGTCCGCGGTGCGAAAGCGGTCGAACGGGACCAGCGGATAGCTGCGGACGACGCGGAAGATGGTGGTGAACGTGCTCTCCAGCACCAGCCCGGCGACGGGCCGGCGGCTGGCCAGGTCCGCCGCCACCGCGCCGCCCAGCGACCGCCCGTGCGCGATGATGCGCTCCGGCGGCACGCCCGCGGTGCGCGTCAGGTAGTGGTACGCGGCGTCGACGTCCACGTACGCGGCGCGCTCGGAGGGGCGGCCGGTGCTGAGCCCGTAGCCGCTGTAGTCGTACGCCAGCACGCTGAAGCCGGCGTCGCGCATCTCGCGCAGAAAGGGCAGGTCGTCGCCCAGGTGCTCGCCGTTGCCGTGGCTGAACAGCAGGGTGTAGCGCGCCCGCGGGTTCCGCAGGTGCACGGCCGCGATGGTGCCGCCGCCTTCGCGGGGGATCAGCAGGATCTCCGGCGTCTGCGTGTAGACCTGGCGCGGTGGCAGAAAGATGAGCCGCTCGGCGAACAGCCACACCAGCCCCGCGAACGCGGCGTAGCCGATCAGCACCAGCAGCAGGATCCGCGGCACGCGAAGTTTCGGGAACGGGCGCATGGGTCGGAGCGAGGGGAACGGCGGTCCCGGAAGATAGGGCGCGGCCGTTTCGCGGGCCATCCCGCGGGTGAACGGGTGAACGGGTGAACGGGTGAACGGGTGAACGGGTGAACGGGTGAACGGGTGAACGGGTGAACGGGTGAACGGGGAATCTATCAGGATCCTCACCGCGGACGACGCGGCGGCGTACCAGGCGCTGCGGCTGCGGGGGCTGCAGGAGAGCCCGGCGGCGTTCGGCTCCACCTACCAGAGCGAGGTGGACATCCCGCTGCCGTGGATCGCCGAGCGCCTTGCCCGTGGCGCCGGCCGCGAAGACGTGATGTTCGGTGCGTTCGATGACGGCGGGGCGCTGGTGGGCCTTGCCGGGCTGGGGCGCCAGACCGGCCTCAAGACGCGCCACCGCGCCCACGTCTGGGGGATGTACGTGGCCCCCGAAGCGCGCGGCCGCGGCGTGGGCCGCGCGCTGATGCAGGCCCTGATCGCCCACGCCCGTACCCTGGATGGCGTCGAGCGCCTCACCCTGGTCGTCGAGAGCGGAAACCAGGCCGCCCGCGCCCTCTACCACGCCGCCGGCTTCGTCACCTACGGCGTCGAGCCGCAGGCTTACAAGCTGGACGGCGACTACTGGGACTCCGAACTGATGTCGCTGGCATTGGCCGCTGATGCATCGTCCTGAGAGGAACGGGCAAAGCCCATCGGTTCCCGCGAGTGCACTGTCGTCCTGAGCCTGAGAGGGTGTTGCTAAACCCCGAAACTCACAACGAAGCGTGACTTCCTGAGGGAGCGCACCACGGGGAACCAGAAACTACACAACCCCCTGCGCGCTACCGAAGAATCTACTCTCGGCCACGCCAAGGCCAGATCCAGAGTTGCGATCCAGCCCATTCGTACTGCCGGCTAGATCCTTCGGTCGGCGCCAAGCTTCTTCGTAGCGGCGGGTCAGGCGCGGCGCCTCCCTCAGGAAGTCAATCGCGGGGTGAGGTTTGGCAACACCCTGTGAGGGAGTGCGCCACGTGCAACCAGCGGCCATCTCAGCACTTACGCGCAACCCATGGCTCCTCTCCGCCTGCTGAGGGGTCAGATTCAGAGCGCATGATCCGGCCGCTCGGGTCTGCCGGCAAGATCCTTCGGTCGGCGCTCTGAGCCAGTCGTAACAGATTGTGCGGCGCGGCGCCTTCCTCAGGATGTCAGGCCGGGGTGAGGCCCGGCAGCACGCCGACGCTTCGGCTCTCCGCATCCCCCTACCGTCCAAACTCTTCCCTCTGCTGGCGTTGTGGCGTATTTTCGATGATTGCCGCAGCACATCCGCCCACGAAAAGACCACGCCGATGGACGCACGGTTCGAGGAGCTGAGAAGGCGCGAGTTCAGCAGGCTGGACGCGCAGGGGCACGTGTACCTGGACTACACGGGCGCCGGGCTCTACTCCGAGCGGCAGGTGCGCGCCAACGCGGAGTTCCTGTGCGGCAGCGTGTTCGGCAACCCGCACTCGCGAAACCCCACCTCGCTGGCCGCCACGCAGCTGTGCGAAGACGCCCGCACCCGCGTGCTGGACTACTTCAACGCCGACCCCGAGCTGTACGAGGTCGTCTTTACCCTGAACGCCAGCGGCGCGCTGAAGCTGGTGGGCGAGGCGTTTCCGTGGGAGCCGGGCGGCCGCATTCTCCTTACGGCCGACAACCACAACTCGGTCAACGGCCTGCGCGAGTTCGCCAGCGCGCACGGCGCGGACGTGCGCTACGTGCCGCCCTGCCCCGACCTGCGGCTGAACGCGCTGGAGGAGCACATGGCGGGCGCGGACCGCAACGCGCACAACCTGTTCGCCTTTCCGGCGCAGTCCAACTTCTCCGGCGTAAAGCACTCGCTGGACGCAATCCAGCTGGCGCACGACCACGGCTACCACGTGCTGCTGGACGCCGCCGCGTTCGTCCCCACCAACCCGCTGGACCTGCGCCGGTACGCGCCGGACTTCGTCTGCATCTCGTTCTACAAGATGTTCGGCTTTCCCACGGGCGTGGGCGTGCTGCTGGCGCGCCGCAACGCGCTGGGCGAGCTGCACCGCCCCTGGTTCGCGGGCGGCACCGTGCGCTTCGTGAGCGCGCAGAACAAGGACGTGCACCTGCAGCACGTCACCGGCCGCGCGTTCGAGGACGGCACGCTGAACTACCTGGGGATCGCGGCGGTGCCCGCGGGGCTGGACTTCCTGGAGGAGATCGGCATCGAGCGCATCAACGCGCACGTCATGGGGCTGACGGAAACGCTGCTGAACGACATGCTGGCGCTGCGGCACGGCAACGGCGCGCCCATGGTGCGCATCTACGGGCCGGAGAACATGGAGATGCGCGGCGGCACCATCGCCTTCAACCTGCTGGACCCCGAGGGCGGGCTGGTGGACTTTCGCGCGGTGGAGCAGCGGTCCAACGAGGCGGGCATCTCGCTGCGCACGGGCTTCTTCTGCAACCCCGGCGCGGCCGAGTTCGCCTTCGAGTACCCGGACGAAGAGGCGTTCCGCTGCATCAAGACGCTCACCCCCGAGACTTTCAACATCCAGGTGTTCAGCGACTGCATGAGCGACCACCCCGTGGGCGCCGTGCGCGTGTCGGTGGGCATCGCCAGCAACCGGGCCGACCTGGACCGGCTGATGGAGGTGCTGTGCTCGTTCCGCGACGACGGCTGCGCGGCCCTCCCCGGCGCCGCCGCGCTCCCCGCCCTGGCCACGGTGGACTGAGCCGGATCCGCAGGAACGACCGGTATCACTTCGTCCGTAAAAAGCGGGGGGTACAGAGGGACAGTGAACAGCCAGAGGAGCAGAGGACAATCGATCTCCTCTGCTCCTCTGGCTGTTCTCCGTTCCTCTGTACTTTCCAGCGTTGTTTCTTCCGGACCGAGGGATGACGCACACGCCTTCGGCCTGCATGGATGCACGAAGCCCCTCCCGGACGCCGGGAGGGGCTTCTTCGTTCACCCGCTCACCCGTTCACCCTCTACCGCCGCTCCCGTACCGGCTCGTTGTCAGGCGGCAGAATGGGGCGCGCGGGGTCGTCGGCGGGGTCCAGCGGATCGTGCGAGACCTCGTCGTGCGTCTCGAGCTGCTTGGGGAACATCAGCGACAGCACCACGGCCCCGATCAGCACGCCCGCCACGACCAGCAGCGAGATGGCGACCGGCACGTGGAAGTACCCGCTGGCCAGCATCTTGGCGCCGATGAACATCAGCACGATGGACAGGCCCAGCTTGAGGTAGTGGAACTTGTCGATGACGCCGGCCAGCAGAAAGTACAGCGACCGCAGGCACAGGATGGCGAACACGTTGCTGGTGTACACCAGGAACGGGTCGCGCGTGACGGCGAAGATGGCGGGAATGCTGTCGACCGCGAAGATGAGGTCGGTGGTCTCGACCATCACCAGCACCACGAACAGCGGGGTGGCCGCCGTGCGCAGCGTGCCGCCGATGTTCTCCTTGACGAAGAAGTGCTTTTCGCGGTAGTCCGACGTCACGGGAAAGAAGCGCCGGATGAGCTTGAGCGCCGGGTTGGACTCGGGCTCGATGTCCATCTCGTCCTGGGTGGCCATCTTGATGCCGGTGTACACCAGGAAGGCGCCGAACACGTAGATGATCCAGTGGAACCGCTCGATGAGCAGCGCCCCCGCGGCGATCATCACGCCGCGCATGATCAGCGCGCCCAGCACGCCCCAGAACAGCACCCGGTGCTGAAACTGCGGCGGTACCTTGAAGTACGCGAAGATCAGGACGAAGACGAAGATGTTGTCTACCGAGAGCGCCAGCTCGATCAGGTAGCCAGTCAGGAACTCCAGCGCGTCCTTCTGCCCGCCGACGCCCTCGACCGGCAGGTAGTTGAGCCAGATGGCGCCGGCGAAGATGCTGGCGAGCGTGACGGTAAGGGCCGCGAACAGCCCCGCCTCGCGCACCTTTACCACGTGCGCCTTGCGGTTCAGCACGCCCAGGTCAAAGGCCAGGATCACCAGCACCAGGGCGGTGAACGCCACGTACGGCCAAACTGTTCCGTTCAAAACCGTTCCCATCCTCCACGGCCGCCGCGCATCCGCGCGGCGTAGACACGAAAAAAAAGACGAGCCCTTCGTCCGGGGCGCGGCCGGCGGCCGTCCCCTGCGACGAAGGTCTCGTCCTGACGATGAGTGCCCCTGCGGGCCTTCTGCGTCCCAACCGGACCGTGCGGGCTGTGCCCGCAGTCTTGACGATCCGGCCGCCGGCTTTCTCGCCGGTGGACTACTCCCCTTCTCGTTTTTCGAACGGTGAACCTACGGAGCAATTCTCCTGCCGTCAACGCCGCGGGGTTCCGGGTCGACGAATTCCTCGTCACCCCCGGGTTGAAGCCCGGGGTCAAAGCCCCGGGCTAAAGCCCGGGGCTGGAAAGGCCACAAGCCCCGCCCTGGGCTCGCGGAGCTCGCCCGGCGGGGCTTCAACCGCTCGCGTGGGCCACGCCCGCACTCCGGCGACAGCCAGCCTGTTCGAACATCCTCGACCCGCACGCTGACTTCCTGAGGGAGCGCACCACCTGCAATCAGAAGTCACACGATCGATTGCGCGCGACCGAAGGACCTCCTCTCCCTGCCGCGGAACCGGCTCCGGAGAACAGAGCCGGCCCCTCGGTTCTGCCGGCGAGGTCCTTCGGTCGGCGCCAGGGTCCATCGTACGAGACAGTCCGGCGCGGCGCCTCCCTCAGGAAGTCAATCGCTCCGTATTATTTAGCCGCATCCCGGGCTCAACTCGGCTCCATCATCATCACGGCGGCCATGGTCTCGATGGCGTCCCACAGGTTCTGCAGGCGCAGGTTCTCGTCCTCGGCGTGCTGGTTGTTGTCGTGGTTCACCACGGGCACGGTCACGGTGCGCGTGCCCAGTCACCCCGGGCTAAAGCCCGGGGCTGGAAAGGCCACAAGCCCCACCCTGGGCTCGCGGAGCTCGCCCGGCGGGGCTTCAACCGCTCGCGTGGGCCACGCCCGCACTCCGGGGACGGTTCGTCTCGGCGAACACCTACGAGTCCGCACGTGACTTCCTGAGGGAGCGCACCACCTGCAATCAGAAGTCACACGATCGATTGCGCGCGACCGAAGGACCTCCTCTCCCTGCCGCGGGGCCGGCTCCGGAGAACAGAGGCCGGCCCCTTGGTTCTGCCGGCGAGGTCCTTCGGTCGGCGCCAGGGTCCATCGTACGAGAAAGTCCGGCGCGGCGCCTCCCTCAGGAAGTCAATCATATATCACTCTGTATCATTTGGATGCATCCCGGGCTCAGCTCGGCTCCATCATCATCACGGCGGCCATGGTCTCGATGGCGTCCCACAGGTTCTGCAGGCGCAGGTTCTCGTCTTCGGCGTGCTGGTTGTTGTCGTGGTTCACCACGGGCACGGTCACGGTGCGCGTGCCCAGCGCCTCGCTGATGATGGAAAGCGGCAGGCTGCCGCCCAGCGTGGGAACGGCGTACACGGGCTCGGGGGTGGTGGACCGCACGGCGCGCAGCACCCCCTGCGACACGGGAAGGTCCATGGGCGTGCGCTCGGCGTTGTAGCCGCCGGGGCGCACCCGCACCCGCGCCAGCCGCGGGTGCCGGCCGCGCTCCTCGACCGTGGGCTCGTGGCCGATGACGTGGTAGCCCTGCCGGCGGATGTGTTCCATCAGCCGCTGCGCCTGCCGCCGGTGGTCGTTGCCGCGCACCAGCCGCAGGTCGAGCACCGCCGACGCCTCGGTGGGGATCACGTTGCGCGCGCCCGCCGCGATGCCGCCGCTTTCGAACCCGTTGATGTTCAGCGACGGCAGGGTGATGAGCTCCGCCAGCGAGGGGCCGGTGATCTCGGGGAGGGCGATGCCCAGCTCCGCCATCAGCTGGGGGTCGTTCATCGGCAGCTCGCGGATGGCCTGGCGCTCGGCGGGGCCCAGCGGCTCCACGTCGTCGTACCAGCCGGCGATGCTCACGCGGCCGTGCTCGTCCTTCATGGACGACAGCAGCCGGGCCAGCAGCAGCGCGGGGTTGGGCGCCCAGTTGCCGTAGTGGCCCGAGTGCAGCGGGCGCGCGGGGCCGTACACCGTCACGTCCACGTTCACGTCGCCCCGCACCCCGAACACCACCTGCTTGCGCCCGTCCTGGTGCACCGGCCCGTCCGCCACGATCCAGGCGTCGGCCCGCAGCAGCTGCGCGTGGCCGCGCAGGATGGCGTCCAGGTGCGGCGAGCCGGCCTCCTCTTCGCCCTCGAAGAAGAACTTGAGGTTGGAGGTGGGGGTGAGCCCCGCCGCCTTCAGCGCGTCCACGGCGGAAAGGATGGCCATCACCCCGGCCTTGTCGTCGCTGGCGGAGCGGGCGTACAGCCGCCACTCCGGGTCGATGGGCTGCCCGGCGGCGGGAAGGGGGACGATCTGCCCGCCCCGGTCCAGCCGCGCGGTGCGAAAGACGGGGCGCCAGGGATGGCTGCCGTGCCACGCGGCGCTGTCCGAGGGCTGGCCGTCGTAGTGGGCGTACAGCACCAGCGTGCGCGTGGCGCCGGGCACGTTCCACTCGCCGTAGACGGCGGGCGGCGCGCCCTGGGCCTCCAGCAGCCGGGGACCCAGGCCGCGGCGCCGCATCATCTCCATCAAATGCGCGGCGTTGCGGCGGATGTCGTCCGGGTTGCGCGCCACGTTGGGGAGCGCCAGGAAGTCCACGTACTCGCGCAGCAGCGCGTGCTCGTTGGCGCGCCGCCACTCGCGCACCCGCGGCGTCTGCGTCTGCGCGGGTGCGGGCGGCGGCGCAAGGAGGGCGGAGAGCAGGCCCAGCGCCAGCCCGGCGCGGATCAGGGGGGTCAGGCGGATCATGGAAAGGACGGTGGAGGTCGGGAGGGCGGCCGGTTCCGCAAGGACGATACGTGTCTGGATACGGGTATGGTCGCGACCGGAGCCGCGCCGCGCAACGATCATCCGAAAAACGGACGGCCCCGCACGAAAAACGCGCGGGGCCGCCGGGGCCGCGAAAGGGGCCGGCGCGCCGTCAGCCCACGTTCACGCCGGCCATCTGCAGCACCAGGATGACGACCACCATGGCCGCGAACACCAGCCCGGCCGCGCCGGCGAACGCGCCCACCTGCGCGCCCAGCACCCGGCGCCTGCGCATTCCGTACAGCCGCGGAAGCACGCGGCACGGAAGCACCAGCGCCACGTACGCCAGCAGCAGGGTTTCCGCGGCCAGCGCCACGTCCCAGGCGGTGGGGGTCACCACGATGGCCGCCATCAGCAGCAGGTTGGTGCCCGCGAGGTACGCGTTGAACACCGAGGCCTCCTCGACGGAGACGCGCCGGCCGGTGCTCCAGTGAAAGGCCAGGCCGTACAGGGCCAGGTACACCAGCAGCACCAGCAGGGTGAGCTCCGTGTTCACCTCCTCGGCCAGCCCGCCCATCCCGGGAATGAGCTCGGTGACCGCCGCGCCGGCCGCCTTGCTGGCCAGCACGTTGGCGATGAAGCTGAGGATGAGGAACTTGACGGGCGTCTGCAGCCGGCCGGCGGGGAACGCGTCCGGCACCGGCGGGGGAAAGACGTGGCCGGCGCGCACGGCGGGGCCCGCCATCACCGTGCGAAAGAAGCGGGTGGGGCGCGCGATCATCCACCATGCGGTAGTGGCGTACTCGCGCAGGTCCATCACGCGGTCCACGACGATGGCGTCCCACGCCTCGGCCAGGGTGTGCCTGTGCGTGGGCGCGAGCTCCTTTCCGCAGGCGCTGCAGTACGTGCCGGAATCCAGGGCTCCGCAGTGGGCGCAGGCGATCAGTCCGGTGGCGGCGGCGGGGCTCAGTTCGGTCATGCGGGGATACGGAGGAAGTACGGGATGGGACACCGCGGACGGGTGCGGTCCGCGGCGGCCGGATGCAGGCCCGGAGGGATAACATTCCGTCGGGATTTTGGGAAGTCCCGCCCGCGCCGCGTCCGGAATCCGCCGCAACACCGCAAAAGATTGGGGGTCACGCAGAGGCCATAGAGGCCACAGAGGAAGTGATACCGAATCCCGCAGTTCATTGTGCGCCCAAACTTCTACTGCCGTCTCACGCAAGGCACGAGAGCACGGAGGAGAAACCCTGTTCTCTTGTCTTCTCCGTGTCTCGGTGTGACGCCGAATCCGGGAAAACAACACCTTCATGCGTACAGAGGAACAGAGTCAGACAGAGGAACCAGGATAATATCTCGGCTCGCTTTCTCTGTCTGACTCTGTATCCTCTGTACGATTATTCTTTGTCAGGATCTGGTCTGAGGATGAGACGGCCTGTGGGGAATGCACAATCGGGCTGAGAATCTGGTATGACGCCGCTTCTCTGCTTTCTCCGCGTGAGAAGCCGTTGCGGCGAGCCGGGCTTCTGCGTGAGGGATGCGCGCCCGCAGGGCCGAGAACACGGCGCGGATGCATAAGAGGGGCGGGAACGTGGAGATGATGGTGAGCGCCGAGCCCCCGGCCCGGAGCGCAGCGGAGGGACACGCCCAAACCCGCCGTTGCCGTTCAGCGAATCAGCCGACGCGGAAGATGCCGGTTCGCGCCTCGTAGCGGCGGGAGGGCAGCCCCAGCAGCCGCACGAAGATGCGCCGCACGCCGCGCTCCACCCCGCGCGGCTGCGGGCCGGGCGCCCGGGCCGGCCGCGACTCGCCGCGCAGCCAGCGGCGCATGTCGTCGAGCTCGTCCAGCGACAGCGTTTCCACGTTCAGCCGCACCAGGTAGTAGTGCCGCCCGCCCGTCCGCGGCACCAGCGTGGGCGCCAGGGCGGCCTGCAGCGCGGTCTGGGCCGCGGCGAGCGAGCTGTAGCGCCGCTGCACGCGGCCGTCTTCCAGCGTGTACCCCTCGCCCAGCGGGGCGCGCAGCAGGGCGCGCGACACCTCCTGCGTCCCCACCAGCTGGTCGAAGGGCTCGGCCTTGAGCCACAGCTCCACCCGCAGGTGAAAGCGCAGCGGCAGCCCGTTCTGCAGGGCGTCGCGCAGGGCGCGGTCGCGCATGACGCCCTGCATGCGCACGGTGGGCCGCCAGCGCACGTTTGCGCCGCCCACCGACACGGTGAGCGGCGCAGGCGACTGCGCGGCGGCCGGCGCCGCGTTCAGCAGCCCCAGCGAAAACAGCAGGACGAGCGCGAGCCGCGCGGTTCCGATCAAAACCTGGGCGCCAGCCGGATGAAGAAGTTCACGCCGCCGCGGCCGTAGGGGTCACGCACCGGCGTGGCCACGTACAGCCCCAGGTCGCCCAGCAGGATGCCGGCGCCCACGTCCACGGCGGTGGGCTCGTCGTGGCGGTTTTCCAGGCTGGTCCACCCGGCCCCCGCGTCCACGAACAGCACCCACCCCAGGCCGGCGTCCACCAGGCGGAAGCCGGCCCAGCCGCCCTGGCCCTCCTCGTCTTCGGCGGTCTCGGCGGACTGCAAGCCCAGCCCCGCGGGAAAGGACAGGTCGCCGCGGTACTCGGCCTGGAACAGGGCAAAGCGGTCGCAGCCGTACGCGTCGAAGAAGCGCGTTCCGCCCTGGCCGCCGCGGGTGCCGGAGAACGACCGGGCGCCGCAGTCCAGCGACAGCAGGCCGTAGCCGGGAAGCGAGCCGGCGCCGCCCAGCGCGTGCTGCCGCTGCGGGGGCAGGGGGAACACCGACATGCTGCCCCCCACGGCGATGCGCAGGTTGAGCCGCTGCGAAGGGCTGATGCGGTTGTAGCGGCGCAGGTCCAGCAGCCCGCGCGTGTACTCGCCAAAGCGCACGTCGGGCGCCACCACGGGAATGCCCACGTTGCTGACGTAGGTGGGGCGCACCAGGTCCGAGGCCAGGGTGTGCTCCACCTCGGCGCGCACGTACCACCCGGCGGAGGGGTCCCACTCCTCGCTGCGGGTGTCGACGACGGCGGAGCCCAGCAGCGCCCGCAGCGGCCCCTCGGCCACCAGCGGCTGCATGCGCCAGGCGCGGTCGTTGTCCAGCAGCGCCCACGGGGTGCCGGGGGCCACGCTCTCGTGGTCCTCCCACAGCACCTCGGCCGTCAGCGCCACGGACGAGCCGGGGGGCGTGACCATGGCGTAGGCGCTCCACCCCTGGCGCTGGTAGTGGTCGCGGTGGTCCTGGTGCAGCACGAAGGTGGACAGGCTGTTCTCCAGGTCGGTGAGGTGCCCGCCCTCGATGGGCTCCACCACCGAGAACACCCGCGCGCCCACCCGGAACGCCTGAAAGCCGCCGATGAACTGCTCGACGCGCACGTCGTAGCCGAACCGCTCCGGCCCCTGCTCGGTGGGTTCCTCGCTGCGCATGATGCCGGTGGACCGCACGCGCAGCGGGTTGGAGCCGCCCGTCTCGACCTCGCCGCCAAAGTGCACCGGCAGCCCCTCCACGCGGTTGTAGCTGCGCCCGGGGGTAAGGATGAAGCGCGCGCCGCCGCGCCGGTCCGGCCGCTCGCCGCGCCCGCCGCTCACGGATCCGCCTTCGGCCCCGGGCTGGGCGCCGGCCGCCAGGATGCCGCAGACGCCGCTGACGTCCACGTGGCCGCCGCGGCGGCAGTGGGTCACAGGCTCGGCGAAGACCACCATCTCGCCGGTGACCTCGCCCATGGCCTCGCCCTGGATCTCGCCGCCCACCACGATGACGTCGCCGCCCACCCGGGCGCCGTCCACCAGCTGCAGGTTGCCGTTGACCACCACCACGCTGCCGTCCACGCGGCCGGCCAGCTGCAGGTCGCCGTCCAGCACGGCCACGTCGGACGCGACGGTGCGCCCCGCCTCCACCGCGGTGGCGCCCTCGTGGCGCTGGGTGGCCGGGTCGTTCAGCACTTCGGTAATCCGCTCGGCCAGGTCCCGCGGCAGGGCGCCGGGTTCCTGTGCCCACGCCCCCGCGGGGGCGGCAACCGCCAGCGCGGCAAGGGCGGTCAGCGCAAGGATGCGCATGGTTCACTCAAGGGGTAGGGAATAGGCGCGGCGACGTCCGCTGCCACTGCATGGGTGCAAGGCGAAGCGCGTGCCCGCGCCGCCTTCTGCTACAAACTACCGTACTCCATCCACTTGCGGAATGTACCCCGCACATCCGGCGGCGGGCGGCGTGTCACAGCGACGCGCGCTTCGGACGCGAAACCGCGGCAGTTTTCCGAGAAACCGTCGGTCGGCGCGCCCCGGAGACTGTCATTCCGAGGCCCGGCCACACTGCCGCTGGACGTTCGCGCCGCAGGTTGCAGGGCCGAGGAATCTATTCTCGGCTTGCTCGAAGCCGGACGCGGCAGCCCGCGCCAAGGCCGCGGTGGCGAAACCGCCAGACAGGGCCGGTCCGGGGCATCGCGGCAGGCCACGAGGAAACGGAAGGTAGATTCCTCGGTCGCACGCCGGATCCGGGGTGAGGGAAGGTGCAGTGCGGCGCTCCCTCGGAATGACAGATCCGGGGTGCGGCCAGCGTCCTTTCTATCAGGAGGCGCCGCGCTCCCTCAGGAAGTCATCGCTGCTCGACGACTATTGGACGCCGTCAGCGCACCACGTCCAGGCGGCGCATGCGGCGGTACAGGTTGGCGCGGTCCGTACGCAGCTTGCGGGCGGCCTCGGCCACGTTGCCGTCGGCGTGGTCCAGCGCGCCCACCAGCAGCTGCCGCTCGTACTCGTCGAGCCGGTCGCTGAGGGGGCGGTCGTCGTCGTCGTGGTAGGCGGCGGCCTCGACGGGGAGCGGGCCGTCGGCGGCCAGCAGCGCGCGGATCTCTCCCGCGCCCACCTCGGCGCCCGCGTGCAGGATGCTGATGCGCTCCAGGATGTTGGCCAGCTCGCGGACGTTGCCGGGCCACGGGTGCCGCGACAGCGCCTCCATCCCCGAGGGCGAGATGCGGGGCGGCCGCAGGCCGTGGCGGCGCTGGTTGTGGGCCAGGAAGTGCTCCACCAGCAGCGGCACGTCGCCCGCGCGCTCGCGCAGGGGCACCAGGTGCAGCGGGATCACGTGCAGGCGAAAGAACAGGTCCTCGCGAAACTTGCCGGCCGCCACCTCTGCCCGCAGGTCCTTGTTGGTGGCGGCCAGCACGCGCACGTCCACGGGAATGGGCCCGCTGCCGCCCACGCGCTCGATCTCGCCCACCTCCAGCGCCCGCAGCAGCTTGGCCTGCGCCTCCATGCTCAGGTCGCCGATCTCGTCCAGGAACAGCGTGCCCCCGTGCGCCAGCTCAAAGCGGCCGCGGCGCCGGTCGGTGGCGCCGGTGAACGCCCCGCGCTCGTGGCCAAACATCTCGCTTTCCACCAGGTCGCGGGGGATGGCGGCGCAGTTGAGCTTGATGTACGGCCCGCCGGCCCGGTGCGAAAGGCGGTGGATGGCGGCGGCCGCCACCTCCTTCCCCGTCCCGCTCTCTCCGGTGATGAGCACGCGCGCATCGGTGGGGGCGATGCGGCTGATCATCTCGCGCACCTTCTCGACCGCCGCGCTGCGCCCCACCATCTCCTGCGCGCCGCCCAGCTCCTCGCGCAGCACCTGGTTCAGCTCGCGGCTCTTCCGCAGCTCCAGCGCCGACGCCAGCGTCAGCAGCACCGCCTCGGGGGTGAGGGGCTTTTCGATGAAGTGAAAGGCGCCCAGCCGCGTGGCCTTTACCGCGTCGCCCAGCGAGGCGCGGCCGCTCATCATGATGACGGGCAGCTGCGGCGCGGCCTCGCGCAGCCGGGGAAGCGCGTCGAGCCCCGTGTCGCCGTCCATGTACAGGTCCATCAGCACGGCGTCGGGCTCTTCGGACTGCACCTCGGACAGGGCCGCGCGCGCGTTGGGCGCCTCGCGGATCTGGTATCCCTCGGCGCGCAGCAGGCTGCCCAGCATCCGGCGGATGTTGGGCTCGTCGTCAACGATCAGGATGCTGGCAGGCATGAGGCGCGGGTGCGGCGGTCCATCCAGGATGTAGCTGAGTGACACGCCTTCTACGCCACGCGCGCGGACAAGGTTTCCTCGCGCGTCCTCCAGGCCGGCAAAAGAGGGCATCACACAGAGTCAGCAGAGTCAACAGGGTGCAAGTTCCTCCGTTAACTCTGCTGACTCCGTGTGCGTTCCCCACCTGCTCCGCAGACCCTTGCTCAGAGGGTGTTGCCAAACCTCCCGGCGTGATCGACTTCCTGAGGGAGGCGCCACCCCGTACCTCGCTTGTACACTGCACCCTGGCGCCGACCGAAGGACCTCGCCAGCAGAACGACGGGGCTGGTCCCGCGGGATGAAGCCGGCCCCGCCTCGCCCGGAGAGCAGGTCCATCGGTCGCGCGCAGGCGGTTGTGTGGAATCAGGTTACACGTGGTGCGCTCCCTCAGGAAGTCAGCGCTTCTTTGTGATTTGGGAGTTTAGCAACACCCTCTCAGGAAACCGGGCCGGCCGTACCCGCACCCGACCCGCGTTGCCGACCATCTCCTGTCCCCTGTCCCCTGTCCCCTGTCCCCTGTCCCCTATCCCCTGTCCCCTATTCCCTATTCCCTGTTCCCTGTTCCCTGTCGGCCCAGGCGCACGGGGCCGGCCGGCGTGTCGGCGACCAGGGCGCCGCCGTCCAGGCGCAGGCGGATGCCGGCGCCGGTGGCCATGTCGAACGACTGCCACGCGTCCGCCGCCACGGGGGCAAAGACGACGGGCGGCGGCTCGCGCATCGGCGACAGGCCGGCGACCCTGCCGTTCTCCCAGGCGACGCGCAGCAGCGGCGTACCGCGCTCGAAGCGCATCCGCACCACCGTCACCGCCCCCGGGCCGCGCGGCAAGGTGCCCACGTGCTCCACCCCCTGCAGCGCGCCCAGCCGCGCCCGCGCGTCGGTCATGTACTCTTCGTGCAGCCCGCGCACCTCGTCGGCGGAGGCTTCCGGGCCGAACGCCTGAAGGAGCAGCGCGTAGTCGCCGCGGGCGGCGGCCTGCAGCATGGCCACGGACTGCGCGCCCAGCGCCCGCATCCGCGCGTCGGGCGCGCTGCCGTTCAGCAGCGCGTACGCGGCCTCGCCGTCCGGGCGGATGGACAGGCGCGCGCCGTCCGCGGCCACGAGCAGCGCGCCGCCCTCCGGCAGCCGGTACGTCCCCGCCAGTGCGGCGGCGCGCGCGGCGTCCCCATCCACCGTGACGGGCGGCGCGACGACGGGGCCGCCGCCAAAGATGGTGCGGGCCACGGCGCTGTTCGCCCGCTCGGCGGGGGCCTCGGTGGTGTTGCTCATCACCAGCACCACCACGCCCTCGTCCACGTAGCGGCGAAAGTCGGCGAAGAAGATGCCGTTGCCGCCGTTGTGGGCGATCAGCCTGGTGTTCCTGGTCGTGTTGAAGATGGCCCAGCCGTAGCCGTAGTGCGAGCTTCCCTCCTCGTCCTCGGGGACGTGCGGCGTCCACATCTTCCGCTTCGCCTCCGCGCTGAGGATCTGGTCCCCCGCGAGCGCCTGGTGCCAGCGGAACAGGTCGGTGACGCTGCTGAGCACGCCGCCGTTGCCGCGCAGGTTCCAGTACGGCCCGTCCGCCGCCCACAGCTTGTCGACAGGCGTGCCCCAGCGCTGGTCGTTGCGGTAGCCCACGGCCAGCTCGCCCGGGCGCCACTGCACGCCCGTGTAGCCGGTGCGCGTCATTCCCGCGGGCGCCCACAGCGCCTGGCGCAGGTACGCCTCGTACGGCATTCCCGACGCCTTTTCGACGACCATCGCCAGCAGCGAGTAGCCGGCGTTGCTGTAGCGGTAGCGCGTGCCCGGCGCCCACAGCAGCTCCGAAGCGAGGATGACGCCCGCCAGCGAGTCGCGCTCCGCCACCTGGTAATCGCCGCCGAACACGTCGCGCACCCCGGCCGAGTGGGTCAGCAGGTGGTGCAGGGTGATGGCCTGCTTGTCGGCGGGGACGTCCTGGAACCAGCGGGAGAGCGGATCGTCCACGCTCACCTTGCCTTCCATCTCCAGCCTGAGGATGGCGGCGGCGGTGAACTGCTTGGTGATGGAGCCGATGTCGAACACCGTCTCGGCCGTCACCGGCACGCCGTTCTCCCGGTCCGCCCGCCCGTACCCGTTCGCCAGCACGACCTGCCCGTCCCTGGCGACGAGAAGCGAGCCGGAGTAGCCGAAGGGCACCAGCCGCGACATGTGCTCGTCCAGCCGCCGCGCCACCTCGCGCGGGTCCTGGTCGATGGGAAGGGGTCCGGGCTGCTGCGCCCCGGCGCTCGCGGCGATCGTCATCGTCAGGGCGAGCGGGAGAAGGATTCTCTGCATCGTCATCATTCGTCTCAGGCCAGGGCTCCGCCCCGGGATGCCCGATGTGGACATCCCGCGGGGGCCGTTCTCGATGGATTTCGGTGGATGGATGCCGCCGGTGCTACCAGTGGCGGTTGGGACGGGTGGAATCGGCGAAGTGGGTGAAGATGCGGCGCATCCACGCCTCGCGGTCCATGCCGCTGAAGTCGCCGCTCCATTCGTAGCGGAGGCGGCCGTCCGCGCCGGGGGTGATGCGCACGCGGCGGGTGGCGGAGCCCACCGTCTCGCGGAAGACGATCCAGCCGCCGGGCTCGATGCGCTGCACGGCGCCGCGGTCCGGCCGCAGCGTGACGTACCGGGCAAGAAGGAGCTTCTCGGAGCGCGCGCCGTCGTGCGTGCCGGTGTGGGTCAGGATGGTGGTGGCCTCGGGATCGTCCTCGCGATCCGCGGGGACGGCGCTCTCCGCCGCCTGCGGCGCGCGCCCGTACGCCGCCAGCACCCGCCCGCGCGCCCCCGCGTCGCCGATCCACCCCGCGGCGGCGCGGTACGCCTGCGCCACCTGGGGGTCGCGCGACAGGCTGGGCGCGCCCTGGCTCAGCAGCAGCTCCTTTTCGGCGTCGGATGGCAGCGCGGCCGCCTCGCCGATCACCCGCACCTGCATGGCCGCGTCCAGCGACCCGCTCACCAGCAGCGCCACCAGCGCGCGCCGCCGGTCCGCCGCGTCGTTGATGCGCCCGGCGGCGGCCAGGTAGGCGGCGTGCACCGGGCGCTCCGCCGGCAGCGCGGGGGCAACGGTGCCCAGCAGCAGCTCCAGCTCGCGCCCGCCGCCGATGCGACGGGCGTGGCGAAAGAGCTCCATCCACCCCGCCGTCCCCAGCTGTCCGGGCGCCGCCAGGGCCGCCAGCACGCGGCGCAGCTCCGGCTCCGGCTCCACCCGCGCCGCCGCGCGCAGGTAGGCCGCGTGCACCTCCGCGTCCGCGGGGAGGCGGGGCGCGGCGCGCTCCAGCAGGGCGGGGATGGCGGCGTGGTTTTCCAGCGCGGCCACGCGGTCCAGCACGCCGCGCATGGTCGCCGCGTCCACGCCGGGGCCCAGCAGGGCGTCGGCGTACTCCGCCCGCAACGTCGCGTTGCGGGCCCGGTCCATCTCGCCCGCCACGGCGGCCGGCCCCTGCCGCGCCAGCAGGGCCGCCGCGCGGTGGCCGGCGCCGTAGCTGGTGATGCGCATCATCTGCGGGAGGGTGGCGGCCAGCCACCGCTCCGCCTGGGCGTTCCACGGCAGGTCGCGCCCGCCGGCCCGGATGGCGGGATGGATGCCGCCCTTCTCACCCGGGCGGACGACGACTTCCGTCCCCCGCCCGCCGTCGCGCAGGGCGATGCGGAACGATCCGCCCGGGCTCACGGAGCGCACCGCGTCCAGGGCGTCGCTGAAGCGGATGTCGCCCTGGATGCGCGCCGTGCCGGTGCACGAGCCGCTGGTCCAGCGCACGTGGCGCACGCCCGCGTCGTCCACCTCTTCGTCGAACGTCCCGCGCCCGGGGACGAAGCACCCGCCGGGGGAGACGGCAAACGGCTCCGCCGCGCCCGCGCGGGCCGGGGTCAGCGCCGCGATCAGCGCCAGCAGCACCCCGCCGCCGATGAGCGCCGGCGCCGCCACGTACGCCGGTACGGGGCCGCGCACCCGGTCGGCGCTGAGCACCGCGTGCAGCCGCGTCTTGAGCTGGCTGGGGCGCGCCATGGGGACGGCGGCAAGCATGGCGGCGCGGGGCGGGCGCAGCGTGCGGGCCACGTCCAGCAGGTGGCCGGCGTAGTCGGCGCCGCGCGATCCGGTCAGCAGCACCTGGTCGTCGCAGGCGTGCTCGCTTTCCAGCCGCATCCGCCGCGCGGCGGCCCAGGCCAGGGGGTTGAACCAGTGCAGCGCGCACGCCGCCTCGGCCACCAGCTGCCAGGCGCAGTCGCGGCGCCGCACGTGCGCCAGCTCGTGCGTAAGCACCGCCTCCAGCCGGTCCGCCGGCCACCGCTCCGTCCCCGCGGGGAGCAGCACCCGCGGCCGGACGATCCCCCAGGTGAGCGGCATGCACCCCTCCGCCCCCTCCAGCAGCGTGACGGGACGGTCGATGGACAACCGCCACACCAGCCGGTCGCGCATCTCCACCGCCGGCCCGTGCGCCAGCGGCCGCGCCGTGCGCCCCTCGCGCCGCACGCGGGTCACGCTGGCCGCCAGCCGCAGCAGCGCCAGCGCCGCGCCGATCATCCACGCCAGCAGCGCCACCCGGCCGAGCATGTCGAGCCTCCCGCCCCGCTCGTCCGCCGCCCCGGCGGCCTGCGCCACGGAGCGAAAGGGCTCGGCGAGGGGCGCGCCCATGCGGACGGTGGTTTCCGTCGTCTCCACCCGCGGCGCGGGCGCCGGCTGGACGGGGGCGGGGGACGCGGAGGGCGCGGGATGGGCGGGAAGGACGTCGATGCGCAGGCGCGGCAGGGCAATCCCCAGCACCGGCAGCGCCAGCAGGCCGGCGAACGCCAGCGTCCACGCCAGGTGCCGCGCGGACGCCGCCGCGCGCCGCAGGGCCAGGGTGGCGATCGCCGCGGCGGCCAGCACCACGGTGCCCTTGAGCGCCAGGTCCGCGACCGCGCTCACCGCCGCCGCCGTATCGACCGAGATCAGGCCGCTCACTTGCCCTCCTTCTGGCGCCGGATCAGCTCCTCCAGCTCGCGCATCTCGTCTTCGGAGAGCGCCCCCTCGTCGGGATCCAGCAGCGCCGCCACGGCCTTGGCGCGCGACCCGTCGAAGAAGGTGCGCACCAGCCGGTGCAGCGCCGACTCGCGCGCCTCGTCGCGGGGAATGACGGCGGCGTACAGGTAGCGCGGACCGTCCTGCGTGGCGAGCAGGTAGCCCTTGTCCTGCAGCTTGCGCAGCATGGCGCGCACGGCGCTGTAGCTGGGCGGCTCGGGAAGGTCGGCCAGCACGTCGGCCGCAGTGGCGGAGCCGCGCCGGTACACGGAGTCCATGATCTGGCGCTCCCGGCGGGTAAGGTCGCGGTAGGCTTCGCGCATGGGGATGAACGACGGAGGAGGAGGAAGGCGGTGTGCTACGTCCGTAGCACCATGCTACGAACGTAGCATCGGCTCCGGGAGACGTCAAGCGTTTTGTATCTGGTGATGGCGGAGGTGTGTCCGCGGCCTCGGCGGGAGCGAGTAAACTCGCCGCAACAAAAGCGGAAAGCCCCGCCACGGGCTCGCAAAGCTCGCCGGGCGGGGCTTCAACACCATGGGCGCTGCGCGCACGAGATCCGTCATCCCGAACATCCAGCATGGGGATGCTCCTGGCTTGTCGCGGCGCTTCGATCCTCGCGGACGATCCCTCTACTCTGTTGACTCTGCTGACTCTGTGTGAGGCCCGTCCGTTACGGAGCCTGATGAAGATCCGGAGACTCCGCGGAAACGCAGCCACCCTCCCCCGGAAGGCCGGAGGAGGGTGGCTGAATCACGTCAGGTGGCGTCCGCCGGGCTCAGGTGAGCGCGGCCTTGCGCTTGCGGCGGCGCCTGGGCTCCGGCTCGTCCTCCGGTGCCTCGGAGGGGACGAACAGGTGGGGGATGGCGATGCGGCCAAGGCCACGCGGCCCATCCCCGGCCGCGGGCTCCGGCTGCGCGGGGGCCACGCGCAGCTCGCCCACCAGGCTGCGCAGGTCGCCCGCGTTCAGGGTAAGCCGCCCGGTGGCCTCGGCCACCATGCGGCAGGCGGCCTCCTGCTGCCCGGTGGCGGCGCGCACCCCCTCCGCCGCCTCGGCGTGGACCACGGCCGTGTCGGCCACGGCGGCGATGTCGTGGGCGGCCTCGACGGCGGCCAGCGCGTTGCCGTCGGCCAGCTCCGTCACCCGGTCGGCGGCCACGCGCGTGCGCTCGGCCGCGTGCACGATGGTGGTGAGCGCGCCGTCCACGGCGTGCGCCACGCGCTCGATCTCTTCGACGTGCGCGGCGCCGGCCGCCATGGCCGCCGCGGTGCTGTTGACCTGCTGGGTGATGGTGCGCGTGAGCACCGCCACGTTCTCGGCCCCCTCGCGCGCCTGCATCGCCAGCTTGCGCACCTGGTCGGCGACCACGGCGAAGCCGCGCCCCTCCTCGCCGGCGCGCGCCGCCTCGATGGCGGCGTTCAGCCCCAGCAGGTTGGTCTGCTCGGCGATGTCGTTGACCGTGCGGACGAAGCTGCTGACGTCGGCCACGGCCTTGTTGAGCGCCACCGTCTCGCCCGCGGCGGCCTCGACGGTCGCCTTGATCTTGAACAGGGTGCCGATGGTGCGCTCCGTCTCGGCGCGGCGCGCCTGGGCCTCGTGCTCGATGCTGGCCGCCAGCGCCGCCACCTCGCGCACCTCGGCCACCATCCGCCGCGCCGTGTCGAGCATGGCGCGCAGGGCGCCGTCCACCCGCCGCAGCTGCGCCACCTGCCCCGTGGCGCCCGCCGACACCTGCTCGATGCTCTCGGTGACCTCGCCCACGGCCGCGGCCAGCTGGGTGCTGATGGACGACAGGTCGTCGGCCGACGAGGCGATGCCGTCCGCCGCCCGCGCCGCCCCCGCGCCGATGCGCGAAAGCGAGTCGCTGGTGCGGTTCATCGCCGTCGCCAGGATGTGCAGCTCGTCGGGGAGCCGGTCTTCCGTGCGCGCCGTGAGGTCGCCCTCCGAAAGCCGCCCGGCGTGCGCCGCCAGCTGGTCCAGCGGCCCCGTGATGGAGCGCAGGATGGTGAGCACCACGCCGCAGCCGATGACCAGCGCCGCCGCCAGCAGCGCCGCCAGGATCAGCCGCCACCGGTTGGCGTCGGCCTCGAGCTCGCTCTCGGCCCGGCCCACGCGGGCGCCCTTGACCTGCGCCAGCTTCCCCAGGTCCGTCAGCATGGCGGCCTCGATGGCGCGCGCTGTGTCGGTCTGCGCCACCGCCTCGTCCGCGCGCTCCAGCTGCGCCAGGCGGCGGGCGGCCACGTAGCGCACCTCGGCGTCGCTGAGCTGCTGGTCGATCCCTACCACCAGCTCCACCTCTTCCTGCGTCTGCCCTTTGCGGCGCAGCAGCTGGCGCTGGGTGCGGTGCGTCTGCCAGCGCAGCGAGTCGAACTCCGCGGCCGCGCTTTCGCCCTGCTCGATGTAGCGCGCCGCCACGGCGATCTCGCGCGCCACGTCCGTCGACAGCGTCACCGAAAGCCGCGCGTCCTGCTCCACCCCTTTCATGGAGTGGCGGATGGCGCCGCTCAGCACCGTCATCGACCGCCATCCCACCGTGCCGGCGATGGCCAGCAGCACCAGCACGATGCCAAAGCCCAGCACCAGCCGGGCGCGGATGCCCGACCACAGGCGGCGCATCAGGGGGCGGCGCATCACCGGGCCTCCAGGGGGACGAGGGTGCCGCCGCGCGCCTGCGTCATCACGAAGCCGCCGCGGTCGGGGTCGCGGTCCGGCCGAAAGCGCAGCGGCCCCGTCACGCCGCTGAACGCGCGCCCGCCGTGCACCGTGGCCAGGTAGCCGCGAATGGCCTCACGCCCAAAGCCCACCTCGGTCATGGCCTTGGCCAGCAGCTTCGTGGCGTCGTACGCCATGGCGGCGTTGGCGTCGGGCTCCACGCCGTAGCGGGTGCGGAAGGCGTCCACGAAGCGCACCGCCTCGGCCCGCGTGTCGCGGATGCTGAAGGGCACGGCCACGTACACGCCCTCGCTGGCCGCCGTGTCGGTGACCACCCCCGACCAGCCGTCGCCGGCCACCCAGCGGGTGGCGAAGCCCTGCCGCCGCGCCTCGCGCAGCAGCGCCTGCCCGCTGATCTCCGTTCCCGCCACGAACACCAGGTCCGGCGCCACCTGCCGGTAGTAGCTCACGAACGGCTCCACCCGCTTGCCGTCGCCGCCGATGGGGTCAACCCCCACCAGCTCGCCGGGATAGGCGGCGCGAAAGGCGGCGGCCAGGCCGCGGCCGTAGGTGTTGTTCTCGTACAGTACCGCGACGCGCTTCGGCCGCAGCCCGGCGGCGAAGCGGGCCAGGTTGGCGCCGTTGGTGGAGTCGTTGGTGGTCACGCGGTACACCCAGGGCGACACGCCCGTCAGCTCGGGCGAGGTGGCGCTGGGGATGACGGCCACCAGGCCGCGGTCGTACACGCGCGCCGCGCCCACCATGGCGCCGGAGTTGGCGTGCCCCACCACGGCCTTTACGCGGTCGTCGGCCAGGAACTGCTCGGCGATCTGGGCGGCCTTCACGCCGTCGCCGCCGTCATCCTGGGCCTCCACCGACAGGCGGGTGCCGCGCACGCCGCCCCCCGCGTTGATCTCGTCCACCGCCATCTCGACCGCGCGGCGCACCATGCGGGCGTAGCCCTCCTCGAAGGGGCCCGCCGTGCCGATGGCGACCTCGCCGCCGCCCCTGGCGCAGGCGGCCAGCGCAAGGGCGAGCGCCGCCGCGCCGAGCGGGCGCCCGGCCGTAACCTTCCAGTGCAAGGTGGAGCTCCGCGTCCGGGGGGGTGAGATGAAGGAGGGAGGCGTGATGTGTTTGCGCCGTGCCCTAAAAGGCGTTTGCCTTCGCACCGCAGGGGAGCGCGGTTCGGGCAGGCCGGCGGGACGGCATGGATTGGATCACAGGAGTATACACCAACAAACTTCTGTCGTCAAATGCTGCAGCATCAAACGGGAGCAGTCTCTTGGATCACGCATCCATCCTCATCGTCAGGGCATCACATCTCCTCTATTGGCAACGCCTTGATGACTTTTGGCGAAGCTGCCGAACCGCTCCGGAAACACGTAGCCGCGACGCAATCAGCGCAAGAGAAGTCGGATGAGGATGGGGATGCGCGAGGCACCACGCCGTGCACAATGCGACGCGGTGCCGCAAAACGCCCTGGCTGCCTGACGCTGCAGAAACGATGACTCATGCGAGACGCGGAGAGAACCGTTCTTCCTTTCCCTCTGCGCCTCTGCGTGACACCGGATCCTGAAAAAGAATCATCGTACAGAGGAACAGAATCAGACAGAGGACCCCAAGATGATGTTTCAGCCCGCTTTTCTCTGTCTGACTCTGTTCCTCTGTACCCATGAAGCCGTTGTTTTCCCGGATTCGGCACGAGGCCTGTTGCCGCGATGGGGGACGAACGAAAGAGCCCTCCCCCGCGCGCACGGAGAAGGGCTCGTCATCCATCCATCGAGCAGAGCCGGGCGGTCAGATCTTCCAGGAAAACCCGAACACCGGCACCAGCGGCAGCGCCCCGATCCCCGGAATCCCCCCGCCCTCCTCGCCGCCGAAGTAGCGGTAGAACAGCCCGTCGCGGCGGTCCAGGTCGTTGATGACGCGCAGGTACGGCGTCACCTGCGTGCTGCGCCCCGCCACCGTGGGCGTCCAGGTGCGCGAGATCTCCAGGTCCAGGCGCAGAAAGCCGTCGGGGACGGCGTTCAGCGGCGCGTCGGTGTCCAGGTCGACCCCGCCGGCGTTGGGCTCCGGGCCCGGGATGGAACCCCCGTCCAGCACCCCGTCCGGCAGGGTGGAGCGCGGCGACGACAGCCCGGGGAGCCCGGACCCGTACGCCAGCCGCACCCCCACGTCCGTGTGCTTCCACGCCAGGCCCTTGATCCCGGCGCTCACCGTCTGGCGTCCGTCGCCCCGGCCCCCGGCCCCCATGCCGGCCTCCGTGCCGATTTCCGATCGCCACGTCCAGGTGAGCGAGTACCCGAACCACCCCGTAAGCCCCCCGGTGGTGCGCCGCACCCACACGTCCACCCCCGAGGTGTGCGCCGTGCTGGCCAGGGTGTCGGCCGCCGCGTTGCTGGGCAGGCCGCTGAAGCGCTTGTAGAAGCCTTCCAGCCCCAGCCGCACGCCGGCGTCCATCTGCTGGTCCAGCTCCAGGGACAGGTGCGTGGCCCCGCCCACCGCAAGGTCGGTGGGAATGCGCGCCGCGTCGGCGAAGTTGCCCGGCTCGTTGTTGAAGGGGATGCGGCGCGGGACGCGGATGTACTGGTGGTAGCGCCCGCCGGCCAGCGTGAGCGTGGCCCCGTCGCCCACCACCACCGTGGCCGAAAGGCGCGGCGCCAGCGTCCCCACGCCGCCCACCGAAAAGGCGTCGGCACGCACGCCGCCGCGCAGCACGAAGAACCGGCTGGGCTGCCAGGTGCCGTCCAGGTACCCGCCCGCCGTGGCGCCCGGCGCCACGTTGCGCAGCAGCTTCTTGACCGGCTGGGGCTCGTACGCGCGGTACCGCACCACCGTGTGCTCGAACGAGGCGCCGTAGCGCAGCACGATGGGCCCTTCGGCGCGGAGAAAGTCCAGCCCCGCGCGCACCCGCTCGCTGCGGCCCACCAGGTTGAAGTAGCGGGTGCGGTCGCTCAGGGGCAGGTCGGCGTCGTAGCGCCCGCCCGCCAGCGTCATCTCCACGTCGGCGCCCTCGAAGCGGCCCCGGTAGCGAATCGACCCCGCCAGGTTGCCCCAGCCGGCCTGCCGCTCGCGGCCGCCGGGAAGCGTGTCCACCCGCACCCCCTCGGTGTTGGCGAACAGGGTGGCGCTGATGCCCCCCTCGGGGAGCGGCAGGTCTACCCGCAGCAGCCCGTCGGCGAAGTCGTAGGGAAAGGGGCCGCCGTCCAGCCGCACCAGGCTGGCGCCGTGCACCGTGCGCACCGAGCCCAGGTAGCGGGCGGCGCCCAGCGGCCCCTCCACCCGCCCCGCGGCGCTCACCATGTCCAGCATTCCCGCCGCCGCCGGGCGCTCGCGGCCGCTGCGGGTGGACAGGTCCATCACGTAGCTCAGGCCGCCGTCGTACCGGGCCGGCGCGCCGCCCAGGTACATCCGCGCGCTTCCCACCACGTCGGGCTCGAAGGTGTCGATGAGCCCGCCCATGTGGAAGGGCGCGTACACCGGCGCGCCGTCCAGCAGCACCAGCTGCAGGTTGGCCGCGGAGCCGCGCACGTACAGCGCGTCGCCGTTCACCGTCTCGGCGTCGCCGGGACGCTGCCCGATGGGGTCGCCGAACGCGGCGTCCAGCGCCGCGTGGTGGTCCACCACCAGCTCCACGTCCGGGCGGGGAGCGGCGATGCTGTCGGCGCGGGGGTCGGCGGGGGGCAGCACGCGCACGGTGGCCAGGGTGATGGGGCGGTGCACCAGCGACACCCCCACCTCCACCTCGCCCCCGGCCGGCACCGTCACCCCGATCTCGTACGGCGCGTGCTCCAGGTGCCGCACCCGCAGCATCTGCTCGCCCCCCACCACCTGCAGCCGGTAGGCGCCGGTGCTGTCGGTGATGGCGTGCACGGTGCGGCGGCCGTCGTCGGCCTCCACCACCGCAAGGCGCACGGGAAGCCCCGTCGGCTCGCTCTGCACCGTTCCACGGATCACCCCCCGGACCGTGTCCTGGGGCGGGGCGGAAGCGGTGAGCAGCGCGAGCACGACGGGGATCAGCATGAAGAGCCTGGCGTCTTCTTTGTCTCGATTTCGGGCGGGTGCCTCCGCGTGCGGCGAAGGGCGCCCCGGCTTGCTTCGGCGGCCCGCCCGGGGCGGGCCGCGAACTTTTAGTTGTCGCCGGCGCGGAACACCGGCTCGGTGGCGGAGCCCGCCACCCGCGGCGCCAGCGAGCGCAGCCGGCCGCCCTCCTTGGCCGCGTACACCCGGCCGTTCACCTCGACGAACGCCGCGTCGGCGCTGGCGGGGAGGGTGACCACCAGCTCGCCGGGCCCGGCGCCCTGCACCTCGATGCGGCCCGGTCCGGTAAGGAAGCGCGCCGTGGTGGCCGCGCCGGTGGCGGTGACCTCGGCGCGGGCGCCGGGAACCAGCTTGGCGCGCACCCGCAGCTCGGGCGACGAGCCGCTCACCGCGATGCGCACCCGCCCGCCGGAGGGAAGGATGGACACCGCCTTGGGCGCCGCCTCCACCACCTCGGGGGCCGGGGCCGGCGCGGGCGGGAGCGCCACCGGGGCCTCCTGCACGACGCGCTCGGGCGCATCGATCCCCACCCACTCGCGCACGGGCGAGCCGGGGATGGTGGCCGCCGCGGCGGCGCCGGCCAGGGCCAGCACCAGCGCGGCGGCGCGGGGGAGCGCGCGGCGGGCCTCACCCATGGCGCCGCCCGTGCGGCGGTGCCGCGCAAAGCGGGCCTGGGCGGCCAGCACGGGCGGTGTGGCCTCCACCAGCCCCAGCAGGGCCGAGGTCCGCGCCGTCAGTCCGCGCAGCTCGGCCAGCTCGCCGGCGCACGCGGAGCAGGAGGCCAGGTGGCCCTCCGCCTCGGCGCGCGCGCCGGGCGAAAGCTCGCCATCCAGCAGCTCCTGCAACGTTCCTTCACCCAGGTGTGTCATCCCTCCTCCAGTCGGGCGTCATACACCGCCAGGAACCGCCGTGTTGCGCGGGCCAGCAGCGTGCCTACGGAACCCGGGGCCACCGCGGCCACCCGGGCGATCTCGTCGTATCGGAACCCCTCTTCGCGCATCAGCAGCATCTGCCGGTCGCGGGCGGGGATCTGCTCCAGCGCTTGGCGGACGGAATCCACCTTGCGCTGGCGCTCCAGCGCCTCGTCGGGCGCGGGAAGTGCGGACGGCTTCCACGGGGTGGCGCTCAGCAGCCGCTCGCGCCGCCGCGACGTACGGGTGCCGTCGCGGAACAGGTTGGTGGCCACGGTAAACAGCCACAGCCGCGCCTCCTGCTCGGGCATGGACCGGCCCAGCAGGCGTACGAACGACTCCTGGGCAATGTCCTCGGCCGAGTCCTGGTCGCCGGTAAGGCGGTGCAGGTAGCGGAACAGCGACGGATACACGTCGCGGAACAGCGCGTCGTAGTCGGTGCTTCCCCCGGACACGGCACTCACGGTCGCACCTGCTTCCGCGGCGCCCCTGCCGGGACGATGGGCATGCGTAGAGTGCACGGGACGTCGGTCATCGCGGGGAGAAAGCCGATTCCAGGCCGGAGCGCGGGGCGTGTGCCCGCAGTCGGCGTCGCACAAAGAACGCCCTTGCCGCGGCAATCGTGACACCGGCCGCCGGAGGGCGCAAGTGCGTGCGGTGTCACGACGCCGCGTGCTGGATCGTTCTTCCTGCGTACCGGGCCGCGGACCGTCCGCGCCGGGTGCCCCGCTCCCGCACGACTCACGTTCTTTCGTGGTACCATGAAGATCTCTGCGCTGCTGGCGCCGGCCCTTTGCCTTGCGCTTGCCGGCTGCGACAACTCGGCCCTCTCGGTGGTGTGCCCCGACGACCCGCAGCCTTCGGTGGTGGTGGGCGTGTTCGACTTCGAGGGCACGGCCATGGCCCACGAGACCCGGGGCTGGTACACCGTAGCCGGCGTAACGGACTCGCTGCGCCACGCCACCGTGGGGGGCGTGCAGCAGCTGGCCGCCTACGGGCCGCCGGGCGTGTACGACGTGCGGGTGGAGCGTCCCGGCCAGCCCGACTGGTCCGTCACCGGCCTGCAGGTAGAGGACACCGAGTGCGGCCCCGCCACGCGCCGCATCAACCTGCAGGTGCAGGCGGCGTCGGTGAACTGATTCCACCCCGCCCCGCGCGACGGAAGCCCCGCTCCCCGGCGGGGCTTTTTTCGTTCCCGATCCATCCTCCCGATCCGCCAGGGCCGCACAAGACAGCACCGCGCGGCGCCCTCCCTCATACCGAATCTCGAAAAAGAATAATCGTACAGAGGAACAGAGTCAGACAGAGGAAGCGAGCTGAAATATCATCTTGGTTCCTCTGTCTGACTCTGTTCCTCTGTACCCATGAAGGTGTTGTTTTCCCAGATCCGGTATCAGAATGACGATTTTGTCGGATCTGGCACCACGCGCCAAGCCCGTCTTCCGGAGATCACTGCCAGCGGAACCAGCGGACGGAGAGAAGGAAGGTCACCGCCATCCACGCGGCCAGGATGGCCAGCTCGCCGGCGTACGCGGCGAAGGGAAGCGCGTCGTTGTAGACGGCCCGCAGCGCGTCGTTCAGCGCGGTCAGCGGCAGCGCCTGCACGAAGGGCTGAATGGCGTCGGGGTAGCGGCTGGCGGGAAAGAACACGCCCGACAGCACGAACATGGGAAACATCACCAGGTTCAGCGCGCCGCTCAAGCCCTCGATGGTCTTGGCCCGCGCGCTGGCCAGCAGCCCCAGCCCGGCAAAGGTCATCGCCCCCACCAGCGTGACCAGCGCCAGCCCCAGCAGCGAGCCCTGCACCGTCACCCCGAACGCCAGCCAGGCGAACAACACCACCGGCGGCACCTCGAACGAAAGGAACGAGAGCCGCGCCAGGATCTGCGCCAGCAGAAAGTCGCGGCGGCGCATGGGGGTGGAGGACAGCCGCTTCAGCTGCTTCTTCTGCCGCATCTGCACCAGCCCGAAGCCCATCCCCCACATCCCGGTGGACATCAGATTCATTCCAATTAGCCCCGGGAGCACCCAGTCGATGTAGCGCCCGCCCGGCCGCCGCTCGCGGTCGTGGATGGACGGCACCCGTTCGGTGACGCCGGCGGCGCGCTGCACCACGCGGTCCGCCACCAGCTGCGCGCTGCGGCTCTCCGCGCGGGCCGGATCGTAGCGGTAGGTGAGCGCGTCGCGCCCGGCCAGGAGTACCGCGATGTCGCCCTTACGGATCGCGTGATCAGTCGAGTCAGGCGGCAGGATCGTAAGCTCCACCTCATCCGAGTGGGCCAGCGCGGGAGCGTAGCGCTCGGCCACCGACCCACGCTCAACGCCTACAGCGACTCTTTCGGCCGGGCGCTCACGAAAGGCGAGCCCCAGGCCGATCGCCATGATGATGGGGAAGCCGAAGGTCCAGAACAGCGCCTCAGGCTCACGGAGGAAGCTGCGGATGCGTGCGAGCGTGAGCTCGCGCAGAGGACTCGGACCGTGCATGCGGCGGACTGTCTCAGATAGGGAGAAAACTCGGAAAATTAGCGGTAGCCGCCGAGCTTCCTGGATGCGCTGTCGCGGCGCTGGGAGGGCGCATTCGTGACAAGATTCGTGACAACGCTGGCGCCACATGCACAGGGCTTGCCGCCCCAGTACCCGCGCGGCCTTTTCCAGCCGGTGAAGCGCAGCGGCGCAGCGAACAATCCGTGCTCCCCAGTGCAGTGATCATTATCAGAGAGAATGTGGATTCGTTGGGGGACGGCGATGTCCTCAATCGAACGGTCCTACGGGTTCACCGATGTGCTGAGCAACCGTGAGTGGAAGCGGCCGCAGACATTTCTGGTGTTCATCTCAACCGATAGGAGCCGTCCCGAGATTTGCATTATACGCCGGGTTGTGCTACACTAGGCAGACCATTCATCCGCCTTGGACAGTTCTTCCTCGCTGGACGATTAACTCCGCCTAATCGTCTAGCTGGCCTCGCTGCCCCCCCCCCGCGCCCCACCGGCCTACCCTTTGAACGCCATATCCGAGGCCGTCCGTGATGAGGTTGAATTCGCTTTTGCAGAGCTTCCGTTCTTTCGAAGCCATTTAACGGCGGCCGGAGTTCGGCCCGAGGATCTCCACACCTCCGACGATCTGCGTCGTATCCCGCCTACCCACAAGGTACACTACCGGGCCCATTTTCCTTCAGGAGTGGTGGCGCCTGGCTGGAGGATGGGCGACCCGATGGTCACGCGGCTGCAGAGCTCCGGTACCGAGGGTGACCGTCTCGTTACACTTGTCCACACCTTCACACTTGCGGACCGCATGGCGAATTGCCTGCGGCTGAACGAGCGGCTGCACTTTCTCCTCGCGGCGGAGCGTATCAGCACGTGCCGGTATGCCGCGCCCAACTGCTCGGACGTGGAGTGCGCGAATCCGAACAGCCGGATGGAGGATCGCCTGTTGGAGGACGGCACGCTCGTGCTTCCGGTATACCACGACCTTCTTGTAACGCCCGGGTTCATGCTTGACCGGGCGTTTGCGGAGATCCGCGAGTTCCGCCCGAACTGCCTCTACGTCGATCCTATTCACTTTTCGCACCTCCTCGACCACGCCGAGCGCCACGACCTCCCTCATCCAGACTGGAGTGGGGCCGCCGTGCTCACCAGCTACAGTCTGCTCACGCGCACCCACCGCAGCCAGATCGAGCGTGCGCTCGGGCCCGGCGTGCCCGTCGTAAACGTGGTGGCGATGTCGGAGTTGGGCTTCGTGGCGGCGGAATGCACGCAGAGGCGCCTGCACCTCAACACCATCGACTTCTTCGTAGAACTCGTGGACGAGGCGTGCGACGAGGTCCCGGATGGGGGCGTGGGGGAGTTGTGTATCACCACTGTGGGCGATCGGCTCTCTCCCAAGATCCGCTATCGCACCGGGGACCTGTACCGCCGGCACCCGGATCGCTGCGCATGCGGAAGCGCACTTCCCGTGGCGGACTACTTGGGACGCCGCCGCCACTCGTTCCTCCGTCCGGATGGGACGCTGGTGACACCGGCCGACGTCGATATGGTGGTCGGGGAGCGTCCCTGGCTGCGTAATTACCAGCTGGCGCGGGGCAGCAGCGGCCGGTTCGTCTTCCGCTGCATCGGCAGCCTTTCCCCGCCGACCGAAGAGTTGAAGGAGATCCAGGAAGCCCTTCAGCGGCTACTTGGCGCGGACCGGGTACGCGTGGAGACAACCGGGTACATTCCGGCAGAGCGGAGCGGCAAGTTCCTCACCTGCAAGAACGACTATTTTGAGGGGGAAGGGCACCTGTGAACTCGGTGATGCTTCCCTCTGCTCCCGTGGTCGGCGACGCGGCCGGCTACTTGGGAGTGGAGGACGACTTTCCGATCTTGGCCCGGCAGATCGACGGCCAGCGGATCGTGTACATGGACAGCGCGGCGACGACGCTCAAGCCCAGGAGCGTTATCCGCGCCGTGACCGGCTACTACGAGCGGTACACCGCCAACATCCACCGGGGAAAGCACCGCCTCTCGGAGGAAGCGTCGGACCGCTATGAGGAGTCGCGCCATCGCGTGGCTACCTTTCTCGGCTGTCAAGGCAACGAAATAGTCTTCGTCCGTAACACGACCGAGGCGTTGAACCTGGTGGCAAAGGGGCTGGCGCTCGAACGCGGTGACTGCGTGGTGACCGGCTTCGACTCGCACCACTCTCACCTTCTCCCCTGGCGCGAGTTCGCGACCGTAAGCACGGTCCGGCACGGCCCCGATGGGAGCGTTGACCTGGACCACTACCGCTCGCTGCTCGCCGTGCGTCCGCGGGTGGTCGCGCTCACCCACTGCTCCAACGTGACGGGCGTATACCTGCCCATCGCGGAGATGTCCGCATGGGCACGGGAAGCGGGCGCGCTGGTGGTGGTGGACGCGGCGCAGTCGCTGCCGCACCGGCGCCTGAACCTGCGTGAGCTTCCGATCGACTTCCTGGCCTTCTCGGGGCACAAGATGCTTGGGCCCTCGGGCGTGGGCGTGCTCTTCGGCCGGGCGGAGTTGCTCGAGGGGCTGCGGCCGGCGAACCACGGCGGGGGGATGGTGGACTGGGTGACGCCGGAGTCGTCAAGCGTCCGCAAGATCCCCCACCGGCTGGAGGCCGGGACGCCGGCCATCGAGGGGGCCATCGGGCTGGCCGCGGCCATCGAGTATCTGGACGACCTGGGGACGGAGGCGATCGAAGGTCACGATCGCGAATTGGCGGGCATCCTGCTTCGCGAGGCCGGCGCGCGCCCCTACCTGCGTGTGCTGGGCTCCACTCTCGCCGACCGCGCCGCCGTGGTCAGTTTGGTCGTGCCCGGCTTGGACGATCTGGGGGACGTGGCTCGGGCCTTGAGCGACAGCTACGGCGTAATGTGCCGTAGCGGCCATCTGTGCGCACAGCCGTATGTGGACGCGAATACCGCGGGCGAAGTCCTTCGCCTTTCCGCGTACCTGTACAATACCCCTGAAGACGTCCTGCATGCGTTCGGAGCGCTGGACGAGGTGGTGGCCCGGCTCGGTGGGCGGGTTTGATCCTTCTTTCCGGCCCGTGCGGCCTCCCCGGATCCTCACGCACTAGTACAGAAGCATTACGGAAGATGTGCCGGGATGGAGAACGACGGCTGTTCGTCGGCTCCTGCGTTCGTGCACGCGCACTTCCCCCGTGAGCCGGTCCATTGTGACGGTATGTCGGTGGGCCAAGCACGGGTCCACCGTCTCATCGCACTCCGTCTGGGAGTGTGGCGGCAGCCACGGATCCGGCCTTCCGTGACACGCGCTCGCGCACCCACTCTCACCGATTATGAGCTCTAGAATGCCAATCCTGACGGCGCGCCCCGGGCCTCACGGCTTCCGTCCCCCGCTGAATACGCGCATGTCACTGCGCACTCGCGCGCTCCTTTTGCTGCTGGGCTCGCTGGCCCTTGCGCCCGCGGCCGTCGGTCAGGCTGTGGACGCCCCCCCGTACGTCATCAGGCGCGTGTCGGAGCCCATCCGGCTCGACGGAGTTCTGGATGAGGCGGTGTGGGATTCAATAGAGCCCGTGCCGATGGTGAAGCACTGGCCCAGCTACGGTGGGGATCCAACCGAGCGCACTGAGGTCCGCTTGGCGTACGATGGCGCGTACGTGTACGCCAGCTGCCGCTGCTACGCGACGCCCGGAAGCATCCAAGCCACCACCTTCAAGCGCGACTCGTGGAACCTGACCAATGACCAGTTTGCGCTGGTGCTGGATTCGTTTCACGACAACGAAACTGCGCTCATCTTCGTGGTCTCGCCCAGCGGCGCCCGCTCCGACGCGGCGATCTCGGGCGACGCGGCGGGGTCTACGCCCAACAACGACAGCTGGGACACCTTCTGGGACGCTGAGGTTACGCGTACCGACTCGGTCTGGTACGCGGAGATGCGCATTCCCATCTCCAGCCTGCGCTTTCAGGACCAGGGGGGCGACGTGGAGATGGGGCTGATCACCTACCGGCTGATCGCCTCCAAGAACGAGATGGCCACGTATCCGGCGATCGAGCCCAAGTGGGGGTTCTGGAGCTTCGCCAAGCCTTCGCGGGCGCAGACGGTGCACATGACGGGGCTGCGCAGCCGCAACCCGGTGCAGGTGACGCCGTACGTGCTGGCCGGGGTGGGGCAGGACTTTCTCCTTAACGCCGACACCACGGGGTACGCCCGCATCGACAACCCCTCGCAGGACGTGGGGCTGGACGTAAAGTACGGGGTGACGAATAACCTAACGCTAGACGTGACCGTCAACACGGACTTCGCGCAGGTGGAGGCCGATGACCAGCAGATCAACCTGACCCGTTTTTCCCTTTTCTTTCCCGAGAAGCGGCGCTTCTTCCAGGAGCGGGCCAGCATTTTCCAGTACGATCTGGGCGGCAGCAACCGACTGTTCTACACGCGGCGGATCGGGCTGCATCAGGGGGGCGAGGTGCGCCTACTGGGCGGCGCTCGTCTAGTGGGACGCATCGGCGAGTGGGACGTGGGATTGCTGAACATGCAGGCCGCCCGCGACGACGCGCTGGACCTTCCGTCGGAGAACTTTGGCGTGGTGCGGCTGCGTCGGCAGGTGCTGAACCCCTACTCCTATGTCGGCGGCATCGCCACCTCGCGCCTGGCCGAGGGGGGTGGGTACAACGTGGCGTACGGGCTGGACGGAGTGCTGCGCCTGTTCGGTGACGAGTACCTGACTCTGAACTGGGCGCAGACCTTCGATGATTCGCTCTCCTCCGGCGTGGTGGACCTTTCCAGCGCCCGCCTTCGCGCGCTGTGGGAGCGCAGGCGGTTCGACGGATTCGGGTACCAGTTCAGCGTTGCGCGGGCGGGCCGGGACTACAATCCCGAGATGGGGTTCGAGTTGCGCGACGACTACACGCGGCTGGGTGACCGCCTCTTCTACGGGCGGGTGTTCCGAGGCAAGCGCAGCGTGCAGCGGCTGCAGGTGGGGCTGGACGGCAACGTGCACTTGCGCAATGTGGATGGTGCGGTGGAAACCAGCGAAATCTCCCCGACGCTCGAGGTGACCTTTCGGAGCGGCGCCACGCTGGTCGCCCGGGTGCGCCGGTCGTTCGACGACGTGCTGACGCAGTTCGCCCTGACGCCGCAGGTGGGCGTGCCGGTTGGGGAGTACGGCTTCACCAGCTTCGAAGTGACGCACAACACGTCGCCCGCCCGAATGCTGCGCCACCGCACCGCGCTGAACACCGGCACGTACTACGACGGCAGGCGGGTGACGCTTTCCCTAGGTCCCACATGGTCCGCGTCCCGGTTCCTGGAGCTGGCCGCCACCTACCAAGTTAACTGGGTGCAGTTCGGGGAGCGTGGCCAGGAGTTCACGGCCCACGTAGCGCGGCTGCGCGCCGAAACCACGTTGAACACCCGCTTCACGCTGACCACCTTCGTCCAGTACAACAGTCTAGCCGACGGGGTGACGGGCAACCTGCGCTTTCGCTACACCCCGCGCGACGGGCGGGACTTCTACCTGGTGGTCAACGAGGGGATGAACACTGACCGGTACCGGGTAGAGCCCACACTACCGTTCACCAGCAGCCGCACCATCCTGCTCAAGTACAGCCACACCTTCCAGTTTTAGCATGCAGCCCAGCCCGTCCCCCGCCGCCCGGGTCGTGTTCGACTGGGCGGAGGTCAACTGCTTTCTTCGCCCCCAGGCGATGCTCTGCGACGAGGTGGCGCCCGGGTACGATCTCCTACTGCTGTGTATGGCCTCGCTGTACCGCGCGTGGGGCACCGACGGGTTCTTCGTGGTCCCCGGGCGCGGGCACTTCGCCTTTGCCGACGCGGTGTTCGCGCCGCTCGCGGGGATCGGCTTCGAACTGACGTATGTGGACGAGAAGGAGGCGGTGGGCGGGGTGCTGCGGGACCTGCTGCGGGACGGCGGCCCGGTGGTGATGCCCGCCAACATCCGGCCGCTGCCGTACTTCGTGGGGCACGGGGAGGAAGACAAGCTGCACTTCTTCATCGTCCGCGGCTACGACCGGGCGGCGGACGAGTTCCATCTGTTGGATTACCTGCACGTGCGGGAAGACAACCTGAGCCTGGAGTACGCCCCTGCCACCCTTTCCGGCGCGATGCTGCGGGAGGTGACGGCATTGTACTGGGACACCTATGTGGGCGACGCGCCTACCCCCGACTGGGACCCGCGCTACTGGCTGCTGCGCGTGCGCCCCGCCGCCGCCTTTCGCCCGCTGGACCCGGACGCGCTCCTGGCGTTGCTCCTGTCCGAATGCGCCCGGATCCTCGACCGCCGGGACGCGGCCGCGCCCGACGCCCTGGACGACCGTTACTTGGCCCAACTGCGCGCGACGCACGAAATCGGGAACGAGGAGCGGCTGTCCTCATTAGCGCATACCTACCTGGCCGACGCCAACGCCGCCCTAGTGCACGTCCGCATCGTGGAGCACGCGCTCCAGGCCTTGGGCCACGCCGACGCGGCGGCGGAGCTCGCCGCCCGGCTGGAGGAGCATCGCGCCCGGACGGCCGCGCTCCGTAGCCGGTTGCTGGTGCGGTGCATGGTCTCGCCCTCGCTCCCCCACGCCGAGTGGACGGCGTTTGGTGAAGAGCTGGGCTCCCTCGCCGCCGCGCTCGGATGCACCGTACGCGAGCAGATTCCCGCCGGTTATTGAAGGCTGCTCCGGGCCCGCTCTCGAGCGAGGCCCGCCGTCCCAACGCATCACCGCATCGGAGCACGAGATGGAAGACGGGTTTGTAGCGCCGCGCACGCCGCTCGAGGAATCGCTCTGCGCCTTCTGGTCGGAGGTGCTCAAAAAGCCCCGGGTGGGGATCCGCGACCGGTTCGACGAGCTGGGAGGCAACTCGCTCCTGGCCATCCGCATCGCCGCGCGGCTGGTGCAGAGCACAGGCATCGAGGTCCCCGTGCGCAGCCTCTTCGACCATCCCACGGTCGAAGAGCTCGCGGCGCATGTGGAGGAGCTGCGCTGGGCCGGCACGGCGGTCGCCGCGTCCATCGAAGAGGCTGGTGGAGAGGACCGCGAAGAGGGATCGCTGTGACCACCCTCCAGTTCGTGGCCCAGCTGGGACGGTCGGGGATCAGGGTGTGGGCGGAGGGAGAGGCGCTGCGCTTCAGCGCCCCTCCGCAGGCGCTCACGGCCGAGATGCGCCGCGAGATCGCCGCCCGCAAGCCGGAGCTGATGGCATTCCTGCGCCGGGCGGGGAGCGCGCCGCGGGTGCACGTGGGCCGGGTGGCGCGCACCGGAGCGCTGCCGCTCTCGTTCGCGCAGGCGCGGCTCTGGTTCTTGGACCAGCTGGAGCCGGGGAGTGCCTTCTACAACCTTCCCGCCGCGCGCCGGCTGCGCGGGCCGCTGGACGTGCGGGCGCTGGAGCGCGCGCTGGGTGAGGTGGTGCGCCGGCACGAGGCGTTGCGCACCGTGTTCCGGGGCGGCGAGGGCGACGACCCGGTGCAGGTCGCCCTCGCCGCGCCCGAGCCATACGTCATTCCCACGCTGGACCTGCGGGCCGGGGCGCCGGAGGCGCGCGAGGGCGCGCTGGCGCGGCTGGCGACGCAGGACACGGAGCGGCCGTTCGACTTGGCGGAGGGGCCGCTGTTCCGGGTAACGCTGGTGCGGCTGGCTGACGAGGACCACGCGCTGCTGCTGTGCATGCACCACATCGTCAGCGACGGGTGGAGCATGGGGGTGCTGTTCCGTGAGGTAGGCGCGCTGTACGCGGCGTTCCGCCGGGGCGAGCCGTCGCCTCTGGACGAGCTGCCGGTGCAGTACGCCGACTACGCGGTGTGGCAGCGCGAGCACCTGCGCGGCGACGCGCTGGAGGAGCAGCTGGCGTACTGGAGGGAGCGGCTGGCCGGGGCGCCGACCCTCCTAGAGCTCCCCACCGATCGTCCGCGTCCCGCCGTGCAGGGGCACCGGGGGGCACTGCTGAACGTGATGTACGGCCCCGCCCTACGCGATGGCCTTCAGGCGCTCGCCCGGCGGGAGGGCGCCACGCTGTACATAGTGCTCCTGACCGCATTCCAAGTCCTGCTCTCGCGATACGCGCGGCAGGAGGACGTGGTAGTGGGCTCGCCGATCGCGGGGCGCACGCGCGCCGAGGTGGAGGGGCTGATCGGCTTCTTCGTTAACACGCTGGTGATCCGCACGGACTTGCGGGGCGACCCCTCGTTCCGCGCGCTCTTGGCGCGGGTGCGCGAGGAGGTGATGGGCGCCTACGAGCGTCAGGACGTCCCCTTCGAGAAGCTGGTGGAGGAGCTGCGCCCGGAGCGCAGCATGTCGCACTCGCCCCTGTTCCAGGTGATGTTCGCGCTGCAGAACGTGGCCGCGGGCGAGCTGGAGTTGGAGGGGGTGGAGATGGGGGAGGTGCAGGGCGAGAGCCATGTGGCCAAGTTCGACCTGACCGTGGCCGTGGAGGAGGTGGACGAGGGGCTGCGCGTCTGGGTGGAGTACGACACGGACCTCTTCGACGCGGCCACCATCCACCGCATGCTGGGGCACTTTCGGCTGCTCCTGGAGGGGGTGGCGGGCGGCGCGGACGCGCGCATCTCCGCGCTCCCCCTGCTCACCGCGCCGGAGCGCGAGCTCCTGTACGGGTGGAATCGCACGGAGGCGCCGTATCGGCGCGAGGCGCTCATCCACCAGCGCTTCGAGGAGCAGGCGGCGCGCACGCCCTCACGAACAGCGGTGGTGTTCGGCGAGGACGAGCTTTCGTACGCGGCCCTGAACGGGCGCGCCAACCGCTTGGCGCACCGGCTGCGCGCTTACGGCGTGGGCCCCGGCGTGCCGGTGGGGATCTGTCTGGAGCGCACGCCGGACCTGGTCGCGGGGATGCTCGCGGTCCTCAAGGCGGGCGGGGTCTACCTTCCGCTCGACCCGGCGTACCCGTCCGAGCGGCTGGCCTTCATGGTGCGGGACGCCGGTGCCCCCGTGCTCCTTACGCAGGAGCGGCTGGCTGGCCGCGTCTCGCCGGCGCCGGAGCGGGTGGTGCTGGTGGACGGCGGTGCGGGGGAAGGGGCCCCGGCGGACGACCGCGACCCCCCCCCGTCGGCCGCGTCGGCGGACTTGGCGTACCTGATCTACACCTCCGGCTCCACCGGCCGGCCCAAGGGGGTGCAGATCGAGCACCGCAACGCGGTCGCCTTCCTGGAGTGGGCGGCGGAGGTGTTCCCCGACGAGGTGCTCCAAGGCGTGCTGGCCTCCACTTCGGTGTCGTTCGACCTGTCGGTCTTCGAGATCTTCTTGCCGCTGGGCCGCGGCGGCTGCGTGATCCTGGCTGAGAACGCGCTGCAGCTGGGTGCGCTTCCCGCCCGCGGCCGGGTGACGCTTGTGAACACCGTTCCCTCCGCCGGGGCCGAGTTGGTGCGCCTGGGCGCCATTCCCCCCTCGGTGCGCGTGGTGAACTTGGCCGGCGAGGCGCTGCCGCGCGAGCTGGCGAACGCGCTATACGCCCACACCACGGCCCACAGCGTCTATAACCTGTACGGTCCCAGCGAGGACACCACCTACTCGACCTTCGCCTGCATGGCCGCGGGGGAGGCGGGCGCACCCAGTATCGGGCGGCCGATCTCCAACACCCGCGTGTACCTGCTGGACCCGGGGATGGCGCTCGTCCCGGTGGGGATACCGGGCGAGCTGTACCTGGCGGGCGACGGGCTGGCCCGCGGGTACCTGGGGCGTCCCGGGCTCACGGCAGAACGCTTCGTCCCCGACCCCTTCTCGCCCGCGCCCGGCGCGCGACTGTACCGCACGGGCGACCTGGCGCGGTGGACCCCGGACGGGTCGCTGGACTACCTGGGACGGATCGACCACCAGGTGAAGGTACGCGGGTTCCGCATCGAGCTGGGGGAGATTGAGAGCGTACTCTCCACGCATCCCGCCGTGCGCGACGTGGTGGTGCTGGCGCGCGAGGACGTGCCCGGCGACCGGTGGCTGGTGGCGTACGTGGTGTGGCGCCAGGGTGCCGCCGGCGACCCGGGGGCGCTGCGCGAGCACGTGCGCGCAGCGCTGCCCGAGTACATGGTGCCGGGCGCGGTGGTCGTCTTGGACCGCCTTCCGCTCACCCCCAACGGCAAGGTGGACCGCCGGGCGCTCCCCGCGCCGGAGCGGGGCGGTAGCGCGGCGGTGTACGCGCCGCGCACGCCAGTGGAAGAGGTGCTGGCGGGGATCTGGGGCGAGGTGCTGGGGGTGGAGCGGGTGGGCGCGCGGGACGACTTCTTCGACCTGGGCGGCCACTCGCTCATCGCCACGCGGGTGCTCTCGCGGGTGCGGCGGGTCCTGGGCGTCGAGTTGCCGCTGCGGACCCTGTTCTGGCACCCCACGGTGGAAGGGCTGGCGCTGGAGGTGGAGCGGGTGCAGCGGGGCGAGAGTGGCGCCACGCTCCTGCCGCCGGTGCGTCCGGAGCCCCGCGACGGCCCGCTGCCGCTGTCGTTCGGGCAGGGGCGCCTGTGGTTCCTCGACCAGCTGGAGCCGGGGAGCGCCTTCTACAACATCCCGTTCCCGCGGCGGCTGCACGGGTCGCTGGACGTCGGCGCGCTGGAGCGGGCGCTGGGCGAGGTGGTGCGCCGGCACGAGGCGCTGCGCACGGTGTTCCGGGTAGGCGGCCTGGGGGATCCCGCCCAGGTCATCCTAACGGCGCCGGAGCCGTACGCCCTCCCCCGGCTGGATCTGGGCGGGCTGGCCCCCGAGGCGCGGGAAGCGGCGCTGGCGCGGCTGGCGGAGGAGGACGCGGTCCGGCCGTTCGATTTGGCCGAGGGGCCGCTGTTCCGGGCGGCGCTGGTGCGGCTGGCCGACGAGGACCACGCGCTGCTGCTGTGTATGCACCACATTGTCAGCGACGGGTGGAGCACGGGGGTGCTGTACGGGGAGTTGGGCGCGCTGTACGCGGCGTACCACGCGGGGCGCGAGTCGCCGCTGCCTGAGCTGCCGGTGCAGTACGCCGACCACGCCGTGTGGCAGCACCGCCACCTGCGCGGCGAGGTGCTCGACGCGCAGCTGGCCTTCTGGAAGGCGCGGCTGTCGGGCGTGCCCACGTTGCTGGAGCTGCCCACGGATCGTCCGCGCCCCGCGGTGCAGAGTCACGTGGGCGGGATCGTCCACGCCACCCTGCCGCCGGCGTTGCGCGACGCGCTGGCCGCGCTGGCGCGGCGGGAGGGCGCCACGGTGTACATGGTGCTGCTGGCCGCGTTTCAGCTCCTCCTCTCCCGCTATGCGCAGCAGGAGGACGTGGTGGTGGGGTCGCCGATCGCGGGGCGCACGCGCGCCGAGGTGGAAGGGCTGATCGGCTTCTTCGTCAACACGCTCGTCCTGCGCACGGACATCTCGGGAAACCCCACCTTCCGCGGGTTGCTGCAGCGCGTGCGCCACACGGCGCTCGAGGCGTACGCGCACCAGGACGTGCCGTTCGAGCAGTTGGTGCAGGAGCTGAGGGTGCCCCGCTCGCTGAGCCATTCGCCCCTGTTCCAGGTGATGTTCGGCCTCCAGAACGTGCCCGACGGCGACTTAGAGATGGCGGGGCTGCGTGCGCCAGTCCTCCCAGACACCGCCGCTACCGCGCGCTTCGACCTAATGGTCCTGGTGCACGACGGGGCCGAGGGGCTGAGCGCATACGTAGAGTATGCGGCGGCGCTCTTCGACGCGGCGACGGTGGCGCGGCTGATGCGGCACTTCGAGGCGCTGCTCCGCGCCGCCGTCACCACGCCCGACGTGCCCGTCGGCGCCCTGTCCATGCTGCCGGAGGACGAGCGTGCGCGGGTGGTGCAGGGGTGGAACGCGACGGAGCGTTTCGCCGCCGACGGCGTGTGCGTGCCCCACCTGTTCGCGCGGCGGGCCGCGCTCGCTCCCGGCGCGCCCGCGCTGGAGTTCGCGGGAGCGACGCTATCGTACGCGCAGGTGGACGCGCGCTCCAGCCGGCTTGCGCGGCGGCTGCGGGCGATGGGCGTGGGGCCCGACGTGCGCGTGGCCGTCAGCCTGGAGCGGTCAGTCGACATGCCGGTCGCCGTGCTCGCCGTGCTCAAGGCGGGGGGCGGATACGTGGCGGTCGACCCCGGCTATCCACCCGACCGTGTCGCGTACATGCTTCGGGACAGCCGCGCCGCCGTCCTCATCACCACCTCCGGCGTAGCCGCGCGCCTGCCGCGCGAGGAGACACCGCTGCTCCTGCTGGACACGCACGCCCGAGCCATCGCCGCGGAGGCTGACGGCCCGCTCCCGGTGCAGGTCGATCCGCAAAACCTGGCGTACGTCCTGTACACCTCGGGAACCACCGGACGGCCCAAGGGCGCCGCCCTTCCGCACCGCGCGCTGGTGAACCTGCTGCATTGGCAGCTGGCGAGGTTCGGCGACGGGGCGGCCGCGCGGACGCTGCAGTTCGCCTCGCTGAGCTTCGACGTCTCGTTCCAGGAGATCTTCAGCACCTGGGCGGCGGGCGGGTGCCTGGTCCTTGTGGACGAAGAAACCCGGCGCGACACGGAGGCGCTGGTCGGCTACCTGCGCGAGCATCGCATCCAGCGGCTCTTTCTCCCCTTTGCGGCGCTGCAGAACCTGGCGGAGACGGCGGAGGGCGCGCGGCTTCCGGAGATGCGCGAGATCATCACCGCTGGCGAGGCGCTCCGCTCAACGCCGCAGCTGCTGGCGCTCTACCGGGCGAACCCCGGGCTGCGGCTGGACAACCACTACGGCCCGTCGGAGACGCACGTGGTGAGCGCGCACCTTCTCGCGGACGATGCGGGGGCGTGGCCGCTGCTGCCGCCGATCGGCGCGCCGATCGACAACGTACGCCTGTACGTGCTGGACGCCTGGATGCGGCCGGCGCCGATCGGCGTGCCGGGCGAGCTGTACTTGGGCGGCGCCGGGGTGGCGCGGGGCTACCTGGGGCGGTCGGCGCTAACGGCGGAGCGGTTCGTTCCCGATCCGTACGATGAGCCGGGGGCGCGGCTGTACCGCAGCGGCGATGGGGCGCGGTGGCTCGCTTCCGGGGAGCTGGAGTACCTGGGTCGGCTGGACCAGCAGGTGAAGATCCGCGGCTTCCGCATCGAGCCGGGCGAGGTGGAAGGGGTGCTGGCGACGCACCCGGGTGTGCGGCAGGCGGTGGTGGTGGTGCGCGAGGACGTGCCGGGGGACCGCCGGCTGGTTGCGTACGTCGTCTCGCCCGAGGGCGTGGGGGCGGCGGAGCTGCGCGAGCACGCGCGCACGCGCCTGCCGGACTACATGGTGCCGGCCGCGTTCGTGCCGCTGGACGCGCTG
>NZ_DASWNM010000103.1:0-77632 GCF_036399255.1 Longimicrobium sp.
CCGCCGGGGTGCCCCTCCCCCGACCCCTCCCCGTTCGTTCCTCACGGAGAGGGGAGAATTCGATCCGCTGCGACGGGTGTTCGGGCCCGTCCGAGGGCGCACCCCAACCGGCCACGTGGCAGACCCTCAGCCCACCCCGAAGCGCCTCCAGTCCGCGAAGGCGGCCTTCGTGTGGTTGTTGCAGCGAATTCATTCGCCCTTGCAAGCCCTTGCGAGCCATTGCTCGCCCCTGCAGCCGTGCCGCCCGGGCCCCCTCCCGTTCGACAAACCTTCATCATCACATCCCCGCACCCAACGGAATGGATCACTCGGGGGTCTAACGTGCAGCCCGCCGGATGGACGGGCAGCAATCCTGCGGAGGCGTGCGCCGCGGGACGAGAATCGACTTTGAATCCGGGCCGCCGCGCTGCGCCGGCCTTTTTCGCGGGGATGATGGGATGCGCTTTTCCAGGATGTGCGCCGTCGCGGCGCTGCTGACCGGGTTCGCCGCGCCGCAGAACGCGGCGGCGCAGCAGGGCACCGTGACCGGTACGGTGGTCGAGGCGCCCGCGGGCCGGCCGCTGGCGGCCGTGCAGGTGGCGCTGCGGGCCGCCGGCGACACCTCGGCCGTGGCGGGCGCCACCACCGACCAGGCGGGACGCTTTCGCATCGCCGTGGCGCCGGGCACCTACACCCTCACCGCGTCGCGGCTGGGCTACACCAGCTTCCGCCGCCCGGGGGTGACCGTGGCCGCCGGCGCGCCGGTGGACCTGGGCAGCATTTCGATGTCCGCCGCCACGCTGCTGCTCGAAGAAGTGCAGGTGGTGACCGAGGCGTCCACGGTAATCGTGGCGGCCGATCGCAACATCTACAGCACCCGCGACATGCCCGTCGCGTCCGGCGGCATGGCCACCGACGTGCTGCGCAGCGTGCCGGAGCTCGAGGTGGACGTGAACGGCGGCGTGCAGCTGCGGGGCACGGCGGCGCAGATCTACCTGAACGGCCGCCCCGCGCCCATGCAGGGCGAGTCGCTGGAGCTGTTCCTTGCGCAGTTTCCCGCCGACCGCATCGACCGGGTGGAGGTGATCCCCAACCCCTCGGCGCGCTTCGAGGCCGAGGGGGCGGGCGGCATCGTCAACATCGTCCTCAAGAAGAACGTGGACTTGGGCCTCAGCGGCAGCGTGTTCGCCAACGCGGGAAGCCGCGGCGAGGTGGGCAGCGGCGGCCGGCTTACCTACCAGCGCGGGCGGCTGACGCTGTTCGGCGGCGGCTTTCTGCGCCGCTCGGACCGTACGACGACCAACTACGACCTGCGCCAGAACCTGCTTACGCAGCCCATCAGCCTGCTACAGCAGGACGCGTTCAGCGACCGCGAGGGATGGTCGGGCAACTTCGACCTGACCTCCGAGTTCCAGTGGACCGAAAAGACCACCCTGCGCGCCGAAGGGAGCCTGTGGCGCAACGGGTCCGACGCGGACGGGGTGACGCTCTATACCGAGATGGACGAGGCGCGCGTGCCGCTGGAGCTGTACGACCGCGCCTCCATCAACCGCAACACCCGGCTTTCCACCGACCTTTCCGTCGGCTTTCGCCACAACTTCTCCGCGGGCGAGCAGCCGCGGCGCACGCAGGGCGGTGAGGGCGCACCGGGCGCCCCCGGAGCGCCCGGAGCCGGCGGCGGACGCCCCGGCGGGCCGGGGGGACCGGGCGGGTTCAGCGGGGGCGGCGGCGGCGGTCCCCGCGGCGGGGGCGGCGGGCCGGGCGGGGGCGGCAGCGCGCCCGGCGGCGGGGGCGAGCACGAGCTGTCGGCGGACCTGGAGTTCGAGAACAGCAGCGGCGACAACTACAGCCGCGTGCTGCGCCGCACGCTCGAGCTGGACGGCGACCCGTCGGAGCTGCCGTCGCAGCTGACGCTGGACGACAACGACGAGGGCGAGCGCGAGCTGCAGCTGCGCGCGGACTACGTGCGCCCCTTTGGCCAGGGCGGCCGCTTCGAGCTGGGCTACCAGGCGCGCGTGCAGGACACGAACGAAGACCGCGTGCTGGAGATCTTCGCGGACGGCGACGAGGCGGTGGCGGGGATCAGCACGGTGACCGGCTTTGGCTACCGCGAAACCTTCCACTCGCTGTACGGCACGGTGGCGCGGACGATGGGGCCCGTCTCCGCGCAGGTGGGGCTGCGCGCGGAGCAGGCCAACACCAGCCTGGACGTGCCCGAGACGGACGAGACGTACGACAACAGCTACTTCAGCCTGTTTCCCAGCGCCAACGTGCGGTGGGACCTGGGCGGCGGGCGCGACGTGCGCGTGTCGTACTCGCGCCGCGTGCGGCGGCCGCAGCCGGGGATCCTGAACCCGGTGGACCGCAGCAACGACCCGCTCAACCGGTCGGTGGGCAACCCCGGCATCGATCCCCAGTACACCAGCTCGCTCAGCTTGGAGACCAGCTGGACGGGGACGTTCGGCAGCCTGCGCTTTTCCCCGTACTACCGCCGGACGACGGACGACTGGGCGCAGATCAAGACGGTGGACGCGCAGGGCGTCAGCACGGTGACGTGGGAGAACCTGGCGTCGGTCGAGTCGTACGGCACCTCGCTGACGGCCTCGTTCCGCCCCATCGGCGGGGTGAGCGGCAACGTGAGCGTCAGCGGGTCGCGCGAGATCCGCAACGCCAGCAACCTGGCCCCGCAGTACTCGGGCGACAACATGCGCTACAGCGCCCGCGGCAACGTCAGCGCGCGCATCACCGAAAAGCTGGCGCTGCAGGCCATGGGCTACTACACCCCGGCGCGCGACGTGCCGCAGGGCCGTGTCAGCAGTTCGCTGATGACGCACGTGGGCATTCGCCAGACGTTCCTGAAGGACCGGGCCACGCTGAACCTGATGGTGACGGACCCGTTCAACCTGTACCGCTCGTCGTTCGAGACGCGCGACCCCACGCACATCCAGATCGGCCGCAGCCGGTTCAGCGCGCGGGCGGCGGTGCTCAGCTTCAGCTACAGCTTTGGCAGCCCGCCCCGCGACCGCCGCAACGGCGACGAAGAAGAGCAGGCCGAGGAGCAGGTCATCCGCTAACGGCTTGGCCTCACGCGGGGGCGCAGGGACGAAAGGAGCAGAGAACCCCCGGGTTCCCTGCTCCTTTCTTTTCTCCAGATCCCGAAAAAGAATAATCGTACAGAGGAACAGAGTCAGACAGAGAAAGCGAGCTGAGATATCATTTTGGTTCCTCTGTCTGACTCTGTTCCTCTGTACCTATAAAGGTGTTGTTCCCGGATTCGGGATGAGGACCCTTGCGTCCGGGCGCAGTTCGGCTTTTATTCGGATACGAAGAAATGCCGAAGCTTCCGGAGGGCACCGTGGACACGATGACGCTGGACCAGAAGCTGGATCTGCTGATCTCGCTGGCGGGGGATGACCACGACGGCGCGGGCGGCAGGGACCGTGTGCTGCCGCCGCGGCTGCGCCATACCAGGGACGTGGGCGCGCTGCGGCCGCTGAACATCCGCGACCTGCGGGTGCCGGGAAAGGGGCAAGTGTCGCTGCTGCGCATTCTAATGACCAACGCGTGCAGCTTCAACTGCCACTACTGCCCCATGCGCCGCGACCGCGACATGCCGCGCACCCTGCTGAAGCCCGCGGAACTGGTGCGCATCTTCATGGAGGCGTACCACCGCGGCTGGTGCAGCGGCCTGTTCATCACCACCGGCATTCCTGGCCGGCCGGTCAAGGTGATGGACGACCTGATCGCCGTGCTGGAGCTTCTGCGCAACCGCGAAGGGTTTCGCGGCTACGTGCACGTAAAGATGGTGCCCGGCGGCCAGCCCGCGCAGATCGAGCGGCTGACGGCCTTGGCCAGCCGCGTGTCGCTGAACCTGGAGGCGCCCTGCGGCCAGTCGCTGGCGCAGATCGCCCCGGAAAAGAGCCTGGATACGGCGCTCACCAGCCTGCACACGGCGCGCAGGCTGGTGCGCATCACGCAGGCGGAGCGGCGCGACGGGCGGCCCGCCGATCCGCTGCGCCCGGGCGGCGCGTCGGGGATGACGATGCAGTTCGTGGTGGGGGCCACCCCCGACACGGACCGCACGCTCATCGGCAAGGTGACGGAGCTGTACGGGGCGGGCGGCATTCACCACGCCCACTTCAGCGCCTTTCGCCCCATCCGCGAAACACCGATGGAGAACGTGCCCGAGACACCCGTGCTGCGCGAGCAGCGGCTGTACCAGGCGGACTACCTGCTGCGCCAGTACGGCTTTGGCGCCGACGAGGTGGTGTACGACGACAAGGGCAACCTGCCGCTGGGCAACGACCCCAAGACCACCTGGGCCCTCTCGCACCCCGAGCGCTTTCCCATCGAGGTGAAGACAGCTTCGTACGAGGAGCTGGTGCGCGTTCCCGGCATCGGCCCCGGCTCGGCGAAGCGCATCGTGGCGGAGCGAGCGACGGCGGTGCTGCGCGGGCTGGCGGACCTGCGCAAGCTGGGCGTGGTGACCACGCGTGCGGCGGGTTTCCTGACCCTCAACGGCAAGCGCCTGCAGAGCGTGATGTGGTCGGAGCAGATGGGCTTCTGGGGCCCGGAGGACGACGCGGGGAAGTATCACCTGACGTATGGGGTGAGCCCGGGGACGTTTCGGTGAACGGGTGAAGGGGTGAACGGGTGAAGGGGTGAACGGGTGAAGGGGTGGACGGGTGGACGGGTGGACGAATGCGGCGAATCGCCCACCCGGAGCACAGAGGGAACAAACCCGCGTTCTCTTCGTGCCTCTGTATCAGCCGGGGCAGCCCGTTGTGCCCGGTACCACCCGGAGTCAGTCAGGGCATCGAGGCCGTGCGAGCGGCCTCTGCCTGGATGCGCAGGCAGTGCCGCCGCATCTCCGCCACCGCAGGCGCGGTGGGGAACATCTCGCCGGCCCGGGCAATGTAGGGCAACGCGTCAGCGCAGCGACCGGTGCGGATCAATTGGTTGGAGAACAGGGCGTGCGCGCGGTAGTCTCCCGGATTCATCCGTAGCGCCCGCTGCCACGTCTCCACGTCCGGAACGTTCGCGTACAGGTATCCCGCCGCCAGCTGGCGCGCGGAGAACGCCACCGGCACGGCGGCCACGCACACTACGCCCGCGGCCAGTAGCGCGCGCCGCCTGCCGTTGAGCGGCACCTCCCACGTCCGCCCCGAGTCGGACGCTAGCGCGCCCAGCAGCACGAATGCGAGAAACGCGGCCGTGGGTGTCATCAGCACCGGGTCCAACGTCCCCACCACCAGCAGCGAGGTCAGAGTGCAAAGCAGTACCAAGCCCTGCAGCGCCCGCTCCGCGTCGGGATCGCGCAGCCGCCGCCACCCGCGCCGGGCCAGCACGGCGGCGGCCAGCACCAGCAGGAGCAGCGCCGGAAGGCCGCGCTCCGCCGCCGTCCCCAACCACTCGCTCTGGGGAAGGCGCGTGGTCGGGAGCACGTAGCGCGGCTCGTACGAGGGGTCCTTCGCAGAAGCGTAGCGCGGATAGGCGACGGCCCAGTTCCCCGGCCCCACCCCCAGCAATGCGTGGTCGCCCACCATCCGCAGGGTGTTGCCGTACTGGATGATGCGCCCGCGCCCGCTCCCCACCTCAAAGTTCGCCAGCCCCCGTACGCTGTCAGCGTACGGCGTCTGCGAGCGCCACTCCAGCTGGTTGGGAAGGAGCACGGCCCCCGCCACCCCCGCCGCGAACGCCACCGGCAGCAGCACCGCGCGTGGCGGCACTCCCAGCCCGCCCGGTGCCCGGCGCGCGCTCAGCGTATAGGCCGCCACGCCCAGCACCACCGCTAGCAGCGCCGCCAGCCAAGCCGAGCGCGACCGCGACAGCACCAGCGCCGCCGCCACCACGGCTACCGCCCCGGCGTACAGCGCAAAGTCCAGCCGGCGCCGGGCGCGCACCGCCTGCGCCAGCAGCACCGGCAGGCCAATCGCCAGCAGGTGCGCCATCTGGCTGCGGCTCCCCATCGTGCCACCGGGGGCGCGGTTCACCTCCGACATCCGCCCCAGCACCCCATACGCTTCCAGCAGCGCCGCGGCCGCCGCCGCCACCACCGCAACAGCCGCGAACGCCGTCAGCTGCGGGCCGATCGCCTCCCGCGCCAGCGCCCGCGCGGCCAGGAACACGCCCACCCCTGACACGGTGAGCCCCAGCGAGCGCACCGCGAACCAGGGGTTAGCCGCCCCCAGTGCCGAGAGCGCCCCGAGCGCCGCGAACGCGATGAGCGCGGCGTCGACTGCGTCCACCCGCAGCCGACGCACGAACACGGCGCACGCCAGCAGGGCGCCCAGCGCAAAGGCGTGCAGCACCAGCTCCGCGGGAAACGCATGGTTGTCGGAGAACAGCATCTCCCCCGGCATGTACGCCAGCACGGCAGCCACCGCGCCGAAGCAGAGAAAATCCTGCGCGTACTGCCGGGCCGCGGAGGTGCCGGACGCTTGGGGGGAGGCGGCTTTGAAGGGGATGTCTATCGCAAGGGTGCTCATCGGCCGTTCTCCTGGCTCAGTCGTTCGCTCTGCAGCTCGTTACGCAGCCCGCAGCCGTCGGCGACGGCGCGCGCGGCAGGCAGGTGTGCCGCGGCGTCGCGTCGCGGCAGGGGAAGAACTCGGGGGCGGGGCGGGCCCGGCGGCGTTCGCAGAGCCACGGGCGCGGGCGTGCCCGCGCGCAGGGCGGCGTGCATATCCGCCAGCCGCCCGCGCAAGCCCCGCCACTCGTCGGGTGTAAGGATGCCGGAGCGGTACAGCTGGTCCGCCACCCGCAGCTGGACGCCCGCCGCCCGCTGGGCGTTGGCCCCGGCCAGTGGCGCGCGCGGGGCAGCCACCAAGCCGGACAGGAACACGGACTCGAAGGCGTCCAGCTCCGCCGCGGGTTTGCCGAACCAGCCGCGCGCCGCCCCCTCGGCTCCCCAGACGCCGTCGCCCCACTCGATCACGTTCAGGTACAGTTCCAAGATGCGTGGCTTGCCCAGCGACCGCTCCAGCCGCCGCGCCACCAGCGCTTCGCGGGCCTTGCGGCGCACCGTGCGTTCCGGCCCCAGGTACAGGTTGCGGGCGAGCTGCTGTGTGATGGTGCTTCCCCCCATCCGCGCGCCGCGCGCCGTGCGCCCCACCGCCTTGCCCAGTTGCCGCCAGTGGATGCCGCGGTGCACGAAGAAGCGCCGGTCCTCGGCCTTGACCACCGCGCAGGCCAAGTAAGGAGAGACCGTCGCCAGCGGAACCCACGGCTCGGTCGCCTGCTCCCCCGCCGCGCGCATGAACGCCGTTGTCCCCGGCGCGGTGCGGCGCAGCGGACGGACGTCGGGGAGCGAACCGAGCACCGCGCCGGTGCTCCCCGCCAGCAGCGCCGCAGCCGCTGCCACGGTCATCCACCGCGCGCTCCGCCGAGTTGGCGGGACCGCCGCTCGGCGCGTCATCCGCCCTCTAGGGCGCGGAAGTACGCCTCCAGCCCTTCGGCTACACCGCGGGCGTAGGCCCGCTGAAAACGCGGCTCGCGCAAGGCGGCCTCGTGCGGCGGCCACACCAGGGTGGCGCCCTCCGCCAGCACTGCGGGAAACCAGGTGGGCCGCGTCACCACCACGCTCCGATACCCGGTTCCCAGGTCCGCCAGACCCATCCGCCGCGCCATCCCGCGCTGTACCTGCTCGGCCAGCGGTGCGGAGTGCCGGTGGTAGTAGTAAGTGGCCGTCCCGGCGACCTCGGCCGCGTTCACGGAGGACGGCACGGCGTCGGCGTGCAGCGAAACCAGCGCGTGCGCCCCCGCCCGGCGGGCGATGGCCACCCGCGCCTCCAGCGCCACCGGGCCGGTCCCCTCGCGCGTCATCACGACCCGCGCTCCGCGCCGCTCCAGTTCCCGTGCCAGCCGCCGCGCTACCGCCAGTGTGACCTCCGCCTCGCCCAGCCCCGTGGGCCCCACCGCCCCGTGCGGGGGGTGGCCCGCGTCCACCGCCACCGTCAGCCCACGCAGCGGCCGCCGGCGCGCCACCGGGGGGGGACGCCGGAGCGCCAGGATGAACCTCCCGTCCCGCCATGCGGCCGCGTAGCCGTACGGCTGACCGGCAAGACGGACGACCAAGCGCGTCCCGCCCCCCGGCTCCGCCCGCGCCTCCACGCTCCGCACCATCGGGTCTGCGCCGGCCGCGGGCGGGGAACCCGCCATGCGGGCGCCGTAGAGCACCAGAGCGATCTCTTGTGCGCCCTCCTCGACCCGGAACGGCGGCGGCTCCGCCACGCCCATCTCCACGCGCAGCTCCACGCGGTCGGGCCGCGCCACCAACCGTGCCTCACGAACGACCCGCTCCGTCACGGCGGCGGGCGAAAGCGGCGCGGCCAGCGCGTCGCGCACCCACGCCTCGTGGCGGGCGTCCAAGCGCACGCGGGTGTGTCCCTCCCCCCACCCTGTGACGGGCAGGCGGGTGCCGGGAAGGAGAAGCCAGGCGAAGTGCCCGTCCGGCGTGTCACTGGCGGGGGTGACCCCTTCCGGCCCGGCGCGCAGTTCCACCTGCGTCCCCGGCGGGATTGCCGCGGCGCGGGGGAGCGGCAGCCGCACTGTGTCGCCGCCGCGCGCCACCACCAGCGTGGCCCCCGCGGTCAAGTTCCCGGCCAAGACGTGGCCAGACCAGCGGTCCGCCGCGCCCTTGGGCGCGGTGAACAGCGACGGGTGGGGCGGAGCGAGCGGCTGCCGGCCTCCGGGCCATTGCACCCAAACGCTCGCATTGGCCGTGGCGCGGACGCTTACCGCAACCCGCTCCTCCGGCGCGGCGGCGATCTCACCCCGCGGGTGGACGGAAGACGGGTCTACCCGCAGCGTCCCGTCCACCGCAGACAGGTCCCCGACCGCCGCCACGGGGTGGCGGAGGCGCACGGTGTCGCCGCCGCGCACCGCCATCACTTCGTAGAACCGCCGCCCCGGCACCGGCAGATACGCGGCAAAGCTGCCGTTGGGGTGCAGCGTGACGGGAACGCCGTCCACGGTCACCCGCGCGCGGCCGCTCCCCGCCGAGCCCGCCAAGTAGGCAAAGCCCCCGGGAACCAGCGCCGCGGTGGGACCGGGGTGGCGCACGGCGAGGGCCAGCGGCCCATCCACCGGCGGCACCGCCGGCGGCGCCCCGCCGTCGCAGGCAGCCAGCACCGCCGCCAGCACGGCAGCGCGGGGGACGAGTCTCGGCTGCATGGATCCGGCCCCGGCGGCTACCAGCCGCCGCCGGGCAGGCGGAACTCCACCACGGCGGGAAACGGCACCTCGCGCGCGCCGTACATATTGCCTGTAACGGGGTCCACCTCAATGCGCGACACGTCTTCGCCCAACTCCCACACGTGCTGCAGCCGCCCGTCCCAGGTGAACACCTCTACCCGGTTGCCCGCGTCATACGAGTCGCGATAGTCCTTGTGCGAGCGCCCGGCGAACAGCGCGTAGACAAAACGGTCGGTGGCGTCCACGTCCAGATAGGCGTACGAGGTTTCCCGAAGCGGCACCCACCGGTTCAACCTGGACCTGGGGTCCGGCACCACGCGGTAGGTGGGGACCACCGACCGCAGCCCTGTGGCGGAGTGCAGCCTGCGTCCGGCACGGTCGTAGAAGTCCAGCCGCGACGTGTAGCGGTACGCGGCCACCATCCCGCGCCGGGATGGGGGCACGGCCACAGTGGTTCGGTTCAGGATCATGGCAATATCCCGCAGTTCGCGGGTGAAAGGCGTGGTCCCTGCCTTCGCCACCTCCTTCATCACGTCATTCTCCAGCACGTATTTCCGCAGCATCTCCTGCGGGAACATCCCGTTTCCGGTCAGCGTGTCGCCCAGCCACACCGGGCTGTACAGGCCCGTGGGCGCACGCACGATTCTGCGGGGGCGGTCGTCCCGCGCCGCCGCGTCATACACGGTGAACCGCCCCTGCTGCATGTCGTAGATCCAGGTTCCCGCGTTGGGCCCGTCGGGCACCTTGTCGATTGAGCGCGCCCACAGGTACTCGCCAGGGCCCCTGCCCCGCCGGCCCGCAGCCCGGGTGATCTGCCCGCTACGCAGATTCATGAACAGCAGCGCCTTGGGCCCGTAACGGTCGAGCAGCAGCAGTTCCGGGCCCATCAACGCGATGTCGTCGATGAACCCAAACGACACCGAGTCGCCCAGCACGCGCGTGGCGGACAGGGGCACCGGATTGCGTCCTTCGGGAAGGCGCTGGACGCGGGGGGTGTCGTCGTCGTCGTCGTAAGTGCGGAACGAAGAAGCGAGCAGCACGTCGCCGCCCGGCCGGGCAGAAAGGCCCAGCGCGGCCACCGCACCGCCCGCCACCAGCAGAGCCGCCGCCGTCCAGAGCAGCTTACGCATCGCGAACCTTGCCAGCGTGGGAGTTCATTCGAAACGGGAGGTCCATGCGTGCCTCCCGGCATCTGAATGGGCCGACCGTACACCGTCCGTGGCGCGCGGTCGGGCCCGAACCGGAAACAGCGGGGGAGCGCTTCCCCATGTGTGCAGCGTTACTTCACCGTGTGGTCCTCGCCGGGATTAGGCACCCTCCCAGTGTCCCGCGTAATCCTTGCCGTTCACGATGCAGGTGTTGTCGTCCCTCCAGCAGGTTCCGGTCTGGGCGCAGGCCTCGCTCACGCCAAGGGAGCCGTCCGCGCGCAGGCCGAGCGGCAGGGCGACGGCCGCGGCGGCGAGCAGGGGCACCAGCAGGCGGCGGCGCCAGGTCGGGTTCTTAGTCATATGTTCCTCCAGTTTCGTGGATGAGAGATTCGAGACGTGTCCTTCTGGGTGAGGAAGCGCTCCCCGTTCTGCACCAGGCTCTCGTCTCTGCTCCCAATCTAGGGCATCCACTCGTGCGCCACTTTCCCGAAACGGACAGCAATTGCCGATTCGGTTGTTTCATCCCACCTGCTGCGCGCACGATCGGGAGAACAGGCGGTGGTTGCCGAGCGCGGAGCCGATCGTGGGCGCGAGAGGGGATCGATGCAACGATGCGCCGTCCCCAAACAGAGCGGGGCGGCGCATAGCGAGATGGCGGAAAAGAGGTGCGAGCTACCCGCGTGCGGCGGGGCGGACTGCTACATGGCGCTGTGCCCAGCCGTCCAGCAGCCACTCCCATCCCAGCGTGCCGCGCACCGCCCCCGGCCGCACTCCGAACACGCGGACGAACTGGCGGGTCATGGCAGCGTGGCTCCCGTAGCCGTGCTCCAGCGCCAGACGAAGCAGGCAGCGGTCCGGGTGCGCCTGGATCTGCAGCGCCGTGTGCAGCGCGCGCGCCGCGTGGTGCCACCGTTGCGGCGGCGGCAGGCGCTTCTTGCGAAAGCGGAAGCGTGCGCTGGTCTCCGGCTGACCCAGCAGCCGCAGGACGGGCGCCACCGTCCGGTGCTGCGGCGCCAGGCGAAAGATGTTCTGCACCAGCCATCCCAGCGCGGGCGACAGCACCAGCCCGCGCGTGCCCAGCCACTCCACCACGCAGTCGCACGTCCCGCCCCAGTCGGTCAGAATGGGTGTGAGCGTGTCCACCATCGACTCTCCTTCCAGCACCACGGCGCGCAGGTTGAGCCTTCCGGCGCGGCAGGCGAAGTGTACCACCTCGCGATCTGTGGCCGGACACACCAGCGCCACCACGGGTACGGAGGGAAAGGCGCCGCGCAGCCGCGGCAGCATCTCCCGCATGACGTCGGCGTCGCGCCCCGGTCGGGGAATGGAGATGATGAAGATGGAGCCCCCCACGGGCCGCAGCGCCGCCGTTCCCGAAGGCAGGGGCACGCCGTGGCCGTAGGGCGGGAGCAGGACGGAAAGCTGGTACGGGAGTTCGCGCAGCAGGGCAGACACCGCCTCCGTCGAGCGCGGCCCAGCCGCATCGCGCAGGGGCGCCGCCGGCCTCACCTCGGCACGCGCTTGGCGGGGAACCGGGGCCAGTGTGGCGGTCACGGCGTCACCGGACCCGCGCCGGGGCGGCCGCGGGCTCCGCCGCCCACTCCGCGATCTGCACGCCTTTTCCTGACCCGGCAACCAGCTTGCCATTCACCATGAACGTGGGTGTGCCCACCACTCCCAGTTCCTCGGCCAGCTTCATGTCGGCCGCCACCCTGCCAAGGTGCCGCTGCTCCGCCAAGCACCGGCCGAAGCCGGCCACGTCGGAAAGCCCCGTCGCGCGCGCCATCTCCGCCCACGGTATTACGCCGATGTCCTGCTGGTGGGCGAACAGGTAGTCGTGGAATGCCTCAAACCCTCCCTGCTCCGCCGCGCACTCCGAGGCCAGCGCGGCCGCTACGGCGTGGGGATGAATGGCTTCCAGCGGCAGGTGGCGGAAGGTGAGCGCAATGCGTCCGCCGGAGCCGTCGCGCATCTCGCGCATCTCGGTGGCGGCCCGGGCGCAGTAGCGGCACTGGAAGTCAGAAAAGACCACCACCCGCACCGGCGCGTCGACACCCAGCAGGGTGCCGCCGGCCGCGATCGGCTGCCACGCGGCCGCTACCTTCCCCTCGGTCCGCGGGGCGGCCCCCGCGAAGTTGGCCACTGACACCCCGATGAGGACCACCAGCCCGGCCGCGACCATAAGCGTCAGCGCGTTCAGCAGCTTGTCCTTCATTCGACCCTGCCTTGAGAAACGGATGAATGTTGCGCCGGTGCGGAGTGCCGGCCGAGTCTTCCCCGCAGATATATGTCGATGGTGCGCAGATCGCGTCCCCTCGGTGGGAGAGTGGATCAAGAGCCCGAACGTTTGGCGTATATGGAATCTCTTGTTTCTCTCCAGATCCTTGGCATGCCGAAATTTAGAAAAGCCTATGCGTTGATAGACAGCGTTGTTCAGGGCCGGTTTACGGGGCGGAGAGGAGAAGCACAAATAGTGCCGTTTAAGGCGCGAAATACGTAAGTAGCACTAAATACATGTGTTTGGACTGCGCGCTCATTTCACAGCTTCTCGTGGAGGGACGGCGAGGGCCCGGGCTGGGCCCAAGCTAAATGAGATGCAAAACCACCACGAAAATCGTTGAAGGGGTTCGGTCCGCAACCGCGGAGGGTGGGCGAGCGGGTCCGATGAGCGGGTTTGCCGAGTCCGGGACAGCGATAGGCCGTGTCCTTACTCGCTTGCGCTCGTCGGACGGGGTTTCCACCGCTCGCGAACGCAACGAGGGTCCGTACGCGTCTCCCATCGCCTCACTGCGCCAGCCTCGGGAGAGGTACGAGTCAGGAAGCGGGTGAGGGCCCCTGCGCCTCAGCCATCTCCACCTCCGTCGGCTCCCGTTCTCCGCCACGCGCAGCATCCACCTCCACCAGCTCCCACCGCCGCCCCGTCTTCGGCGGCGCGTCGGCGAATTGCGGAAAGTTCTCGGCGAAGTAGCGGCCCCAGTGCGGCCGACCGCCGTCCACGTCCTCGAAGCCGTACTCCTCCGCAAGTGCCCACGAGCCGTAGATCCCACCCGACTTGCGCATCACCGCCGGGTCCGCGGCCAGCGCGGCGATGGCCCGGCCCACGAAGCACGGCGTCTCGGACCCAATGAAGCCGAACCCTTTCGCCTGCTCGCTCGTCTGCGCCACCTCGCGCCAGTTCTCCTCCGTGGCGCCCAGCGTGGCCAGCACCTCTTCCGTGCGCATGAAGCCGGGCGCGACCGCCATCGCCGCGACGCCGTGCGGCGCCAGCTCCTCCGCCAGGTCGTACATCAGCCGCTTGAGCACCAGCGGGCCCAGGTCGTAGAAAAGGGAGCCGCCGTAGCCCAGGGTATGGCTCTCCTGCACGGTGACGATCAGGCCGCGCTTGGCCTCCATCATCAGCGGGACCGCGTGGCGGCAGGTGATGACGTGCGGCCAGACGTACGACTGAAAGCCGGGCAGGTCATCCGCCAGCTCCAGCTCCCAGAACGGCTTGAAGCTCTCCATGTGCGGGCTGCCCAGCACGTTCACCTGTACATCCAGCCGCCCCTGCTCCGCCTTGATCCGCGCGAACAGCGCCTCCACCTGGGCCTCCACCGCGTGGTCCACGCGCACGGCGATGCCGGTGCCGCCGGACGCCGTCACCAGCTCCGCCGTCTCCTCCACCGTCTCCGGACGCGCCGCGTGCCGGCCTGGGGAGGGCGAGCCCGCGGCGCCGCGGCCGGTGCAGTAGACGGTGGCGCCCGCCTCGCCCAGCATCCGCGCGATTCCCCGCCCCGCCCCGCGCGTGGCCCCCGCCACCACCGCGACCTTGCCCTCCAGTGGCTTCATATCTCGCCTCCCGCTGTTCATCGACAGGATTCAATGGCGCCGCGGCCGGCGGCGCGCTAAACTAAACGAGACTACAGAAACCGATTCTAAATCATCTTTAGAAACTGTCAAGAGGGATGAGCCCCCGGCCCCGGAAGGCGAGCGACGAGGTGGTGTTCGCGGCGGCGCACCGCGTGATGCAGCAGGTGGGTCCCGCGCAGCTCACGTTGGGCCGCATCGCCGCGGAGGCGGGGGTCACGGCGGGGGCGCTGGTGCAGCGCTTCGGCAGCCGGCGGGGGCTGATGCTGGCGCTGATGGCGGAGTTCTCCGGCAGCGCGCCGGGCTTTTTCGCGCAGCTGCGGGCGGCCCATCCCTCGCCCCTCGCCGCGCTGCGTGCGTACGCGGAGTGCCAGGCGGGGATGGCCGACACGCCGCAGACGCTGGCCCACCACCTGTCGTACCTGCAGGTGGACCTGACCGACCCCGACTTTCACGCACACCTCAGCGCCCAGGCGCGCGACTCGCGCGATGAGCTGCGCCGGCTGCTGGCGGACGCGGTGGATGCGGGCGAGCTGTCCGCCGCCACGGACGTAGACGTGCTGACGCGGGCCGTGCAGTCGGTGCTTTCCGGATCGTTGTTCGTGTGGGCCACGCTGCGCGAGGGCACGGCCGCGGAGTGGGTGCGCGGCGACCTGGACGCGGTGCTGGCGCCGTACCTGCCGTAGCGCGGATTCGGCCCGTCGCGACGGCTTCGCCCCGACCGGCATCCCGTGGATCTATCCTCTCTCCCGACCTTCGATGATTCCGCTTCTGGACCGCTACCGTGGCAGCATGATGGGTTTGGCCGTGGGCGACGCGGTGGGCGCCGCCGTCGAGTTCATGCCGCCCGGGACCTTTGCGCCGCTCACGGACATGGTGGGCGGCGGGCCGTTCGGCCTGAATCCGGGCGAGTGGACGGACGACACGTCCATGGCCCTGTGCCTGGCGGAGAGCCTTGTGGAGCGGAACGGGCTCGACCCGGCCGACCAGCTGGGGCGCTACCTGCGCTGGTACCGCGAAGGGTATCGCAGCAGCACGGGCCGGTGCTTCGACGTCGGCAACACGGTGCGAAAGGCGCTGGAGCGGTTCGCGGCCGAGGGGTGCGCGCACTGTGGATCCACCGATCCCCGTGAGGCGGGAAACGGGTCGCTGATGCGCCTGGCGCCCGTGCCGCTGTACTACGCCCGCGACCCGTTGGCCGCCATCGAACAGGCCGGAGAAAGCTCGCGCACCACGCACGGCGCGGCCGAGGCGGTGGATGCGTGCCGCTACTTCGCCGGGCTGATCGTCGGCGCGCTGAACGGGACCGCAAAGGACGAACTGCTGGGGGATGGATATTCGCCCGTGGCGGGATACTGGGAGGCGCACCCGCTAGCGCCGGGCATCGACGCGGTGGCGCGCGGCTCCTTTCGCCGGCGGCATCCGCCGGAAATCCAGGGCACCGGATACGTGGTGCGGAGCCTTGAGGCGGCGCTGTGGGCGTTCCACACCACGGACAGCTTCTCGGACGGGTGCCTGGCCGCCGCCAACCTGGGCAACGACGCCGACACCACCGCCGCCATCTACGGCCAGCTGGCGGGCGCGTACTACGGGATGGACGCGATCCCGGCCGCGTGGCACGAGATCATCGCCATGCGCGGCCTGATCCTGGACCTGGCCAATGCACTGCACGCGGCGGCGCAGCGCCCGCCGGAGTGAACCGCCCCGGCCGGAGAAACGGACCTCCGGCCCCCCTGCCCCGCATCCTTGACACGCACACCGATCCGCCGCACCATTCAACCAAAAGGTTGAATGACAATGACGAGCGCTGCCCCGCAGTCCGACCTGGATCACACCCTGCTGGCGCTGGCCGATCCCACGCGGCGCGCCATCCTGCAGCGCCTGTCGCGCGGCGAGGCGCGCGTGACGGAGCTGGCGCAGCCGTTCGCCATGTCGCTGAACGCCGTCTCCAAGCACATCCGCATGCTGGAACGCGCCCGGCTGGTGCGGCGCCGGCGCGTGGGGCGCGAGCACCTGCTTTCCATCGACCCTCAGCCGCTGGACGCCGCCGCCGAGTGGATCAACGCCCAGCGCGCGCTGTGGACCGCCCGGCTGGATGCGCTCGACGCGCTACTGCAGGCCGAAGACCGCGCCGCGGGCACGTCTACCGAGATGAAAGGAGCCGATCGATGACCGCCCCGTCCCCCGTCGTGCTGCGCGTCACCCGCCGCTTCGCCGCGTCCGCGGAGCGCGTGTTCGATGCGTTCCTGGATCCCGAAAAGGCGGGCCGCTTTCTGTTCGCCACGCCCACGGGGGAGATGGTGACGGTGGAGATCGACGCGCGCGTGGGCGGCTCGTTCCGCATCGTGGAGCGGCGCGACGGGCAAAACGCGGAGCACTACGGCGAGTACCTGGAGATGGACCGCCCGCGCCGCCTGGTCTTCAGCTTCGCCGTGGAGAAGGGCGCAACCGGCGACCGCATCAGCATCGACATCGTGCCGCTGGAAACCGGCTGCGAGCTGACGCTGACGCACGAGCTGTCCCCGGACTGGGCCGCGTGGGCCGACCGCACGCGCCAGGGCTGGATGGGGATCGTGGAAGGGCTCGCCGCCGTGCTCGGCGAGACACAGTCCGCCTCAGGGGGGTGAGTAATCCACACGGAGAAGATGACTTCCTGAGGGAGCGCACCACGCGGAACCGGAAGTCACAAAACCGATTGCGCGCGACCGAAGGACCTGCTCCGCCGCACTGAGGGGCCGGCTTCACGACGCGGAGCCGGCCGCCAGCGAGATCCTTCGGTCGGCGCCGGGCCTCGTCGCCCGGCAGGATCCAGTGCGGCGCCTCCCCGAATGGAAAACCCGGCCCCCAATCTGTCATTCCGAGGGAGCGCACACCCGGCACCTTGCCCGACCACAGAACCCGGTGCGCGACTGAGGAATCTACTTTCCGTCTCCTCGTGGCCTGCCGCGACGCCCCGGACTGGCCCTGTCTGGCGGTTTCGCCGCCGCAGTGATGGCGCGGGCTGCCGCGTCCGGCCTCGCCCGATCCGACAGTAGATTCCTCGGCCCTGCAACCTGCGGCGCATTCGTCTGGTGGCAGCGTGGCCGGGCCTCGGAATGACAACTCTGTTTTCATCAACCAAGGTGCGCGGAGTACCGCTGGATTCAGAAAGGCACTGGCCGCACACCCCCATCTGTCATTCCGAGGGAGCGCACACCCGGCACCTTGCCCGACCACAGAACCCGGTGCGCGACCGAGGAATCTACTTTCCGCCTCCTCGTGGCCTGCCGCGACGCCCCGCACTGGCCCCGTCTGGCTGTTTCGCCGCCGCAACGATGGCGCGGGCTACCGCGTCCGGCCTCTCCCGATCCGACAGTAGATTCCTCGGCCCTGCGACCCTCGGTGTAATCGTCTGATTACGGTGTGGCCGGGCCTCGGAATGACAACTCTGTTTGATCCAGCAGGGTGCGCGGAGTGCCGCTGGACTCGGGAAGGCACTGGCCGCCCACCCCGATCTGTCATTCCGAGGGAGCGCACACCCGGCACCTTGCCCGACCACAGAACCCGGTGCGCGACCGAGGAATCTACTTTCCGTCTCCTCGTGGCCTGCCGCGAAGCCCCGGACTGTGGCCCTGTCTGGCGGTTTCGCCGCCGCAGTGATGGCGCGGGCTGCCGCGTCCGGCCTCGCCCGAGCCGACGGTAGATTCCTCAGCCCTGCGACCCTCGGTCTAATCGTCTGATTGCGGCGTGGCCGGGCCTCGGAATGACAACTCTGTTTGATCCAGCAGGGTGCGCGGAGTGCCGCTGGACTCAGGAAGGCACTGGCCGCACACCCCGATCTGTCATTCCGAGGGAGCGCACGCCCGGCACCTTGCCCGACCACAGAACCCGATACGCGACCGAGGAATCTACTTTCCGCCTCCTCGTGCCCTGCTGCGACGCCCCCCACTGGCCCCGTCTGGCCGTTTCGTCGCCGCAACGATGGCGCGGGCTGCCGCGTCCGGCCTCTCCCGATCCGACAGTAGATTCCTCGGCCCTGCGACCCTCGGTGTAATCGTCTGATTGCGGCGTGGCCGGGCCTCGGAATGACAACTCTGTTTGATCCAGCAGGGTGCGCGGAGTGCCGCTGGTGGCCCTGTCTGGCGGTTTCGCCGCCGCAGTGATGGCGCGGGCTGCCGCGTCCGGCCTCGCCCGAGCCGACGGTAGATTCCTCGGCCCTGCGACCCTCGGTGTAATCGTCTGATTGCGGCGTGGCCGGGCCTCGGAATGACAGATGACGGCGTTCTCTCCTCTGCGTCTTTGCGTAGGCCAACCTGTTGCGGGACCCGGTGGATTCAGCCCGGCGTCTCTTCCGCGGCACGGCGCAGCTCGCCGAACAGGCGGCCGAAGTCGTCCGGGCGGTAGTTGGCGTTCAGGCCGCTGGGGTTCGGGAGCACCCACACGCGTGCCCCGCCGATCGTCTCCTCCTGCGGACCGACGATGGCCTTCGGCTTGGCGAAGGCGGTGCGGTAGGCGCCCAGGCCCAGCACCGCCAGCCACCGCGGATGGTAGTACCGCACCTTCTCCGCCAGCTGCCGCCCGCCCTCGATCAGCTCGTCGCGCGAAAGCTCGTCCGCCGCGGCGCTGGGGCGGTTGGCCACGTTGGTGATGCCGCAGCCGTATTCCAGCAGCAGCTGTTCCTCCGACGGATCCAGCAGGCGCGGCGTGAAGCCGCCGGCGTGCAGCGCCTTCCAGAAGCGGTTGCCCGGCCGCGCGAAGTGGTGCCCCACGGCGGCCGTGTACAGCCCGGGGTTGATGCCGCAGAACAGCACCTTGAGCCCCGGCGCGATCACGTCCGGCAGCGTGCGCCCGCCCGCCGCCAGCAGCTCTTCCTTCGTCGGCCTGCGCGTCGCCATCCGCCCTATCCCTTCCCTTCCGCCGGTGCCAGCGCCGCCGCGACCTCGTCCACCGTCCCCCGCGCGCTGCGCCCCACGCCGATGAGCGTCGCCGAGGCGAACCCCGTCCAGTTGCCGTACCCCACCAGCCACAGCAGCGGCTCGCGCACGGAGCGCGTTCCCTGCACCCGCACGCGCCCATCCGCCTCTACCACGCCCAGCGGCCGCAGGTGCTCCAGCGCGGGGCGAAAGCCGGTGCACCACACGATGGCGTCCACCGCCTCCTCGCGCCCGTCCGGCCACACCACGCCCCGCTCCGTCATCCGCACGAAGGGGCGCACCGCGCGCAGCACGCCGCGGTCGCGCGCCTGGCGCACGGGCGGCACCATCACGATGTCGCCCAGGTCCGCGGGCGGCGGCGGCGGGCGCCCCTGCTTTTGCGCGCGGTACAGCGCCGTCGCCTGGTCGAAGAGGTAGCGGCCGTCCACGTGGTCCGGCAGAAACGTGGGCTCCGCGAGCGTGACCCACGTCGCATCCGCCACCAGGGACAGCTCCGCCAGGACCTGCGCCCCCGAGTTGCCGCCGCCCACCACCAGCACCCGCTTTCCCGCGAGCGCCTCCGGCGCGCGGTACCACGCGGAATGCACCTGCATCCCCCCGAACCACTCGCGTCCGGGAACGTCGGGGACGTATGGCCGCGCCCAGCTTCCCGTGGCGCTCACCACCGCCCTTGCCCGCCACGCGCCGCCGTCCGTGTCCAGCACGAAGCCGCCGTCCTCGCGGCGGACGGCGCGGACGTGCACCGGGCGCTCCACGGGGAGGGCGTAGCGCTCCTCGTACTGCGCCAGGTACTCCACCGCCGCTTCGCGGGTGGGATACTCGTCCATGCCGCCCGGCATGATCCACCCGGGCAGCGAGCTGAACCGCGCGGGCGAGAACAGGCGCAGGCTGTCCCACGTGCGCGGCCAGGCGCCGCCGGGCCCGTCCTGCGCGTCCAGGACCGCCCACGACAGCGGCACGCGCCGCAGGTAGAACCCCACGGCCAGCCCCGCCTGCCCTCCCCCGATCACCACCACGTCGCGGCTCTGCATGCGGCAAAGATTATCCAGCGCGGCGGGATGAGGCCAGGGGTGGATGGGGATCGATGCGGAGCGAGGGGCTTGGCGTGGAGGTTACTGGAAGAAAGAAGCCAAAGCGGTCGAGATGGCCACCGGCAGGCAAGGGCGAATGAATTCGCTGCAACGACCACACGAAGGCCGCCTTCGCGGACTGGCGGCCCCGGGGTACAGCAGGTGCCTGCCACGTGGCGGAGTTGAGGTGTCCCGTCTGATGCGCCTGAACACCCGTCGAAGCGCCATCGAATTCTCCCCTCTCCGTGAGGAACGAACGGGGAGGGGCCGGGGGAGGGGCCCTGTCGGGCGCAGCTCGATTTCGTTCGCCGCGCCCCAATCTCTCCGATCCACCAACCTCCCCAGCAGTCTTGGGGGAGGTGGCGAGCCTGAGCGAGCCGGAGGGGGCGCTCGCGGACGCAGCGTGATCCATCCGCCGCGCCATCGAATTCTCCCCTCTCCGCGAGGAACGAGCGGGGGAGGGGCCGGGGAGGGGCCCTGTCGGGCGCAGTTCGATCCCGTTCGCCGCGCGCCAATCTCTCCGATCCACCAACCTCCCCCAGCAGTTTTGGGGAGGTGGCGAGCCTAAGCGAGCCGGAGGGGGCGCGCGCGGACGCAGCGTGATCCATCCGCCGCGCCATCGAATTCTCCCCTCTCCGTGAGGAACGAACGGGGAGGGGCCGGGGGAGGGGCACCCCGCCGGCGCAGTGCGATCCCGTTCGAAGCGCGACCGAAATTCTCCCCTCATCTCCCCGCACGAAAAAGGCGCCCCCGCCGAAGCGGGGGCGCCTTCTTTTCGTAACGACCGGCCCGACGATCCGCCTTAGAACGTGTAGCGGATGCCGGCGGCGATCTGGTAGCGCGAGCCCAGGTCGCTCACCGTGAACGGGCTGGTGCGCGGGCCGAAGCCGCTCAGCAGCACGCGCTCGCCGACGACCGTGTTGCCCGAGCGGCGCAGCGCCTGGTCGGCCTGGTTGGCCACGAACTCGTTGCGGCCCCACTCGCGGTTGAGCAGGTTGCCGAAGTTCAGCACGTCGAGGGTGAACTGCGCGCCCTGCCCGCGGAAGGTGGGTAGCACCTGCGCCAGGCGCACGTCGAACCGGTTGTTCCACGGCTGGCGGCAGGAGTTGCGCTCCAGCACCTCGCCGCGCGACTCACGCAGGCACTCCACGCTCTCGATGAAGGCGTTCAGGTTGGCCCAGGACGCTTCCGGCGTGAACGGGTTGCTGGCGCTCTGCGCCTCGAACCGGGCCTGGTCCTGCGTGGCCGGCACGAAGATCAGGTCGTTGGCGTCCTGCGAGTCGCCGTTGACGTCGCCGTTGTACGTGTAGCTGTACGGACGGCCGCTCTCGCCCACGTAGATCAGCGAGACGTCGGTGGCGGCCCCGCCCAGCACGTCGAACTTGAACTGGCGGGTAAAGCTGCCCACGATGCGGTGCGGCACGTCGTTGTTCGACAGCGTGCGCTCCGGATCGTTCGGGTTGCCGGCGATCGGGTTGAAGCGGAAGTTGCTCCGCGCCGTGCTCGACGTAAGGCTGTTCACGTCCTCGGACCGCGAGTACGTGTAGGCCACCATCCCCTCCCACCCGTTGATGAACGGGCGCTGCAGCTGCGCCGTGACGCTGTAGCTGAAGTTCTCCTCGGTGTTGATCACGTCGTACACGTTGCCGAACCCGTTGGCCGTCACGCGGGTCCACGCCTGGCGCCCCTCGATCTGGGTGGTGCCCGAGGGCATCAGGGTAAGGTCGCGGTACGAGGGATCGTTGCGCGCGTCGGTGTACAGGCCCTCCAGCGTGCCCACCAGGCCAAACGGCAGCTGGTGGTCGATGGCCAGCGAGTACCGCAGCACCTGCGGCATCTTGAAGTCCGGATCGACCGTGTTGATCTCGTTGGAGAGCGCGCTCACCGGCTGCGGCACGCCCGCGCCGTTCACGCACGCCCGCGGCTGGTTGTTGGGGTCGGCCACGAACGCCGGCGGACGCGCGGTGGAGTTGGCCGCGGTCCCGAAGCACTGGAAGCGCGTGTAGTCCAGGCCCGTGTTGCCGTAGGCGTTGCTGATCCACACGTACGGGGTGCGGCCCGCGAACAGGCCCAGGCCGCCGCGCACCTGCGTGGTCTGGTTGCCGGTCACGTCCCAGTTGAACCCGATGCGCGGGTTGAACGTGAGCGTGCTCTCGGGGATCTGGTCCGTGCGGCGGGTGAAGTCACCCAGCTTGGCCACTTCGTACGCCGAGTCGAACGCCGCCTCGAAGCGCTGGTTGCGCCCCGGGTTGTCCGGAAAGCGCGTCAGGTCGAAGCGGAAGCCCGGCGTAAGGGTGAAGCGCGAGCTGAGCGAGATGCGGTCCTGCGCGTAGAACGAAAGCGCCTGCACCGAGAACTCGGCCCGCTCGGCCGCGCCCTCGACGTCCTCGTTGAAGAACGCGCCCGAGTACTGGCTGGGCGTGCCCGCCTGCAGCGCCTGGATGCTGGGGAACCGGTACAGGCCGTACAGGTTCTGCACGAACAGGTTGCTGAAGTCGAAGAACTCGTTGTGCGTGCCCACGGTGATGCTGTGGATGCCGCGCGACAGGCTCAGGTCGTTGGTGATCTCGAAGCTGTTCTGGTCCAGCGCGTTGGCCACCGACGAGTTTTCCGAGCCCGCCAGCACGCGGCAGGTGCCGCTGCCGGCGCACGAGCCCGAGGGCAGGTCCACCTCGATGCGGGGGAACAGCGTGGCCGGGATGTCGCGGCTGTCGCGCACCGTGGTGTAGCCCAGGCGAAGCTCGTTGAACACCTGGTTGCCCAGGGTGCTGTTGAGCTGCGCCACCGTGCTGTTGGTGGTGCTGTTGAACTGGTAGCCGCCGAACTCCAGCGGGAACGCCGCGTCGCTGCGCGAGAAGTTGTCGTCCCACGCGTCCACGTAGTTGTGGCGCAGCGTAAGGCGGTTGTTGGCGCTCAGGTTGAAGTCCAGGCGCGCGAACAGGTTGTCGCTCTGGCGCTTGAGGGGCACCTCGCCGATGCCGCCGGCGTCGTAGTTGTACGCGCTGGCCAGGATGGCGCGCACCGAGTCGACCCGCGCGCCGTTGATGGTGGCGCCGCCGGTGGCCTGCCCGTTGCTGCCGATGAACACGCCGCCCGGCACCTCGCGCCGGGCCATCTCGCCCGCCACGAAGAAGAACATGCGGTCGCGGACGATGGGGCCGCCCAGCGAGAAGGCCAGCTCGTTCTGCGCGAACTGGCCGTAGTCGGTGGAGTTGATGGTGCTGCCGGCGCGCTGGTAGCGGTAGCCGCCCACCAGGCTCTCGTTGCGGGCGAAGTAGGCGAACGAGCCCTCGAAGTCGTTGGTGCCCGACTTGGTGACCGCGTTGATGCCGGCGCCGGTGAAGCCGCCCTGGCGCACGTCGAACGGGGCCAGCACCACCTGGAACTCCTGGATGGCCTCGAGCGTGATGGGCTTGGTGCCCGCCTGGCCGCCGGGGGTGCCGCTGGACGCAAGGCCGAACAGGTCGTTGTTGGCCGCGCCGTCGATCTGGATGCTGTTGAAGCGGAAGTTGCGCCCGCCGCCGCTGGTTCCGCTGCCGCTGGTGCTGATCTGCGGCACCAGGCGCGTGAAGTCGGTGAAGTCGCGGGTGATGGTGGGGAGGCGGGTGATGGCCGAGTCGCTGATGACCATGGCCGTGCCCGTGCGCCCCGGCGAGATGACCGCGCCCTCGTCCTCGGCGGTCACGGCGATGGACTCGAGCACCACCGCCTGCGGGGTGAGCGTGAAGTCCACCGTCTCCGTCTGGCTGAGCGCCAGCTGCACGCCGGGCCGCGCCTGCGTCGCCAGCCCCACGCGCGAGGCCTGCACGCGGTAGGGGCCGCCGGGCTGCAGGCCCTGCAGCAGGAAGCGCCCGTCGCCGCGCGTCACGGCGCGGTACTCGGCGCCGGTGCGGGTGTTGGTGGCCACCACGGCCGCGCCTTCGATGGGCTCGCCCTGCTCGTTGGTGACCCGGCCGGTGACTGCGGACGTGGTCACGCCCTGCGCGAATGCCGGGGCCGTACAGCCCAGCAACGCAAGGAGCGCCCACAGCAGCGCAGCCGCCGCGTGCGAACGTCGAATCATCAAGTTTTCCTCGGGAGGTGGAGGTTTGCCGCCGGACTGCCCCGTCCGGCGCGTGAATGATGGCACGCCCGGGTAGCACGAGACAGGCATCAATGTAACGACTTCGGAACGAGCGTCAACGGAGGCGTAGTTTCGAACGAGCGCTCGAAAGCAGGATGTCGCAAACAGATGCGCTGAAACGGTTTCAGCCGTCATCCCCCCTCCCGCAAGTGCTACCCGGTGCATCCCCGGCGGGATCGAGGAGCCATTTCTTCATCCGAGCGGCAGGGCAGATACGAAAACGGACGCGGAGAACAGGTCCTCCGCGTCCCTCGATTGTCATCACTCTCCCGCGCGACCGAATCGGACGGGGCCGGTCTTCACGTCAGGTGAAGCCCGGGGTCGGCACACCGGTGAGGCGCGGCAGGGGGCCATGAGAATTTTTTTGAGAGGGCATGCCTCCCTCCCCCCGGAGAATCCCCTGCAGGCGGCGCCTTCCATCCGCATCCCACGGATTACCTGGACGTTCACGCCTCCCCCCGCCGTGTCACCCCAGGACCCGCCGACGCCCGTACCTGATGCGCGTCTTTTCCGCGGCCTGCCCGCGCCGTGAGCGCCGGCGTTGCGCGGCGAGCGGGGACGCGGCGCCGGCACGCGACGGGGCGTGCCGGACGGCCTTCAGGATCGCGGCAGGTGGTGCGGGCGGCGGTCCGCGGCGGCACTCCGGCGGGCACCGGGGAGGCAGCCTGCCCTCCCCCAAAAAAATTCTCATGGCACCCTGCCGCGCCCCGGCCCGTTCGCCGTTCCCGCTGCTTCTCACGAGGCAGACCGCTGTGCCCGACGCGTGATGGACGGGGATCGCGGGAGCCCGGATTCTTCTCCCCGGCGCCGCGTCCGCTCAGCGGCCGTCGGTGATGTAGCGCAGCACGTCGTAGCGGGTCAGGATCCCCGCCAGCCGCCCGCCGCGGCGCACCAGCACCGCCGGGTTCTGCCGCGACAGCAGGCGGGTGAGCGCCGGCATGTCGACGTGCGCGTCCACCACCGGCAGCGGCGCGTCCATCAGGTGCTGCACCGACTTGTCCAGCACCGAGGTGTCCTCGATGACCCGCGCCATCAGCGCGCTCTCGGACAGGTGCCCCACGCAGTCGCCCTCGGCGATCACCGGCAGCTGCGACACGTTGTGGGTGGTGATGAGGCCCAGCGCTTGGCGGACGGGCGTCTCGGGCGCCACGGACACCAGCTCGCGGGGCGCGCCCTGCTCCTTCCCCGACAGCGCGTCGCCGGCGGAGACGCGCGCCGGCTCCAGCAGCTGGTTCTCGCGCATCCACTCGTCGCTGTACGTCTTGCTCAGGTAGCGCTCGCCCGTGTCGCAGAGGAGGCAGACCACGCAGGCATCGGGATCGTCCACCTGCCGGGCGACCTGGAGCGCCACGTGGACGATGAGGCCGGTGGATCCGCCCACGAACAATCCCTCCTCGCGGGTCATCCGGCGCGCCATCCCCATCGAGGTGCGGTCGTCCACCGTGTGCCAATCGTCGACCACGGACATGTCCAGCGTTCCCGGCACCTTGTCCTGCCCGATCCCCTCCACCTTGTACGGGGCGCTCTCGGGCTTGACCCCCGTGCGGGCGTACTCGGCCAGGATGGAGCCCTGCGGGTCGCCGCCGATGATGCGCACCCCCGGCTTGCGCTCCTTGAGGTAGCGGCCCACGCCGGTGATGGTGCCGCCGGTGCCGGCCGCGGAGACGAAGTGCGTCACCCGCCCCTCCGTCTGCTCCCAGATCTCGGGCCCCGTGGTGCGGTAGTGCGCCTGCGGGTTGGCCTGGTTGTAGAACTGGTTGGCCAGGATGGCGTTGGGCGTGTCGTGGGCGATCTGCTTGGCCCGCATCACGTAGTTGTCCGGGTGGTCCGGCGCCACCGCCGACGGGGTAACGATGACCTCGGCCCCGAACGCCTTGAGCAGGCGCACCTTCTCCTGGCTCATCTTGTCGGGGATGGTGAAGATGCAGCGGTACCCCTTGATGGCCGCGGCCAGGGCCAGCCCCAGCCCCGTGTTGCCCGAGGTGCCCTCGACCACGGTGCCGCCGGGGCGCAGCGCCCCCTCGGCCTCGGCCGCCTCGATGATGGCGGGCCCGATGCGGTCCTTGACGCTTCCGCCGGGGTTGAAGAACTCGGCCTTGCCGTACACGGGGGTGCGAATGCCCTCCGTGACGCGGTTCAGGCGGATGAGCGGGGTCCAGCCCACGGCGCCCAGCACGTTGTCGTACGGGCGCTGGTGGCGGGGGCGCGAAAAGGCGACGTCCAGGGCGGACTGCGTCATTGGGTGCGGGTCTCCTGCGCGGCCGCGGGCTTCGCCGAGTCGGCCGGGGGTGTGATGTCGAATTCAACGGGGAGCAGCACCCACTTGCGCACGGGAGTGCCGTCCCGTTTGGCGGGGTCGAAGCGCAGCGCCCCCGTCCCCGCCAGCGCGGCGCTGTCGAAGGCGGCGTAGCCGCTGGGGGTTTCCACGCGGGCGCTGTCCACGCTGCCCTGCTCGGTGATCAGAATGCGCAGCACGGTCTTGCCCTCCACCCCCGCGTCCCACAGCTCCTCGGGATACTGGAACGACGGGGGGGTGAGCGCCACGGGCTCGGTTTCGACCACGGGCTTGCGCTCGCAGGCGGCCGCGGCGGCCAGGGCCAGCGCGGCGAAGGTGCGCGTCGGGTTCATCGATGGGTCAGGGCGGGGATCGCCGGCCGTACGTTCTGCCTGCCGAAGATCGTTGCTCGCGCCGCGATTCGCAACCGTGCGCGGGTGGAGGACGGCTCGAAAGGGGGCACGGAACGAGGCGGAGAGCGGGGGATGCGAGAACCGGGGGCCCGGCCAGCCCGGGTCGGCAGGGGGAGCGGGAATCCGCGCCCATCGGCGCGGACCACGGAATCACGATCCTTGCCACCCGGCGCACGTCGGAGCATATTCGGCGTGCGGTCCGGTCAAATCCGGCGGATTAGGTTCGCACCGAAGCCGTCCTTTGCGGGGCGGCGGGCTCCGGCGTTTGCCGGCGCGGCACCGGCGGCGGCGAATCACCCGCGTGTTACGGCCCGCGCGACACAACCTTCCATGTACCCCTTCTTGAGAGAGACACCGACATGCAGACCGCGACACAGATCCTTTCCGATTTCCGGCAGGGCAGGCTCGACTTCAGGCAGCTGGCCAGCCAGGCGGGGACGTGCAATGACCAGGTCACGCTCCAGAACTGGAGCGTACAGCTCAACAGCGGCGATCTCGTGAGTGCGCTGGAGGTGGTGCCGAACTCCGGCTACAGCATCTCGCTGCTGATTACCGGGGTGATGTCGCAGGACCAGTCGCAGCTTTACACGGCCCAGCTCGCGTCCGTGCCCAACGGACCGGCGATCGCGGGTCCGGTGAGCGCGCTCACCTGGACCGCCCTGTTCCCCGGCGGGTCGGGCACCACCGTCATGGGGGCGGTCCTGGGGATCCTGGATTCTCCGGACGGCACCTCCTGCACGTTCTCATTCCAGCAGGAGTTCCAGGTCTGACGCAGGCCAGTCCCGGCGCGGCCCGGTGCCTGCGGCCGGGATGCGGCAAAGGGGCCGGAGCGATTGCTCCGGCCCCTTTCCGTTGGTCCGTCAGCGGCGCGCCCGGCCAATGCGGCGCGTCATCCGCCGGCGACCGACACGCGTTCTATCTCGCGGTCCAGCAGGTCGCGCAGGCGGGCGAGGGTGGCGGGGTAGCCTTCCTGCCGCGTGTCGAAGTCCGCGCGCTCCAGGTGCACGATCATCATCCGCGCCCAGCGCCGCACGTGCTCGCGGCGCTCCCTTTCGTCCGGCGGAAGGTGCGGAACCGGGGTGCGGGTGGACAGCATCCGGGAGCGGGGCTGCACCCGCAGCGGCCCGCAGACGAACGAGCCGTCGCGCGAACGCTTGAGGCGCGCGCCGGCGGCCGGCTGTGTGGGGATCTCCTTCATCCAGTCACCCTTCCATTGTGATGGTGGGCGGGTGTCGCCACCGCCCGTCCGGAGGGTAACCCCATCCCCCGCCCCGCTCAACCCATCCGCGCCGAAACCGCTGCGGCTTAATCAGATGGACATGATCAGGATGTGTCCCTGTCTCCTGCTGAACCAGAGGAAACGCCTGTCACCCTGAGCCTGAGAGGGTGTTGCTAAACCTCAAATGCATAACGAAGCGATGACTTCCTGAGGGAGCGCATCACGTCCAGCCAGAAGTCACACTACAGATTGCGCGCGACCGAAGGACCTCGTCTCGGTGGCGCAGGGGCCAGATCAGGGCACGGACCCGCCCCGTCGTTCTGCTGGCGAGGTCCTTCGGTCGGCGCGAAAGTGCAGTGTATAAGTGAGTTGCGGGGCGGCGCCTCCCTCAGGAAGTCAATCACGCTGGGAGGTTTGGCAGCTTTGTCGGATTACGCGAGAGAAGCAGAGGCCGCAGAGTGGTTTCCTCTGCGGCCTCTGTGGCCTCTGGGTGCCAATGATCTTTTTCGCGGACGCGGCAGCGAATCTTCAGCTGCGTGACGACTTGGCCAGCTCGGAAAGGAGGTTCAGCGCCTGCAGCGGGGTGAGCCCGTCCACGTCCAGCACGCGCAGGCGCTCGACGACCGGGTGCGGCAGGCCGAACTCGAAGAGGCCCAGCTGCACGTCCGGCGGCGGCCCGATGCGGCTCTGCGCGGCGGACTGCTCCTCCAGCTCCTGCAGGATCTTCCGCGCGCGCTCCACCACCGTCTCGGGCAGCCCCGCCAGCCGCGCCACCTCCACGCCGTACGAGCGGTCCGCGCCGCCCTCCACCAGCCGGCGCAGGAAGACGATGTCCTCGCCCACCTCGCGCACCGCCACGCTGAAGTTCACCACGCCGGAAAGCCGCTCCGAAAGCCGCGTAAGCTCGTGGTAGTGCGTGGCGAAGATGGTCTTGGCGCCGACGACGTCGTGCAGGTGCTCGGTCGTCGCCGTCGCCACGCTCAGCCCGTCCCAGGTGGACGTGCCGCGGCCGATCTCGTCCAGCAGCACCAGCGACTTCGCCGTGGCGGAGTGCAGGATGGCGGCGGTCTCGTTCATCTCGACCATGAACGTGGACTGGCCGCGCACCAGGTTGTCGGACGCGCCCACGCGGGTAAAGATGCGGTCCGCGATCCCCACCCGCGCCGCCCGCGCGGGGACGAACGAGCCCACCTGCGCCAGCAGCTGGATGAGTCCCACCTGGCGCAGGACGGTGGACTTGCCGGCCATGTTGGGGCCGGTCAGGATCATCACCCGCGCGTCCGCGTCCAGCCGCACGTCGTTGGGGATGAAGTCCTCGCGCGGCATCATCGTCTCCACCACCGGGTGCCGCCCGCCGCGGATCTCCAGCGCCGGCCCGTCGTCCACCTGCGGACGGACGAAGTCGCGGCGCACGGCCACCTCGGCCAGCGCGGCGAGGACGTCCAGCGACGCCACGTGGTCCGCCACCCGCTGAATGCGGGCCACCTCGCGCGCCGTGGCCTCGCGCAGCTCCGCGAACAGCCGCTGCTCCAGCGCCCCGATGCGCTCCTCGGCGCCCAGGACCTTTTCCTCCCACTCCTTGAGCTCGGTGGTGTAGTACCGCTCGGCGTTGGCCAGCGTCTGCTTGCGGTGGTAGTGAGATGGAACGCGATCCGACTGCAGCCGCGTGACCTCCAGGTAGTACCCGAAGACGCGGTTGAAGCCCACCTTGAGCGTGCTGATCCCCGTCTGCTCGCGCTCCGTGGCCTGCAGGCGGGCGATGAAGTCGACCGCGCCGTCGCGAATGCCGCGCAGCTCGTCGAGCCCCGCGTGGAACCCCGCCCGGATCACCCCGCCGTCCGCGATGGTCACCGGCGCCTCGGGATCGACCGCCGTCTCGATGGCGTCGCGGATGTCCTGCAGCGGATCGACCGCCTCGCGGTGCACGCACAGCATGCCGGCGCGCGCGCCCTCCAGCGCCTCCAGCAGCGGGGGAAGGCGCGAGAGCGAGGCGGTCAGCGCCAGCATCTCGCGCGGGGTGGCGCGGCCGGCGCCCACCTTGATCGCCAGCCGCTCCAGGTCGCGCACCCCGCCCAGCGCGTCGCGGACGGCGCGGCGCATCCCGTCCTCATCCACCAGCTCCCCCACCGCCTCCAGCCGCTTGTGGATGAAGTCCACGCGGACCAGCGGGGCCAGGAGCCAGCGGCGCAGCAGCCGGCCGCCCATGGGCGTGCACGCCTCGTCCAGCACACCGAGGAGCGTCCCTTCCGGACCCGTGCCGCGCAGCGTCTCGACCAGCTCCAGGTTGCGGCGCGTCATCTCGTCCAGCGCCATGAAGCCGCCGGGGCGCTCCACGTGCGGCGGACGCAAGCCCGCAAAGCCGGCGGGCTGCACCTCGCCCAGGTAGGCCACCAGCGCGCCGCACGCCGCGGCCAGCCAGCCGTCCTGCGCCTCGAAGCCGTAGCCCGACAGGTTGGCCACGCGAAAGTGGCGGCACAGCTCCTCGTGCGCGCCGCGCGGGTCGAACAGCCAGTCGCCGCGGTAGGTGCGCGTGAGCTCGGCGGCGCCGGGGATGGGGAACAGCTCCCAGGTGCGCGGCAGCAGCAGCTCCGCCGGCTGCCAGATCCCCAGCAGGTTGGGCAGATCGTCCCACGCCACCGCCCGCACGGTCAGCTCGCCCGTGGTCAGGTCGGCCAGCGCCAGCCCCACCGTCCCCTCCCCCGCCGCGTCGCCGGCCACGGCGGCCAGGTAGTTGTTGCGGCGGGCGTCCAGCAGGGCGTCGCTGAACACGGCGCCCGGCGTCACCATCTCCGTCACCTCGCGGCGCACCAGCCCCTTGGCCAGCGCGGGATCCTCCACCTGGTCGCAGATGGCCACGCGCTTCCCCAGCGCCACCAGCCGGCGCAGGTAGTTTTCCAGCGCGTGCGCGGGAATGCCGGCCAGCGGCGCCTTGCTGCTGCCGTTGTTGCGCGAGGTGAGGGTAAGGTCCAGGAGCTTGCTCCCCTCGACCGCGTCCTCGTTGAAGAGCTCGAAGAAGTCGCCGACGCGGATGAAGATGAGCGCGTCCGGGTGGCGCGCCTTCACCTCGCGCCACTGCTGCATCAGCGGAGTGTCGTCGGACGCCATCGTAGGGGGATGGAGGGCCTTGCGGGAGCGGCGCGCGCGTGCGGCGGCGCCATGGGTACGTGCCGGTGAGGGCGGAAATGTACCGGCGTGCACGGGGCGCGGCAACGGGGCAGATTGCGCCAGCTTGGGAACAGAGTAGACGGAGGGGAGAGGGAACAGGGAATAGGGAATAGGGAATAGGGAATAGGGAATAGGGAATAGTGAGACGATGCAGGCGGGCGCGATGTGTGTGTTGTACCGGACCCGGGGGAAACACCTGTCATTCTGAGCGAGCGCCCGCCCCGGGTTCCGGAAAAACCGTGGGGCCTGTTGGCGCGACCGAAGAATCTCCCTCCCCTCGCGCGGAGCCCTTCCCGGGCACAGCCCGCGAACCCCGCCCGACGGCGGGATCCTGCCGCCCGGCATGGCACATTCTTCGTCGGTGCCATGCGACCGGGCGAAAGGCGAGCACTCCGCGGCGCCTCCCCGGGAATGACCCTTTCGTCGAATCGGGATTACGCGGGGAAAGATCCATCGGCCGCGCAGGCATTTGCAAACGGTTGCGGTGCATGCGGTTGGATGGAGGTTGATGCACCCGCGGGCGCCTGAGGAGCGGAGGTTGAGAGGCGGGGTTGAAGCGAACCGGGAAACCGGCTTGACGGGTGCGCGCCAGAGTTGCGGCGACCGAGCGGCCGGGGTGGCCGCCGATGCGGGAAAGGGATCCCGCCGTACCCAGATCCTGGAGATACGACCATGGAAGACCGCACGTCCTCCACCGCCGTGCTGGACCGCGCCGACCCGGCGGATGAATTCGACTCGCTTCCGCAGACCGCTCCCCTGGACTACCTGCAGCTGCGCCTGCTGGCGGAGTCGGCGGCCAGCGTGGACAACCAGCTGACCAAGTTCTTCTTCGACAAGGAGGGAACGCTGCTCCGCACGGGGTTCGACACGCCGGTGGCGGAGGAGGACGTCATGGTCCCCGCCTACGACGCCGGACGTTTTCCACGCAACCAGGCCGTCCTCCAGATCCAGGAGTTCGCGGACCCCGCCACCTGGTACGTGGCGCCCCCGACGACCGACGCGATGTTCTGGAGCGACGCGGCCGTGCACAAGTTCCTGGTTCCGTTCATCGCTTCGTGCGGCGGCGACAATGCCGCCAGCCTGCTGGCGCTCCTGCGCAGCGCGTGGAACCTGTACCGGACCGATCTGGTGACCGTGTACGCGCTGGTCCACGTGACCAGCACCGAGAGCGGCGCTCCGGCGAATCTGCGGGAGTCCGTCCAGGTGGTGTTCGCGCAGAATCCCGTAGACCCGTTTTCCGTGCTGCAGGCACTTCCGCTGGACAAGTTCGCGCACCTGTACGGAGGCTCCGAGCCCCGCCACGACGATCCCGTAAAGCCGGTTGCCTACTCGCGCGGCGGCGAGGGCACCCCGCAGCTGCCCAACTACCAGAAGCTGCGCGCCATGGCCGAGTGGGCGGCCTCGCTGCGGGACGTGCCCGCGTACTTCGTTTTCCGGACGGGGGAGGACGGGTTCAGCGCCCCGACGACCACGCCTCCCGCGGTGGGGCCGGGAGACATCGTGGTGCCCGCGTTCACGCCCGCGGTGCCGGCCGGCCGGCCCGTGCTGCACGGCGTGTGGCTGAACCAGGACGAGTCGGACTCGATCAACCTGGCCGGCCGGGGTGACGCGCTGTTCTGGAGCACGGCCGCCGTGGAGCAGTTCCTGTTTCCGTACTATGCGTCCAAGGGGGGCCTGCGGGCGCTGCCGGACCTGGTGGATATCCACAACGCCTGGACGATGGGCGGCGAGGACGGGGTGAACGCCCTGATCCACCTGCCCAGCTCCATGTGGACGGAGGTCACCAACAACACGCTGGTGACGCGGGTGGATCCCACGCAGCAGCTGGGGGTGGTGGCCCAGACCCGCGCCCGCGCCCAGGTCCCCTCCACGATGCAGGTGCACCCCATCGCCAGGTTCATGGTGCGGCACCCCGCGCGGCCATGAGCTCCCGCACCATGGGATCGCGCGCCAGCAGCCCGCGCAGCGCGGGGCGCTGGGCCAGGTACGCATCCAGCCGCTCGCGGGCCCCCGCGCGGTCGCCCAGCAGCAGGAGCAGGTACGCCTCGTCGTAGGCCAGCGACACCCGCGACTCGGGCTCGAGGGCCGCGTCCACCCGCGCCCGGGCCAGCTCGGCCCGGGCGCGGGCGGCGTCGCCCGCCCGCGCCGAGACGGCCGCCGCCGCCATCCGCCGGTAGACGGGGGCGTAGGCGTACCCCCCGGCGGCGGCCGCGGCCGGGGGGTTCATGGCCTCCAGCTCCGCCACCAGCCGCCACGCCAGCGCGGGGTCCGGCGGCCCCGACACCCCCAGGCGCATCAGGGTGAGCCGGCACTCCAGGAAGCGCCAGTCGCGCGGAAAGCCGAGGCGTCCCCGCGCGCAGGTTTCGGCGGCGGCGGTGTAGTCGCGCATCTCGATCAGCGCGTAGAAGCGGGTGTTGAGCAGCTCGCCGGCGTCCTCGAGCCAGGCGTCGTACCGCAGCGCGTGGTCGATGGCCATCTCGCTCTCCGCCATCCTGCCCCGCGTCATGAGCACCGCGCTGAGCTTGCCCCAGGCGCTGGCCAGCCGCGGCTCGGCGGCCACGGCGGCGCGCAGGTCGCGCTCGGCCCGCTCCATCAGCTCCGGAGAGGCCCCGGGCACCAGCGCGGCCGTCCACAGCGCCGCGCCGCGGGCCTCCAGCGCCCGCGCGTGCGCCGGCTGGCGGGCCAGCACGCGGCCGGCGCGCGCCAGGGCGCTGTCCACCGCCGCCTCGTGCGCCCAGCCGGGCTCGCCCCACGACGCCTGCCGCACGGCCACCCACGCCCGGTCCAGCGGCGGGCGCGCCCAGCGCGGATCCGCCGCCTCGGCGCGGGCCAGCAGGGCGTCGGCCTCGTGCAGCATGCGCATGGCCGAGGCGACGGCGGCCGGGTCGGTGCTGCGCCGCAGGGTTAGCGCGTCGCCGTACGCCTGCTCGCCGCGCAGCACCAGCTCCAGCGCCGCCGCGCTGCGCGTTTCGGCCTCGGCCTGCCGCAGCCGCGCCTGCGCGCCCACCCGCCGCCGCACAAAGCCGCTCACCTCCTCCGACACGGCGCGCTGCACGGCGAACAGGTCGTCCATGGGGCGCACCACCACCTTGCTTTCCAGGTGCGAGTGCGTGTTGGCGTCGATCAGCTGCACCACCACCCGCACGCTGTCGGCCCAGCGGGCCACGCTCCCCTCCACCACGGTGCCCACCCGCAGGTCCGCCACCATGCTGTCGAAGTGCACCGTCCCCTCGCGGTAGGGCTTTACACCGTTGCGCGACACCACGTCCAGCGCCTGCACCTGGCTCAGCTCGTGGATCAGCATCTCGGTGAGCCCGTTGGCCAGGTACTGCAGCTCCCCGTCGCGGCTGTCGTCGTCCAGGTACAGCACGGCGATGCGGCGCGGATCGTACTGCGGCTCCACGGGCGGCGCCGGCTTGCGCGCCGCCAGCACCACCAGCAGCAGCGAGGCCGCCAGCGCCCCCATCCCCGCCGCCGCGATCACCCCCATCCGCCGCACACGCGTCCGCCGGCGCGGCGGACTCACCGCGTCCGGCGTCGGTGCGGGAGCGCTCTCGACGATCGAGGGGGATGGATCCGCATCGGCGGGCGGTGCGTCCAGCGGCGCCATCTCCGCGACGGCGTCCGCGGCGGGACGATCCTCATCCACCGGCTCTTCTGTCGGAAGCGCGGCGAAGGGAGGCGGCGCGGGACGGGGCGGAGGCGCGGGGGGCGCGCGCCGCAGGCCGGCCATCAGCGCGCAGAGCTCCGGGTCCGGGCCCACGCCCAGCTCGTCGCGCAGCAGAAGCACGTGGGCGTCCGCCGCGCGCAGGGCGGCGGCGCGCTCGCCCCCGCTCGCCAGCGCGCGCACCAGGCGCACCGCCACGCGCGAGCTGAAGGCGTCGTGCGCCAGCAGCCGGCGCCACCACTCCGCGGCGCGCAGGGGCTCGCCGGCGGCCTCCGCCGCGGTGGCCAGCTCTTCCAGCGCGCGGGCCCAGGCGCGGGCCAGCCGGTCGCGCTCGCCGTCCACCCACTGCTCGAACTCGGGGGCGTCGTTGACGTAGAAGCCGTCCAGGAAGGGGCCGCCGTACGCCCGCACCGCGTCTTCCCACCGCCCTTCGTCCACCGCCCGCTGAAAGTCGTCCAGGTCGCACCACACGTGGGCGGGGTCCAGCCCCACCTCGTCGCCCACCACCACGAAGCTTTCGTCGCCCAGGTCCTTGCGCAGGACGTACAGGCTCTCGGAAAGGGTGTGGCGGGCGTCGGAGGCGGGGTGCTCGGCCCACAGCAGGCCGATGATGCGCTCGCGGCCCACCGGCCGCCCCCGCGCGGCCGCCAGGATGGCGAGCAGGGCCAGGCGCCGCCGGTGCGCCGCGCGGCCCGAAATGGGCCCGTCGGGGCGCCGGACCACGGGCGCCCCCAGGACGTGGATGAAGATCACGGCGAGAACTGCGGGGACTGAGAGAAACGGCCTGCGGGATGTTACTGCGTACGGCAGCTTAGTCGTACGTTCCCGGCGTACGCAAGCTGGCTGTTACGGGAAGTTGTAACAGGTCGATGCAGGAAGCAAGGGATCTACGGGCGGGAGAGGGGACAGGGGACAGGTTACAGGGAGAGCGGACAGGGTTTGCCGAAGCCGCAAAAGAATGGACCTCACACGGAGTCAACGGAGTCAACGGAGTTTTCTCGTGCCGCTTCCTCTGCTCTGTCGGGTCCGAAGCCTCTTTCATGTAAGCGGATGACATGGCGCGCCGGTCGGCGAGGCACGAGCCGGCGTGGGATGGCGGGAACGGGAGAGGGAGGGAATCGCGGCAGGGGGCCATCCGCGTTTTGGGGGGGAGGGATGCGGATCGCCCGGGCATCTCCGCGGCTGCGCATCCAGGCAGATCTACCAGCGCTGTCATTCCGAGGCCCGGCCACGCCATAGCCTGCTTTCACACCAGAGGTTGCAGGGCCGAGGAATCTACTGTCGGATTGCTGGAGGGCAGACGCGGTAGCCCGTGCCTACCTGCGGCTACGACACGGGCGGACAGGGCCAGTGCCGGAGCGGTGCAGCGGGCCACCAGCAGCAGACAGTAGATTTCTCAGTCGGCGTGCAGGATTTCGTGCGAGCCGATGGTGCGGTGTGGCGCCTCCTTCGAAATGACATACGGGCGCGAGCGCAGGGATTCTTGAACACACTCTGAGAACCATCCGCCCACTCCACGGTAGAGATGGACGGTGCGCGTTCCGGACGCTGGTGTTTTACCGGATTCAGTACCGCGGGGACAGGTTAGGGTCAGGGGACGGGCGCGGGGGGCGCGGTGGAGCGCGGACGGTCGGGGAGGAAGGAGGGGAGGGCGGCGCGGCGGCGCCAGAAGGGGGCATCGGGCCAGCGGGTCTCCTGCGCGTAGTAGTCGCGGCGCTGGTGCAGGTAGTGAACAAAGGCCCGGTCCTGCGCGGCCTCGTACGCCCGCGCGGGCGCGGAGTCGCCGTCCAGCCAGCGGTCCACGGCCGCCGCGGCCTCTTCCCCGCCCTGCAGCGCGCGAAAGACGCCGCTGGCGGAGAGCGGGTCCACGGCGGCGCGCGCGTCGCCCGCCGCCAGCCAGACGCCGTCCATCCCGCCGCGCCGCAGCACGTGGCTGACGGCGGAGAACACCCGCGGCCCCCACGCCGGGCGCAGCCCCGCCAGGCGCGCCGCGGTGTGCGGCGCGCCCGCCAGCGCCCGGCTCCATCCGCTGGCCTCCCCCGCGCCGCGCCGCGCCAGCAGGTCCGCGTCCGTCATGAAGATGGCCACGAACCCGCCCTCCGGAAGGGGCGCGGAGTACCACCATCCATCCTCCACCGCCTCCACCAGCGCAAACCCGCCCTCCGCGTGCGCGGGGCCGGACAGGTGCGCCGCCGCCCCCACCAGGTGGTCCGCCAGCATCCGCCGCCCGCCCAGCCGGCCGGCCAGCGCCGGGCACCTTCCGCCGGCGTCCACCAGGGCCCGGGCGTGCACGGAGCCCGCGCCCGCGGTGTCGAGCACCCATCCGCCCGCGCCGTCCGGCCGCACCCCCCGCACGCGCACCCCCGTCGCCACGCGCGCCCCGGCACGCGCCGCGGCGCCGGCCAGCGCCTGGTCCACCCGCCGGCGGTCCACGTGCCACCCCGGGCCGTAGGGACTGAACATGAACGACTGCGCGCGGACCTCGCCGTCGCCCCACGCGCTGGCCGTTCCGTGCGAGGGAACGGGACCCAGCGCGCGCAGGTCGCCGGCCACCCCCAGCCGGTCCAGCAGGGGGTGCAGGCGGGGCGCCAGCGACTCGCCCACCCGCGGGGCGTCGTAGCGCGTCCCCTCCAGCAGAAGCACGCGCCGCCCGCGCCCGGCCAGGGTGCAGGCCGCGGCGGCGCCCGCGGGCCCGCCGCCCACGACCGCCACGTCCACGGCGTCCCACACGGGCCGCTCGCTCGTCGATCCACTCCGCGCGGGGGCGGAAGGAAGAGGCAGCCGCGCCTCCCCCTCCCCGCCACGGCCCTCAGCGCCCGCCGCCAAGGAGCCCCATCAGCCATCCCAGGCAGCCGGGGCGGCCCCGGCCTGTCCCGGTCCCTGAACCCGTGCCTGTGCCTGTGCCGGTCCCCGTTCCAGTTCCAGTGCCGATGCCAGTGCCTGTGCCTGTGCCGGTCCCCGTTCCAGTTCCGGTGCCGGTGCCAGTACCCGTCCCGGTGCCCGTTCCAGTTCCGGTGCCAGTACCCGTCCCGGTGCCCGTTCCAGTTCCGGTGCCGGGATCCGTCCCGCCCGGATCGCCGGTTCCGCCGACCGGGGTGCGGCCGCCGCCTTCCGCCCGGTCGCGCGGCGGGTCCTTGTCGCCGCCCGCCCACACGGGAACGGTGAGCGTCCGCTCGCGCTGGATGACGTGCCCGCGCCGCGTGGTGCCGCTGGCGCGGACGCGGAGCTGGTAGATGCCGGGAACCGAGGTGGCATACGTCCCGGAGAGCGCGGCGCCGTCCCGCGTGTCCAGCACCATGCGCCCCTGCACGCCGTCCGGCCGGACCACCTCCACCCGCACCTGCGCGTCGGCCACCGGGATCCCCGACTCGGTAAGGACGGCGTCCACCCACACCGCCGCCCCCGGCTCGCGGCTGTCCTGCCGCATCGAGCAGCGCAGCGCCACGCTGGAGTACGCGTGGACGATCACGCTGTACGGGATGGCCGCCGTCCGCGGGGACGACGGCAGTTCCGTGAACCCGGCGCCCGCCGCGGGAGGCGCCGCCCGGAAGGCGTTCCGCCGCTGCACCGCGGGGTACGGGTGCGACTGGGCGCGGTCGTACGCGGGGTCGGCCAGCCGCGCCTCCACCGTACGGGCGTCCCCCGCGGGCGCCGCCGCGGGCACCCCGGCCCACCCGGCGGGCACGTCGTGCCGGGGCGCGCCCGGCGTCAGCACCACGTGCCAGGTCCCCTCGCGCTCCGGGCGCTCTTCGCGCAGCTCGGCCGGAAGGGCAAGGCGGTAGTAGGCCATGCCGCGCGACTGCACGTAGCGGATGCGCGGGTCCACGCCGGCCCGCCAGGGCTCCAGCAGAAAGCCGTTGGGCGTCTGCAGCCGGAAGTCCACCGCCTCGGGCGAGGGGGTCAGCAGGAACACGTCCACGCCGCCGTCCGCGTCGCTCAGGTGGAAGGGGATCCGGTGCACGTCGCCGGGAAGCAGGGTGCCGGACGGGTCCAGCACCACCTGGGCGTTGCTGACCCCCGCCAGGATCTGCAGAAAGTACTTCTGCAGGATGAAGTGCTGCTCGTCGCCGATCTCGCCGGTGACCAGCAGGTATCCGCCGGTCCCCGCGGCCAGCTTCTGCAGCGCGGCGGCGCTGGTGTTCTGCGGCGTGCCCAGCCCCACGGCGTAGGTGCGCGCGTCGATGTCGGCCGCCACGTCGTCGATCCACAGGGGCGAGTTCTCCACCCCGTCGGTAAGCACCACCAGCGAGTGCGCCTCGAAGTCCGCCGCCGCGGCCAGCGCCGCGCGCCCCGTGGCCACGCCGTCGCCGATGGAGGTGGCGCCGGCCGGGTCCAGCTCGTCGCCGTCGATGAGCGCCTTGGTCGCGGTGCGCCCCGGGTCGGCCAGGTCTTCGGCGGGGCCCAGCACCGTCACCGGCTGCAGGAGCTGCGCGTCGTGGTCGTACCGCACCACGGCCACGCCGTCGCCCTCCAGCATGGCGTCCACGAAGATGCCGGCGGCCTGGCGCAGGCTCTCGATCTTGGTCTCCCCGTCGCCGCGGTCCTGCGCCATGCTCCCGGAGCGGTCCAGCACCAGCGCCACCGCCGCCGCCTTGCGCGCGGCCGTGCTGGCGGTGATGGGGATCCACCACACGTGCCCGGTGGGCGGGTGCTCCACCGCGACGTAGTCCTGCAGCACCTCGCCGGCGGCGCCCGTTTCGTAGGTGATCCACAGCTCCGCCGCCACCGGCTGTCCGGGAAGGGTGGGCCCCACGACGACGGACAGCGCGGCGGGGACCAGCCGAGGGCTGGTGGGCGGCTGCTGCACCTGCAGCGTCACCTGCCCGCCGGTGAAGGTCACCTCGAACACCACGGGGAGCGACGCCTGCCCCGGGGTGTTCATGGGCCCCTGCGGAACGTCGAGGAACTCCAGCGACGGCGTCATCAGCTGGATGGAAGGGATCTCGCAGCGGTTCACCTCCACGTACTGCGGGCCGTCCTGTACCACGAACCCCAGCGAATGCCAGTACGCCACCATCGCGCCGTTGTCGCCGACGTCGCGGTCCCAGTTCTCCTGCATCGCCCCGCCCTGCGGAAGCACCCGGTTGGGGCGCGGCACCGGCCACCACGAGGTGCCGCAGGCCTTGAAGTCGGCCTGCCAGGGAAGCGACATCCCCGCCGTCACGTCGCCCGCCGTGACCACGTCGGGATCGAAGCGGAACGGGGCGGAATAGTGGGCGGGCTCCAGGGTGAAGACCCCCACCTCGATCCCCGGCGCGTACGAGGCGCCCAGCGCGGAGCCCAGTGCGGCCCGGTCCAGCCCGTCCGGGGTGATCTGCGCCGGGGGCGCCGGGGGTCCGGCCCAGTCGTCCGTGAAGTTGCCGTCCTTCCAGGCCTGCATCCAGGCCAGCTGGACGTCGGTGAGCTGCGCACCGCCGGCCAGCGCGGGCATGTTTCCGCCCGGCTTGAGGCGGTCGAAGATCTTCTGCCGCTTCGCCGGGTCGACGACGGGGTGCGTCCACGCGTGCGCCCAGCCGGGGATGGTTTCCACCCACCGGCTCTGCGCCGCGTGCAGCAGGATGGGGTAGATGTGCTGCGTGTACGAGGGAACGGCGGCCGGCGTGACCCACCCCTGCGCGGCCGCCAGGTCGTACATCCGGTCGTACAGGGTCACCACGCTGTCCAGCTCCGGGGCGAACTTGGGCGGCCCTACCACCACCCACGCGCCCAAGGCGGCAAAGGTCTCGTCGGTGCCGTTCAGCTTCACCGTGGCGGTCACGGGCCCGTCCGCCACGTCGTCGAACCACTCGGGGTTGAACAGGCCCGAGGGCGGGGCCCCCGCCGGGCTGGCGGACGTGCCGAAGCCGCCCAGCACGACGAGGCGTCCGTCCGCGTCCGTGCGCGCCTCGCCCAGGGGCACCACCACGGGGGCATGGCCGGGAAAGGTGATGGTGCCGGTGTCGAACAGCTGCGACTGCCCCGGCGCGTCCAGCGTGCGCGGCCCCGGGTCGATCGTCATGTCCGCCGGCGGCGCGTCGGGGTTGTTGACCACCGCCTTGCGGTTGCGCAGGTGCACCGTCCAGGTGATCTCCGCGTCCGCCGCGGTGATCTCGACCGCGTTGTCGTTCTCGTCCCGGCCAAAGACGCGAAAGCGGGCCGCCTGCCGCTTTACCCGGCACTGCGCGTCCTTGAAGCCGCCGGGCGGCGAGGGCGGCTCCCACGGGCGCTCGGGCCCGATGAAGAACTCGTCGGGGCTGTTCCCCACCCGGCAGATGCCGATGGCGGGGTGGATGCTGACGCTGGTGATCATGGATGCATGCGGCGGAAAGGGAGTGAGATGAAGCGCGCGGGAAGCGCCTGGGAAGGGTGGGAACGCAGCGGACGCCGGCGCCCGCGCCCCCACGCCGGGCAGGCGCCGTGCCGGATTGCGACGATTTCCGCAGGTCGTTTCCGCGCAACGCATTCACGCCGCCGCCGCACGTGCCCGTCCGCCCTGCCGGGACACGCCTGTCCCGCCCCCGCTGGGACGCGCCTGTCCCGCCGCCCCGGCGCTTTCGTTCCATTCGGGCCACGCTACGCCGAGGACGCATCGGGCCGGCGCGCACGCGCGCTTTGCGCCCCGCGTCCGGGCACCTTCCCCGCCCCATCCCGCTAAGTCGTTGCTTTTGACAGGCATCAGCACGTCCCTTACATTCTCCCGTCCTCCGGTGCCGGGGTGACGGAACAGACGATTTGTCCAACGGGATCTGCATATATGGAACTGCGTGAGTTCTTCACCGAGGACGCGATCAAGCTGGACCTTCAGGGCTCGAGCAAGGACGAGATCCTCAAGGAGCTGATCGGTCTTCTGGGGCTGGACGACAAGTCGCAGGGCATCCTGTTCAAGATGCTCAAGCGGCGCGAAAACCTGGGCAGCACGGGAATCGGCAAGGGAATCGCCATTCCGCACTGCCGCTCGCTGGTGGTGAACCGGCTGCGGGTGGCCTTTGGCCGCCGGGCCGACCCCATCGAGTACCGGGCCATCGACGACCAGCCGGTACAGTACTTCTTTCTGATCGTGGCGCCCCCGCTGGAGGTGTCGAACCAGTACCTGCCGGTGCTGGGCAAGATCGCGGGGTTCGTCAAGGAGGCCGACGTTCCCGGACGGCTGGCGAGCGTGCAGTCACCCAGGGAGTTCCTGGCGCTGCTGGAGGAAAAGGGCGCCTGAAACCACGGATAAAGGACTGATGCATCCTCACCTAGAGACGCTGCTGGAGATCCAGGACCTCAAGACGCAGCGGCGCGAGCTGGCCGCGGCGGGCGGCGACCGGGAGTTCCAGGAGTCGGTGTTCGGGCTGGGCGTCGAGAACGCGCTGGCGCAGATCGACGAAAAGGTCACGGAGATGGAGGCTTCGCTTCCTCCGCAGGTGCGCGGCCGTCTGCAGCGGATGCAGGCCAAGCATCCGCGGGTGGTGGTGCCGGTCATCCGCGGCACCTGCTACGGCTGCTTCGTGCAGGTGCCCACCGCGCTTGCGTCCGACGTGGACCGCAACGAGGAAGTCCGCACCTGCCAGAGCTGCGGCCGCTTCCTGTACCTGATCGACTGAAGCACCACGTTGATTTCGATGGCGAAGAACCCTCCTCCGCGCCGTGCGGGGGAGGGTTCTTCGCATCATCCCAGAGACGTGTGTCGTCCCAGATCCCGAAAAAGAATCATCGTACAGAGGAACAGAGTCAGACAGAGAAAGCGTTGTTCCTCTGTTTGACTCTGTTCCTCTGTACCCATGAAGGTGTTGTTTTCCCGGATTCGGCATCATACCGGTCCGGGGAAACACCTGTCATTCTGCGGCGAGACAGGTTTGGCCAGGAGAAGAAGCTGGAATCGCTTCTCTGCGTGACGGAAAAGCGAAGGCCGGCCCAGTGCTCTGGACCGGCCTTTACTCGTCGCCGCGGCGGCGGAAAAAGGGAAGCAGCCGCGATCGGCGCCGGGGCGCCGTGACGGAGATGCGGGTGTACTCCACGTGGTCGCCCACCTGCAGGATGATGAAGTACACGGCGGTGGGCACCCGCCTTCCGCGAAGGTCCCGCCCGTCCCAGTACGCCACCTTACGCCCCGGCTCGGTATAGCGAAGGTTGAGCACCGGCACGTTGCCGCCGCGGGGGTGGCCCACGGCCTTGGGAATGGCGACCTGCTGGTTCAGCATGTTCACCACGCGGATGCTCACCACGGGGGGTGACGCGCCCGCGAACAGGCTTTCCTCCAGGATGAAGGGGATGTAAGTGTCCGGGTTTGCCGGGTTGGGGTAGTTCTGCTCCAGGCGAAAGCCCCTGGACTGGGTTCCCGGGGCGCCCTGCGCGCCCGCGCCGGGTGGAGAAAGGCAGCCGCAGACCAGCCACAGAAGGAGCAGAACAGGCGGTGCACGCAGCATCAGCACCTCATCTGTTCACCAGGTTTCGCGCGTGGTTGCTCCTCCGTCAGTTCCTTTGGACCGTTCGTACGTGGATCGCGCGTCAACATACCCGCAGTCCGGGCGCGGGGTCAAGCAAGCGCCCCCCGCCCCTCCGGCCCGCCCTCCGCCTCGTCCCCCGCCCCTTCGCCCCCCTCCCCGGGGCGCGCCGGCACCATCGCCGTGCTCTCCAGGAACAATTCGAGGGCGCGAAACGGGCGGTCCTGCGCCAGCTGGGCCTCCAGGAACGCCTTCAGCAGCGCTCCCTGCGTCCGCGGGCGCGCCACCCCGCCCTCGGGGATCTCGCCGTTCAGCATCCGCCGCAGCTCCGCCCGGCTTTCCGGGTCCAGCACCCGCCCCGCCGGCCGGCAGTGCGTGCACGCCACCCCGCCCGCCGAGGCGTCGAAGCGCACCGGCTCGTCGTCCGCCAGCTCGCGCCCGCAGTGCACGCACGCGCCCGCCTGCGGCTCGAACCCCAGCAGCACCACCACGCTCCACGCGCCGGCCAGCGACGCCGCCAGCGCCCGCGCCGGCCCCCCCGCGCCCGCCACCGCGTCCCACGCCTGCGCCAGCGTCTCGTACAGCGCGGGGTGCGGATCCTCCGTCCCCGTGCGGATCACCACCTCCGCCAGCAGCGACGCTCCCGCGAAGCCGACGAGCGAGCGGCCCAGCCCCTGCCGGCTGCGGACCAGGTCGAAGCCGCTGAGCGTGTGCAGGTCGCGCCCCTCCTTGATGTAGAAGGTGGCCGTGCCCTCCGTGAACGGCTCCAGCACGCCCCCGTAGCGGCTCTTGGGGCGCAGCGCGCCCTTGGCCATCACCGAGCGCAGCCCGTGGTCCTGCGTGTACAGCCGCAGCACCTTGCTGGTTTCGCTGTACGGAAACGACTGCAGCACCAGCGCCCGGGTGGTGGCCAGCGCCATCGTCGCGCGTCAGGCGGGGGTGGACGACGGGCGGCGGCGCAGCGCGAACCAGGCGCCCATCGCCAGCACCAGCGCCGTCGCGATGCCCGCCGCCAGCCGCGGGTCCACCGGCGCGCCGCCGTGCCCGCGCCAGCGCACCCGGATGCGCGCGTCCGCGGGGAGCGACGTTCCCGTGTAGCGGACGAACTTCTCGCCCTCCGCCTCGAACGGCTCGCCCGCGGGAAGCCCCTGCACGCTCACCCCCGGCGCCGGCTGGCGGACGTAGAGCGCCAGCGTGTCCGTGCGGCCGGAAAGCGGCAGCGACAGCGTCCCCGTCCTGGGCGGCAGGCGGTAGCGGAAAAAAAAGTCGCGCCCGCCCGGCGTCAGCGGCACCGTCGCCAGCACGCGCCCGCCCATCAGCACCAGGTCGCGCGGCTTCTCGCCCGTGGACTCCGAGAGCGCGGGGTCGTCCGTCTGGAAGTCCGTGGCGCCGGGGGGGATGGGAAGGCCGAACACCGGCTTGCCGTCCACGCCCACCACGGTGCGGTCCAGCGGGTTGTCGACGCGCACCACCTCGGCCACCTCCCATCCGCCCCGCTGCCCGGCCACCAGGATCACGTCGCGCCGCGAGACGCGCAGCGAGTCCACCGCGCCCGCGGACGAGGTGGTGTCGAACGCCACCACCTGGTACCCCGCGCCGGGGTCGCCGGGGTGCAGCGCGGGGCCAAAGTAGCGCACCCCCTCCACCATCGCCGTGGCGAACACCACGTTGAAGCCGCCGGTGTCGGCGGGGGGCACGCGAAAGGTGAAGGCCCCGTCCGCGCCGGTGACGGCGCGGGCCAGCAGGCCGCTGGTGTCGCGGGCCACGCGGTGCAGCTCCACCGGTGCGCCGGGCACCCCCTCCCCCGCCTTGACCACGCGGCCGGTGAGCGACGTCTGCGCGGGGGCGGCGGACGAAAACGAAAGCACCGCCGCGAGCGCGGCGGCGAGCAGAAGCATCAGCGAGAGCGGGCGGCGCGCCGTGCAGCGCGCCGCCCGCTTGCGCAGGAATGGATCGGTCACGGGTTGAAGCGTCCCAGGTCTTCGGGGTCCATCTTGCGAAGGTATTCCTTGAGCTGCTCCGGGCTCAGCCCCGGCTGCGGCCCCTGCGGCGTCTCGCCGCCCTCGTCCACCGGCGCCTGCGAAAAGTCCGCCGCCTCGCCCGACGAGGGCATTTCGATGGACGCGTTGGTCAGCAGGTCCTCGGTGGTGAACAGCTGCGCCTCGGTGCGCAGCGCGATGGCGATGCTGTCCGAGGGGCGCGCGTCCACCGTGAACATCTCGTCGCCGCGCTGGATGACCAGCTCGGCGTAGTAGGTGTTGTCGTGCACGCGGGTGATGAGCACGCGCGTGAGCGTGCCCCCCAGCCCGCGGATGAGCAGCGGAAACAGGTCGTGCGTAAGGGGCCGGGGAAACTTCATCCCCGCCAGCTCCATGGCGATGGCGCTGGCCTCGGCCGGGCCGATCCAGATGGGAAGGACGCGCGGGCCCCCTTCCTCCTGCAGGATCACCACCGGCGACTTGGTGCTCTGGTCGAGCCCCAGGCTCTGGACGCGTATCTTGATCATGGCCTCTGGTGGCTCCCCGGGTTCATGCGTTTCCCCTCCCCGGGCAGCAGGTTGCGGGCCGTACGATGGTCACACTGGCACAGCGGCCGGGGCCCGGCGGGGTGCCCCTCCCCCGGCCCCTCCCCGTTCGTTCCTCACGGAGAGGGGAGAATTCGAGCCCGCTTCGACAATGACCGAACTGCGTCCGCGGGCGCCCCCTCCGCTCGCTTAGGCTCGCACCTCCCCCAAAACCCCTGGGGGAGGTTGGTTCCGGAGAGATCGGGGCTCGGCGACAGGCATCACGCTGGCGCCCGCGGGGTGCCCCTCCCCCGGCCCCTCCCCGTTCGTTCCTCACGGAGAGGGGAGAATTCGATCGCGTTTCCTCAAGCGGCCACGTTGGCCGCAATCCGCCCGCCCCCTACGTGGCAGGCACCCGCCCCGGCCACGAAACCGCCAGTCCGCGAAGGCGGCCTTCGTGTGGTTGTTGCAGCGAATTCATTCGCCCGTGCCGGAGCCGCGAAAGTGGGAGGCTCGGCGAAAGGCATCACGCTGGCGCCCGCGGGGTGCCCCACCCCCGGCCCCTCCCCGTTCGTTCCTCACGGAGAGGGGAGAATTCGATCGCGATTCCTCAAGCGGCCACGTCGGCCGCCATCTCCCACCCCGCTACGTGGCAGGCACCTGCCCGAGCCACGAAACCGCCAGTCCGCGAAGGCGGCCTTCGTGTGGTTGTTGCAGCGAATTCATTCGCCCGGGGGCCCTTCACCCGTTCACCCGTTCACCCGTTCACCCCTTCACCCCTTCACCCCTTCACCCCGCCTTCGCCGCCTTGCGCAGCTCGTCCACCCGGTTCGCCAGCTCCCACGGGAACAGCTGCAGGCCGTTCTCCAGTACCTCCGGCTGCCGCCCGAAGTGCCCGTACGCCGCAGACGGCTTGTAGATGGCCGTGCGCAGGTTGAGCGCCTCGATGATGGCCAGCGGGCGGAAGTCGAACACCTGCGCCACGGCGCGCTCGATGGCCTCCTCGTCCGCCTGCCCGGTGCCGAAGGTGTCCACCCGCACCGACACCGGCTCGGCCACGCCGATGGCGTACGCCAGCTGGATCTCGCAGCGGTCCGCCAGCCCCGCCGCCACCACGTTCTTGGCCGCCCACCGCGCCGCGTACGCCGCCGAGCGGTCCACCTTGGTGGGGTCCTTGCCGCTGAACGCGCCGCCGCCGTGGCGGCCCATCCCGCCGTACGTGTCGACGATGATCTTGCGGCCCGTGAGCCCCGCGTCGCCGTGCGGCCCGCCGATGACGAAGCGCCCGGTGGGGTTCACGTGGATGGTGCAGTTCTCGGGATCGTACAGCCCCTCGGGCATCGAGGGCGTGATCACGTGCTCGATGACCTCGGCGCGGATCTGCTCGAGCGTGGCCTCGGGGTCGTGCTGCGTCGACACGACCACCGTGTCCACGCGCACCGGCTGCCCGCCCTCGTACTCCACCGTCACCTGGCTCTTTCCGTCCGGCCGCAGCCAGGCCAGCTTCCCCGACTTGCGCGCCTCGGCCAGCCGCCGGCTCACGCGGTGCGCCAGCAGGATGGGCATGGGCATCAGCTCGTCGTTCTCGCGCGTGGCGTAGCCGAACATCATCCCCTGGTCGCCCGCGCCGCCCGTGTTCACCCCCATGGCGATGTCGGGCGACTGCTGGTCGATGGTCGTCATCACCGCGCAGGTGCTGCCGTCGATGCCGTACTGCGCGTCGGTGTAGCCGATCCCCTTGAGCGTGCCGCGCACGATGGCGGGGATGTCGACGTAGGTGCTGGTGGTGATCTCGCCCGCCACCACGGCCACGCCGGTGGTGACCAGCGTCTCGCACGCCACGCGGCCGGCCGGGTCGGCCTCCAGGATGGCGTCGAGCACCGCGTCCGAGATCTGGTCCGCGATCTTGTCGGGATGGCCCTCGGTGACGGACTCCGAGGTAAAGAGCTGGCGGCGTTCGGCCACGGTCAGTGCCTGTCGGTAAGGGGATGATGGAGGTGCGGATCGGGTCCGGCAAAGGAGGGCGGCAAGCTACACGCTCACTCCCCGCCGGACAAGTTGTACCCGCCGTTGAACTTGCCCAGGTCCAGCATGCGGCTGAGCCGCTGGGTCAGGCCGGTGGCCACCGCGTCGGGGGTGGCGGCCGTCAGCGCCTCGGCCGCCGCCTCGGCCGCCGCCTCCCAGGTGACGGAGCGGATCACCTTCTTGATCTCGGCCAGCGACGAGGGCGCCACGGAAAGCGAATGGGCCCGCATGCCGATGAGCATGAACGCCCCCACCGGGTTGGCCGCCAGCTCGCCGCACACCCCCACCTCGATCCCCGCCTCGTTTCCCGCGCGGGTGATCAGGTCCAGCAGCCGCACCACGGCGGGATGGAAGGGGTTGTATAGCCGCGCCAGCCGCGAGTTGCCGCGGTCCACCGCCAGCGTGTACTGCACCAGGTCGTTGGTGCCGATGGAAAAGAAGTCCACGTGCTTCGCCAGCTCCGGGGCCAGCATGGCCGCGGCGGGGGTCTCGATCATCGCCCCCAGCTTGTAGGTGGCCGGCACCGGCTCGCCCTCGGCGCGCAGCTGCGCCAGGCACTCCTCCAGCAGCACGCGGCTGCGCTCCACCTCGCTGATCTCGTTGACCAGCGGCAGCATGATGCGGATGTCGCCGTGCACCATGGCGCGCCCCAGCGCCCGCAGCTGGGTGCGGAACATGTCGGGCTCGTCCAGGCACACCCGGATGGCGCGCCACCCCAGGAACGGGTTCTCCTCGCGGCCGATGTGCAGGAACGCCGGGAACTTGTCGCCCCCCAGGTCGTAGGTGCGGATGATCACCGGCTGCCCGAGGAACGCGTCCGCCACCTTGCGGTAGGCCGCGTACTGCTCTTCCTCGCCCGGCGCCGTGGCGCGCCCCACCACCAGGAACTCCGTCCGGTACAGCCCCACGCCGTCCGCCCCATGCGTCCGCGCGCTCTCGGCCTCGCCGGGAAGGTCGATGTTGGAGCGCAGCTCGATGCGCGTGCCGTCGCGCGTCACGGAGGGGAGGTGGGCCAGCAGCACCAGCTCCTGCTCCCACTCGCGCACCAGGTAGTCGCGCTGCCGGTACGTCTCCTTTTCCTCGTCGCTGGGGGCGATGACCACGCGCCCCTGCCGCCCGTCCAGGATCAGCTCGTCGCCGTCGCGCACCGTCTCGGACAGGTTGCCCAGCGAGACCACGCAGGGGATGTCGAGCGAGCGGGCCAGGATGGCGCTGTGCGAGGTGCGCGTCCCCAGGTCGGTGGCGATCCCGATCACGTGCTTCGGGTCCAGCTGCACCGTCACCGACGGCGTGAGCTCGTGGGCGATGAGGATCACCTTGTCGCCCTCCACCCGCGCGGCCAGGTCGGGGTCGGGCATCCCCATCAGCCGGCGAAGGACGCGGGCCTGCACGTCGGCGAGGTCGGCCAGGCGGTCGATGATCATGGGGTGCGAGGAGTGCGACAGCGCCGACTCCCACTCCAGCACCCGCCACTCGAACGCCCGCTCCGCCGTCAGGTGGTTGTCGCGGATGTAGCCGATGGTGCCCTGCACCAGGTCGGCGTCCTCGAGCATGAGCACCTGGGGGTCGAAGATGCGGGCCTCCACCTCGCCCACGGTGACCTCGGCGCGGGCCTGCACCGCGCGGATGCGCTCCTGGGCGTAGGCGCAGGCGTCCAGGAAGCGCTGCACCTCGGCCTCGACCTGCGCCTCGGGGACCGTGACCCCGTGCGGCACGCGCGGCACCTCCCAGCGCAGCACGCGCGCGGGGGCGATCACGATTCCCGGCGCCGCCGGAATGCCGTCGCGGATCACGCTCACGGGCGCTACTCCTCGCCGAAACGGTTGCGGACCAGCTCGGTCAGCGCGTCCACGGCCTCGCGGGCGTCGTCGCCGGCGGCGCGCACGTGCACGACCGAGCCGCACTCGGCGGCCAGCATCATCACCCCCATGATGCTCTTGCCGCTCACCTCCACGTCGTCCTTGCGGATGAACACCTCGCTGGTGAAGCGGTTGGCCAGCTTCACGAACTCGGCCGCGGGACGCGCGTGCAGGCCGTACTTGTTGACGATGGTCACTTCGCTCGCGTGTTCCATCCTGCAATGGTCAAGGGTTGTTGTGCAGCACCACGCCCGCCACCAGCAGGGCGGTGAGCGCCAGGGCGGCCACCCAGCGAATGCGGGGCCCCAGCGCGATCCCCGCCGCCAGCGCGGCGATTCCGAATGCGGCGTACACCCAGCCGCGCTCGCCCCCCCACCCCAGGGCCAGCACGGCCGAAAAGCCGGCCAGCACGGCCCCCGCGTCGCCCGCGCGCTCGCCCAGCCGCTCGAACGGGGCCTCGCGCAGCGCGCGCGCCACCTGCAGGCCGTCGCGCCAGCCGGCGCGCAGCCCCCAGGTCCGCAGCCACAGGTGCAGTGCGTTGTACGACACGAGGAACGCCAGGACGGCGATCCACCACCCGGCGCCCGCCAGCAGCAGCGCCACCATCAGCAGGGCGCAGGCGGGGCGCCACATCAGCCACACCAGCCGGTCGCCCAGCGAGCCCAGCGAGCCGCGGATGGCGTTCTTGAAGCGGGCCACCGTCTCCGCCGGCACCCCGTCGGCCTCGAGCCGCGCCAGGGCCCCGGCGGCCAGCGCGGCCAGGTACGGGTGGGCGTTGAACAGTTCCGCGTGCCGCGCCAGCGCCGCCCGCATCCTGGCCGGATCGTCCCCGTGCACGTGGCGCAGCGCGGGCACCAGGACAAACGCCAGACCCGTGCCGATGAGCGTCTGGTAGTTCCACGATCCCTGCACCGCCAGGCTGCGCAGCAGCATGGCCCGGCGCACGGCGCGCGGCAGCTCGCTCACCGCAGCCACAGCAGCACCGCCCCCGCCGCGGCCCCCGCCGCGAACAGCGGCAGCCGGCGGCGTCCAAAGAGCCGCAGCGAGCTGGCCAGCGCCGCCGCGGCCGAGAGCGCCAGCGCCGGCCGGGTCCACGGCTCGCGAAAGGGAATCCACCCCAGCGTCTCCAGCAGCGTCCCCAGCACCAGCAGCCCCGCCAGCGTCACCACCACGCCCCGCGCAAAGTCCAGCCCGATGGCGCGCCAGTGCAGCCATTCCACCGTCTCCGCCTCCACCGGCCCCGCCGCGGGAACGGCGATGCGCGCGTTCAATCGCCGCATCCACTCCACGCTGCGCCCGCCCAGCCATCCCCACGCCAGCATGAAGACCACGGAGGCCAGCAGCGCCACCTGCGACGTCGCGGGCGCGCCCGCGAAGGCGCCCGCGGCCGCGACCGAGGCGGGGCCCGCCTCGGGGTAGCGGGCGGCGCCCACGGGGAGCACGGCCAGGTGAATGGCCTCCATCAGCACCCCGACGACGATGCCGCCCTCGGGGTTCCCCGCGATCATCCCCGCCAGCCCCGCCGCGATCAGCGGGCGCGACAGCATGAACTGGCCGACGGAGGTGGCGTCCAGCGCCAGCACGCCGCCCAGCAGGCCCAGCAGCAGCAGGGTGGGCGCGTCGGGGATCATCCCGCCAGCTCCAGCAGCTCGTCCAGGGGCACGGGGCGGGTGGACGGCAGGTCGCGGGCGCTCACGGTGGCGCCGGTGGCGGCCAGCCGCCGCAGCGCGTCGCGGTCGCGGTCGTCCAGGTGCAGGTAGGGAAGGACGCGCACGCGCCCCTCCTTGTGGTGGATTCCGCCCAGGTTCACCTCCACCCCGTCCAGCACGCCCCCCTCGGCCAAGCGCAGCGCGGTGGGAATGTCGCGGACCAGCGCGATGACCCGCCGGGGGCCGTCGCGCCACTCGGCCACCTGGGTGCGCGCCTCGTCCACCGAGGCGAAGCGCGCCTCCATCTCGGGCGGCACGCCCAGGATGTACAGCTCCTGCTCCCAGGGGCTGGCGGCGATGTCGTCGTCGACGACGACGACGCGGTCCACGTGCAGCGGGCCGCACCACCCCACCACCACCTGGCCGTGGATCAGCCGCTCGTCAACCCGCAGCAGCACGATCGCCATGGCCCGCCACCTCCCGGCACGAGCCGGTGATCGCCGACTTTCCCTTGCTGACGAGCCGGTCCACCAGCTCCGGCAGGGGAAGGTCGCGGTGAAAGACGAAGTCCAGCAGCATGGGCAGGTTCACGCCGCAGACCACGGCGGTGTCGTCGCGGTCCAGGGTAAGGCGCCGCGCCGCGAAGGCGCAGCTGCCGCTGGGCATGTCGGTGAACACGATGCCCGGCCCGTCGCCCAGCGCGTCGCGCACGCTCTTCTGCAGGGCCTCGGGGCCGCACCCCTCGTTGCTCAGGGCGCGCAGGGCGTCGGCCTCGGCGCCGGCGATCTGGCGAACGGACTGCACCAGCCCCTCGGCCAGCGTGGCATGGCTCACCACCAGCCCGACCACGGGCTCACTCATAATCCTCCTCCAGGTACTCCGACGTGCCGGCCATCCGGTTCTGCAGCCGCTGGTTGAACAGCCGCGCGGTGTCGACCCCCGAATACTTGAGCAGGTGGTTCATGGCCACCACCTCGCACACCACGGTGATGTTCTTCCCCGGCACCAGCGGCACCGTCACCATGGGGACGGGCACGCCCAGGATGTCCATGGTCTTGTTGTCGAGCCCCGTCCGGTCGTACACGGCTTCCTCGTCCCAGATCTCCAGCTGCACCACCACCTCGATGCGCTTCTGCTGGCGAATGGCCCGTACGCCGAACATGGTGCGGATGTCGATGATTCCTACCCCGCGGATCTCCATGTGATGCCGCTGCAGGTCGTGCCCCTTGCCGATGAGCACCTCGTTGCCCCGCCGCGTGATCATCACCAGGTCGTCGGCGACCAGGCGGTGGCCCCGTTCCACCAGGTCCAGCACCGTCTCGCTCTTGCCGATGCCGCTCTTGCCCACGAAGAGGAGTCCGACCCCGTACACGTCGGCCAGCGAGCCGTGCAGGGTGGTGCGGGGGGCGAAGCGCTCTTCCAGGAAGGGCTTGATGCGGGTGTAGAACTCGGCGGTCTTCAGGGCGCTGCGGATGACGGGGGTGCCGCACTGGTTGCACAGCTCCACCAGCGGCTCGGGCGCCTCCTGCCCCTTGGTGATGAAGACGACGGGGATGTCGAAGTCCAAAAAGGTGATGAGCGCGGCGCGGCGGCGGTCGTCGTCCAGCGACTCCAGGAAGGCGACCTCGGTTTCGCCCAGCACCTGCATGCGCTCGCTGGGAAAGCGCTCGGTGTAGCCGGTAAGCACCAGCCCGGGCGAGCTGATGTCGGGGTTGGCGATGGCGCGCGAGAGCCCCCGCTCGTCGGTGAGCAGCTCCAGCACGAGCGAGTCCTTCTTGGAGCGCAGCAGCTCGTCGACCGTCACGTCGCCATTCCCGGGTTCACGGTCCGTGCGTCAGTGGCGCGGGCGGATAGGATAACGCCTCGCCCGCGGCGGGGCCACGGCGGGAGGGGGATACGTCGCGCTTCGGACGATTCAGGCTGCGTCCGCCGGGGTGCCCCTCCCCCGGCCCCTCCCCGTTCGTTCCTCACGGAGAGGGGAGAATTCGGTCCCGTTGCGGACGATCCGGACTGCGTCCGCCGGCGCCCCCTCCGCTCGCTCAGGCTCGCACCTCCCCCAAAACTGCTGGGGGAGGTTGGGGTGCCGATGGGTCGTGGCTCGGCGAATTGCATCGAACTGGCGCCCGCCCGGGTGCCCCTCCCCCGGCCCCTCCCCGTTCGTTCCTCACGGAGAGGGGAGAATTCGGTCCCGCTCCGGCAGGCTGTTTCTCGGCCGCATTCACCCAACCCGCCACGTGGCAGGCACTGGCCCGAACCACGAAGACGTCAGTCCGCGAAGGCGGCCTTCGTGTGGTGGTTGCAGCGAATTCATTCGCCATTGCGGGCCCGCTCGCACGTCCGATCGCGCGCGCTCCCCTGGGGCGCGGTTCTCGCGATCCAGGCCGCATTCCGGGCCTTCCGTGACGATTCTGGTGCGGCTCCCCTCGCAGAGCCGTGGCGCAGACGCGGTATGCTACGGAGCGCACGACTTCATTGCACGTCCCGTACTCCCCCGCATCGGCCCGACGCATGACCCCTCCGCGCCGCACCGCCGTCCTGCTGCTTGCATGCGCAGCCACCTTTGCGCTGTCGGTGGCGCTCCCTGCCTCCGCCGCGGCGCAGGAGGACGCCGAAGAGCCGCGCCGGTTCTGCTACGTGGGGCGGCCGCTGCCCTCCTGCGAGATGATGCTGGCGGCCCAGTTCTCCTACTACCCGCGCATCCAGCGCTTCAGCGACCTGGAGGCACCCTACGAGTGGGAACTCGGCGTCCTGGTGAACCGCGGGCCCGGGCACGCCGTCGGCGGGACGCTGGTGGTGGGGCGGGACGGCAACGGGGGGCGCACCGCGGTCAAGGCGCGCTACCGCCGCTGGATGGGCCGCCATGCGGCGCTGGACGCGTCGGGCGGCGTGGCCCTGGCCAGGCGCGACTGGGCTCCCACCGTCACCACGCGCACTGCGGTGGGCGTTACGGGCGACGTGGCGGTGGGGCTTACCGACTGGGTTTCGGTCGGCGTGCGCGGCGACCTCCTCTGGAGCGACCTGAATCGCGAGCCCGTCGGCGCCACCTACGGCACCGTGCGCTTTGGAACCGTTCCCGGCCTGGTCGCCAGCGTCCTGGGAGCCGTGCTTGCCGTTGTCGCCGTGGGCGTGTCGGGCTGACCCGCACACCCCTCCCGGCCGGCGCCAGGCCCTCGATCCGCAGCCAGCACACGTCGCCGGGCGCTCGCCCGTCGACATCCTTTCACCGGTGACCCATCCAATGCAGTCGCTTCCCGGCTCCTCGTCCATCCGCCCGCTGCTGTGCGTGGCGGGGCTGGCCGCCGCGCTCGCGCTTCCGGCGGGTGCGTCCGCGCAGGAAGCGGAAGAACCGCGCTCGTTCTGCCGGCGCGGGGCCCCCGCGCCTGGGTGCGCGGCCTTTCTGGTCGCGCACCTGAACTACTACCCGGAGTGGGACGCGGACGCCCGCGACCCCGCGGAGCCGTGGCGGATGGCGGAGTGGGAGGTGGGCGCGATGGTGAACCACCGCCCCGGTCAGGCCGTGGGCGCTGCCATCGCCGTGGGAACCAGCCCCACCGGGTTCCACCTGGCCCTCAAGGGCCGCTACCGCCGCTGGCTGGGCTCCGGGCTCGCGCTAGACGCGGGCGCGGGGCCGATGGTGGCCCAGCATCCGCCCAGGACGTATCCTCACCAGACCATCGCCGGCCTGACGGCCGACGCCACCGTCGGGCTGACGGACTGGGTGGCGGTGAGCGCCCGCGGCTACCTGTTCCCGGACGGCGCGGAGGATGGCGGCAGCCTCTCCTCGATGGAACTGGGCGTGCGCGTGGGCACCGTTCCCGGCCTGATCGTGACCGTGCTGGGCCTGGGCGCATTGCTGAGCAACGCCGTCACCGCGTCATAGCCTCGGCCAGCCCACGGCATCGCTCACCCCCGCCCGGCTACCTCCGCCAGGTGCGCCTGGGTGAGGTCCGCGGCGCGGTCCCAGGAGAGGCCTTCCGCAAACCGGCGGCCTCCGGCGCCCAGGCGCGCGACCAGCGCGGGATCCGCCGCCAGCGAGGCGAGGGCGTCGGCCAGCTTCCCCGCGTCGCCGTAGGGGACGAGCAGGCCGGTCTGGCCGTGGACGACGGACTCGCGCAGGCCGGGCGAATCGGCGGCGACGGCGGGGGTGCCGCAGGCACCGGCTTCGACGTTGGCGATCCCCCACCCTTCCTTGGGCGAGGGAAGCACCGTGCCCCAGCAGGAACGCAGCAGCTCGCGCTTGCGCTCTTCCGTCACGAACCCGTCGAACTCCACCCGGTCGCCCACCCCCAGCCGCTCCACCTGCGCGCGCAGCCGCGGCTCCTCGTCGCCGCGGCCGGCGATGCGCAGGCGGACGTGCGTGCCGCGCGCGCGCAGGAGGGCCACCGCCTCGACCGCCAGGTCGATGCGCTTATACCGCTTCAGCCGGCCCACGTACAGAAAGGTGGGCTCGGGAAAGCGCGCCACGAAGGGGTTGGGCGAGAAGAACTCCAGGTCCACGCCGTTGTGGATGACGCGGAGGTCGCTCCGGCGCAGGCCGCGCGCCGCGAGGTCGTCGGCGGTGCTCTCGGAGACGGCCTGGGCGGGAAGGCCGCGGTAGACGCGGGGGATGGGGCGCTCCAGCAGCCAGGTGGCCGCGGCGAAGGGAACGCTGGCCTCGCGGAACGCCGTGGCGCCGAACAGGTGGTGCACCAGCAGGACCAGCGGGCGCCGGACCCAGTACGGGGTAAAGAGCGGGACCTTGTTCAGGTCCTCGACCACCACGTCCCACGGCGCGGCGGCCAGGTGCTTCCGGTAGTACGCCGGCGCCGCGAGCGAAAAGGTGTTGCGGCCGCCGGTGCGGTGAATGCGCATGCCGTCCGCCTCGGCCCGGGCGGCGGCGCCCGGCCAGCCGGAGCAGAGAAGGGTGACCGTGTGCCCCCGCCGCGCCAGGCGCCCGAAGATCTCGTGCAGGTGGATCTCGGCGCCGCCGGACTGCGGGTTGGCCAGGTCCTGCCAGTTGAGGACCAGGATGTTCAAGCCCCGGCGGCCTCCCCCGGGGCCACGCGCCGCATCACCGCGTCCAGCACGCCGTTCACGAAGCGCGGACTGTCGGCCGTCCCGTACTTCTCCGCCAGCTGAACCATCTCGCGGATGCACATGCGCGGCGGCACGTCGTCCACGAACATCATCTCGGCCGTCCCCAGGCGCAGGATGGCGCGGTCGATGACGGACAGCCGCTCCAGCCGCCAGTTGGTGAGCGACGCCAGGATGGTCTCGTCGATCTTCGCCAGGTTGGTGGCGACGAGGCGCACCAGGATCTCCGCGTACGGACGGTTCGTCGGGGAGACGCGCAGGTTGGCGAACAGCTCCTGCAGCACCGGCATTCCCATCTCGGCCCCGCCGCCGCGCTGCTCCCACGCGTACAGCGCCTGCAGCGCCCAGCCCCGGGCGCGGCTCCGGCTCTTCACCGCGCCTCCCGGCCGCCCAGGCGCGCGTACAGGTCCGACATCTCCATGGCCACCATCGCCGAATCCCACCCCTTGTTGCCGGCCTTGGTCCCCGCCCGCTCGATGGCCTGCTCGATGGTCTCCGTCGTCAGCACGCCAAAGACGACGGGCACGTCCACCGCCGCGCCCACGGCCGCGACGCCGTTGGCCGCCGCGCCGGCCACGTACTCGAAGTGCGGCGTGGCGCCGCGGATGACGCACCCCAGCGCGATCACCGCGTCGAAGCGCCCGCTCTGCGCCAGCATGCGCAGCGGCCCGGCGATCTCCCACGCGCCGGGCACCCACACGGCCTCGATGGCGTCGTCGGCCACGCCGTGCTGCAGCAGGCAGTCGCGCGCGCCGGCCAGCAGCTGGCGGGTGATGAGGTCGTTGAACCGGCTTACGACGATGCCGAAGCGCTTGCCTTCGCCGCGGATCTGCCCGTGATGTTCAGTCAAAAGAAGTACCCAGTGCCCAGTTCCAAGTGTCCAGTGCCCAGGTTCCCGCGGCACGCCCGATCTCCATCTTCATACTCCCGCACTCCCGCACTCCCGCACTCCCGCACTCCCGCACTTCACGTCGGCAGCAGGTGGCCCATCCGCTCGCGCTTGGTGCGCAGGTATTCGGCGTTGTGCGGGTTGGGCTCCACCGTGATGGGGATCTGCTCCGCCACGGAGAGGCCGTATCCATCCATCCCCACGATCTTCTTGGGATTGTTGGTGAGGATGCGCACGGACGAGAGCCCCAGGTCGAGCAGGATCTGCGCCCCGATGCCGTACTCGCGCAGGTCGGGGCGAAAGCCCAGCGCCTCGTTGGCCTCGATGGTGTCCATCCCCTGGTCCTGCAGGTTGTAGGCGCGCAGCTTGTGCACCAGCCCGATCCCCCGCCCCTCCTGCCGCAGGTAGACGATCACGCCACGCCCCTCGCGCTCGATCTGCTGCATGGCGGCGTCCAGCTGCTCGCCGCAGTCGCAGCGCATGGAGTGGAACACGTCGCCCGTCAGACACTCGCTGTGCATGCGCACCATCACGTCGGGAACGCCCTCCACCTCGCCCTTGATGGCGGCGACGTGCTCGTGCCCGTCCACGTCGTTGCGATAGGCCACGATGCGCCAGTCGCCGTAGGGCGTGGGGATGGTGGCCTCGGCCTCGCGGTGCACCAGCCGCTCGCGCTGCAGGCGGTAGGCGACGATCTGCGCCACGGTGACGAACTTCAGGCCGTGCCGCGCCGCGAACTCCTCCAGCTGCGGCCGGCGCGCCATGCTGCCGTCGTCGTTCAGGATCTCGCAGATCACCCCCGCCGGCGGCAGCCCCGCCAGGCGGGCGAGATCGACCGACGCCTCCGTCTGCCCCACGCGGCGCAGCACGCCGCCGGCGCGGGCGCGAAGCGGGAAGACGTGACCCGGGCGGCGCAGGTCCGACGGCTGCGACGCCGGGTCCATGCACACCTGGATGGTCTTGGCGCGGTCCCAGGCGCTGATCCCCGTGGTCACGCCGTGCCGCGCGGCGGCGTCGACGGAGACGGTGAACGCGGTGCTGAGCGCCTCGGTGTTGTGCTCGCTCATGGGGCGCAGGTCCAGCTCGTCCGCGCGCTCGGCGGTAAGCGCCAGGCAGATGAGCCCGCGCCCTTCCCGCGCCATGAAGTTGATGATCTCGGGCGTGACGGCCGATGCCGCGCAGACCAGGTCGCCCTCGTTCTCGCGGTCCTCGTCGTCGGCGACGATGACCATCCTGCCCGCGCGGATGTCCGCGATTGCGTCTTCTATGCTGTCGAACGGCATGGTTTGCCTCGCTCGCCGTTTCTGGATCAAGAGATCAGATGTACCCCTCCCTGCGCCCGCTGGGGCCCCCTCGCCCGGCCCCTCCCCCCTGGTTCCTCGCGGAGAGGGGAGAAACTTCAGGGCGTCTCGAACGGGATCGAACTGCGTTCGCGAGGCGCCCCCTCCGCTCGCCTAGGCTCGCACCTCCCCCAAAACTGCTGGGGGAGGTTGGGTTGCCGACAGATCGGGGCTCGGCGACTGGCATCCAGCTGGCGCCCGGCGGGGTGCCCCTCCCCCGGCCCCTCCCCGTTCGTTCCTCACGGAGAGGGGAGAATTCGATCGCGATTCCTCAAGCGGCCACGTTGGCCGCCATCTCCCACCCCGCTACGTGGCAGGCACTTGCCCGCACCACGGAGCCGCCAGTCCGCGAAGGCGGCCTTCGTGTGGTTGTTGCAGCGAATTCATTCGCCCGTGCGGGTGGCCCGCAACTCAGGTCACGGACGCGCGGAATCCCGATCCTGAGGCCGCGCGGCCGAGTCTCCGGACCGAGCCGCCACCTGGCTCGAGACGACCTGCTGTTCCGCGAAGTGCCCGTACACCGCGCTCGCCACGGCGGCGATGGACGGCTCCACGTCGGCGTTGCTCTTCGTGGAGTTGCGGACGAACACGGCCAGCGCCAGGTGCATTCCGCTGGGCAGCCGCACCAGCCCCACGTCGTTGGTCGTGCGGCCGATGGTGCCGGTCTTGTCCGCCACCTCCACCCCCGGCGGCAGGCCGGCGCGGATGCGGGCGCGCCCCGTGGGCGAGCGGCGCATGGCGTCCAGCAGGAACTCGCGGCTCAGCGGCGTCAGCCGGTCGCCACGCTGCACCTGCGCCAGCAGCGCCGCCATGCCGTCGGGCGTGGCGGTGTCGCGCGGGTCGGCAAAGAAGCGGTCCTTCGCGGCCTGCTTCTCGGCGGGCGGCACGGAGTCGATCAGCCGCTGCACGCGCTCCAGCGTCCACTCGGCGGGCGGGGGCGGCGCGCGGACGCCGTTGTAGTCCAGGAACACCTGCCCCTCGTACCGGTCTACCCTGATCCCCTCGACGTTCCGCGACCGCAGGTGCGCCATCACCGCCTGCGGCCCGCCGGCCATGCGCATCAGCGCGTCGGTGGCGGTGTTGTCGCTGAACATCATCATCGACTCGATCATCCGCCGCACCGTCACCGTGCCGCCGCCCGCCGGCAGCCCCTCGGACACCTGGCTGGGGCCCAGCCGGTAGTCCGCGGGCGCCAGGCGCACGGTGTCGTCCAGCGAAATGCGCCCGCTGTCCGCCTGCGCCAGCACCGTCAGCGCCACGGCGAGCTTGAAGGTGCTCGCCATGGGAAACGCCTCGCCGCCGCGGAATCCCAGCGCGCGCCCGTTCTCCACCACGACGGCCGAAACGCCCAGCTCCCCGCCCGACGCGCGCTCGATCCTCGCGAAGACGCTGTCCAGCGCGTGCCGGTCCCCCGCCGCCGTGTCGACGGACATCGTCTCGACGGGGACGGAGTTCTGGCCGCGGTAGTCCGGGTCCGGCGCGGGCTCGCAGGCCGCGGCGGCAAGCGCCAGGAGGACGGGCGCGAGCCTCACCGGTACCCCCACGCCCTGAGAACGTGCTCAGTCGCCGCGCCGCCTTCGCCGCCCGCGCGCACCGGCGCGCCCAGCAGGTTGCGCACGAACTTGCCGATCATGTCGCCCTCCACGTTCACGCCGTCGCCCTCGCGCAGGTCGCCGATGGACGTGTGATCCCAGGTGAACGGGATGATGGACACCTGGCAGACACCCGGCGCCGGCAGGTCGTTCACGGTAAGGCTGATGCCGTTGAGCGTGATGGACCCGTGCAGCACGGTGACGCCCACCACCTCTTCGGGGAGCGAGAAGTCGATGAGGGTAAGCTCCTCGCGCGGCTGGATGCGCAGCACCCTGCCCACGCCGTCCACGTGGCCGGCCACCAGGTGCCCGCCCAGCCGCGCGCCGAACGCCAGCGCGCGCTCCAGGTTCACCCGCCGCCCCGGCTGGTAGTCGCCAAAGGTGGTGCGCCCCAGCGTGGTGGCGATGGCCTGCACGCTGAAGCCGTCGGGGTGGATGGCGGTCACCGTCTGGCAGGCGCCGTCGATGGAGATGCTGTCGCCCAGCCCGATGCCGTCCAGCACCAGCGAGGCGCGAAGGGTGAACTGCACCCCGTTCCCCATGGGCTCCACGGCCGCGATGGTGCCGACTTCTTCTACGATCCCGGTGAACACGTTGGCCGATTCGCTGGATGCGTGCGCGCCCGCGTCTGTGCTGCGCGGGCGCAAAGTTACGGCGTGAGGGCGGAAGGGGACAGGGGAGAGGGTACAGGGGGACAGGTTACAGGGGACAGTGGGCAACGGAACGGAGGGGGCGCGATCCGGCGTGATTCGGCCGGCGACTCGGCCGCGGATGTGATGATGAGCGGGTAAACCCGCTGCTGGGAACGTGACAAGCCCCGTCACGGCTCGCTCACGCTCGCCGGACGGGGCTTCAACGGCTCGTGATCCCTGTGCCACGCGAGAGCGAGTAAACTCGCCACAACGACTGCGGAAAGCCTCGCAAACCGCGCGAGGCTTCACCCACGACCGGCGGCCTCGGCGATCCACCACGAGTCCGTGCTGGTTGTGGGAAAGCCGCAGGTGCGCGCCTGAGGGTGCGAGCCTGGGTGAGCGGGTGAGGGCCCCCGCGGGCGCAGTGCGATCCCGGTCCAGCGCGTTGCTTCAGCCGGACGCGGAAGCCTCCACCTCTTCGCGCACCGCCGCCGCCAGCCGCGCCTGCACCCCGTCGTCCGCACCGATCAGCAGCACCAGGGAGCGGGCGAAGTCGCTGTGCATCCCGGTTGCGTGAACGAAGAAGTGCGCGACCTCGTCTTCCGGCTCGCCGCGATGGCTGCTCGTCATCACGAACTGCTCGTCGGGCACCGGCTCCGGCAGATCCTGCGCGAGATACGCATCATCCGCCGCCTCTTCCCACGACTCGGACTCCACGCCGCCGCAGACCACGTAGCGGCATCCGCTCGCGATCAGCACGGTTGCGATCCGCTGCTTCTGCGCCGCGGGCACGCGCCGCGTCGTCGCCCAGACGAGCGCGGCGTACGGCTCTCCATCGAACGGAGACGCGAGGTCCTCGCCCGGCGCCAGCACGCGCAGAAAAAACGCGCGGCGTGAATCGGACGCGATCTGCTCCATCGCGATCTACCGTCGTACCAGGGTGATCAGCGTATCCGCGCCGAACGGCTGCGAATCGAGGCGGCGCCAGCGAACGGCGTCGGCCAGCGGGGGGCTGGGGATGGCGGCGAAGGGGGCGGCGCCTTGGGGGCCGATGAGGACGGGGGCGTAGAAGAGGTACATGCGATCCACCACGTCCGCCGCCAGCAGCGCGGAGGCGAGCACGGAGCCGCCTTCGACGAACATCGACCGCACGCCGGCGTCGCGGATTGCGCGGAGCTGGTCGGAGAGGCCCGAGGCAGCGATGATGGTGACCCCGCCGTCTTCCAGTGGCTGGCGCAGCACTTCCGGCGCGTCCGGCCGGCAGACGGCCCAGACGGGGACCTCGCGGGCGGAGCGGACGAGCTTGCCGTCGAGCGGCAGGCGCAGCACGCGGTCGAAGACGACACGTTTGGGCGGCACCCGCGGCTCCACGGCGCCGCGGACGGTGAGCAGCGGGTCGTCCGCCAGCGCGGTGCCGCTGCCGATGGCAACCGCGTCGTAGCCGGCGCGCAGGCGGTGCACCTCGGCGCGGGATTCGTCGCCGGTGATCCAGACGGAGCGGCCGTCGCGGTCGGCGATGCGGGCGTCCAGCGACATCGCCAGCTTCAGCGCGACGAACGGCCGCTCCGCGCCCGCGGGCGAGTGCGCGTGGAAGAACACCGCGTTCTGGTCGCGCACGGCCGCCTCCTCCACCCCGCCGACCACCTCGATCCCGGCGGCGCGCAGCACCTCCGCCCCGCCCCGGGCCCTGGGGTTGGGATCGTATCCGCCAAAGGCGACGCGCCGCACACCGGCCGCGGTGAGCGCGTCGGTGCACGGCGGCGTTTTGCCCCAGTGGCTGCACGGCTCCAGCGACACGTAGGCCGTGGCGCCGCGGGCCTGCTCGCCGGCCGCGCGAAGGGCTTCGACCTCCGCGTGCGGCCGGCCGTACTCCGTGTGCCATCCCTCCCCCACCACCTCCCCGTCGCGCACGATCACGCACCCCACCATGGGGTTGGGCGATACCCTGCCCCACCCGTTGCCCGCCAGCGCGATGGCCCGGCGGAGGTGGTGGAGGTCGTGCGGTGTGGGGTCGGGCATGGGAGAACGATCAAGGGCCCAGGTATGGCGCCGCCGGATCCAGGAGCGAATGAAATTCGCCGCTGGAAAGGCGCAAAATCCGCCTGCGCGGATTGTAGCCGCAGCTTCGGCACGCTACGAAAAACGCGGAGGACGCCGAAAGTAGATTCCTCAGTCGCGCGCCGGGAGCGGGGCAGCAGAAGGATACTCGCGGCGCTCCTTCGGAATGACATGCTTGCGCGCGGAGCGCCCAGGTCACGGGCGCCGCAACTGCAGTACGGCGCCTCGGACCGGCCCACGCGAGCAGGTGAAGCCCCGTTTGGTGCCGCGTCAGCGGCGCCGAGACGGGGCTTATGGCAGTTCCAGCCGCGGGCTTCAGCCCGCGGCGCGGCCGTGCATTACAGCGAAAGCCGCGCGCCCACGCTGCCGAAGAACGTGCCTTCCCTGGGATCGAAGTCGCTCGTCGAGGGGAAGTTCTCCACCGGGTCGGATCCCTGCATCCAGCCCACCTCGGCCACAATGGAGCCGAACAGGATGGTGAAGGAGCCGTCAAGGAACGCCGACCAGCGGTCGTTGTCCACCGCGATGTCGCTGAAGCGGTAGATCTGCTCGGCGCCGACCGGCGGGCCGGGGGCGCGGACGGCGAAGTCGGCGCTGGTCTCGAACCGGTCGTATCCCACGCCCGCCGTAAGGCCCAGCCCCAGCAGGCGCTTGCTGACCGCGGCGCGCGCACTCCAGTTGTCGAGGCCGAACTGGATCTCGCCGAAGTCGTCGTCCGTGGAGCAGACGCTGCGGTTGTCGCCCGCGGGAACCTCGGTGCCCTCGCACACGTTGCCGAAGCTGACGTCGCCCAGGCTGCGGTACATCAGCGACACCGACACGCCCGGCATGACGAACGACTCGCGGATCAGCCCCACGCGCGCGCCGGCGCCCCACGAAAACGCGTTGTCGCCAAAGTCGTCGCCCACCAGCGACAGCGGCAGCACGCTCACGCTGCCCAGCAGGTCGATGGCGCCGAACCCGCCGATCATGGGCGCCACGCTGAAGCCCTGCGTAAGGCCGATGGACAGGTTGGCGCCCACCGCCGGCGCGGGAAGGGTGAACTGGTCCGCCTCGCCGTCCGCCTCTTCGCGGATGTCGGGGAGCCGCGCGCCCACCACGTTGATGCGCCCCGTAAGGCTTACCCGCGGAATGAGCCCCAGCCGCACGCCGCCGGTGCTGGCCGTGCCCAGCGTGGGGTTGCCGCCGGCCATCAGAATGCCCAGCTGCGGCTGCGCGGCGTCCACCGCCTGCGCCACGACGGCACACTGCTCCTGCGCCACCACCGGAACGCCGGTGGTGCAGATGGTCTCGATGTCGCCCTGCGCCGCCAGCGGGGCCGCGAGCAGCGCGGCGGCCGCGAAAGCAATCTTCTTCATCGTCATCCCCTGGTTGGTCAGCTCAGCACCACCGTGCCATCGCCGGGGACGATTTCCCCCGCGATCCACGCCCGCTCGCCCGCGGCGGACAGATCCCGCACCGTCGCGTCCGCATCGTCCGCCGCGACGACCGCCACCATCCCCACGCCCATGTTGAAGGCGCGGAACATCTCGCCCTGCTCCACCCCGCCCTCGCGCTGAAGCACCCGGAACAGGGGCGGCACCGTCCAGCTGGAGAGGGAGAAGCGCGCGTCCACCCCGGGCGGCAGAATGCGGGGCACGTTGTCCACCAGCCCGCCGCCCGTGATGTGCGCCAGCCCGCGGACGCGCCCGGCCTCGACAAGCGGATACAACGACCCGAGGTACGACCTGTGGACGCGCAGCAGCACGTCGGCCACGCTGCCGTCCTCCTCGGGAAAGGCATCGTCGGGCCCCAGCCCCATCCGCTCGAAGACGATGCGGCGCGCCAGCGAGTAGCCGTTGGTGTGCAGCCCGGTGGACGCCAGGCCCACGAGCACGTCGCCCGCGCGGATGGCGCGGCCGTCCAGCACCCGGTCCTCCTCCACCATGCCGACGATGGTGCCGGCCAGGTCGTACTCGCCGGGGGCGTACATGTCGGGCATCTCGGCCGTCTCGCCGCCCAGCAGCGCGCACCCGTTCTCGCGGCACCCGCGCGCCACCCCGCTCACCAGCTCCTCGACCACCCCCGGCTGCAGCTTGCCCACGCCCACGTAGTCCAGGAAGAAGAGCGGCTTTGCGCCCTGCACCAGGATGTCGTTGACGCAGTGGTTCACCAGGTCTTCGCCCACGGTGCCGTGGCGGCCGGTTGTGAACGCCACCTTCAGCTTGGTCCCCACGCCGTCCGTGGAGGCGACGAGAACCGGCGCCCGGGCGTCGCGCGGCACGCGGTACAGCCCGCCGAACGAGCCCAGCTCCGACAGCGTGTCGGCCGTCGCGGTGGACCGGACCAGCGCGGCGACGCCCTTCATGGCCTGGTGCGCCGCGTCGATGTCGACGCCCGCGGCGGCGTACGACAGCCCGCCCGCGGAATCAGACACCGGCGTCCACCGGCAGCTCGAAGACGGTCATCTCGCGGAACTGGCGCACGCGGTCCTCGATCTCGTCCGCCGTGAGGTCCTTGAAGCGCTCGACCGAGAACTTTTCCACCGCGAACGAGCCCAGTACGCTGCCGTAGACCACCGCGCGGCGCATGTCGGCGTCTTCCAGGCCGCCGGAGCGGGCCAGGTGCGCCATGAAGCCGCCCGCGAAGGCGTCGCCGGCGCCGGTGGGGTCGAACACGTCTTCCAGCGGGTAGCCGGGCGCAAAGAAGGTGGAGTGCGGGGTAAACAGGATGGCCCCGTGCTCGCCCTTCTTGATGATCAGGTAGCGCGGTCCGCGGTCCAGGATCCACCGCGCGGCCTTGGCCAGGTTGCTCTGGCCGCTGAGCTGGCGCGCCTCGGCGTCGTTCACCATCAGCAGGTCCACCCGCGTCAGCAGCTCCATCAGGCGGGTGCGCTTGATCTCGATCCACAGGTTCATGGTGTCGCAGGCCACGAAGCGCGGCCTGTGCACCTGCTCGAGGACGTTGATCTGCAGCTCGGGGTCGATGTTGCCCAGGAACACCCACTCCGCGTCGCGAAACTGCTCGGGGATCTTGGGCGCGAAGTCGGCGAACACGCCCAGGCGCGTCTCGAGCGTCTCGCGGCTGTTCAGGTCGTAGCTGTACACGCCCGACCAGCGAAAGCTCTCGCCCTTTGCGCGCTCCAGCCCGGCCAGGTCCACGCCGCGCTCCGACAGAAAGCCCAGCGCGTCCAGCGGGTAGTCGGCACCCACCACGCCCACCAGCTGCACCGGGTGCAGCAGCGACGCGGCGGCCGAAAAGAAGGTGGCGCTGCCGCCCAGCGCGTCTTCCGCGCGGCCGAACGGGGTTTCGACGGTGTCCAGCGCTACGCTGCCGACGACGAGAAGCGACATGGGTCCCGGTGTATGTGGATGAGAAGCAGGAACTTCGTGAGTCGGGTACTCGGAACTTCAGGGTGCTGCACGGTCTTCACGCTGCGCCGGCGGGGGGTGCCCCTCCCCCGGCCCCTCCCCGTTCGTTCCTCACGGAGAGGGGAGAATTCGATCGGGCGTCGGACACTTCAGGCTGCGTCCGCGGGCGCCCCCTCCGCTCGCTCAGGCTCGCACCTCCCCCAAAACTGCTGGGGGAGGTTGGGTGGCCGACAGGTTGGGGCGCTTCGAACTGCATTGGACTGCGACCGCGGGGTGCCCCTCCCCCGGCCCCTCCCCGTTCGTTCCTCACGGAGAGGGGAGAATTCGATCGCGCTTCGGACGCTTCAGACTGCGTCCGCCAGCGCGCCCTCCGCTCGCTTAGGCTCGCACCTCCCCCAAAACTGCTGGGGGAGGTTGGGTGGCCGACAGCTCGGGGCTCGGCGACGAGCATTGATCTGTCGCCCGAAGCGGCCCCCTCTCCTCCGGCCCCCTCTCCCCCGCTGTCGCGGGAGAAAGGGGAGAATTCGATCGTGATTCCTCAGCGACCGCTTTGCCACTCCCCCAAACCGCTACGTGGCAGACACTTGCCCGTACCACGGAGCCGCCAGTCCGCGAAGGCGGCCTTCGTGTGGTTGTTGCAGCGAATTCATTCGCCCTCGCGGAAAAGGGAGAATTCGATCGCGCTCCGGCACTTTCGGCACACGCCAACCTCCCCCAGCAGTTTTGGGGGAGGTGGGCGAGTCATGCGAGCCCGGAGGGGGCGCCCGCCCCTCGCGCAGAACCCCCGGTGCGACGTTCATCCCCTCCAGCCGCCCCTTGCCGGAGAGGCAGCCCTGTCAGGCCTCGCCGGAGGCGGGCTCCTCGGCGCGGTCCATCCGCTCGGGCGCGCCGATCCCCAGCACCGCCAGGCCGTTGCGCAGCACCACCTGCACGGCGCGCGAAAGCACCAGCCGCGCGCGCGACTGCTCCGGCGCCACCTCGGCGCCGATCACGCGCAGCGCGGCATCGCGGTTGCCGGCGTGGTACCAGCTGTTCACCGCGCCCGCCACCTCTTCCAGATACGCGCAGATGGAGTGCGGCGTGTGCGCCTCGGCGGCGGACTCGATCTCCTCCGGAAAGCGCAGCAGCAGCTTCACCAGCTCCGTCTCGCTCTCGTGCGAGATCAGCCCCAGGTCCGCCGACTCCGCGTCCAGCGTGGCCGGGTCCACCTCCGCGCGGCGAAAGATGGACGACAGGCGGGCGTGGGCGTACTGGACCTTGTAGACCGGGTTCTTGTCGGACTGGTCCAGCGCCAGCTCCATGTCGAAGGTGAGCTGGGCCTCGGCGCGGCGCATGAGGAAAAAGTAGCGCGCCACGTCCACGCCCACCTCGTCGTACAGGTCGCGCATGGTGACGTAGTCGCCCGCGCGCTTGCTGAACTTTACCTCCACGCCGCCCCGCATCACCAGAACCATCTGGTGCAGCACCCACTCGGGATAGCCGGCCGGCAGCCCCAGCGCCTGCAGCCCGGCGCGGACCCGCGCGGTGGTGCCGTGGTGGTCGCTGCCCTGCACGTTGATGGCGCGGTGGAACCCCCGCTCCCACTTGACGACGTGGTAGGCCACGTCCGGCAGGAAGTACGTGGGATGGCCGGTGCCCTTGACCATCACCCGGTCCTTGTCGTCACCGAACTCCGTGGTCTTCAGCCAGACGGCGCCGTCCTTTTCGTAGACGTAGCCCGACTCGCGCAGCCGGCGGATGGTGTCCTCGACCCGCCCGCCCGTGTACAGCGACGACTCCAGGAAGTAGTGGTCGAAGCGGACGCGGAACCCGTCCAGGTCGCGGTTCTGCTCCTCGCGCAGGCGCTTCACGGCGTACACGCGGATGGCGTCCAGCGCCTCGGCCGAGTCGTCGCCCTTGAAGCGCTCGCCGTGCTCGGCCACCAGCTCCGCCGCGATCTCGCCGATGTACGCGCCGTTGTAGCCGTCGCCGGGAAACGGCACGTCGCTCCCCAGCGCCTGCTGGTAGCGCGCCCACACGCTGCGGGTGAGCTTGTTGATCTGCTCGCCCGCGTCGTTGTAGTAGAACTCGCGTTGCACCTTCCACCCGGCCCACGCCAGCAGCTCGCTGACGGCGTCGCCCAGGGCGGCCTGGCGGCCGTGGCCCACGTGCAGCGGCCCGGTGGGGTTGGCGGAAACGAACTCCACCATCACCGGCTGCCCCTGCCCCGCCTGCGAGCGGCCGTACGCGTCGCCCTCGCGGACGATGCGGGCCAGCCCCTCGCGCAGGTACGCGGTGTCGAGGCGAAAGTTGATGAACCCCGGCCCCGCCACCTCGGCGCCGCGGATGCCGGCGCTGGCGGGATCGATGCGCTGCACCAGCTCCTCGGCGATCTGCCGGGGCGCCTTGCGCAGCGGCCTGGCCAGCGTCATGGCCACGTTGGTGGCCCAGTCTCCGTGCTCCGGGTTGCGCGGACGCTCCAGGACGACGGACACGTCGTCCTGTACGCCCATGTCGCGAAGGGCGCGCTGGATCTCCGCCTGCAGCTTGGTTACCGGCATCTACTCGCTCTTGCCCGTTCCGCCCGACGACGTGCCGGACGAGGACGAGCCGGAAGGCTTGGACTCGGACTTGGGAGCCGCGGCGGGCTCGCTCTTGGACTCCGACGGCTTGGACTCGCCGCCGGAGGACGCGGACTTGTCGCTCTCGGCGGCCTTCTTGTAGCCCTCGCCGCGGTAGTCGGTGATGTAGAAGCCGCTCCCCTTGAACACCAGCCCCGCGCCGCCGCTGATCTTGCGCTGGGCCTGGGCGTGGCAGTTGGGGCACTCCTGCACGGGCGGATCCGACATCCGCCCGAACTGCTCGAACTCGTTGCCGCACTCGGCGCAGCGGTACTCGTAGGTGGGCATCCTGCTTTCCGTTGGCGAACGCTTGTTCCTTTTCGTCACAAACCCGCGTAAGGTAATCCTCCCGGGCACGTGCGGCAACGGAGGGAGGGGGGATTCTCGCCTGTCCGGGGGCATCGGCGGGTGTGGGGTGACCCGGCGGCAGGGGCGAATGAATTCGCTGCAACGACCACACGAAGGCCGCCTTCGCGGACTGGCGGCTCGGTGGTACGGGCAGGTGCCTGCCACGTGGCGGGTTGGGCAAAGCGGCCAAAGTGGTAGACCTGCCGAAGCGCGATCAGATTCTCCCCTCTCCGCGAGGAACGAGCGGGAGAGGCCGGGGGAGGGCCCCCTCCGGCGCAGTTCGATGCCATCCGAAGCGTCCCGCACGTTTGGCAACCCCAACCTCCCCCAGCAGTTTTGGGGGAGGTGCGAGCCTAAGCGAGCGGAGGGGGCGCCTGCGGACGCAGCCTGAAGCGTCCGACTCGCGATTGAATTCTCCCCTCTCCGCGAGGAACGAGCGGGAGGGGCCGGGGGAGGGGGCCCCCGCCGCCGCAGTTCGATGCCCTTCGAAGCGTCCCGCACGTTCGGCAGCCCCAACCTCCCCCAGCAGTTTTGGGGGAGGTGGGCGAGTAATGCGAGCCCGGAGGGGGCGCCCGCCGACGCAGCTCGATCCCCGCCGCCGACAAACCACAATCTTCCGTTTTGAATCTCCGCCCCGCATCCTTCCGTAGCCGACCCCGAGCCGCCGACGCGGCGTTCCGACATCCAACTACGACTCCGCCGATCCATGAGATTCGCCAACTTTTCCTGGATGGCCGCGCTGGCCGCCGCGGCGTTCATCATCCATCCCGCCGCCGCGCAGCCGGGCGAACCCCCGCCGGGCGAGCCGGTGCTCATCCACGCCGGCCGCGTGTTCGACAGCGAACGCGGCGTCTTTCTGGGCGCGCGCGACATCCTGCTGCGCGGCAACCGCATCGAGGCCGTCGGCGAAAACCTGTCGGCGCCGGCGGGGGCGCGGGAGATCGACCTGCGCGGCTACACGGTGCTCCCGGGGCTGATCGACGCGCACACGCACCTGCTGCAGGAGACCAACCCCAGCCTTCCCGAAGAGCACGAGATGACGCGCGAGGCGGTGTTCGAGGGCACGCCGCTGCGCGCCCTGCGCGGCGGCGCGCGGGCCCGCACCTACCTGTACGCGGGCGTCACCACCGTGCGCGACCTGGGCAACAGCGGCACCTTTGGCGACGCGGCGCTGGCGCAGGCCATCAGCGAAGGGACGATCGAAGGGCCCCGCGTGTTCTACTCGGGGCCGGGGCTAAGCCCGGAAGGCGGGCAGTTTCCGGGGATGGAGCACGGGCACATGGCCGTGGTCCACAACGAGTACCGCATCGTCAACGGAACGGACGACGCGCGGCGGGCGGTGCGCCAGGCGGCCATCCAGGGCGCGCGGGTCATCAAGATCTACGCGGAGAGCACGCCCAACCGCACCACCTTCAGCATGGACGAGATGCACGCCATCGTGGACGAGGCGCGGCGCACGGGGCTTACCGTGGCCGCGCACGCCACGGAAGACGCGGCGGTGTGGCGGGCCGTGGAGGCGGGGGTGACGACGGTGGAGCACGGGTACCGGGTGTCGGACAGCACCTTTGCCTTCATGGCGCGCCGCGGCGTGGCCCTGGTGCCCACGGACGGCGACCGCGAGACCATCGACCGCTACGTGGTGGTGACCGACATTCAGCCGGCGCCGCCCTCGGAGGCGCTGGAGCAGTACCTGGAGCGCTTTCGCGAGCGGGTGCGGCGCGCGCGGGCCGCGGGCGTGACCATCGTCGCGGGCTCGGACGCGTACCACGCGCTGGGCGGCGCGCGCGGCGAGTGGGGCAAGCGCGTGCTGTGGGCCTACCTGCAGTCGGGGATGACGCCCGCGCAGGTGCTGCAGTCCGCCACCTTCAACGCCGCCCGCGCGCTGGGCGAAGGCGAGCGCCTGGGCGTACTCCGCCCCGGCGCCCTGGCCGACATCATCGCGGTGGAGGGCGATCCGGCGGCGGACTTCGACGCCATGGAGCGCGTGCGGTTCGTGATGAAGGACGGCAGGGTGTACGTGGGCGGGTGAGGTGAAGGGGTGAAAGGGTGAAAGGGTGAAAGGGTGAACAGCCCCGCACGGGCGAATGAATTCGCTGCAACGACCACACGAAGGCCGCCTTCGCGGACCGGCGGCTCCGTGGTGCGGGCAAGTGCCTGCCACGTAGCGGAGTGGGAGATAGCGGCCAACGTGGCCGCTTGAGAAATCGCGATCGAATTCTCCCCTCTCCGTGAGGAACGAACGGGGAGGGGCCGGGGGAGGGGCACCCCGCCGACGACACTCCTCGATCTTCCCGTTTGAATCTCCGTCCCGCATCCTTCCGTAGCCGGGCGCGAGCCGCCGACGCGGCGTTCCGACATCCAACCACGACTCCGCCGATCCATGAGATTCGCGAACTTTGCCCGGACGGCCGCGCTGGCCGTCGTGGCTTTCATTATCCACCCCGCCGCCGCGCAGCCGGGCGAGCAGTCCGCATCCCCCGTCAGCTACACGGTCGCGGCGGTGATGGAGAGCGGGGCGCTGGCGGGGCTGGTCGTGGAGATCCGCTTTGCGGGGGACGCGGACGGGGAGACGAAGCTGGACCTGCCCGGCAGCTGGGCAGGCACCGACTCGCTCTGGCGGCAGGTGGAGGATCTGCGGGTGGAGGGCGCCGCGTCCGTGCGCGAGGACGGGGGCGAGGTGCGCGTCATCACGCACGCGCCGGGGGCGGCGCTGGCGGTGCGCTACCGCGTGAAGCCGGCGTACGCGGCCGAGCCGGCCTTCGAGTACCACAAGGCGCTCCCCCTCATCCTTCCCGGCTGGTTCTTCTTTCACGGCGAGGGGGTGTTCGCCACGCCGGCGGGGCGGGAGCAGGCGCCGGCCCGGTTCGCGTGGGCGGGATTTCCGGCGGAGTGGACCCTCGCGTCGGACCTGGACCACCTTGCGGGCGCACGCCCGGGTACGGTGAACGACGTGGTGGAGAGCGCGGCGATCGGCGCGCCGGACCTGGTGGTGGTGCGGCGCGAGGTGGGCGGCGCGCCGCTGCGCGTGGCCATGCGCGGCCCGTGGGATTTCACCCCCGAGGCGTTCGCGGACGCGGTGGCGGCCGTCGTCCAGGCCGAGAACGCGCTGTGGGGCGACGCCGGCCGGCCGTTCGTGGTGCCGCTGGCGCCGCTGGGCAGCGGTCCGGGGCTTTCCTATACCGGCACGGGGCGCGCGGACGCGTTCTCGGTGGCGTCCACGACGGGCTTTCCGCTGGACGAGGCGTCGCGCTTTCTGGCGCACGAGTACATGCACACCTGGATCGGCGGCGAGATCGGCGATGCGCCGCGGGAGGCGGCGAGCGCGTTCTGGCTGACGGAGGGGTTCGCGGACTTCTACGGCCCGCGCGGCCTGCTGCGCGCGGGGCTGTGGACGCCGGCGGACTACGCCGCGGAGCTGAACCGGGTGCTGCTGCGCAACGCCAGCTCACCGGCGCGCGCGGTGCCCAACTCGGCCATCGTGGAGCGGTTCTGGGACGATGCGGACGTGCATCAGCTTCCCTACGACCGCGGGCACCTGCTGGCGCTGCTGCTGGACCACCGCATCCGCACGCACACCGGCGGCCGCGCCGACATGGACGACGTGCTGCGGGCGCAGCGCGCCACGGACGCGCGCAACAGGCAGGCGGGAGCGCGCGTGGACGCCGCGACACTGTTCCCCACCGTTGTCCAGCGGGAGCTGGGGATGGACGTCACCGCGGAGCTCGCCCGCCACGTGGAGCGCGGCGAGCCGGTGACGCTGCCGGCGGACCTGTTCGGCACCTGCGCGCGGGTGGAGACGGCGACGCAGCCGGACTTCGACCGCGGCTTCGACCTGGCCGCCACCAACGCGACCCGGGTGATCACCGGCCTGGATCCCGCCTCTCCCGCGTACGCGGCCGGCCTGCGCGACGGCATGCGCCTCATCCGCCGCGAGTCCGGCGAGATCGGCAACGCCGCCGTGGAGATCGTGTACCGCGTGGAGGACGCCGGCACCGAGCGCATCATCCGCTACCTGCCGCAGGGCAAGGGCCGGATCACGCTGCAGCGCATCGTCCTCACGCCGGACGCGGCGTCCGAGCCGTGCGTGCGGCTGATGAGCGGCAGTGGGTGAACGGGTGATGGGGTGATGGGGTGATGGGGTGAACGGATGAGCGAGCGGTTTGATTCACCACCCACACAGCAGCCTGTCATTCCGAGGCCCGGCCGCACAAAATCTGCCGCCTGCACTGCGGGTCGCAGGGCCGAGGAATCTAGCCTCCGACTGCTCGAAGGCGGACGCGGCAGCCCACATCGGAGCCGCGGCTACGAGGCAATCGGACAATGCCCGTCGGGGATCGGCGAGTATCCGGCGGTTCTACGATCCACCAGCATGCCGACAGTAGATTCCTCAGTCGGCGCCCGGACAATTGCGGAAGCGGAAGGCGCTGTGAGGCGCCTCCTTCGGAATGACAGATTGGGATGGATTGAGGTACCCAGCAGCCTGTCATTCCGAGGCCCGGCCGCGCAGCACCTGCCGATCGCACCGCACGTCGCAGGGCCGAGGAATCTAGCCTCCGAATGCTCGAAGGCGGACGCGGCAGCCCGCACCGGAGCCGCGGCTACGACGCAGCCGGACGATGCCCGCCGAAGATCGGCGAGTATCCGGCGGTTCCACGATCCACCAGCATGCCGACAGTAGATTCCTCAGTCGGCGCCCGGACAATCGCGGAAGCGGAAGGCACTGTGAGGCGCCTCCTTCGGAATGACAGATTGGGGTGATCGAGGTACCCAGCAGCCTGTCATTCCGAGGCCCGGCCACACAAAACTGAGCCGCCTGCACTACAGGTCGCAGGGCCGAGGAATCTAGCCTCCGACTGCTCGAAGGCGGACGCGGCAGCCCGCACGGGAGCCGCGGCTACGAGGCAGCCGGACGATGTCCATCGGGGAACGGCGAGTATCCGGCGGTTCCACGATCCACCAGCATGCCGACGGTAGATTCCTCAGTCGGCGCCCGGACAATCGCGGAAGCGGAAGGCACTGTGAGGCGCCTCCTTCGGAATGACAGATTGGGGTGAACGGAGGTGCGCAACTCTGTCATTCCGAGGCCCGGCCACACAAAACTGAGCCGCCTGCACTACAGGTCGCAGGGCCGAGGAATCTAGCCTCCGACTGCTCGAAGGCGGACGCGGCAGCCCGCACGGGAGCCGCGGCTACGAGGCAATCGGACAATGCCCGTCGGGGATCGGCAAGTATCCGGCGGCTCCACGATCCACCAGCATGCCGACGGTAGATTCCTCAGTCGGCGCCCGGACAATCGCGGAGGCCGAAGGCGCCGTGAGGCGCCTCCTTCGGAATGACAGATTGGGGTGAACGGAGGTGCCCAAGCCTGTCATTCCGAGGCCCGGCCACGCAGAATCTGCCGCCTGCTCCGCGGGTCGCAGGGCCGAGGAATCTAGCCTCCGAATGCTCGAAGGCGGACGCGGCAGCCCACATCGGAGCGCGGCTACGACGCAGCCGGACGATGCCCGTCGGGGATCGGCGAGTATCCGGCGGTTCTACGACCGAGCAGCATGCCGACAGTAGATTCCTCAGTCGGCGCCCGGACAATCGCGAAGGCCGAAGGCGCCGTGAGGCGCCTCCTTCGGAATGACAGATTGGGGTGAACGGAGGTGCCCAAGCCTGTCATTCCGAGGCCCGGCCGCGCAGCACCTGCCGATCGCACCGCACGTCGCAGGGCCGAGGAATCTAGCCTCCGATTGCGCGGATGTGGACGCGGCAGCCCGCACGGGAGCCGCGGCTACGAGGCAATCGGACAATGCCCGTCGGGGATCGGCGAGTATCCGGCGGTTCCACGATCCACCAGCATGCCGACAGTAGATTCCTCAGTCGGCGCCCGGACAATCGCGGAGATCGAAGGCGCTGTGAGGCGCCTCCTTCGGAATGACAGATTGGGATGGATTGAGGTACCCAGCAGCCTGTCATTCCGAGGCCCGGCCGCGAGGGGCCGGCGGCGGGTAGCGCGCGGCCGCGGGATCACCGCAGCCGGAGGATGCGCGCGGAGCGGGGCGGAATGGGACTGATGCACAGCCGCCCGCGGTGCACGGTAAAGCCCACGCCAGGGTGCAGCAGGTCGCAGAACGCGCCGCCGTCGGGGGCATCCACCGCCAGCTCCAGCCGCGCGGGCTCGGCGGCGGCGTTCACGGTGACGATCACCCGCTCGCCCTCCGCCTCGCGGGCAAAGGCCAGCTGCTCGCGGGCGACGTGCAGCGGCCGGTACGTCCCCCTTCGCAGCGCGGGCGACGCGTGGCGGATGCGCGCCAGGCAGGCGATCAGCTGCGCCAGCCGCGGACAGGGCGCGTCGCGCTCGGCGTCGGGCCAGCGCAGGCACGGGCGCAGCGGAAGATCGGTGTCGTGGGCCTTTACGCCGCGAATCCCCCACTCGCTGCCGTAGTAGATGGACGGCACGCCGGGGATGGTGAACAGCAGCGCGTACAGCGTGGCCAGGTGCGCCGACTCCCGCAGCGTGCTGGCGGCGCGGTGCACGTCGTGGTTGTCGGCAAAGGCGTACAGGGACAGGCCGCGGTAGAGGCCCCCCTCGCCGAACTGGCGGTCCAGGCAGGCCGCGAACGCAAAAAAGCTGCGGTCGTTGTGGCTGCAGTGCAGCGCGCGGTACACCTCGTAGTTGGTGACGGAGTCCAGCATGCCCGGGCCGGCCAGCCCGCGGTAGTCGCCCCCGGAGGCCTCGCCCAGCAGCCAGAAGTCCGGGCGCAGGCCCCGGCAAAAGGCGGCCAGGTCGCGCAGGAACGCGGGCTCCAGGTCTTCGGCCACGTCCAGCCGCAGCCCGTCGATGCCGAACTCCTCGATCCACCCGCGGACGGCCGCGAACAGGTGCTCGCGCACGGCCGGGTTCCGCGGGTTCAGCTTCACCAGCTCGTAGTGCCCCCGCCATCCCGCGTACGAAAACGGATCGCCATACGGGCTGCGTCCGCCAAAGTCGATGCCGGCGAACCAGTCGCGGTACGGCGATCCCTCGCGGTTCTCGCGCAGGTCGCGAAAGGGCGCGAAGTCGCGGCCCACGTGGTGGAACACGCCGTCCAGCACGGTGCGGATCCCCGCCGCACGGAGCGCGGCCGTAAGCTCCGCGAGGGTGGCGTTGGTGCCCAGGCGCCGGTCCACGCGCAGGAAGTCCGCCGTGTCGTACCCGTGCGCGGCGGATTCGAAGAGCGGGCCCAGGTACAGCGCGGTGACGCCCATCTCCCGCAGGTGCGGAATCCAGGCGTGCAGCTCCGCCAGGCGCGGCTGCGCGGGGGCGCTGAAGTCGTTGCGCTCCGGCGCCCCGCACAGCCCCAGCGGGTAGACGTGGTAGAAAACGGCGTCCCGCGCCCAATCGGCCATGGCCGCTCCCCTGTGGTGTGGAAGCCTTGCGGCTCCCCTGCCCTCTCCCCAGGAATCGTACGCTTCCGTCCACTCCATGCGGCTGCGCGAACGCCGCCGCGCCCCCTCTGGCGTAAAGAGCGCGGCCCGGGTGATCCCCGGTCCGCGCCCCCCCGTCACGCCGTCGGACGTCTCAGCAACCGCCGCCGCCGCCGGATTCGCAGCCAGCCGCAAGCGTGGGACAGCCTTCTGTCTCGCGCACGATGGTGGTGCAGTTCCAGCCCTGGGTGTAGGGGCACGCGCGCGGATCGGTGTCTTTCAGCATCACCTCGTCGTCACCGCCGGGGCTGGCCGAGGCAGAGAACGAGTGCACCGCCAGGTCGTCGGGGTTCAGCTTGATCATTCTTTCGTCTCCCACGTGGGTTTTCGGAAAACCGCCACCGGCCAACGGCGCCGTGACGCAATCTACAGTTAGCGTCAGGAAAGGAAAGAGCAGAAACGCTGGCAGCCGATGGATGTGGCTCCGCGCGGATTTCTTCGATTTCTCAACGTGTCGAACCACTCCTCAAATCCATAACGAAGCGCTGACTTCCTGAGGGAGCGCATCACGTCCAACCAGAAGTCACCCTGCAGATTGCGCGCGACCGAAGGACCTCGTCTCGGTGGCGCAGGGGCCGGATCAGGGCACGGGACCAGCCCCATCGTTCTGCTGGCGAGGTCCTTCGGTCGGCGCCAAGGTGCAGTGTACAAGTGGGTTGCGGGGCGGCGCCTCCCTCAGGAAGTCAATCACGCTGGAGGTTTGGCAACACCCCTGAGGGAGCGCACCACGTGGAACGACAAGCTGAACAACAGATTGCGCGCGACCGAAGGATCCAGTCGGCAGAACGGTGGGGCTGGCTCGTCATGCTCCTGCTGCTGTAGCGGCGCCCGCACGCAGAAAAGCCGG
>NZ_DASWNM010000104.1:0-49569 GCF_036399255.1 Longimicrobium sp.
GGGCCTCCTGTCATTCTGGAAACGAGGACGGCGCATCCGGGAGCGGGGAGGCGGCAGGAGGGAGCATTCTCCTAAACGGGATCATGCCAGTGCGGGCAAGGCACTGGCGTGTCACCAGTGATGGGGCCGCAAACTTCCCCAGGCCACGCTGAATAACGGGGTAGCACCACCAGTGTTGTACCGGCCTTGGCTCCCGGATGCGCGCCTCATTCTACAAGCCCCAGCCAGCCCCGTCGTCAAGTTTCTGGCGTGATGGAAGGCGCCCCGCGTCTACAGGCGCTGAAAAGAATCATCGTACAGAGGAACAGAGTCAGACAGAGAACCGAGATGATCTTTCACCTCGCTTCTCTGTCTGACTCTGTTCCTCTGTACCCATAAAGGTGTTGTTTTCCCCGATCGGTACAAGGCCCCGGTCGCGGAAAGAAGGAGGACGTGGATGAAGCGTTCATCCACGTCCTCCTCGCCTTTCCTCGCGTACGCCGCGTGGGGCTTACCTCACCGGCGCCAGCTGACGCCGAAGGAGATGGAGCGGCCGGTGCGGTAGCTTTCGCGCACCACGCCGCCCTGCGTGAACTCGTAGTCCGCGTCCAGCAGGTTCTCCGCGTCGACCTTGAACGAGAAGCGGTCGCTCCACCCGTGGCGCAGCGAAAAGTCCAGCACGCCACGCGGCTGCTCGTACACGTCGGGGAGCACGCCGGCGCCCGCGCTGGTGATGCGCCGTCCGAACAGGTTGTAGAAGATGGTGGCGCTGCTGCGGCCGCTGGACGGCGCCCAGGCCAGGCCGGCGTTGATCACGTACGGCGACTGGCCCACCATCGGCCGGTCGGCGTCCTCGCCCACCACCTTTACGTCGCTGCGCACGAAGGTGGCGTTGGTGATCACGCTGAACGACTCGCCCACGGTGCCCAGCATCGACAGCGACTTGCGCAGCTCCAGCTCCAGCCCGTAGTTGAACGCCGACTCGGCGTTGGCGAACGAGACGATGCGGCTCCCCGACGTGGGCAGGTAGATGCGCTCGATGGGCCCGTCGAACTGCTTGGCGAACACGCCCACGCTCACCACCTCGTCGCCCGCCGGGTACCACTCCCACCGCGCGTCGTAGTTCTGGATAAGGGTGCGCCGCAGCCCGCCGTTGCCGCGCACCAGCTCTTCACCGATCACGTCGCGGTAGGCGATGGCCGACAGCTCGCGGTACTCCGGCCTCGCCAGCGTCTGCGAGGCGCTGAAGCGCACCTTCTGCCGGTCGGTCAGGTCCACGTTCACCGCCAGCGCCGGCAGCACGTCGGTGTAGCCGGGGTTCGCCACGTCCGTCGCGCCAAAGGTGGGGTCCGAGGTCACCGTGACCTCCGAGCGCTCCACCCGCGCGCCGCCGATCACGCGGATGCGGTCCGTCACCCCCAGCTCCAGCATGCCGTAGCCCGCCGCCAGCCGGTCCTCGGCCGCGTACGATCCGCCCACGCCCAGCGGCACCACCAGGAAGTAGCGGTCGTCCTCGCCCGAAAAGCGCCCGTCGAAGATCTCCGCGGGCGTCAGCGACGTCGCGTCTTCCGGCAGCCCCAGCGCCGAGATGCTGTACGACGTGTTCTGTGCGTCGCGGTCCGTCGTGCGGAACATGCCGCCAAAGCTGAGCCGGTGCCGCTCGCCGCCCAGGGGCAGGTGGTAGTCGGCCCCGCCCTCCATGCTGTTTTCGGCCAAGTCGCCAAAGGTGCGCACGGCGGCTTCGTTGCTGATCGCGTACCAGCGGCGCGTGCCGTTGCTGGTGTCGAGCACCCATTCCGAGCGGTCCGGCTCCGCGCGCGTCACGCCCGACGAGGTGACGGTCCACTCCAGGCTTCCCCGCCCCACCCCGTGCTCGCCGCGCAGCTGGTTGCTGCGAACCGAGCGCTCCACCAGCCGCAGCCGGTTGACGATCAGGTCCAGCCCGGTAAGCTCGATGCTCCCCGAGTCCGCACGGGCCTCGCTCTCGGACGAGCGGTTGTAGGTGTTGTTGAAGGACAGGCGGTGGTTCTCGCCCAGCGACGCGCTCAGGTTCAGCACGCCGCCCCACAGCACGCCCACGCGGCTCACGTCGCCGGTAAAGCGATCCGTCTCGCGCACCTCGCCCGTCGACTCGTCGCTCAGCAGCACCTGCGCGCGGCGGTGGTCGGCCAGCACCTCGTAGTCGCGCGAGTACGAAAAGCTGCCCACGTACCCCAGGTCGCGCCCCAGCACCGGCCGCGTGCCGCCCAGCGACATCGACAGCGAGCCGTTCATCCCCCCCGTCTGCTGCTCCGGTAGCCAGACGTTGCGGAAGGAGTTCACCATGGCGTTATACTGGTCGCTGCCGATGGTGCCGCCCTGCTGAAAGTCACCGTGCCGCGCCACCTCGGCCGGCAGGCCGCGGCCGGAGCCGAACGCCGTGTAGTCCACGCGCCCCAGCGGTGGCAGCGCCAGCGTCTGGCCGGCCACGTCGGGGTTGTAGCCCAGCGTGCTGCTGATGGAGAACACCGGCTCGGCGGGGTACTCGCGGGTGCGGATGTTGACCAGCGCGCCGCTGAAGTCGCCCGCCATGTCGGGCGTGAACGTCTTGGTGGTCGAAACGGTCTGCAGCAGCCCGGCGGGGAACAGGTCCAGCGGCACCACGCGCCGCTCCGGCTCGGGGCTGGGGATGCGGGCGCCGTTCAGCGCGGCGGTGGTGTAGCGCTCGCTCAGGCCGCGGACGACGACGTAGCGCCCCTCCTGCACCGTTACGCCGCTTACCCGGCGAATGGCCTGCGCCGCGTCGCTGTCGGGGCTGCGGGCAATCTGCTCGGCGCCCAGCGCGTTTACCACGCCCACGGCCGTGCGCTGCTCGTCCAGCGCCTGCGTCACGCTTCCGCGCTCCGCCTGGGCGGTGACGGTCACGCTTTCCAGCAGCAGCGTGGCGGCGGACAGGGAGATGTCCTGCGTGGCCGTGCCGCCCTCGCGCACCTGCACCCCCGTGACCGTCTTGCTGGCGTATCCCAGCGCCGTTACGGAGAGGGAATGGGTTCCGGCCGGCAGCCCGGTGATCGTGTAACGGCCGTCGACGCCGGCGTTGGCGGCCCGCTGCAGCCCCTGCACGGCCACGCGCGCCGCGGCCACGGGGCGTCCGGTGGCCGCGTCCACCACACGGCCGGTAACCTGCCCCGCCTGGGCCGCAAGCGGCGCCGCGGCAAGGAGAACGGCGAGAAAAGCAAACGCGAGAGCCGCGCGCAGCAGGCTCCCGCGCACCGTGCCGGGACCGATCAGTCGGTGAGAGCGTCTCACGGAGAGGGCCTCGTATCTTCGGGGTGATGTCGTCTATTTCCAGATGCGTCCGCCGTTGCGGACTGCGACAACATCTCCCCCGGCCGTCACGCATCCGCACCCCCTCCGTCGCGGCCGTGTCACGATCCCGGCACGTTTCGTCACAGGTCCTCGGGATCACGCGAGGGGCCTGCCTCCATCTCAATCAACAGCGGCTGTCATTCCGAGGCCCGGCCACACCGCCGCCGGCCGTTCGCGCCGCGGGTTGCAGGGCCGAGGAATCTACCCTCGGCCTGCTCGAAGGCAGACGCGGCAGCCCGCGCCCATCGCCGCGGCGGCGAAACCGCCAGACAGGGCCAGTCCCGGGGCGCCACGACACGCCACGAGGAAACGGAAAGTAGATTCCTCGATCGCGCGCAAGCGATTTTGCGGCATCGAGTTGCACGTGGTGCGCTCCCTCGGAATGACAGATCGGGGGTGTGCGGCCAGTGACGTTCAGGCGTGACTTCTGGTTGCACGTGGCGCGCTCCCTCAGAGGGTGTTGCCAAACCTCTCAGCGTGATTGACTTCCTGAGGGAGGCGCCGCCCCGTAACTCGCGTGTACACTGCACCCTGGCGCCGACCGAAGGATCTCGCCAGCAGAACGACGGGGCTGGTTCAGTGCCCTGATCTGGCCCCTGCGCCACCGAAACGAGGTCCTTCGGTCGCGCGCAATCTGCTGTGGGACTTCTGGTTACACGCGGTGCGCTCCCTCAGGAAGTCACCGCTTCGTCATGGATTTGAGGTTTAGCAACACCCTCTCAGGAAGCCACACTCGCTGATTGACTTCCTGAGGGAGGCGCCGCGCCGTAATCTGCTCGTACGGTGCACTCTCGCGCCGACCGAAGGATCTCGCCGGCAGAACGGCGGGGCTGGATTTGAGTCGAGGGTCTGGCTCCTTGCAGGCCGAGAGAAGATCCTTCGGTCGCGCACAAGCGTTTTCGTAGCTTCCATTTGCACGTGGTGCGCTCCCTCAGGAAGTCAAAGCTCATCGATGATGGGAATTCAGTCACACCCTGCATTGGTCACGACGCCGGGCATCCAGTGAATCCAATTCGAGGATTGATACGTTACAGCAGATCAGACGCACCTCCTCCCCACAACCCCGGCGAGCCCCGCATGCGAATCCGTCACCTCCTCCTGATCCCGGTGGCACTGCTGGCCGCGCCCGCCGCCGCGGCGCTGGTGCTGGTCGCCGCGCCGACCAGCGCGCCGGTCCCCGCGCCCATCGCCGCGCAACGCGATCCGGACGCGCGGGTGGACTCCATCTTTGCCGCGTGGAACAACCCGCAGTCGGCGGGATGCGCCGTGGGCGTGGCGCAGAACGGGCGCACGGTGCTGTCGCGCGCGTACGGCAGCGCCAACCTGGAGCACGACATCCCCAACACCCCCGAGACGGTGTTCGAGGCGGGCTCCGTGAGCAAGCAGTTCACGGCGGCGGCCATCGTCCTGCTGGCGCGGCAGGGCAAGCTGTCGCTGGACGACGACGTGCGGCGCCACGTGCCCGAGGTGCCCGACTACGGCACGCCCATCACCCTGCGCCACCTGCTGAACCACACCAGCGGCCTGCGCGACTGGGGAAGCGTGATGGGCCTGGCGGGCTGGCCGCGGGGCACGCGCATCTACACGCACGCGCATGCGCTGGACGTCATCAGCCGCCAGCGCTCGCTCAACTTCACCCCCGGCGCGGAATACTCGTACAGCAACACGGGCTACAACCTGCTCGCGATGATCGTGGAGCGGGTGAGCGGCGTCAGCTTCGCCGAGTTCAGCCGGCGCGAGCTGTTCGAGCCGCTGGGGATGACCAGGACGCAGTGGCGCGACGACTTTACCCGCACCGTCAAGGGCCGGGCGAGCGCCTACACCCTGGACGACGGCGCGTGGCACCTGCAGATGCCGTTCGAGAACGTGCACGGCAACGGCGGCCTGCTGACCACGGTGGGCGACCTGCTGCGGTGGAACCAGGCGCTGGACTCCGGCACCATCGCCGGGCTGGACGCGCTGGAGACGCAGGGCACGCTCTCCAGCGGGCGCCGGATCGACTACGCGCTGGGATTGTACGTGGTGGAGTTTCGCGGCCTGCGCGAGGTAAGCCACGGCGGCGCCACGGCCGGCTACCGCGCGTTCCTGGCCCGCTACCCCGAGGCCGGCGTCTCGGTGGCGCTGCTGTGCAACGCGGCCAACGCCACCCCGGAGCTGGCCACGCGCACGGTCTCGCTGTTCATGGCCGGCCGCCTGCGCCCCGAAGGCCCCCCGGCGCTGGCCCCCGCCGTCGCGGTGCAGCCGGCGGAGCTGGAGCGGCGCACGGGGCTGTACCGCAGCCGCCGCACGGGCGCGCCCCTGCGGCTGGTGATGGCGGACGGAAAGCTGCGGACGGCGGGCGGCACGGAGCTGGTGCCCATCGGCGGGACGGCGTTCCGCTACGGGTCCAGCGCCTCGCGGGTGGAGTTCGCCGACGGCCCGCCGGTGCAGCTGCGCCTGCTTCCCGCGGACGGCGACACGGTGGTCTACGACCCCGCCGCGCCGGCCGACAGCAGCGCGGCCAACCTGGCCACCTATGCCGGCGAGTACCGCAGCGACGAGGCCGAGGCCACCTACACGGCCGCCGTGGTGGAGGGCCGCCTGGTGCTGCGCATGCGCCCCAACGCCACCCTGCGCCTGTCGCCCACCTACGCCGACGCGTTCGCCGGACCGGGTGGATCGGTGGTGCGCTTCGTCCGCGGCGCCGATGGGCGGGTGCAGGCGTTCACGCTGGGCACGGAGCGCGTCCGCGAGCTGCGCTTCGACCGCATCGGGGGATGACGGGCGGGCCTCGGCTCGCGGCCGTGGATCCGTAAGAAGATTGCCTTAGAGGGTGTTGCTAAACCTCAAATCCATGGCGAAGCGGTGACTTCCTGAGGGAGCGCATCACGTCCAGCCAGAAGTCACACTACGGATTGCGCGCGACCGAAGGACCTCGTCCCGGTGGCGCAGGGGCCAGATCAGGACACCGGACCAGCCCCGTCGTTCTGCCGGCGAGGTCCTTCGGTCAGCGCGAAGGTGCAGTGTACAAGCGAGTTGCGGGGCGGCGCCTCCTCAGGAAGTCAATCACGCTGAAGGTTTGGCAACACCCACTTACGCAGAGACGCGAAGGCGCGGAGAGAGGAATCGGTCCTCTCCGCGCCCCCGCGTCTCCGGGTGAGGCCTGCTGTCCTGGATCAGCGGCGATGGATCAGGGGAATTCGATCAGAACGCCACCTGGAACAGCGCCTTCAGGCTGCGCGCGCGTTCGCCGGTGTCCGGATTCCAGAGGTCGTAAAAGAGGCCGAAGCGGTTCAGCCCGCCCAGCCACAGGTTGATCCCCGGCGTGACCAGCGTCCCTCCCGTGGGCAGGCCGAGGGCGTCGCCGTCCACGTCCGGGTCGGCAAAGCTCACGCGGACGAACGGCTCCACCGCCGAGATGGTGGACGATGCGCGGCCGGTGCGGTACGCCACCCATCCCTGCGCCGAGACGAACTCCGCCTCGGCGATCGGGTCGGAGTCGCCGCGCGCCACCTCGGCCACCAGGCGCGGCCCGCCGCGCTCCGAGCCCAGCTCCACGTCCGCCTCCCACGCCGCGCCTTCGGACACCACCGTCCCCTGGATGTCGCTGCCCAGCTCGCGCCCAACGTCGATGCGGCTGAACGAGACGCCCGCGCGCAGCCACGGCAGCGGCCGCGCGGCGAGGCGCGCCACCACCTGGTACGTGTTCTCCTCGGGCACGTCGTCGCGCGCGGGGCCGTTGAAGATGCCCGCCGCGTACGAGATCCCCAGCGGCGCCCCCTTCGGCTCGCCGCGCAGCTGAAGGCCCACGTCGCGGTCCGAATATCCCAGCCCGCTCAGCAGGTTGAAGTGCTCGTATCCGCCTGCCCCGCGAATCCGCAGTCCCTTCTCCGCGCTGGGAAGGCGCACCGTGCTGTACGGCGAGACCACGCCGAAGGGCCGGTGCGCCTGCCCGGCCCAGATCTGGAGCGCCGGGTCCAGCGTAAGCTTTACGTACGCGTCGCGCAGCGACACCCGGCTGCCGGCGAACTCCGGCTGGATCTTGCCGCTCACCACCCGGTTCAGCTGCAGCGTCGCCTCCAGCCGTACGCGGCGCAGCTCGGTTTCCGTGGCCGGCTCGTCATCCACCGACGTGGTGTTGAAGATGGTCTGCACCCGCCCGTTGAAGGTGATGCGCGACGAGTCGGGGCCGTGGACGACGAAGCCCTGCCCCGCGGCCGGCGCGGCCGTGACGAGGAGCAGGGCGGATGTAACGGACAGAAGACCGGGGTGGATGCGGGGCATCGGCGGCGTATTCGCTGGGGTTCGTCGTGCGCCATGGCCGCCACGCGGGCGGCGGGATGCGGCGAGAATAGGACGAACAAGCTACCGAACGATCCCCATTCCGTCACGTCTACGTAACAGGCAACGATTGCGTCACGCGATGTGCCACGGGGAGGTGAACGGGTGATGGGGTGAACGGGTGAGGGGGTGAACGGGTGATGGGGTGATCGGGTGGACGTCGGAGAAACGAGAGCCCTGTGTGATGAGCGGGTAAACCCGCTGCTGGGAAAGCGACAAGCCCCGTCTCGGCTCGCTGACGCTCGCCGAACGGGGCTTCAACTACAAAGGCTCCCACGGAGTGCCGGGTCGGCCAACCCGAGCAGGCGAAGCCCCGCCTGGCGAGCTTTGCGAGCCTTGGGCGGGGCTTATGGCCGTTCTAGCCCCGGGTTTCAACCCGGGGGGCCGACGCGACAACCCGTCCGGCGCGCCCCACCCGTTCACCCGTTCACCCGTTCACCCGTTCACCCGTTCACCCGTTCACCTCATCAGGAACCGGAAGCGTAAACCGGATCGTCGTCCCCCGCCCCAGCTCGCTCTGCGCCTGGACGGTGCCGCCGTGGCCCTCCACCAGGTGCTTCACGATCGCCAGCCCCAGCCCCGTTCCGCCCTCCTCGCGCGAGCGGGCCGCGTCGGCGCGGTAGAAGCGCTCGAAGATCCGGGGAAGGTGGGTGGACGGGATTCCCGAGCCGTTGTCGCGCACCGCCACCTGCACCCACGCGCGGTCATCCACCGTGCCGTCCGCCAGAGCGGACGGCGGCGCGGGGACGGGGGCCGCACTCAGCTCCACCTCGCCGCCTTCGGGAATGTAGCGCAGCGCGTTGCCGAACAGGTTGCTGAAGATCTGCCGCAGCGCCGACGGGTCCGCGTCCACGAACTCGCACTCCGCCGGCACCCGCACCTGCAGCCGCGCGCCCTTGCGCTCCGCCGCGCCCTGCAGCGGCCCCCACGCCTCCTCCGCGATCTCCACCACCGAAACGATCTCCGGCTCCACCCGCCAGCCGCCCGTCTCGATGCGCGACAGGTCCAGCAGGTCGTCCACGATGCGCTGCAGTCGGTCGGCGTTGTGCTTGACCGTCTGCGTGAACTGCGCGCGCAGCTCCGGGGGCAGGTTGGGATCCTGCAGCGTCTCGGCAAAGCCGCGGATGGCCGTCAGCGGCGTCTTTAGCTCGTGCGACGCGTTGGCCACGAAGTCGCGGCGCACGTCCTCAAGCCGCCGCAGCGCGGATACGTCCAGGAACACCATCACCGCGCCGCCGCTGGGCAGCGGCTGGGCCGTCGCCAGCAGGTGGCGGCCGTCCTGGGTGAGCTCCGTGGGCGGCACCGGCGCCCCGTCCAGCGAACGCTTCACCAGCTCGTGAAAGGGCTGCCGCCGCGTCACCTCCTGCGGCGAAAGGCCGCGCGGGTCGCGGCCCAGCGAAAAGATGCGCTGGGCGGCGGGGTTGGCGCGCCGCACCCGGCCCTTGGCGTCCACCGCGATCACCGCCTCGGCCATGGCGTCGATCAGCGCCTGCATCTCGGCCCGCTCGCCCTCCAGCTGCCCCAGCCGCCGCTGCAGCTCGCCCGCGAGCGTGTCGAGCGCGTCCGCCAGCTCGCCCACCTCGTCACGGTGGCGGGTGCGGGCGCGGCGCGTCAGGTCGCCCGCGGCCATGGCGCGCGCCACCCCCGCCAGCTGCCGCAGCGGCCGCGTGACCGCGATGCTGAACCCCAGCGACAGCACGCCGGTGAGCACCAGCGCCACGATCCCCACGCTGAAGATGCCCCGCTGCACCCGCCGCACCGTGCTGTACACCTCGTGCAGCGGCACCGCCAGGCGGATGACGCGCCCCCCGGCCGCCGGCACCGCCATGTACAGCTCCTCCGAGCCCACCGACGCGCTCATCCGCACCGCGCGTCCCAGCCGCCCCGCCAGCGCCGTGCGGATCTCCGGCCGGCCGCGGTGGTTCTCCAGCGCCGCCAGCCCGGCGTCGGGCACCTCCGAGTCGCCGATCACCCGGCCGTCCGGGGCGATCAGCGTCACCCGGCGGTCGGCGATGGAGCCCAGCCAGTCGGCCAGGGAGTCCGGCTGCACGGCGGGGTGGCTCTCGTAGAGGGAACGCGACAGCAGCAGCTCGCGCCGCAGATCCGCCGCCTGCATCTCCGTCATGTGCCGGCGCAGCAGCGCGCCCACCCCCAGCGTGAGCGCGGCCACGACGGCCGCGATCACCGCGATGTAGGTGAGGAAGAGCTTCTGGTCTGCGCGGAGGTGCATGGGGGGGAGAGTGCGTGAGTGCGTGAGTGCGAAAGTGCGAAAGTGGCGCGTCGGACGGTTGGGCGGGAGCGAGTGAACTCGCCGCAACGAAAGCGGAAAGCCCCGCAAACTGCGCGGGGCTTCACCAGGTTGGCAAGCGAGTGGGTATGTCCGGAGCGCGCCGAGAGCCGAGGTCTACACCAACCTCCCCCAGCAGTTTTGGGGGAGGTGGGCGAGTAATGCGAGCCCGGAGGGGGCGCCCCGCCCCTCGCGCCACATCATCCGCCGCACATGGAAGTCCGCCGTTCACCTACTCCCGCACTCACGCACTCACGCACTCACGCACTTCTTCCCTATCTCGGCGGATCGGTCCGGAAGCGGTAGCCAAAGCCGCGCACCGTCTCGATCCAGTCCGCGTGCTCCTCCAGCTTGCCGCGCAGCCGCTGCACGTGCATGTCCACCGTGCGCGTGGCGATGTTCGCGGTGACCTCCCACACCGACTCCAGCAGCTGCCGCCGGCTCTGAACCCGGCCGCGGCGCTCCATCAGCGTCATCAGCAGGCGGTACTCGGTGGGGGTCAGGTCCAGGTCGCGGCCGTCCACCTGCGCGCGCGCCGCGCCCTCGTCCACCGCGAACGGGCCCACCCGCACCACCTTGCCGCCCTTGCCCGCCGGCGGCGCCTGCTGCACGCGGCGCAGCACCGCGCCCACGCGCAGGATCAGCTCCTGCGGCGAGAACGGCTTGCTCACATAGTCGTCGGCGCCCAGGCGCAGCCCGGCGATGCGGTCCTGCTCCTCCTTGCGCGCCGTCAGCAGGATCACGGGAATCTCCTGCGTCTCGGGGCGGCGGCGAAGCTCCTCCAGCACAGCCAGGCCCGACATCCCCGGCAGCATCAGGTCCAGGACGATCAGGTCCGGGCGCTCCACCTCGGCCGCGCGAATGGCCTCGGGGCCGCTGGACGCGGTGCGCACCCGGTACGACTCGCGCGCCAGGTGGTAGGCCACCAGGGCGCTGATGTCCGGCTCGTCGTCCACCACCAGGATGTGGGCGTTCATTCGGCTCGTTTTTTCGGACGGCACACCGCCGGCGGCACCGATCAAGCCGGTGAACACACCCGAAGAATGCTGGTGTCCGTAAGTGCTCTGCAAGTTTTCCCCCCTCTGCGGCGAAGGATCAAGCGAACTGCGCACCGCAGTGTAGGGCCTGCCTGTAACGCCTCCGTAACGGATGTGGAAGCGCCATGCGACAATGTAACGCCGCACCCCTCATCGCGTTCCGTAAGAAGCGTACGGATACGACGTCCGGCGCGAGGGGCTTCGCCCGTCCCCTGAAAATGGGCTTTCCCGATTCCGGCGGCCTGCTGTCATTCTGAGGAAGGCGCGCGCCCGATCCTGTCCAGGCGCACGATCGCCCGTGCGCCGACCGAAGAATCTGCCCGATGGACGCCCGTCCTGTCGGCTACGGCTGGTTCCGCGCGAGGGGCCCGTTGTTTAAGAATCCGACGCTGCGCATCCAGGCAGATCTACGAGCGCTGTCATTCCGAGGCCCGGCCACGCCGTAGCCTGCTTTCACACCAGAGGTTGCAGGGCCGAGGAATCCCCTGTCGGATTGCTGGAGGGCAGACGCGGTAGCCTGGGCTTACCTTGCGGCTACGACACGGGCGGACAGGGCCAGTGCCGGAGCGGTGCAGCGGGGCACCAGCAGCAGACAGTAGATTTCTCAGTCGGCGCGCCGGATTTCGTGCGAGCCGATGGTGCGGTGTGGCGCCTCCTTCGAAATGACATACGGGCGCGGGCGCAGGGATTCTTGAACCACACTCTCAGAATCGTGACAGGTGTTTCCCCGGGCTCGGTAAACCCTGCATGTTTGCGTCTGAGTCGTTCCGGTCCGGATGCGCGAAATCCGCGGAGTCCTACCAGTCCATCCCGGCGGAGACGAGGATGCCCAGGCCGGGGCTGAAGTCGGTGTATCCCTTCACCACTTCCGCCAGCAGCCAGCGCCTGCCCCCCGCGCGAAGACCCAGGCGCACCTCGCCCAGAGACTCGTTGCCGCGGATCTCCCGGTGCCCCGTCCCCACCTGCTGGCCCAGGAGGGTCAGCATGGGCTGCACGGGGCCGGCGGCGTACTCGGCGCGCAGGGCGTACACCAGCAGGTCGTCCTGCTCGAACTCCGGCTGCCGCGTGCCGAAGATGCCCACGCCCGCCTCTGCCTGCACGGCCACGCGCCCGCGCGCCGCGCGCCCGCCCAGCGTGGCGAAGAAGTCGGTGGCGTCGCGGTCCAGCCCCACGGTGTTGTCGGTGGTCGGCAGCCGCGCGCCAAAGCGCAGGGCGGCGGCCACGGGGGCGCCCTCGCCCGTCAGCCGCACGGTGGTGAGCACGCGGTAGTCGCCGGCGTCGCGGCGCGTGCCGTCCTCGTCCGCATTCACCTCCGGCTCCGCGGCGGCGAAGCGCGACTCCTCGTCGAAGATGCGCTGCACCGTGCCGCCGGCTTCCAGCACCACGCGCCCCGTCCGCCAGAACGCGCGAAAGCTGCCCGCCTCCACCAGCGTGCCCTCCGTCCCCGCCAGCGAGGCCCGCTGGTCCGGCAGCCACCCCGCCCCCGCCTGCACCGACACCGCTCGCCCCGCCTGGAACATCCGCCACTCCAGCGGCTCCAGGGGGCGCAGCTGCGCGCCGGCTTCAGCCGCGCACGCCAGCATGGCGCACGCGGCGAGGGGCAGGGCGCGGATCATCGGCCGAAGCCGGGGTGCGAAACGCCGGGGCCTCACCCGGGGGCGGCCGCCGCTTCGGTGAGCTGGCGAAAGGTGAGCACGGCCGCCAGCCGGGAGCCGTCGTCGGCCAGCACGGGGTGCGCGCTCCCCTCCACCAGCGCCTCGGTGCCGTCGGGCCGGCGAATGCGCCACCGGGCGCCGGTGACGGTCTGGCCGTTCACCGCGCGCGCCAGCGGAAGCTCCTGCGTGTCGTGCGGCTGTCCGTCCTCGGTGAACAGGCTGTACGCCTGCGTGTACTCCTCGGGTGCCACGCCCAGCGCGGCCGTGCCGTGCAGCCGCCGCGCCGCCTCGTTGACGATGCGGATGCGCCCCTCGGCGTCGGTGACGATCACGCCCTCGGCGATCTGGTCCAGCACGGCGGCCATCTCGCGAGAGGCGTTGGCCAGCCGGTTGCGCTCCTCGACCAGCTCGGTGACGTCCACGCTCAGGCTCAGCACGCCCGACACGCGGCCGTCCACGTCGAAGAGCGGCTGGTAGATGACGTTGAACACGGCGGTCGCCATCTCGCCGTTGCCGCTGGGGTCGTAGCGCACCTGCATCTCGCGCCCCTCGAAGGGCCGTCCGCTGCGGTACACCTCGTCCAGCAGCTCGAACAGCCCCTGCCCCTCAAGCTCGGGGAGCGCGGCGCGCGCGGTAAGCCCTTCCAGCTCGCGGCCCGTCAGCAGCCGCCGGGCCATGTCGTTCACCACCTCGAAGCGGTGGTCGGGGCCGCGCACCACCGAGATGGCCAGCGGCGCCTGGCGCACCAGGTCGCGAACGGCCTCGCGCACCGCCTCGGTCTGCTGCTTGCGCGCGATCTCGGTGATGTCGGACAGGAACAGCAGCACGCGGTCGTCCGAAAGGACCACCCGCACGTTGTGCCAGGCGTACAGCGAGGGATAGAAGAACTTGAAGACGGCGGCCAGGCGGGTTTGCGCCACGCGCCGCAGTTCGGCTTCGAAGCGGCTGTCGCGGGCGTCGGGGACCGCCTCCCACACGCTGACGCCCACCACGTCCGCGCGGCGGCGGCGCAGCAGCAGCTCGGCGCGGCGGTTCATCTCCAACACGCGCCACTCGGCGTCCAGCACCAGGATTCCGTCCGACACGTGCTCCAGCAGCGCCTCGATCATCTTGCTCCCTGCGTTATCCCTCGTCGACTCTTCGCAATCCTGAAAACTGCCGCCACGGGGGTGCCGGGGCAACCCTTACCCGCGCGCGGCGATCCACCGTCCAGGTTCCGCGGGCGGCGGGCGAGTTACGCGATGGCTTTCAGCAAGTCCTCGAAGAGCCGGTTGCAGTGCGGCGCGCGGGCGCGTACCCGTTCGGGATCCAGGTTCTTCAGGATCTGCGGCGCGTGATCGGCTTTGTCGTACTTTCCCTTGCGCGTATTGCGCGTAGCACGATCAAGGCTCTCGTACACCTGCTGTTTGGGGATTTCCTCGACGTTTGCGCGGTTCGATAACTGGGCGGCAGCGAACTCGCGTCCATAGAACGCGACCAGCGCGGCTTGATCCGCAAGGAACCACGACTCCATCACCTGCACCATCAGGTGGCACTGCCGATCGCCGGCGAACGACAGGTCCCACCGTGTCTCACCGCCACTCAGGTGCTCGCGCGGGGTGCCGCTTACCGGCCGATCCGCGTCGACAAGCAGAAACACAGGCCCCGGATCGGGCTGCGTCTGGAGACGGTGCTGGAACATCCGGTAGGTCTGCTCTCGTGAGCCGCACAGCACGATTCGCCAGCGTATGCGTTGCTCGCGTGCGGCGACTCGGGGTCCGGAAAGGAACTGGCCAAAGGCCTGGCGCAGGTGATCCTTGCTGTCTTTCCCACCGCCACCCTCCACGTAGATCCAGACGTCGCTCACCAGCGGTTTCCTCCAATCTCACCCATGCGCCAGATCTCCCCCAGCCGATAATCTTCCAGCCACACCTTGAGCTGCTCCGGCTGCAAGCGCTCGATGGTCGTGCCGTCGGGCATGCGCTCGCACACCAGGATCGACTCGGGAACGTCCGAGAGTGCGGATACCAGCGCGTCAGAATGGGTCGTCACAAAGAGCTGCGTGCGTTCGGAAGCAGAGCGCAGAAGTTCCGCGATGGTAGGCAGAATGTCTGGATGCAGCCCAAGCTCAGGTTCTTCGATCCCGATCACCGGCGGCGGCGTGGGGTGGCAAAGGATTGCGAGCAGGGACAAAAATCTGAGTGTCCCATCCGAGAGGCGCGACGACGAGATCAGACGCCCACCCTCTTCTTCGATGTACAGTTGGAGCGGTCCACCCTGGATTCTGGTCGAGATGAATCGTGCATGCTCGTAGAACCGTCTCAAATAACCGATGAGTTCGTCTCGTTTGCCGGATGTCTGCAGGAGATCGTGCAGAACCAAACCAAGATTGCTCGCGTCCGGAAGCAGGAAGTCGGAAGGCAGGTCCGTCGGCTGCGGAAGCCGGGCAGATGCTCCGCGGCCGAAGTTCCACTCCTGATACAGAGCGATGCTGCCGAAATAATCTGCCAAGAAGGTGATCTCCCGGTACCGCACCGGGTCTCTGCGCTGAGACAGGATGGACTGGCCCGCCTTTAGATCCTCGGAAGAGAGCAAGCGGGCGGATTCCTCCTCCAGTCGGGAGTGGAGAACACCTTGGCCATTCCGATAGTGATACGAAGGCTCGGCCCTGATCTCATGTGGCGGAGGTGACTCTCCTCTGATCAACTCCCTGGCAACGTCGACTCGGGAGCCCTTTCGGCCAAGTTCAATCCGATACCGGATCTCTTCGGTGGGAAAAGGCTCCGGATCGTCCACGCGTGCATCAAGGATCCCTGGATCGCTCGAGCCGCTCGCCTTCCAGATGTACTCATCAATGCCTCCTCCTTCTCGGAGGGCCCCCTGCAGATCTCTCGCTGTAGCGCGCAAAATCGCGAGTGCCTCCAGCAGGTTGCTCTTACCGGATGCGTTGGGACCGATGAGCACATTCAGTGGAAGCAAATCCACTGAAACTCCTGTCCGTCCGAACGACAGGAAATTTTGGAGCGTGATTTGGCGGAGTAGCGGAGGGCGCATCGGTTTTGGGGCCGCGAGGAATCAGTGACGCGGCCCATAATGCAGTTTGTTGAGTGGTGCGGAAAGGGCACCAACCTTCAGATGGCCGAGTGAGGAATCCACCGGTCCAGGTTCGCCAGCACCTCCGGCGCGCGCGTAAGCACGGCGTCGGGGTAGCCGAGGGCGCGCTTGATCTCGACGTCGCGCTGCATGCGGTTGCGGATGCGCTCCAGCGCCGCCACGCCGCGCGGGCCCAGCTGGCGGACGTACCAGAAGGCGTTGGACGGCACGGGAAAGTCGCTGCCGTGGACGGTGCGCGCGACCAGCTCCGGGTCCCGCGCAAAGACGGGAAGGTGCGGAAAGCGCGATGGGTTGCTGATGCCGGAGTTGTCTACCCACAGGTGCGGAAAGCGCTCCAGCATCCGCTTGAGCATGGGCACCTGGTCCGGGTCGCGCGCGTAGAGCACGGGGGCGCCGGTGTGGGCCACGATCATCCGCACCCCCTGCTCCAGCGGAAACAGGATGCGCCGCAGGTCCTTGAGCTCCGGCTGCACCTCGGCAAAGGTGTTCTCGCTTCCCCCGGAGTGCACCAGGATGGGGATGCCGGTCTCCGCCAGCCGCCGGTAGAAGGGTTCCAGCGAACGATCCGCCGGGTCGATGCCCTGCGTGGCGGGGAGCCACTTGATGAGCGCCGCGCCGCCTTCGACGCACTCCTCCAGCCGCTCCAGCGCGTCGCGCCGGTGCGGGTTCACCGAGGGGCCGGGGATCAGCTCCGGGTGGCGGCGGCAGACCTGGAACACCCAGGGCGCGGGGACGATCATCTGCGAGCGTGCGGGGTCAAGCCGCCCGGCGCGGTCGTACACGCCGTCGAAGCCCAGCGCCACCGCGTGGTCCAGCTCGCTGCGCAGCACCCGGCTCGCCAGCTCCGCCGCCCACTCCGCGTCCGCGTGCCCCGCGTCGCGCGGGCCGTGTCGCAGCCGCAGCAGCTTGTAGGTCATGCGCCGGGTGAACATGGGCGAGACCCAGCACCCGGAATCGTCCGTCCCCTGCCCCGCCAGGTGGACGTGCATGTCGATTTTGGGCGGCGACATCCCTGTTGTCTTCACGCGGCCGCCGTGTCGCGGTGGAATCCCATGATCCAGCGCACCGTCGAGGCGACGGCGTCGGGATCGAAGGGAAGGCCGTAGTGCGTGGCCGTGGCGAGGGAGCGCAGGTTGCCCCCCGCGCGCTGCATCCGTGCGGCGAGCCGCTGGCCCTGCTGGTTGGGCACGATCCAGTCGTTGTGGCTGTAGATGAGCAGGGTGGGCACGGCGATCCCGGCCGCGCGCCGCTCCAGGTCCATGTCCGCCAGCAGGTGCTGGACGGCGGCGACGTAGCTCCACGCGCGCCCGTCCGCGTCCGTCCGGCGAAAGGGGTACGCCGCGCGCTTCACCGGCCCAAAGGCCGGGACCAGCCCCCACAGCCCGTAGTGCCGGCGCTGCGCCAGCGTGGCCGGCCGAAAGAAGCCGCGCAGCTCGCCGACGGCCGTCCGCGCGCCGATCCGCACGTCCACCGGCGCGGAAAGGACGACGGCGGAGACGGCGCGGTCCAGCGCGCCCGAGGCCAGCGCGTCCAGCACCAGCGATCCGCCCAGGCTGTGCCCCACCACGTGCAGCGGCAGGGGCGCCCCGTCCCGCTCCGCCGCCTCCGCCGCCGCGGCGACCGCGCCGCGGACGGTGTCCGCCGCGAAGACGGTCGTGCTCCCGCAGCCGTGGCCGTCCACGTCGAACGAGAACACTTCGCATCCCGCCCCCAGCAGGGCGCCGAACAGCTCCAGCAACGGAAACACGGCGTCGTTCCCCGCGCCGTGCGCCACCAGCACCCGCGCGCGCGGCGCATCAGGCGGGAGCAGGCGCACCGCGCAGACGTCCCCACGCGCCTCGGGACGCGGATAGCGCACGTCCGCCGCGCGCGCGCCCAGGCGGGCCGCCCACGCGGAAAGCCGGTCGCCGTAGCCGCGCACCCGCTTCATCCGCGCGGGCGGGCCTGGTGCGCGTCGCCGGCGGTCCAGCCGGTGCCTTCGGCGTCCGGCGGCACCGTCTGCCCCTGCGCGTCGGCCTGGAGCACGTCGCGCGAACCGGGGTTCCCCTCGTTCAGCGGCAGCGCCTCGTTCTCGGGCGTGCCCAGCGGCTTGCCGGGCGGCGCCAGGTCCGCCCCCACCTCGCCGGTGATCAGGCGGGCGCCGCGCTGCCAGGTAAGGTAGCTCCACGCCCACTGCGTCATCACCACCACGCGGTTGCGAAAGCCGATGAGGAAGAGGATGTGGACCAGCAGCCACGCCATCCACGCCGGCCACCCCTTCATCCGCACCCGCGTCCCCATCTGCAGCACCGCGGCGCGCCGGCCGATGGTGGCCATGCTCCCCTTGTCGCGGTAGCGAAAGGGGACGCGCGGCTCCCCCCGCAGCGTCCGGGCGATGTTCTTTGCCGCCTGCTCGCCCCCCTGGATGGCCACCTGCGCCACGCCGGGGTACGGGTTGCCATCCGGCCCCGCCAGGTTGGCCAGGTCGCCCACCACGAAGACCTCGGGGTGGCCGGGGACGGACAGGTCCGGCTGCACCATCACCCGCCCCACGCGGTCGGTCTGCACCCCCAGCGCGTGTCCCAGCGGCGAGGCGGTGACGCCGGCGGCCCACACCACGTTGCGGGTGCGGATCTTCTCTTCGCCGATGTACACGGCCTCGGGCTCGATCCGCGTGACCACCGAGCCGGTGCGCACCTCCACCCCGATGCGCCCCAGCGCGCGCTGGGCGTACTCGGACAGCGGCTCGTCGTAGGCGGCCAGGACGCGCGGGCCGCCCTCGATCAAAATCACCCGCGCCGTCTGGGGATCGATGCGGCGAAAGTCGCGCACCATGGAGTGCGCCGCGATCTCGGCGAAGGCACCCGCCATCTCGGCCCCCGTGGGCCCCGCGCCCACGACGACGAAGGTCAGCAGGGCGCGGCGCTCCTCCGGGTCCTCCTCCTGCTCCGCGGCCTCGAAGGCCAGCAGAAAGCGGCGGCGCACCTCGGTGGCGTCTTCCACCGTCTTGAGGCCGGGGGCCAGCGGCGCCCACTCGGGGTGCCCGAAATACGCGTGGGTGGCCCCGGTCGCCACGACCAGGTAGTCGTACGCCAGCCGCTGCCCGTCGGCCAGCAGCACCTCGCGGCGGGGGAGGTCGAAGCCGGTGACCTCGGACATCCGCACCTCCGTCGCGCGGTGCCGGCGGACGATGCCGCGGATGGGCGCGGTGATGTCGGCCGGGGAAAGCGCGGCGGTGGCCACCTGGTACAGCAGCGGCTGGAACACGTGGTGGTTGCGGCGGTCCACCAGCGTTACGCTGACCGGCGCGCGGCGCAGGGCCCGCGCCGCCGACAGCCCGCCGAACCCGCCGCCCACGATCACCACGTGCGGCATCCTGAGGATTGCCGTGTCGCTCATCCCGTCCTCCGTCGCCCGGTGCAAAGAGAACCACCGGCGAGAACGATACCGCCCCGGCGGCAGGCGCGAAACGGGTGCCCCACGGTTGACGACGGCGGCCGGGTCGCGTAGACTCGCTCTCCCCATCGATCCTCATCCCCGGACCATGACCACGCCCCACCCCATTCCCGGCTACGCGCTGTCGCCCCCCTCCGAGCAGGACGCGCTCGGCTTTCTTGCGCGCGCCCTGGGGCCGGACCGCGCGGCGCAGCTGTGGGTGGCCACCTGCCGCGAGGCCGGCGTGCCCAGCGGAAACCTGGGGGTGGACGAGCTGGAGCGGGCGGCCCGGGTGCTGGCGGCGCAGGAGGGGGTGGCGGGAGTGATCGGGAACTCGCTGGTGATCCGGCTGCGCACGTACCGCCTGCTGGAAAAGACGCAGATGCGCGCGGGAGGCGGAGCATGACGGACGGCGGCGACGTGCTGCGCGACCCCGCGCGCCTGGCGGAGATCGCCGCGCTGGGGCTCGCCCCGCCCGAAGTGGACGGCATCCTGCAGCGGACGGCGGAAGAGGCGGCCGCGGCGCTCAAGCTGCCCACGGCGCTGGTGAGCATCGTGATGGGCGAGGCGCAGTACTTTGCGGCGGAGCACGGGCTTACCGGGTGGATGGCCGAGGCGCACGGCACGCCGGTGGAGTGGTCGTTCTGCGCCAACGCCGTGCAGAGCGGGCAGCCGTTCGTGGTGGAAGACGCCACCACGCATCCGCTGGTGAAGGACAACCCGCTGGTCACCATCGAGAACCTGCGCTGCTACGCGGGCATTCCCCTGGTGACCGCCAACGGCCACACGCTGGGCACGCTGTGCGTGATCGGCTACGAGGCGCGCTCGTTCAGCGAGGCGGACCTGGACCTGCTCCGCGGGCTGGCCAAAAAGGCCATGGACCGGATCGAGGAGCTGCGGCGAGCCAAGGCGGCCGCGGTGGGGTGATCCGTTCGGCGGGATGACGCAAAGGGATCTGGAGGTCGTGCCGCCCGCCTCCAGGAGCGAATGAATTCGCCGCTGGAACTGCGCAAAGTCCGCCTGCGCGGACTCGGCGGCCAGGCGGCATGCGGCGTCCCCCGCACCTGCGCGCCCGCAACCAGACGCGGCTGACGGTCCGAGGCCCGGCGGCTGCCGCGAGCAGCCCGAAAGCAGATTCCTCAGTCGGTGCCAGAGCAAACGTCGAGAGACGGTTCCCCGCGGCGCCTCCTTCGGAATGACAGATTGGGCGTAGTGGCCTGATACCAGCCTGACGTCAGCCGGTGTCGGATCGGATGAACGTCGGCGAACCTCCAGAAGTTGAAGCCCCGTTCGGCGAGTGCAACGAGCCGAGACGGGGCTTGTCGATTTCCCGGCAGCGGGTTTACCCGCTCATCCGCGCGCGCGTCGGAGACAAGAAACGGCCCGCCTCGACAGGGTGTCGAGGCGGGCCGTTTCTATCTAAACTAATCCGATCTACCGGATCCCCGGCCGCCGCCGGATCACACCGGGACGGGCAGAAGCGTGCGGAAGGAGTTGCGCGCGCGGTTCAGGCGGCTCTTGACGGTGCCCACCGGAATCCCGATCTCCTCGGCGATCTCCTCGTACGTGCGGTCCTCCACCTCGCGCATCACGAACGGAATGCGGTGGTGGTCGTCCATCTTTTCGATGGCCGCGTCGATGGCCTTGCGCAGCTCGCTGCGGTACGCCTCGCGCGACGGGTCCGCCGCCCCGCTGGCGAACTCCACCGGCCGGGCCGGCGCGCCCGACGCCGTGCTCTCGGGACGCAGCTCGCTGAACGCCGTCTCGCGCCGGCGCGAGCGGTTGCGGAACTCGTTCTTGAGCAGGTTGTTCGCGATCGTGTGGATCCACGTCGAGAACTTGCGCGCCGGATCGTAGCTTTCACGCGCGCGGTGAATGCGCAGGAAGGTGTCCTGCGTGAGGTCGGCCACGCGCTCCTCGTCGTTCAGACGCTTGCGCAGGAACCCCTGGATGCGGGGCTCGTAGCGCTCTACCAGGACGCGGAAACCCGCCTCCTCGCCCTGCGTGTACCGCTGGAACAGGTCCTCGTCCGCCATATCGTGCAGCACCGGCGCCTCGGGCTGGCGGCTGCCAAGACGCATGCGGTCCGGCCGCACGCCCGTGGGGGCGTGCTTCGGCGCTTCGAAGAGCGCTGCCGTGCTGCTGAGGTCGATGGTCGTCTTCATGGGATATAATGTAACCTGTCCAGGTACATTTGTCGAGGGTCCGCACCACGTGCCTCTCGCGGTTAACCCGTTGCTAATCTGATGTTTACGCGTCCGCCGGCGACTGCCCCCCGTCCTGGCGGCGGCGCGCCCGCGTGCGCGCGTCGGCGATGTTGAAGGCCAGGAAGATGATGGAGCCCAGCGCCAGCTGAAAGTAGAAGGTAAGCATGCGCCACCCCGCCGTGGCGATGCCGATGAGCCCGGCGGGGAGCAGCGCCTGGTACACCAGGTAGAACGCCGCCTCGGCCCCGCCCGACGCGCCGGGGGTGGGAATGAACATCATCGCGGTGAAGATGACCCACTGCAGCAGAAAGAACATCACCGGGTCCACCCGCGCGCCCAGGAAGTACGCCAGGGCGGTGACCACCGAATAGCGGCAGGTCCACTGCACGGCGGTGATCAGGTAGGTAAGGGCGAAGCGGCTCTTGCCCCGCGCGATCACCAGCTCGTGCACGCTTCGGAAGTCGTGCCAGGTGCGCCGCGACTTGCGCTTGAAGCGCCCCGCCATCCGCAGCCCGCGGCGGCGCACGGCCTCGCCCAGAAAGCCCCGCAGCGCGGCCTTGAACAGCAGCCGCAGGGCGACGATGACCAGCACCGCCACCACGATCACCAGCAGCGCCTGCCCCCGCACCTGCCGCCCCAGCATCCGCAGCACGGGGAGGTCCCACGCGCGGGAGAGGAAGATGGACAGGGGGATGGCCACGCCGAAGAACAGCATGTCCTCGATGTAGCCCAGCGTGACGATGGAGGCGGCGTGCCCCTGCGAGATCCCCTTCTGCACCATCATCCCCCAGCGAAACACCTCGCCGCCGGAGCTGGTGGGAAAGACCGAGGACGACAGCTCCGCGCCCAGCGTCACGCGGAACATGTCGCGAAAGCTGACGCGGTGGCCGATGAAGCGGGCCCAGATCAGCAGCCGCAGGGTGTTGGTGACCCAGGGAAACAGGGCCAGGAACAGCGCCAGGTACAGGTAGCGCCGGTCCAGGTCGCCCAGGTTGCGCAGCACGTCGTGGTCGGTGGCGAACCAGCTGAGCGCCAGGTTGCCCAGCACGCCGAACGGCACCAGGAACAGCGCCGTCCGCAGCACGCGGTCGAAGCTGCGGCCAAGGCCTCCGTTCTCGCTCGGGTCGGGTGGGGCGGTGCTGGGCTTCATGTGCGCGGGGCGGGGCGGTGGCGGCCGATCACGCGGCGGTAGCTTTCGGTGAGCCTTCCATTGATGGCGCTCCAGTCGCGCTCGCGTGCCGCGTCGCGCGCCTGCCGCCCCATCCGCGCGCGCTGCTCCGCGTCGCGCAGCAGCCCTTCGCACTTTGCGGCGAGGTCCGCCGGGTCGTTGGCCCGGGCGATGAAGCCGGTTTCCCCCGGCCGCACCAGGTCCGGCGGCCCGCCTTTGTCGGCCACGACGGTGGGGAGGCCGGACGCCTGGGCCTCGAGCACCACGTTGCCGAAGGTCTCGGTGGTGGAGGGAAAGACGAACACGTCGCCCGATGCGTACCACCGCGCCAGGCCGTCCCCGGACTGGTGGCCGGCGAAGTACGCGTCCGGCAGCGCGGCCTGAAGCTCGCCGCGCATCGGGCCCTCCCCTACGAGCACCAGGCGGTGCCGGTTTCCACGCTGCCGCAGGATGCGGTCCATCTGCACCAGGTCGGCCATGTCCTTTTCCTTTACCAGGCGGCTGACCATCAGCAGAACGGGCGTGTCTTCATCCGCCCCGGCCAAGGCACGCAGCTCCGCGTCGCGGTGGTCCGGGGAAAAGCGGGCCAGGTCGATGCCCCGCGACCACAGCTCGGTGTTGGTGATTCCGTGCTCCGCCAGCTCGGCGATGATGCTGTCGGAGGGGGCGTAGACGCGCTCGCACTTTTCGTAGAACCGCCGCAGCATCCGCCACCCGAACCCCGCCGCCCAGGGAACGCCGTAGTAGCGAAAGTAGCTGACGAAGTGCGTGTGAAAGCTGCTGACGACGGGGATCCCCCGCCGGCGCGCCCACGCCTGCGCCCGCGACGCCATCGGGGTCGGGCTGACGAGATGCACCAGGTCCGGCTTCCACGCGTCCAGCTCGCGCGCAATGCCACCCAGGCGCGGCAGGGTGACGCGGTAGTCGGGATACAGGGGAAAGCGCACGTACCGCACGGGGCGCACGCGTCCGCTCCACGACACCTCCGGCCCGGGGACGAAGGGCGAATGGACGCGGAAGTCGATTCCGTTCCGCTCCAGGAACCCGAAGAGCTGCGCCAGCGTGCGCGACACGCCGTCCACGTGGGGAAGCAGGCTTTCGGTGAAGTACACCACCTTCATTCGCCCGTCCCGCTGCGGGTCCCGTGCTGCGCCTGCCGTGATGGATGCACCGGCGATGCTGCTGGTGGATGGGGGTGGGAAGCCGCGGGCAATCTAAGAGCCGGGGGCCGATGGTGACAGAGTGCCCGCCGCGGAAGCCGGACGCGGGCCGCCGAACGGCCACGCACCCGGCACCGGCGCGGGTGCGGGGGATGCCGCTCGTCCCCTCATCACCCTTGATGCAAAAGGCCGGCTGTGCTAAAATACCAAATCCGACACTGAATGTGATTTTGGCCGCGCTGCGCGATTCACTCTCGCCTCGGCTCCAGCCCCCATCGTCCCACACCGAGGCAGCAATGAACGACGAGCGCGAGGATACCACCCTTTACGCGGTGGTAATGAACGACGAAGAGCAGTACTCCATCTGGGAGGCGGGGCGAGAGCTTCCGCTGGGGTGGACGGCGGCCGGCAAGACCGGGCTGAAGGCGGAGTGCCTGGCCTACATCGAAGAGGTGTGGACCGACATGCGCCCCCGCAGCCTGCGCGAAAGCATGGCGGCCGCGGGCGTCTGATCCACTTTCCGTTTCCGGATGGGCCACGGCCCCCTCTCGCCACGCGGGAGGGGGCCGATGCATTTGTCAGGCTCTACGGAAGAGCGGCCTCATCCCCGATCCTCAAAAAGAATGATCGTACAGAGGAACAGAGTCAGACAGAGGAAGCGAACTGAAATATCGGCTTGGTTCCTCTGTCTGACTCTGTTCCTCTGTACCCCCATCCGTTGTTTTTCCGCATTCGGTGAAGTTACTCGATCGGCTTGAGTGCCGGCGACGATGCGGCCCCTGCCGCGCCGGGGTGCAGCCGCCGGGCTGCACCTGGAGCCGCCCGGCTGCACCCAGCGCAGTGGGAGAATCCATACAAATCTCTATATAACAAGGACTTAGATTTCAGGCGGCTCCGGTCCCGCGGTTGCGTTGGTGGCTGGCGCAGGACGCGATCGACATCGACCGAAATCAACCGGAGCAGGACCATGCGGAGCAAGACCATTCTCGGCGCGGCGGGCGTGATGGCGGCGCTGGCGCTTTTGGCGGGGGAGGCGGGGGCGCAGGCGTTCCCGGCGGAAAAGGCGGCGCAGGCACGCACGGCGGTGGCGGAGTGCACGGCCGCCGGTGCGCGAAAGGACGAGGCGGCGGCGCGGCCCGCCAGTGCGCAGGCGACGGCGCTGCTGCGCGAATGGATGCAGGCGGAGCCGCGCGGGGTGGAGCCGCGGGTGCGCCTGGCCGCCGTCCGCGTGCGGTGCGAGATCCCCTTCGCCGACATGATGGGCGCGGGCGCCCTGGTGGGGCAGGCGAACGGGTTGCTGGAAGAGGCGCTGCAGATCGATTCCACGCACTGGGAGGCGCGCTTTTCCCTGGCGATGAACCACTTTCACACGCCGGAGTTCCTGGGGCGCACGCCGGACGCCATCCGCCACCTGGAGATCCTGATGCGCCAGCAGGGGGACGGGGCGCAGCCGCACTTCGCGGAGACGTACCTGGCCCTGGGGGACCTGTACCGCCGCACCGGCCGCACGGACGAGGCGGCGGCGCTCTGGCGGCGCGGGGCGGCGCTCTTTCCGGCGGACGGGCGCTTCGCCGAGAAGCTGGGGACGGGCGGCGGCGCGTCCGCCTCCGCCCCCGCGGCGCGGGACTCCAGCCGGGTGGTGGTGATGGAGGCGATCACCGTGGAGGCGGGCACGCGGATGGACGACACGCGCAGCGCGGTCGCGCTGAAGCGGGTGGACGTGCTGACCACGCCGGGCGGGACGGCGGACGTGATGCAGGCGTTTCAGACCGCGCCCGGCGCCACCCGCGCCGCGGAGGGGAGCGACCTGTACGTGCGCGGCGGCGACCCCGCCGAGGCGCCGGTGTTCGTGGACGGCGCACGGCTGTTCTATCCCGGGCGCTACGAGACGCTGAACGGATCGACCTTCGGCATCCTGGACAGCCAGGTGCTGGACGCGGCGTACTTCAGCAGCGGCGGCTTTTCCGCGCGCTACGGCGACGCCCTTTCCGGCGTGCTGGACGTGCGCACCATCGGCCGGCCGGGCACGCGGACGCTGGCGGTGAACGCCAACACCGTGCAGCTGGGCACCAGCCTGCGCCTGCCGATGACGCCCAGCCTGGGTGCGTGGGGCACCATCCGCGGCACGGACGCCCGGCTGATGCTGGCGATGCACGGACGGGCGGACGAGTTCGCGCGCGCGCCCGCCGCGCTGGAGGGGATGGCGGGCATGGTGTGGGAGCCGCGCGCGGGGACCGAGGTCAAGCTGACGGCGATGGCCGACGAGGACGCGCTGGCCCGCGAGGTGGACGCGTACGGCTACTCCGGCCCATTCCGCAGCCAGGGCTCCAACCGCCTGGCCGCGCTCAGCGGGCGGACGCTGCTGGGCGAGGCGCGGGTGGCGGTGCGCGGCGCCGTCAGCGCGTCGCGCCGGCAGACGCGCTTTCGCTTCGGCGTGCTGGACCGCGAGCGCACGGACCGCGGCGCCACGGCGCGGGTGGACGCGGACGTGTCGCTGGCGGGCGGCGGGCGCGTCTCCTTCGGCGCGGAGGGGGCGTGGATGGACAACGCGCAGGCCGGCATCGTCCCCTCCACCGACCGCCTTGCCCCCGGCTCGCCCGCGGATGCGCTGGACACGGGCGAGGACGCGCGGCACCTGGGCGGCTACGTGGAGGCGGAGCGCGCCCTCTCATCCTCACTGGCGGTGATCGCGGGGATGCGCGCGGACCGGCTGCCGGGGGAAGACGCATGGAGCGCGGACCCGCGCCTGGCGCTGGCGTATCGCGCGGGTGATTGGACGCTGCGGCTGGGCGGCGGCGTGTTTCACCAGGGGCGCTGGCGCACCCGGTACCGCGTGCCGGACGCCGGCGCCCCCGCGGGCACGCCGACGGCCGCGCGGCACCTCGTCGTCGGCGCGGAGCGGGGCGGCGAGCCGTCGCTCAAGGTGGAAGGCTACGTGAAGCGCTACGCCGGCTACGTGGCGGACGGGGACGGGCCGCGGATCGAGGCGGGGCGCGTGGCGGGGGTGGACGCCATCGTGCGCTGGAGCGAGCAGCGCCGGCTGAACGGGTGGATCACCTACTCGTACCTCGATGGACAGGTGGAGCTGGAGGACGGGCGCACGGCGCCGGGCGCGGTGGACGTGCGCCACTCGCTGACCGCGGTGGCGCGCTGGAGCTTCCGGCCCGGCTGGGAGCTGGGGAGCACGCTGCGCATTGGATCCGGAAAGCCGTTCACCGACATCACCGGCGGCCGCGAGGGCCCGGACGGCCGCGTGGCCCCCGTCTACGGCGCGCCGAACGGGGCGCGGCTCCCCACCTACCGGCGGCTGGACGCGCGGGTCACGCGCTACCTCCCCATGCGCGCGGGCGTGGGCGTGGTGTACCTGGAAACGCTGAACCTTCTGGACACGAAGAACGTGTCGGGGTATACCTACGGCGCCGGCTACGCGGAGCGCCGCCCGACGCTCTCGTACTTCTCGCAACGCACCCTCGTCCTGGGCCTGGGGCTCACCTTCTGATGAACACGCTCGCCGCGGCGGTGGCGTTCTTTGCGCTGGGCGTCACCTTCACGGGCACCGCGCTGCTGCTGCTCTTCAACCCGCGCGCCTCGTCCGTACGCTGGTTCTCCCTCTTTCAGCTCTCGCTGATGGTGTGGCTGGCCGCGCAGGGGTGGGCGTACGCCACGGACGGCTGGGACCGGCTGGGGCCCGTGGTCAGCGGGGCGGTGCACATGGCGCCGGGGCTGTTCCTGGCCTTTTCCATCCATGAGAACCGCGGGTCCGCCCGCGGCGCGGTGGCGGCCATCCTCCTGGGGCTGGCGCTGCTGCCGCTGGACCTGGCGTCCGTCGGCGCGCGCGAGTCGGAGCTGGTGCTGCTGGCGTGGACCGTGGGCGCGTGGGGCGTGGCCAGCTGGCTGTTCGTGCGGAAGATGAAGCGCGATCCCGGAAGCCCGCGGGAAAAGCGCATCGGCCGCACGGTGCTGATCCTGATGACGATGGTGATGCCGGTCGGCGTGCTGGGCGGCATCCTGACGCGCGGCGAAACCACCGTCTTCGTCATGCCGCTGGCGATGGTGTGGATCCAGGGGCTGCTCTTTTACGGCGTGGCACGGCTGCGCTTTTACGACATCGAGATCCGCGCCGTGCGCACCGGCGAGCTGGCGGCCGCGGCGGCCGAGCAGGAGCGCCTGGCGGTCGTGGGCGAGCTGAGTGCCTCGCTGGCGCACGAGATCCGCAACCCGCTCACCGGCGTGCGCTCGCTGGCCCAGCGGCTGGCGGAGGAAGAGATCCCCGAAGACAAGCGCCGCCGCTACGCCTCCGTGATCCTGGAGGAAGTCGGCCGCGTGGAGCGCCTGGTGGCGAACCTGCTGGGCATCGCGAAGCGGGCGCCGCGGGTGCGGGATGCGGACGCGCGCACGCCGCTGTCCCCGCTCTTCGACGACCTGGCGCTGCTGGTCACCGGCCGCGCGGACAGGGCGGGCGTCCGCATTTTGGTGGATGCGCATGGGGCCACGGCGCACTCCGCCCGCGAGCCGCTTGCCCAGGCGCTGCTGAACCTGCTGCTGAACGCGGTGGAGCACACGCCCGCCGGCGGCACCGTCGCCCTGGCCGCGCGGACCGCCGACGGCGGGACGACGATCACGGTGCGCGACGGGGGCCCCGGCGTGCCGCCCGGGGAGCGCGAGCGCATCTGGGAGCCGTTCCACACCGGCGGCGGCGGCACCGGGCTGGGCCTCGCCGTGGTGCGCCGCGTGGCGCGGGAGGAGGGGTGGACGACCGAGGTGGACGATGCCCCCGGCGGCGGCGCCGAGTTCCGCATCGTCATCCCCACCGCCGTCCCGGCGGACCAGGGGCGGACGCTGGAGCCGGCGCGCGCGGCGGGAGGCGCCGCGCTGGTGCTGGCCGCCTTCGCCATGCCCCTGCACGCGCAGACGGCCGTGCCCCCACCCTGCACCATCGCGGCGGAGCGATCGCACGCGCTGTGGCAAACGGCGGGGGTGCCGGGGCTGGCGGTGGCCGTGGCGACGGACGGAGAGGTGACCTGGAGCGCCGGGTACGGCTGGTCGAACGTGGAAGACAGCGTCCGCGCGACCCCGTCCACCGTCTTCGGCATCGGCAGCGTGTCCAAGCCGCTGGCCGCCGCGGCGCTGATGCGGCTGGTGGAGCGAGGGGTGGTGGAGCTGGACGCGCCGGTGCAGCGCTACGCCACGTCGTTTCCTGAAAAGGACGCGCCGGTCACCCTGCGCCAGCTGGCCGGGCACCTGGGCGGCATTCGCCACTACGGGCCCCAGGACTTCGGGCGGGCGGCGCGGCCGCGAACGGCGACGGAGGCACTGGCCATCTTCGCGGACGATCCGCTGGTCGCGGCGCCGAGAACGCGCCACGCGTACTCCAGCTACGGCTTCGTGCTGCTGAGCGCCGCCATGGAGTCCGCCGCCGGCCGCGACTTCCTCTCGCTGATGCGCGACGAGGTCTTCGCGCCGCTGCGGATGGAGAGCACGGGTGTGGATCTGCTGACGGACCTCGATTCCGCGCGCGCCGTTCAGTACACCGGATGCACGGCGGCCGGCTGCACGCGCTCGCCGTACGTGGAGTACGCCGGCACCTGGGCGGGCGGCGGATTCACGTCCACTGCCATCGACCTGGCGCGCTTTGGCGGGCAGCTGCTCGAGGGGAGCTTTCTGCGGCGCGAAACGCTGGAGATGATGTGGACTCCCCAGCGCACCGCCGCGGGCGACGACACCGGCTACGGCATCGGCTGGCGCACGGGCCGCGACGCCGCGGGGCGCCGCATCGTGCACCACGGCGGCCGCACGCACCAGTTGCGCGCCTTTCTGCTCCTGTATCCCGACCACGGCGTCGCCGTCGCCGTCCTCGCCAACGGCCCCGCCGACTTCGCGGAGGACGTGGTGGCGCGCATCGCGGAGCCGTTTCTGGCACGCTGCTGATCGCCTGATCTTTACGTGCGGTGGCAGGTGAAGTCTCGTTGTCTCGTCTGTGTGCTTTGTTTACCTTCCTGTGCATGCGTATCTATCTAGACACATGCACGATCCAACGGCCGACCGACGATATGCGGGAAGATCGCGTTCGGCTGGAGGCGCAGGCGATCACGGAAGTGGTTGCACTCATCGAAGCTGGTGAGGTCGAACTTGTAAGCTCCGCCGTGTTGAAGATCGAGCACGAGCGCAATCGTAACCGTATGCGCCGAGGGGCAAGTGCGCAGGTGCTCGCGCTAGCCACCGAAGTCGTTCAGATTGACGAAGCCGTAGATCAGCGCACGCAGTCGTATCGGATGCTTGGGCTAAAGGGGCTTGATGCAGCACACCTGGCGTGCGCGGTGCAGGCGGGAGTGGACTTCTTCTGCACCTGCGACTACAGGTTCTTACGCCGCGCCAAGAAATTGGAAACCGGCTTGACGCGGGCGGTAAGTCCGTTAGAGTTGATTCAGGAGGTACAGCGATGAGTACTACCGTGAAGCCGTTGTCGGAAATCACCGAGGAGGCGATCGCCATTCTCAGCCGTGAGATGGGCGTAGCGAATACGCTGCGCTTCCTCAGCCAGTTCACCGCTGGAAACGGAAACTATACGGAAGAACGCGACGTTCTCGAACGCGATCTTTCCGTCGAGGAGATCTTTGCGGAAGCTCGCCGCAGACAGGCTGTTGACGCTTCACGTTGAGCGGTAGCGCGGCTCTACGGCTCTCGCCTCGTGCGCTGTACCACTCAGCAGGCCCGTCGAGCAATCGGCGGGCTTTCTCCATCGCCAATCCCTCATTCCGCCCCCACTGATGCGCATCCTGGTCGTTGACGACAAGCGGGCGATCCGGTTCTCGCTGGCGGAGCTGCTGGAGAGCGACGGGCACGACGTGCGCGAGGCGGAGCACGCGCCGGCGGCGCTCGCCGCCCTGGACGAGGCGCCGGCGGACCTGGTGCTGAGCGACCTCACCATGCCCGCCATGGATGGCCTGGCGCTGATGGAGGAGGTGCGGACGCGCCACCCGGACACCCTCTTCGTCCTGGTCACCGCGCACGGCGACGAGCGCACGGCCGTGCGGGCCCTGCGCGAAGGGGCGTACGACTACGTTCCCAAGCCGTTCGACAACGAAGAGATCCGGGCGCTCGTCCGCCGCGCGCGCGAGGTGCTGTCGCTGCGGGCCGAGAACGCGCGGCTGCGGCGCGAGCTGGCCGGCGAGTTCCGCGGGCTCATCGGTGACTCGGCGCCGCTGCGCGAGGTGGTGCGGGTCGTTCGCCGCGCGGCGCCCACCGACGCCACCGTGCTGGTCACCGGCGAAAGCGGCACGGGGAAGGAGCTGGTGGCGCGGGCGCTGCACGACGAGAGCCGGCGCCGCGCCGGCCCGTTCGTGGCCCTGAACTGCTCCGCGCTTCCCGGCGAGCTGGTGGAGCGCGAGCTGTTTGGCCACGTGCGCGGCGCGTTCACGGGGGCGGACCGGGACGCGGAGGGATTGTTCGAGGCCGCGGACGGCGGCACGCTGTTCCTGGACGAGGTGGGCGACCTGGCCCCCGCCGCGCAGGCCAAGCTGCTGCGGGCGCTGGAGGAGCGAACGATCACGCGTCTGGGATCCACCCGGCCGGTGGCGGTGGACGTACGCGTGGTGGCCGCCACCAACCGGCCGCTGGACCAGATGACGGCCAGCGGCGCGTTTCGCGAAGACCTGCTGTACCGCCTGCAGGTGATTCCGCTGCACATCCCTCCCCTGCGCGAGCGGCGCGAGGACGTGATGCCGCTGGCGCTGCACTTTCTGGCTCACTTCGCCGGCCGCTACCGGCGCCCCATTCTCGGCTTCAGCGACGGGGCGCGCCGGCTGCTGCTGTCGTACGGGTGGCCAGGGAACGTGCGCGAGCTGCGCAACGCGGTGGAGCGGGCGGCGGTGATGGCTGAGGGAGAGCGGGTCGAAGCGGGCGACCTGCCGCCGCAGCTGGCCGAGAGCCGTGCACCGGTGGACCCGGTGGACGCCGCCCTGGCGGACCTGCCCTTTGCCGAGGCACGCGAACGGGCGGTGGACGCGTGGGAGCGGCGGTTCCTGGCGGCGGCACTGGAGCGGCAGGGCGGCAACGTGAGCGCCACCGCCCGCGCGCTCGACCTGCACCGCCAGAGCCTGCAGAAGCGGCTGCGCGCGCTGGGCCTTGCCCGCGAGGCGCCCGGCGAAGGCGCGGGCGCCGCGTAGCGGGACCGCGGATCCGCCGGCGGTTACGGGGTCATAAAAAACAATCGTACAGAGGAACAGAGTCAGACAGAGGAAGCGAGCTGAAAGATCAGCCTGGTTCCTCTGTCTGACTCTGTTCCTCTGTACCCATAAAAGGTGTTGTTTTTCCGAATTCGGGATCAGGACGCGATGTCCGCCTCCGCCGCGACCTCGTCCAGGCCCAGGTCGCGGCGCAGCAGCGCCTCGGGGTCCGGATCGCGGCCCATGAAGCGGCGGAACAGCTCGTCCGGCTCTTCCGCGTCGCCCTGGCTGAGCACCGCGTCCACGAAGGCGCGGCCGGTTTCGCGGTTGAACAGCCCCTCGCGCTGAAAGCGGGTGAACGCGTCCGCCTCGAGCACCGCCGACCACATGTAGCTGTAGTATCCCGCCGCGTACCCACCGCTGAAGATGTGCGAGAACGCGGTGATGAAGTGGTCGCGCGCGAAGTCGGGGCGGGGCGCAAAGCGCTCCATCACCTGCTGCGCCCGGACCACGGGGTCGCCGTCCACGGCCGGGTCGTAGCGCACGTGCAGCTCCAGGTCCACCGTGCCGTAGCTGAGCTGCTTCATCTGCAGGTGCGCGCCCATGAAGGTGCGCGCCGCCCGCATCTTCTGGTACAGTTCCTCGGGAATGGGCTCGCCCGTCTGCCAGTGGCGCGCGAACAGGTCCAGCGCCGGGCGCTCCCACGTCCAGTTCTCCATGATCTGCGACGGAAGCTCCACCCAGTCGCTGGGCACGCGCGTTCCCCCCAGCGCCCCCACCTCCACGCGCGACAGCACGTGGTGCAGCAGGTGGCCGAACTCGTGAAAGACCGTCTGCACCTCGCGGTGGGTGAGCAGCGCGGGGCGGCCCCCCTCCGGCGGCGACAGGTTCCCCGCCATCAGCGCCAGGTGCGGCTTCCACCCGCCCTCCCGCGGCCCGCCCACGACGAGGCCGTTCATCCACGCCCCGCCGCGCTTGCTCTCGCGCGGAAACCAGTCCGTGTAAAAGCTGCCCAGCAGCGTGCCGTCCTCGTCCACCACGTCGTAGAAGCGCACCTCCGGGTGCCACACCGCCTCCAGCTCGCGCGGCCGCACGCGCACGCCGAACAAGCGCTCGGTAAGGCCAAAGAGCCCTTCCAGCACGCGGTCCATGGGGAAGTAGGGGCGCAGCAGCTCGGCGTCCATGTCGTAGCGGGCCAGCCGCAGCCGCTCGATGGCGTACGACACGTCCCACGGCTCCAGCGGGTCCAGCCCCAGCTCCGCGCGGGCAAAGGCCTGCAGACCCTCCATCTCCCGCAGCCAGATGGGCCGCGTGCGCTCCGTAAGGTCTTCCTCGAAGGCCACCGCGCGCGCGCCGCTCCCCACCATGCTTTCTTCCAGCGCCAGGTCCGCGTAGTCGCGAAAGCCCAGGATCTCCGCCAGCTCGCGGCGCAGCTCCAGGATGCGCCGGATGAGCGGGCGGTTGTCGTGCTCGCCGCTGGACGCGCGGTTCATGTACGCATGGTAGATGCGCTGGCGCAGGTCGCGCCGGGCGGCGTACTGCATGAACGGCTGGTACGAGGGCTGCTGCAGCGTGAACCGCCATCCGTCGATCCCCCTGGCCTCCGCCGCCGCGCGGGCCTGCGCCCGCGCCGAGTCCGGGAGCCCCTCCAGCTCCGCCTCGTCCGTCAGCACCAGCTCCCACGCGTTGGTGGAGTCGAGCACGTGGTTGGCGAACTCGGTGGTCAGGCGCGACATCTCCACCCGCAGCGCCTCCACCCGCTGCTTGCGTTCCGGCGGCAGGTCGGCGCCGGCGCGCTCGAACGAGCGCACCACCTTGTCTAGGTGCCGCCGCCGCACGCCGGCCAGGGCGCGGGCGTCGTCGGTGGCGGCGTACGCGCGGACGGCGCTCCACAGCTCCGCGTTCAGCGGAATGCGCGCGGAGTAGGCCGACACCTCCGGCAGCACCGTCTCGTACGCCGTGCGCAGCTCGGGCGAGCTCATCACCGCGTTCAGGTGCGAGACGGGCCGCACCACGCGCCCCAGCCGCTCGCCGATCTCCTCGAGCGCGTGGATGGTGTTTGCGTACGTCCGCGGCTCCGCCAGCGCCGCCACCGCGTCCACGCCCGCCTGCGCGTCGGCCAGCGCCTGGCGCACGGCGGGCACCACGTGCTCGGGGAGAATGCGGTGAAAGGGGACCGGCGTTTCGCCGGAAAACAGCGGGTTGGCGTCCAGGGCCGCGGGCGCGGCGATCGTATCGGTCATCGAGGGCTCTTGTTGGTCATGTTTTCGGCGCCGGGATCGGGAGCGCGGGGTGCACGGACGGGGAACCGCTGGGTTTGGGCGTGTCCCTCCGCTGCGCTCCGGGCCGGGCTGCGCGCGCCGTAGGCAACGATACAGCTGTTGCCAACGGCGCCGAGCCCCCGGCGCGCCAGGGTTCCGCCCGTTTCCGTCGGTTCGTGCACGGCGCGCCGGTGTCTCGACCCTGCGGGCGCGCATCCCTCACGCGGGTACCGCGACCCATCCGCGCCGGACCGGCCACGTTCTCCGGCTACGTCTTCCGGCCTCATCGCGCCGAGCGCGGAGCGGACCGCGGGTTCGGCCCACGCTGCGCGCCGCGGGCACCCGCACGCGCCGGGCCACGCCGCATCGCAGCGACACGCGCGCCCAAATACCGACCGATCGGGCCGGGTCCGCCAGCGGGAGCGAATGAATTCGCCGCTGCAACGGCGCAAAGTCCGCCTGCGCGGACTCGGCGGCCCGGCTATGTGCGGCATCCCCAGCCCCTGCGCGTCCGCTCCCAGGGCGATCCTCGAACTCCGCCGCCTCGCCCCACGGTCTCGGCTACAGTCCGCGAAGGCGGACTTCGCGATCGTCCAGCGGCGAATTCATTCGCTCCTGGGGCGAGCTCGCGCTTCTGCCTGCCGTCGGGCGCGGATGCGCTGCGTCCGGGCCCATCGCGGGCTTCCATGGCGGGGCGGACGGTACAGCGACTGTCGGAAAGTGGGGCGACGTGTCGTGGAACGGGTCAGCGTGCGGCTGCGTGGAGGGCGCGCAGCCGCTCCGGCCAGTCCGGGCGGGCGAAGACCATCCGGAACCAGGGGGTGAACGCCTCCGGGCTGCGGCGCACCTCGTCGGCCACCTCGTCGACGCCCGCCCAGCGCCATCCATCCACCTCGTCCGGGCTGGGCACCGGGTCGCCCTCCCACTCGGCGGCGAAGACGTGGTCGTACTCGTGCTCCACCAGTCCGCCGCCCACGTCGGCGCGGTAGGTAAAGGCGAACAGCGGCGTCAGCGCGCTGTCGATCCCCATCTCTTCCCGCAGCCGGCGCCGGGCGGCCTGGTCCACCGGCTCGCCGGGGCGCGGGTGCGAGCAGCAGGCGTTGGTCCACAGGCCGCCGGAGTGGTACTTGGCCGTGGCGCGGCGCTGCAGCAGCATCTCGCCCCGCGCGTTCAGCACGAAGACGGAGAGGGCGCGGTGCAGCCGCCCCTCCAGGTGCGCGCGCTGCTTTTCAAGCGTTCCCACCTGGACGTCGTTCTCGTCCACCAGCACCACGCGCTCTTCCATCCGCTCCGGCTCTTCCCCGCCTCCGTGGACTCCCCCCTTTCCGGCGGCCGCCGGCGGGAGCATGTACCAACCTTCGACGTTTGATACCCGCAACCGCCGCGCCGGAGCCGCGTTCGTCATGAAACGCGAGCGTAGGAGAAATCCTGACACGCGCAGGGGTTCGTTCCGTTGACGCCAGCGCGAGCTTCGGGTAAGATTCAGTATCCAATCACGACATGCCAGAGGGGGGTGCGGCCGCGCACCCGGGTTCCCTCGTTGCCGCGGAGGTTCTCTTCGCGGCGGTTTCCGGCTTTTCAGCGACTCGGCAGCCGCGCCCCGGCGGCGCATGCGGCCCGTCCGCGCGTGCCGGCGATGCGTCCTCCTCTTTTTCGCCCTTCGCGTTTTCGCGGGAGCTCCATGCCGCACGAGATGTTCGAATCCCCCCTGTACACCCACTTCGTCTCGCACTACGCGCAGCCCACCGGGCCGGACCTGCTGGGGCGCACGGAGCCGTTCTTCGCGTGGCAGGACGCCCGCCGCCAGGCGGGGCTGTGGCCGTACTCGCGCAGCCTGGACGCCGCGCCGCGCGCCGCCTGCGCGGTGCGCGGCGAGACCGGCGCCGGCGCGGTGGGGCTGAACTTTCTTTCGCAGGACTACCTGTCGCTCTCCACGCACCCGCGGGTGGTGGAGGCGGCGCACCGCGCCCTGCGCGACCACGGGCTGCACAGCGCCGGCAGCGCCATGCTGGGCGGCAACACGGCGCCGTCGCTGGTGCTGGAGGACGCGCTGGCCGAGGCGCTGCACATGCCGCACGTGGCGCTGTTCTCCACCGGCTGGGGCGCGGGGTTCGCCACCATCACCGCGCTGGTACGGCCCGGCGACCACGTGGTGATGGACACGCTGGCCCACGCCTGCCTGCAGGCCGGCGCCGCCGCCGCCACGCGCAACGTGGTGCGCTTTCGCCACCTGGACAACGAAGCCGTGCGCCGGCACCTGCGCAAGATCCGCTCGCGCGACGCGCAGAACGCCATCCTGGTGGTGACGGAGGGGCTGTTCTCGATGGATTCGGACGTCCCCGCCATCGAGGAGCTGCAGGGCATCTGCCGCGAGTGGGGCGCCACGCTGCTGGTGGACGCGGCGCACGACTTCGGGGCCATGGGGCCGCGGGGCACCGGCAGCGTGGGCGCGCAGGCCATGCTGGGCAAGGTGGACCTGGTGATGGGCGCCTTCAGCAAGACGTTCGGCTCCAACGGCGGGTTCCTGGCCACGCACTCGCCGGCGGTGCGGCAGTTCGTGCGGGTGTTCGGGGGGCCGCACATCTTTTCCAACGCGCTGTCGCCGCTGCAGGCGGCGGTGGTCACCGAGTCGCTGCGCATCGTCCGCTCGGCCGAGGGCGACGAGCTGCGCGAGCGGCTGTTCGAGAACATCGGCACGCTGCGGGGCGAGCTGCACCGGCGCGGCATCGAGACCCTGGGCGCGCCGTCGCCGGTGGTGCCGGTGGCCATCGGCGGCGCACCGGTGGCGCGCGTGGCGGCGCGGATGATCTTCGACCACGGCGTGTTCGTGAACCTGGTGGAGTACCCGGCGGTGCCCCTCCGCGGGTCGCGGTTCCGCATGCAGGTGATGGCGGACCACTCGCGCGAGCAGGCGCGCGCCGCCGCGGCCGTGGTCGCCGAGGCCATCCACGACGCACGTGCCCTCGTGGAGGGCCCGCACGCGTTCGCGGTCCCGTTCGCCGGCCTGCAGCAGACCGCCGCGTAGCTCCGCCGGCGTCCGCCCTGAAGCGCCCCGTCCGGCCGATGCCGGGCGGGGCGTTTTCGTCTTCGCGCCCCCCCGGGCACAGGCACCGGAATTCCGCGATTTCTCCGTTTTTTCTTCCGAATCCGTGCGGATGCAGGCCAGCGCGGTTGGAGACATTGTACGTGCGCATTGGACAAATAGATCTCACTGGATCGGCAACAGTGCTTTATACGCCAATGGGAGAACAACATTTCATGCGTCCCCGACGCGACAAAATCGCTCATAAACCCTGTAAACACCTCGGTTTCGGAGCAATGCAAGTGGTGTAGTGAAGCGCCCGCTTGACGACATCAGGGCTTGTTGTTACAGTTTGGACGAGTCCCGCCGCACGTGCAGCCGCACGTTCTTCCGGCACTTTTCTACAAATCACCTCCCATCCATACCGGGAGCGCATTTCCGGCCCGGGCACCTGCCCGGGACACCTGTTTGCGCGCGTGCCGACCTGCTCCGCCATCGTTTCACCCCCCCTCGGGAGCCTACATGTCGAGCGACCTTTTTACGTCACCCCTGTACACCCACTTCGTCTCCAACTACGCGCAGCCCACCGGCCCTGACCTGCTGGCGCGCACGGAGCCCTTCTTCGAGTGGCAGGATGCAAGGCGGCACGCGGGGCTGTGGCCGTACTCGCGCAGCCTGGACACGCCGGCGCGCGCCGCCGGCGCCGTGCGCAGCGAGACGGGGGTGGGCGCGGTGGGGCTGAACTTTCTGTCGCAGGACTACCTGGGGCTTTCCACGCACCCCATGGTCATCGAGACGGCGCACCGCGCCATTCGCGAGCACGGGCTGCACAGCTCGGGGAGCGGCATGCTGAGCGGCAACTCGGCGGCCACGCTGGCGCTGGAGAGCGCGGTGGGCGAGGCGCTGGAGACGCCGCACGTGGTGCTGTTCCCCACGGGGTGGGCTGCGGGCTTCGGCACCATCAACGCGCTGGTCAAGCCCGACGACTACGTGGTGATGGACACGCTGGCGCACGCCTCCCTGCAGACGGGCGCCAACGCGGCGACGCGCAACGTGGTGCGCTTTCGCCACCGGGACAACGAGGCGGTGCGCCGGCACCTGCGAAAGATCCGCGCGCGCGACACGGCCAACGGCATCCTGGTGATCAGCGAGGGGCTGTTCTCCATGGATTCGGACGTGCCGGCCATCGAGGCGCTGCAGGCGATCTGCCACGAGCACGGCGCCACGCTGCTGCTGGACGTGGCGCACGACTTCGGCGCGCTGGGGCCGCGGGGCACGGGGAGCATCGGCGCGCAGGGCATGCTGGGGAAGGTGGACCTGGTGATGGGGGTGTTCTCGAAGACCTTCAGCGCCAACGGCGGCTTCCTGGCCACCCGCTCGCCGGCGGTGCGGCAGTTCATCCGCGTGTTCGGCAGCCCCCACATCTTTTCGACGGGGATGTCGCCGCTGGGCGCGGCGGTGGCGCGCGAGTCGCTGCGCATCGTCCGCTCGCCGGAGGGCGACACGCTGCGCGCCAGCCTGATGGCGGCCACCACCACGCTGCGCGGCGAGCTGAACCGGCGCGGCATCGAGACCATCGGTGACCCGTCGGCGGTGGTGCCGGTGGCGGTGGGCGACGCCCCGGTGGCGCGGCTGGCGGCGCGCGCCATCTTCGAGCGCGGCGTGTTCGTGAACATGGTGGAGTACCCGGCGGTGCCCATCAGCGGCTCGCGGTTCCGCATGCAGGTGATGGCCAGCCACACGCCGGGCCAGGCGTACGCCGCCGCCTCGGTGGTCGCCGACGCCATCCACGAGGCCCGCGACCTGGTCGAGGGTCCGCGCCCGCTCGCCATCGCCCCGGAGCCGGCGCAGGCCCCGGAGGACGCCACGCTGGTTTCGGCGTTCTGATCCAGCCCCGGCACAAGATGGGTCTCACACAGAGGGAGCAGAGGACGCAGAGGAACGACTCCGCGTCCTCTGCTTTTCTGCGTGATACCGGCTCCTGAAAAAGAATGATCGTACAGAGGAACAGAGTCAGACAGAGAAAGCGAGCTGAAACATCATCTTGCCTCCTCTGTCTGACTCTGTTCCTCTGTACCCATCAAGGTGTTGTTTTCCCGGATTCGGTATGAGACAGGTCTTTGGGCGGATCGGGATGATCGTCCATCCACGGTCTCCGCGTCCTTCTGCTGCACAAGAACGGAGCGGGGAGCCGCCCCCGCACGGTGCGCACGCGGCGGCTGGACGAGCGGTCAAAATCCGCCTATCTTACATCATCCCAAACACATGCGCGGCGCCTTACCTCCGGCACCGCGCTTGCCTTTTCGGCGCGGCGCGGCCCTGATCGGCCGCGCTACGCATCTTCTTTCCTTCCCCCGTCCAGGTCTCATGCACAACCACACCCCTCGTCTCGCGGCCCTGCTGCTTGCCGCCGGCGCGCTGGCCGCGTGCGGCGACGATCCCGTTCGCGCGCTGGGCCCGGCGGAGGCCGGCGCGGCGGTGCTCGCGGCTACGGCCGGCGGCGCGCCCATCTACGCGGGCACGCAGAACGACTATCAGCCCAGCCTGATCCGCACGCGCGACGGCCGGCTGATGATCGTGCTGGAGCGGCTGGCCGCGCGCACCAACTCGGGCGACCTGTTCGTCTCCACCTCGGCGGACGGCGGCGCCACGTGGAGCGTGCCCTCACTGATCGTGGGCACCAAGCTGAACGAGCGGCATCCCTCGCTGGTGCAGCACGCGTCGGGCGCGTTCAGCCTGTTCTACATCGTGGTCGACGCCAAGGGCGCGTACCGCATCCACCGCGCGACCTCGGCCAACGGCACCACGTGGACGCAGCACGGCGCGGTAAACCTGGGCTGGTCCACCGCAGGCGACATGAATCCGTCCGTGATCCTGGAGGCTGACGGGTCGCTGACGATGGCCTACCAGCGCTACACGGGCACGGCGTACGTGGGACACATCGCGCGCAGCCTGGACGGCGGCGCCACGTGGGACGGGCTGCGCACCACGGTGAGCAACGGGGCCAGCGCCATGCTGCCGCGCGTGGCAAAGCGCGAGAGCGACGGGATGTACATGGTGACCTTCCAGGCCACCGGGCCGGGGGGGCAGATGGCCATCTACGCCAGGACCTCGGCCACTCCGTACGACTGGAGCACGCCGCGCGTGCCCGTGAGCGAGGGGGAGAACGCGCACGACTCGCAGCCCATCGTGCTGCACGACGGGCGCTTTCTGGTCACCTACGGCGCGGTGGCGGGCGACGCGGGCTACAACCTCTACTACCGCACCACCGACGGGGCGGCGTGGGGCGCGCCGGTCAAGCTGACCACGGACGCGGACCAGTACGACGTGCAGCCGCACCCCATCCTGCACGCCACGCCCGGCCACGTGATTCTTTCCTGGGGCCGCCAGCGCGCCGCCGGCTCCGACTACGACATCTGGGTGAACCCGGACCTGGCGGTGCAGTAGCGACGAATAGGGAATAGGGAATAGGGAATAGCCGGCAACGGCGGGGCCGGATGCCGCTACTGCTGGGCCAAGTTCCCTGCGCAAGGGTCTGCGCAGCAGGTGGGGAACTCACACGGAGTCAACGGAGTTAACGGAGGGAAGACCTCCGCTGACTCCGTTAACTCTGTGTGAGGCCTTCCTTTTGGTCATTCGAGAGAGGCAGGTGGAGCCGCGCGGCCTCGGTGACGGCGGCGGCGATCCCGTCGCGGTTGCGGGCCAGGCGGATGGAGATGCGCTGCTCGCGGCCGTCCGCGGTGACCAGGCGGACGGATTCGGGGGTGGCGTCGATGGAGCGTAGCTCGCTCCAGCGGGCGGCGGCGCGGCGAAAGCGGCCGGCGCGGAGGGAGATGCCGTCGTCGTCCACGCGCAGCGACCACTTTTCGCGCAGGCGGCGCTGGATGCGCGGGTGCAGAAAGGCGAGCCCCAGCGCGACCACGCCGCTCAGCAGGGGCGGCGAAATCAGCTTGCCGCCAGCGCTCCACCGCGCGTACCACTCCATGAAGAGCACCGCCGCCGCGGCCAGGTTCAGCCAGCTGATGCCCGCGGGCCGGTGCTCGTCGCGCTCTCTCACCTCGCGCACGATGGCGCCGGCCAGCGCGGCGGCGCCCACCAGTTCCACGGCCCCGAGCGCCGTCTGCGCGGCGCTGGCGCCGGGGAGCGTGTCCATCGCCGCCGCAAGCAGACCGAACGCCGCGACGCCGTGCCCGAACAGGTCCATTCGCTGGGCAAGCATCACCCGGCGGTCGCGGATGGGGATGATCAGCGGCTCCATGCGGCGGTCTGCGCGGGATGACGTGCGGGCGGATGCTGGCAATCTGCGCGATCCGCATCCTCCGGAAAAGCAGTGCGGCCCGGCGGATGATCCGCCGGGCCGCTGATGCTTATGCCGCTTGGAGATTAATTGAGGTTGAAGCAGGCTGCTTTTCGTCGGCCGCGCAGGCTCTGTCTGGCTCCGACGTGACCGCGAGCCCGGTGCGGGCTGCCGCGTCAGGGCACGAGCAGTTCGAGAGTAGATCCCTCGGCCCTGCAGCCGCTTGCGTGTGCGGACGGTTCCGTGTGGCCGGACCTCGGGATGACAGATTTCTGGTGTGCGCGAAAATCTGTCATTCCGAAGGAGCGCCGCGCTGACCCTTCCCGCCCGCCAGACCCGGCGCGCGACTGAGGAATCTAGCGTCGGGCCGCTCGGAGCCGGCTCCGGCGCGCGGGGCCATCGGCTTCGTCCGGCCGTGTCACGGCCGCGGGTGCGGTGCGGGCTGCCGCGTCAGGGCACGAGCAGGCGGAGAGTAGATCCCTCGGCCCTGCAGCCGCTTGCGTGTGCGGACGGTTCCGTGTGGCCGGGCCTCGGGATGACATATTTCTGATGTACGCGAAAACGGTCATTCCGAAGGAGCGCCGCGCTGACCCTTCCCGCCCGCCAGACCCGGCGCGCGACTGAGGAATCTAGCGTCGGGCCGCTCGGAGCCGGCTCCGGCGCGCGGGGCCATCGGCTTTGTCCGGCCGTGGCACGGCCGCGGGTGCGGTGCGGGCTGCCGCGTCAGGGTTCGAGCAGGCCGAGAGTAGATCCCTCGGCCCTGCGACCACTCGGGCGAACGGACGGTTCCGTGTGGCCGGGCCTCGGGATGACAGATTTCTGGGGTGCGCGAGTCGGGACAGGCGTGTCGCCCGCCCCGTTCACCCGTTCACCCGTTCACCCGTTCACCCTTCACCCCTTCAGTCCTCCTCCTCCGCCTCCGGAACGTCGGCGAAGGCGATGCCGAACGGGCAGATGCCGACGGTGACGGTGCGGTCCACGGTGGCGTCGCCGGTCAGGCGGTGCATGACGCCGGGGGTCTGGCAGGTGCCGGGGTTCACGGTGTGCAGCCGGCCCGAGGGGCCAAAGCCCAGCCCCGCCACGATCCCCGACCCGCCGGGCGTGAGCGGCGCCGTCAGCGGCACGCGGAAGGTGCGGGTCTGCGGGTTCCACACCACGATGCCGGTGCCGTAGATGCCCACGTACAGCTCGCCGCCGGGCGACGCGGCGATGGACGACGGGAACTCGCCGAAGCCGGTGTGGTGCGACTCCTCGGCCAGCGTCTGCAGGTTGATCACCGACAGCGAGCCGTTGTTGGCCCCGAACGCGCCGGAGTTCAGCACGTACAGCCGGTTGCCCACGAACGCCGCCGCGGACGGGTTGACGCCGCTGAGCTGCACCGTGCGCACCACCCCCAGCTGCGCATCCAGCACCGTCACCGAGCCCGGGCCGGCGGGGGCAAAGTTGACCAGGTTGCCGTTGAGCACGTACACCCGCGCGCCGTCGGCCACGATGGCCTGCGGATAGGTGCCCACCTGCACCTCGGCCCCCGCCGTGCCGCGCAGCACGTTGACCGGCGTCACCGTGTTGCGCCCCGAGTTGGCCACCACGGCGATGGAGTCGTTCACGAAGTCCGAGCCGGTGGCGCCGGACTGCGCCGGCAGGGCCACGCGCGTCTGCAGCGTCCCGGTGCGCAGGTTCACCACCGCGGCGAACGGGTAGGTGCCCAGCGGCACCACCGCGTACGCGCCGCGGGCCGACACGCCCACGGGCGTTCCCTGCGCGCCCAGCCCCACCGCGCGTGCCTGCGTGCCCGTGCCGCCGTCCACCGGCACCAGCGACAGCGAGTTCTCGACGCTGTTCACCGTAAGCACCAGCCGCTCGGCGATGCGGGGCGTGTTGGGCCCGTCGCCGTCGCACGCCGCGGCCAGCAGCGGAAGGGCGGCCAGCGCGGCAAGCCGGCGGAAGAAGCGGTTCTGCATCTCTATCTTTCCTGATGGGATGAGTAGCCCGTGCGCGCCACGCGCACGTCCAGCCGAACCCGGCGTCCGGGCTCGGGATAACCAGCGATCAGCGAATCTCTTTCATCCAGCGCGCGGTCCACGTCCACCGCGGCCGTCATCGTCCATCCCCCCACGCGCCAGTCGCGGCCGGCGCGCAGGGCCGTGCTCCAGAAGCCGGGAAGCGCGTTCACCCGCGCCGCGGCGGGATGGCGCACGCCGGTGTAGCGGGCGAACGCGTCCACCCGCCATCCCCCGCCCCGCCACTCCACCCCGGCGGACCCCGTGTGCCGCGGGCGGTACGGAAGCTGGATCCCCCGCACCCCCGGCTCGTCGTACGTCACCCGCGCCAGCGAGTACGCGCCCGTCAGCCGCACCCCGGCGCGCGGCAGCAGCACCTCCGCCCGCGTGTCGATCCCCCGGCGCAGCGCGTCGACGTTGCGCGGGCTCCAGCGAAAGGCAAAGTCGGGAAGCCACAGGATCATCCCCCGCACGTCGCCCGCGAACGCCGCCGCGTGCGCGCTCACCTCCGCCCCGCCCACCACGGTGGACGCGGACGCGCCCAGCTCCCACTCGTTGGGCACGCGCTCGGGACGCAGGTCCGGGTTGGGCTGCACGCCCACGCCCGCGCGAAAGAACTGGTCGCCCAGCGAGGGCGGGCTGTAGCTGCTGCGGTTGGCCAGGTGGATGCGGACGATGCCGAGCGCCGCCCCCGCCGTCAGCGAGCGGCTCAGGTAGACGTCCTCCGTCACCCCGTCCCGGTCGATGCGCCCCTCCGCCGCCAGCGTGATCCCCCGCCCGAAGCCCGCGGACGCGTGCGCGAACGCGCCCACGTCCGTCCGCGCCCGCGGCGCGGAGGCGGAGAGCGCGCCCGCGTCCACCCGTTGCGTGGAGGCTTCCAGGCCACCGCCCCAGCCGCGGAACAGGGAATAGGGAATAGGGAATAGGGAATAGCGGGCAGGTGAGTCACCGGCTCCACTCGCCGGCACCCGCTCCATCTCCACGCGGAGGGAGGCGGTGCGCACGCGCGTGGTGTCGTCGTACTCGGTGCCGATGGGCGGGTCCGGGTCCGAGAACCGCACCCGCTGCGACGCGCCGGAGAGCAGCGCCGAGACGCCGCCCCGCTCCGTCGAGCGCCGCCAGGAAAGCGAGCCGCGCCCGCGCTCCATCTCCTGCCGCGCCAGCTCCGACGGCGTGTGGTCCTGGCCAGGCAGGCCCCGCCGCAGCGCGTCCCATCCGCCCCGGGCGCGCAGCTCGCCCCCCGCCGCGCGCCCGGCCAGCGCCGCGAACGCGCTCCACTCCGCCAGGTCCGCGTTGCGCCGGTGGACGATGGTGGGATCATCCACGGAGCGCGGGTGGTCGAACCCGCCCTCGATCCGCCGCGCCTCGCCGCCCGCCTGCATCACCCAATCCGCCACGGGCGCGCCCCACTCCGCGCGGCCGGCGCGCTCTTCCAGCGTCCCCGCGGAGAGCTCGGCCATGCGGCGCACCTCCGCCGCGCGGGTCTCGATGAGCACCACGCCGGCCGCGGCGCGCGGGCCGTAGCGCGCGGAACGGCCGCCGGGAAGCACGGTCACGCGGTCGATGGACTGCGCGGAGACGCCGCTCAGGTCCGCCTCGCCCGTCACGGGATCGTTCAGCGGCACGCCGTCCACCAGCACCAGCACCGCGTCCGCCGTGCTGCCGCGGATGCTCACCGTCTGCGCACCCGTCGCGCTGGTCGAACGGACGAGGACGCCGGGGACGCGCTCCAGCACCTCCGCCGCCGTGCGCGCGCCGCCGGCCTCGATCTGCTCCCGCGACACGCGCGTCCCGCCCGCCGGCTCCGCCTCGGCCGTGACCCGCACCGCCTGCAGCGCCACGGCGGCCGGCGCGAGCTGCACGTCGATCCACGCCTCTTCGCCGTTGCGCACCTCCGCCTCCGCCAGCCGCGCCGCGTATCCGGCCCGGCTGACGCGGATGCGGTAGCTGCCCGGCTCCACGCCGCGAAAGCGGAAGCGCCCCGCGCCGTCCGTCCACGCGCGCACCCCCAGCGCCGGCACCTCCACCGCGGCGGCCTCCACCGGCGCCGCGGTCCCCGCCTCCACCACCCGCCCCGCGATCTCCCCCGGCCGCTGCGCCGCGGCGGGAAGGGCGCACAGCAGGAAAAGGAGGATCGCCCCGCCCACGGTGAGAAGGCGGGTCAGGAGCCGGGACGCTACGGACGGCTCCAGTGCACGCCCCCTCCGCTCGCCCAGGCTCGCACCTCCCCCAATAACGACTGGGGGAGGTTGTTGTGAGGCAGGGAGCGGCGAGCTCCGGACGGGGTGGAGCGGAATGATGGGCCGCCCCCCTCCCCGGCCCTCCCCCGCAACCTGCGCGGGGGAGGGTGACGCGCCCGACGACCTTTCCAGAACGCGATCGAATTCTCCTCTCCCCCCTGCTGTTCGGGGGGGAGAGGCCGGGAGAGGGGGGGCGCCGTCGGACGCAGTTCGATGCACGTCGCCGCGCGCGGACATGCGCTCGATCCCCTCCGGAGCGCGATCGGATTCTCCCCTTTCGGTGAGGAACGAGCGGGGAGGGGCCGGGGGAGGGGCACCCCGCGGACGCAGTTCGATGACTTTTGTAGCACTTCGATCTCCGCCCGTCGCTTCAACCTCCCCCAGGGTTTTTTGGGGGAGGTGCGAGCCTGAGCGAGCGGAGGGGGCGCCGCGCGGAACCAACCGATGCGCGTCGCCACCTGAATCGCGGAAGCCACCCTCCTCACGCCGCATCGGCCCGCCCTTCCGGGTGCGCCATCCGCACGCACTGGTCGCCGGCCAGCGGCACCACCTGCGGCGCGCCCGCGTCCGGCCCGGGTCCGGGGTGCGGCACGATCTCCACCGGCCACCCGTACACGCGCTCCACCGTCTCGCGCGTCAGCACCTGCGCCGGCGTGCCCTCCGCCGCCACGCGGCCGTGGTCCAGCAGCACCAGCCGGTCCGCGTAGCGCGCGGCCAGGTTCAGGTTGTGGGTCACCAGCAGCACCGTCTTTCCCGCGTGTCCCAAATCGCGCAGCAGCTCGAAGATCGCCATCTCGTGCGCCACGTCAAGCGCCGCCGTGGGCTCGTCCAGCGCCAGCGTGGGAGCCTGCTGCGCCAGCGCGCGCGCCACCCGCGCCCGCTGCCGCTCGCCGCCCGAAAGCGTGGGCACCGGGCGCGCGGCCAGGTCCCACACGTCGCAGCGGCGCATGGCCTCCTCCACCGCGCGCCGGTCGGCATCCCCCTCGCGCCGCCACGCGCCCAGGTGCGGGTAGCGGCCCATGGCCACCAGCTCGCGCACGGAAACGGGGAACACCGTCTCCTCCCCCTGCGGCACCACGCCCACCGCCCGGGCCAGCGCATCCCGCCCCCAGTCGCCCACCCGCTTTTCGCCGAACGCCACCGTCCCCGCGGAGGGGGGAAGGATGCCCAGCAGCAGCCGCAGCAGCGTGGACTTCCCCGAGCCGTTGGGCCCCAGCACCGCCGTCGTGGCGCCGGCGGGGACCTCAAGCGACAGGTCCAGCACGGCGGGACGGGCGGATTCCGGATACCGGTACGTAAGCCCGGTGCAGCGCCATCCGCTCACGCGCCCCTCCTGCGCAGGATCCACAGAAAGAACGGCACGCCCACGAACGCCGTCACCACCCCGATCGGCAGCTCCACCGGCGCGGCCACCGTGCGGGCGATCACGTCCGCCAGCACCAGGAAGGTGGCGCCCAGGAGGACGGAGGCGGGGATCAAAAAGCGGTGGTCCGGCCCCCACAGCATCCGCACCACGTGGGGGATCACCAGTCCCACGAAGCCGATCACCCCGCTCACCGCCACGGACGCCGCCGTCAGCAGCGACGCCGTGCCGTACGCCGCCAGCTTGGCGCGCTCCGTCCGCACCCCCAGGTACGCCGCCGTCTCTTCCCCCACGGAGAGCAGGTTCAGCGGCCGGGCCAGCCCCATCAGCACCAGCAGCGCGGGGCCGCCGGCCAGCGAGAGCAGGCCGATCTCACGCCAGGTGGCGCCGCTGAAGCTGCCCATCATCCAGAACAGCGCGGCGCGAAAGCTCTCCGCGCTGCTGAAGGTAAGGACCAGCAGGATGCAGGCGTTGAAGAACGCCCCCGCCACCACGCCGGCGAGAAGAAGAACGCGCGTGTCCAGCGTTCGCCCCGCCGAGGCCGCCAGGCGCAGGACGAGGACGATGGAGAGCGCCGCGCCGACGAACGCCGCCAGCGCCACCGACCCGCTGGCCGCGCTGGCGCCCAGCACGATGACGCCCACCGCGCCCACCGCCGCGCCGCCCGACACGCCCAGGATGTACGGCTCCGCGAGCGGATTGCGGAGCAGCGCCTGGAAGGTGGCGCCGCCCGCCGCCAGCGCCCCGCCCACCAGCGCCGCCAGCAGCGACCGCGGCACCCGCAGCCGCCGGACGATGGCCACCGTCGCCGGATCGCCCGTGCCGCGCAGGGCATCCACCACCTCGCCGGTCCCCAGGCGCACGGCGCCCAGGCGCACGCTCAGCAGCAGCGCGCCCGCCAGCACGGCGGCCAGCAGCAGCAGGCGCGCGACGGGCTTCACCGCCCCGCCAGGTCCGGATGCAGCGCGTCGCGAAAGCGCCGCGCCGTGTCGCCGATTCCCGGGCCCATGCGGTTCACCGCGTCCGCGGGAAGCGCGTGCACCGTCCCCGCACGAAAGGCGTTCAGCTCGCGCCATCCGGGACGCGTCCGCAGCTCCGCGACCCGCGCCGCGCCGTCCGCGCCCACGGGAAGCAGGATCACCTCGGGCTGGCGGCGGACCAGCTCTTCCATCGACACGTACTGCGGCTGCCCCGTGGCGTCGGGGAACGCCGTGCGCCCGCCGGCGATCTCCATCAGCTGCACCGTGAACGTCCCCGGCCCGGCGGTCATCAGCGGCTCGTCGCCGATCACGTAGAAGGCGGTGCGCGGCGGACGCCCGGCCACGGACGCGCGGACGGCCGCCAGCTGCGCGCGCACGGCGGCGGTGACGGAATCGGCGGATGCGTCGCGCCCCGTCACGCGGCCCAGCACGCCCAGAGTGCGGTAGATGTCGGTCGTATCCGTGGTGCGCACGGCCAGGAAGGGGATGCCCATCTCCCGCAGCCGGTCCCGCACCGGGTTGGCGCCCGCGGAGTGCCAGCCGATCACCAGGTCCGGCCGCAGCGCCACCAGCCGCTCCAGCGAGGGGTCCAGCGCGCCGCCCACGGACGCGACGGAGTCCACCCCCAGCCCCACGTCGTAGTCCGACCGCCCCACCAGCTGCGGCAGCGCGCCGATGGCCACCAGCGTCTCGGTGGCGTTGGGCGCCAGCGAGACGATGCGGCGGGCGGGCGCGGCCAGGCGCAGCGTGTCGCCCGCGTCGTCCACCACGGCGATGGCGGGGGATGTGGATGCTTCCGGCGCGCGGCCGCCGCACGCGGACAGCGCCAGCAGGGCGGCCACGGCGGCCGCCCGCGTCGCACGAAGGCGCCGCGGCGTGCGGGGGGAAAACGACAAAAAGCCCGTCCTTCCGGCTGCACGCGGAAGGGACGGGCACGAATGGCGCGGGCGGTGCACGCATGCGCGTGCCCTGGCCGGCGATACTCGCTGACCCCGCTCCCCTCCCGCGAGGGGTTTGCTGATTGCGGGAGCAGAGAGGGCCGCGTCTCCTGGCTCGAGGCGGTCGCCGCTCGCCTTCCCGGGCTGGTGCCCAGTGGCTTGGTTTGAGCGGGACGGGGCCGGCGAAACGTGCCGGGCCTCTTACAGTGGCGGGGCCGCGCCGGATTTACACCGGCTTCCGTGAGGCCCTCTCGCTTCTATGTGGACGGCAAGCTAGCGGCGGGTGCGCGGGATGTAAAGTGTCACCCCGCGACCGCCGCCGTGCGCCTCAGTGTTTCCCTTTCCGGGTTCCTGACGGAAGCGCCTGACTTCCCGAGAGTGTGTTCAAGAATCCGACGCTGCGCATCCAGGCAGATACACCAGCGCTGTCATTCCGAGGCCCGGCCACGCCGTAGCCTGCTTTCACACCAGAGGTTGCAGGGCCGAGGAATCTACTGTCGGATTTGCTGGAGGGCAGACGCGGTAGCCGTGCCTGCTTCGCGGCTACGACACGGGCGGACAGGGCCAGTGCCGGAGCGATGCGGCGGGGCACCAGCAGCAGACAGTAGATTTCTCAGTCGGCGCGCCGGATTTCG
>NZ_DASWNM010000105.1:0-96876 GCF_036399255.1 Longimicrobium sp.
CGAGCGTCCGCTGCAGAACGGGCAGGGATCGCTGCTTTCGATTCGCGTTCGAGCCAACTCCACCTCCAGGCAGGAGAGCACCCAATTGCGCCTACCCGAAAGATAATTCGCCAGCGTCACTGAGCAAGGGAGCTGCTACCCACAGAGGCCACAGAGGAGAAAAATCCCCGTGTCCCCCGTGCCCTCGGTGTCATGCCTTTTTCCGGTCGTGAACAGGCGCCTCTCCATCGCTCCTCTTGACAGCGAGGGGAAGGAGACGCATTCTTCCTCTCGACGGCTACAGTAGACAGCTACAGAAGCTCTCTTTCCGGATTCATCGGTGACCGCACGCAATCAGACGGACGCCCTGCGGGGCTCGCTGGACCTGCTGGTGCTGAAGACGCTCTCGCTGGAATCCATGCACGGCTGGGGGATCAGCCAGCGCATTCAGCAGATCTCGGAGGGCGCGCTGGAGGTGAACCAGGGGTCGCTGTACCCCGCCCTGCAGCGGCTGGAAAAGGAGGGGCTGATCACCAGCGACTGGGGGATCAGCGAGAACAACCGCCGTGCGCGCTACTACGCGCTGGCCCCCACCGGCCGCCGCGCCCTGGGCACCGAGGTGGAAAGCTGGCGCCGCTTCGTCGCCGCCATGGACCTGGTCCTCCTGGCTCCCTGACACGGCGGCGCTCCGCGCACCATGCTGGATGAAAACAGGGTTGTCATTCCGAGGCCCGGCCACACCGCACTCGGACGATCACGCCGCGGGTTGCAGGGCCGAGGAATCTACCGTCCGCTCGCGCGAGGCCGGACGCGGCAGCCCGCGCCATCGCTGAGGCGGCGCAAGAGCCAGACGGGGCCAGTTTGGGGCGTCAGTAAGCGCCGCTGAGTGCTTTCCTTTCGCCCGCGAGCGCGGCGCCGGCCGAAGAATCTCTATCTGGGCGGCAGGGTCTTGCGGCCACGCGGGGTTCCCGGGCGATGCCCGGGTAGAGGGCTCCGCGCGAGGGGAGGGAGATTCTTCGGTCGCGCCAACCGGCTCCACGGCTTTCCCGAAAGCCCGGGGTGGGCGCTCCGCTCAGAATGACAGGTGTTTTCCAGGATTTTGTTTAAACCAGGCCTGACCAAACCTGTCATTCTGAGGGAGGCGCCGCGCAGTGCTCTGCCCTTACCCAGGAGCATGGCGCCGACCGAAGAATCTTTATCCGAAGCGGCAGGATCTTTCGGCCACGCGGGTTTCCCGGGCGATGCCCGGGAGAGGGCTCCGCGCGAGGGGAGGGAGATTCTTCGGTCGCGCCAACGGGCTTCGCGGCTCTCCCGAGAGCCCGGGGTGGGCGCTCTCTCAGAATGACAGGTTTTTCCTCGGATTCAGTACAACGGCTCTCCTTCTCCGGATCGGCTGCCCGTTCACCCGTTCACCCGTTCACCCGTTCACCCGTTCACCTTCATGATGCACGCAATACGCGCCCGCCTGCGCCTCCTCTCCCGCGGCGACGCCGAAGCGCGGATGGACGAGGAGCTTCGCTTCCATCTGGAGATGGAGACGGAGAAGAACCTGCGCGCGGGGATGAACCCCGCCGAGGCACGGCGCCAGGCGGTGCTCGCGTTCGGCGGCGTGGAGGGGCACAAGGAAGCGTTGCGCGACGGGCGGACGCTGGCGTGGGCCGGCGGGCTGTCGCTGGACCTCAAGCTGGGCTTTCGCATGCTGCGAAAGTACCCGGGGCTCACGCTGGTGGGCGGGCTGGCCATCGCGTTCGCCATCTGCGTGGGCGCGGGGACGTTCGAGTTCGTGAGCCAGGTGGTGCATCCCACCCTGCCCCTCCCTGACGGCGGGCGCATCGTGGGCATCCGCCACTGGGACGCCCAAGCCGCCGAGCCCGCGCGCCCCTCGCCGCGGGACCTGGACGCGTGGCGCGACGGGGTGCGGACGATCGAGGACGTGGGCGCGTTCCGCGGCTTTCCGCGCAACCTGAGCGCCCCCGGCGTGCAGATGGAGCCCGTGGTGCTGGCGGAGATGAGCGCGTCGGGGTTCCGGGTGGCGCGCGTGCCGCCGCTGCTGGGCCGTACGCTGGTGGACGAGGACGAGCGGCCCGGCGCCACGCCCGTCGTCGTGCTGGGCCACGACCTGTGGCGGCGGCGCTTCGGGGGCGATCCGCGGATCGTGGGGCGCGAGGTGCGCCTGGGTTCCACGGTGCACACGGTGGTGGGCGTGATGCCGCGCGACTTCGGGTTTCCCATCGCGCACGAGATCTGGGCGCCGCTGCCACGGAGCGCGCTGGCGTCCGAATCGGCGGAGGGACCCGGCCTGCGCGTCTTCGGCCGGCTGGCGCCCGGGGCCACGATGGACGAGGCGCAGGCGGAGCTGGCCGCGCTGGGGCGGCGCGCGGCGGCGGACCTGCCGCGGACGCACGCGAACCTGCAGCCCCAGGTGCTGCCGTACGCCACCTCCATCATCGACATGTCGTCGGGCGGGGAAGCGGCGGGGCTGCGGGCCATGAACCTGTTCCTGGTGGCGCTGCTGGTGCTGGTGTGCGGCAACGTGGCGCTGCTGATGTTTGCGCGGGCCGTGTCGCGCGAAGGGGAGATCGTGGTGCGCAACACGCTGGGCGCCAGCCGCGGGCGCATCATCGCGCAATTGTTCGTGGAGGCGCTGGTGCTGGCGGGCGTGGCCGCGGCCGCGGGGCTCGCGGCCACGGACCTGGGGCTGCGCTGGGCGCTCCCCGGCATCGAGGCGGGCGTGACGGAGCTTCCCGGGCTGCCGTTCTGGATCGGCGACCGCGTATCCCCCGCGACGGTGGTGTACGCCGGCGTGCTGACGGTGCTGGCGGCACTGGTGGCGGGCGTGCTTCCCGCGCTGAAGGTGACCCGCGCGCTGGGGACGCGGCTGCGGCGGGCCAGCGCGGGCGGCGGCGGATACCGCTTCGGCGGGGTGTGGACGGCGGTCATCATCGCCCAGGTCGCCGTCACCGTTGTCTTTCCCGCGGCCGCGTTCGTGGCGCAGCGTGAGGCGGAGCGCGGCCAGTCCGCCGACGTGGGCTTCGCCACGGCGCGGTACCTGACCGTGCGGCTGGAGGCGGACCCCGCGCAGGCCGCGGCCGATTCGTCGGGCGCGGCGGCGCGCGCGCGGGCGACGGCGGCGGAGCTGGAGCGGCGGGTGGAGGCCGAGCCCGCCGTGGTGGGCGCCACCTTCGCCGGACACCTGCCGCGGATGGACCATCCGTACCGCGTGATCGAGCTGGACGAAGGCGCCGCGGCGCCGGTGGATCCCGCGCTCGGCGCGCGCTACGCCAGCTACACCTCCGTCGCGCCCGACTACTTCTCCGTCGTGGGCGTGCCGGTGCTGCGGGGCCGCGGCTTCGAGGCCGGCGACCTGGCGCCGGGGGCGCGGACGGTGGTGGTGAACCAGTCGTTCGTGCGGCGCGTGCTGGGCGGTGGCGATCCCATCGGCCGGCGGGTGCGCTACGTCCCCCGCGCGCGGCGGGGCGAGGCCGCGCCCGCCGAGCCGGAGCCATGGCACCAGATCGTGGGCGTGGTGCCGGACCTGGGGATGGACGTGGACCCCGAGGGGTTGTACCACCCCGTGGCGCCCGGCGGCGAGTCGCCGCTGTACATGGCGGTGCACGTGCGGGGCGCGCCGGAGTCGTTCGCCCCCCGCCTGCGCGCCCTGGCCGCCGAGGTCGATCCCACCCTGCAGCTGCACCAGCTGGTGCCCCTGGACCGGGTGGGCGAGGACCGCTTCATGGAGCTGTGGTTCTGGCTCATCGTGCTGGTGAGCTCGGTGGCGCTGCTCCTTTCGCTGGCCGGCATCTACGCGGTCATGGCGTTCACCGTCTCTCTGCGCACGCGGGAGATCGGCATTCGCGTGGCGCTGGGGGCGGATGCGCGGCGGCTGGTGGTGGCCATCTTCCGCCGCCCGCTGGCGCAGGTGGGCTTCGGCATCGCCGCCGGCACCGCCGTCGTCGCCGCCATGCCCTGGATCATGGGGATGGCGCCGCTCTCCGCCCGCGGCATTGTGCTGGTCGCCGGCTACGCGGCGCTGATGACCGCCGTCTGCCTGCTCGCGTGCATCGTCCCTACCCGCCGCGCGTTGCGCGTGGAGCCGATGGAGGCGCTGCGGGCGGAGTGAGGTGCGTGAGTGCGTGAGTGCGTGAGTGCGTGAGTGCGTGAGTGCGTGAGTGCGGGAGTGCGGGAGTGCGGGAGTGCGGGAGTGCGGGAGTGCGGGAGTGCGGGAGTGCGGGAGTGCGGGAGTGCGGGAGTGCGGGAGTGCGGGAGTGCGGGAGTGCGGGAGTGCGAGAGTGCCCGTCGGCGCTGATCGTCCCGGCTCCAGCGGAGTTCGCACGTTGGATAGAAACGCCTGTCATTCCGAGGCCCGGCCACGCTGCGCCTGGACGAGTGCCCCGCAGGTTGCAGGGCTGAGGAATCTACTGTCGGCCCACTGGAGGCCTGACGCGGCAGCCCGCTCCGTCGCCGCGGTGGCGAAACAGCCAGTCAGGGCCGGTCCGGGGCGTTGCGGCAGGCCACGAGGAAACGGAAAGTAGATTCCTCGGTCGCGCGCCAGCACCAGAGATGGCGGAAAGACCGGGGCGGCGCTCCCTCGGAATGACAGATGGGGTGTGCACTGGGTCCAGCGGCTCTCCGCGCACCCTGTTCGATGACAACAGGGACTGTCATTCCGAGGCCCGGCCGCACTGTGCCCGGACGCTCGCGCAGCAGGCTGCAGGGCCGAGGAATCTACTGTCGGCCCACTGGAGGCCTGACGCGGCAGCCCGCACCATCGCCGCGGTGGCGAAACAGCCAGTCAGGGCCGGTCCGGGGCGCCGCGGCAAGCCACGAGGAAACGGAAAGTAGATTCCTCGGTCGCGCGCCAGCACCAGAGGCAGCGGAGAAACCGGGGCGGCGCTCCCTCGGAATGACAGATTGGGGTGTGCGCAGTGTGGCGCTCCCTCAGTCTCAGGAAGACAGATCCAGCACAAAGGTGCAGTACCACCATTACATACGATCCACCGGAGGCCCGCCGCATTGCGCGGTACGCCCCGCATCCCTTCGAATCCCATCCACTCCCTTACAGGAAACATCAATGAATAGAATGCGATCGGCCCTGCTGGGCACCGCGGCCGCGCTGGTGATAGGTGCCTGCGCCACGCCCGCCGGGTCCGGGCCTGTCCCCAGCACCTCGCCCGCGCCACTCGGCACACCTGACGCGAGCGTGCGCGTGGTGGACTCGCTGATGGCGGCGTACGACCGGCCGGGATCGCCGGGCGCCGCGGTACTGGTGTTTCGCGGAGACCGGCAGCTCTTTTCGCGTGGATACGGACGCGCCAACCTGGAGTACGATGCGCCCATCACCCCGCGCACCGTCTTTCACGTGGCGTCCGTCTCCAAGCAGTTCACCGCCTTCGCCATCGCCACGCTGGCCGCGCAGGGAAAGCTTTCGCTGGATGACGACGTTCGCCAGCACCTTCCCGAGCTTCCGGACCTTGGCCAGCGCATCACCCTTCGCAACCTGCTCAGCCACACCAGCGGGATGCGCGACCAGTGGTCGCTGTGGGTGCTGGCCGGCGGGCTGACCGACGACGTGATCCGGCAGGACGACCTGATGCGCCTCATCACCCGCCAGCGCGAGCTGAACTTTGCCCCGGGCGCGGAGTGGGCGTACAGCAACACCGGCTTCACCCTGCTGGCCGAGGTGGTAAAGCGCGTGACGGGCGAGGACTTTGGCCGGTGGATGAAGGCCAACGTCTTCGATCCGCTGGGGATGAACGACACCCAGGTGTACGACGACCACGAGCGCATCGTCCCCGGGCGCGCCTACTCGTACCGCCCCGCGGGGAACGGCTTCGACAAGGCGGTGCTCAGCTACGCCAACGCCGGCGCCACCAGCCTCTTTACCACCACGGAAGACCTGGTGAAGTGGCTGCGAAACCTGGGCAGCGGCCGCGTGGGCGGCGCGGAGGTCGCCCGGATGATGCGCACGCGCGCCCTGCTGAGCCGCGGCGACACCACGGACTACGGCCTGGGCCTGTTCGTCGCCAGGCACCGCGGCCTGGACGTCATCTATCACGGCGGGGCCGATGCCGGATTCCGCTCCATGGTCAGCTACTATCCGGCGCTGGACGCGGGCGTGGTGGTGCTGGGCAACGTGTCGTCGCTGGATGCGGAGGAGACCGCCGACCGCATCGCGGAATCCTTCTTTGCCGCGGACATGCGTCCCGCGCCGGTGCCGGCGCAGGCGGCGGCGCCGGCCGGGCCGTCGGTGTCGGTGGACTCGGCGGTGCTGGACCGGTACACGGGTGACTGGGAGGCGGAGAACGGGGTGGCGATGCGCTTCGAGCGGGCGGGAGACCGCCTGGTCCTGGTCCAGGCGCGCCGCAGGGAGATGCGGGCCCTTTCCGACTCCACGTTCCACCTGGGCGAGCTGGACGCGGGCGTCACCTTTCACCGCGAGAGCGATGGCAGCGTGCGCCGGGCGACGCTGGTGCAGCGGGGCCGGAGCATGTCCGCGCGCCGGGCGGTTCCGTACGTGCCTTCCGCCGCCGAGATGCAGGCGTACACGGGCCGCTACTACAGCCCGGAGCTGGAGACGTTCTACACCGTCGTCCTGCACGACGGGCGGCTCCTGGCCCGGCACCGCCGCCACGGCGACGTGCCGCTCACGCCCAAGCGCGCCAACGTCTTCAAAGGCGGCGAGAGCTGGATCGACACCGTGGAGTTCCACCGCGCCGCCGACGGCACCGTGACCGCCCTGCGCGTCTCCAACGCCAACGGCCGCCTGCGGAACGTCCGCTTCGACAAGCTGGAGTGACCGACAACAGATTGGCTTCACACAGAGTCAGCAGAGTCAACAGAGGGACTCGCACTCTGACGACTCTGCTGACTCTGTGTGAGGCCATTTCTTTTCCAGAATCCGGCACGGGCTTGGTCCTGCATCCGCCTCCAGCGCCGATTGCGCCAGGTATGAACTCGCGCCGCTCACGGTTTCTGGCTGTTTTCTGGTCATGGGCCGGGTTCCAGACTACCAGTTGCCGCTAGGGGCGGGATCGCACTAGTTTACATATGGCCCAACGAGCGGCGGAAGAATCCCCCGGTTTCCGAGTCGCGGCGCAAGACAGTTCCGCAAAGCCTCACCCCTCCTGGTTTCCTGAAAGCCCCGGTTACGCGTTTCCATGTTCGAACAGACCTTCAGAAACATCGACGACGTCCTGTGGAAGGAAGCGGGATGCTCGTCCGAGCTGGACTATACTGAGCAGACGTCCTGGATGCTCTTTCTCAAGTACCTGGACGACCTGGAACGTGCGCGGGCGATGGAGGCCGAGTTGGTCGGCCGGTCGTACGAGTACATCATCGACGAGCCGCACCGGTGGTCGGCGTGGGCAGCGCCCCGTACGGCGGCCGGCGCTTTCGATCAAGACCGAGCGCTGACGGGTGACGATCTGATCGCCTTTGTGAACAACGACCTGTTTCCGTACCTAGAGGGCTTCTGGCGCCGGGCAACGGGGCCCGACACCATCGAGTACAAGATCGGCGAGATCTTTGGCGAGATCCGGAACAAGTTCCGCAGCGGCTACAGTCTGCGCGACGCGCTAGATCTGGTGGATACTCTCCGCTTCGGCTCGCAGAAGGAAAAGCACGAGCTTTCGCAGCTGTACGAGAGCAAGATCGCGCGAATGGGTAACGCCGGGCGCAACGGCGGCGAGTACTACACACCACGGCCGCTCATCCGCGCCATGATCCAGGTGGTGAAGCCGGTCATCGGCGAGCGTGTGTACGACGGCGCGGTGGGCTCGGCGGGGTTCCTGTGCGAGGCGTACGACTATCTGCGCAAGGGCAATCTGACGACGGGGCAGTTGCACACGCTGCAGAATCGCACGTTCTACGGCCGGGAAAAGAAGTCGCTGGCGTACGTCATCGCGATCATGAACATGATCCTGCATGGCATCGAGACGCCCAACATCGTGCACACCAACACGCTCGCGGAGAACCTTTCCGACATCCAGGAGAAGGATCGCTACGACGTGATCCTGGCCAATCCGCCATTCGGCGGAAAAGAGCGGCCGGAGATCCAGAAGAACTTTCCCATCAGGACCGGCGAGACGGCGTTTCTCTTTCTCCAGCACTTCATCAAGTCGCTCAAGGCTGGCGGGCGCGCAGCCATCGTTATCAAGAACACCTTTCTCTCCAACTCCGACAACGCCTCGCGCGCTCTCCGTGAGGAGCTGCTGACAAGTTGTAATCTGCACACGATCCTTGACTGCCCCAGCGGCACGTTCCAAGGCGCAGGCGTAAAGACGGCCGTGCTGTTCTTTGAGAAGGGCGCGCCCACACGAAAGATCTGGTACTACCAGCTCAATCCGGGCCGGAACATGGGCAAGACAAACGCGCTGAACGACAACGACCTGAAGGAATTCGTTAATTTTCAGGCCTCATACCTAGTGTCTGAGCGATCGTGGACGGTCAGGATGGATGATGTAGATCGGGGGACGTTCGATCTCTCGGTTCGTAATCCAACCATGCCCGAGGAAGCGCCTCTTCGCGATCCACAGGACATTCTCGACGAAATCGCGGCGCTGGATGCGGAGAGCGCCAAGATTCTCGCTGGCATTCGAGAGATGGTATGACAATGACTTGGCCGATGAAGAGAATCGCGGATGTGGTCCAGCCAACTGAATCCATCGATCCTGGGCAAACGCCGAACAAGGAATTCGATTACATCGATGTGTCGAGTACGTCGAACAAGACATACCAAGTTGTTTCAACTCAACGCCTGAAAGGACAAGATGCACCAAGCCGGGCGCGTCGCTTAGTTCGGAGTGACGATGTAATTTTTGCAACCATTCGCCCGACACTCCAGCGTCTGGCATTGATCTCGTCTGATCTGGATCAATCTGTTTGCAGTACTGGATATGTTGTGCTACGCCCAGGCCCTTGCGTGAAACCAAAATACCTTTTTTATGCGTTGCTCCGCAATGAATTCAGACATCAAATGGAGCAGCTACAGAAGGGAGCCAGTTATCCAGCCGTTTTGGACAGTGAGGTGAAATCTCATCTATTTCCTGTGCCGCCAATCCCCGAGCAGAAGCGGATCGTCGCGATCCTTGATGAGGCGTTCGCGGGAATCAACGCGGCGATCATGAACGCCGAAATGAACCTCGACAATGGGCGCGTGCTGTTCGAGAGCTATCGAGATTCGGTGTTTGCTCAGAAAGACGAAGGGTGGACAGAGAAGCAATTTGCCGCGATCGCTTCAATAAAGCACGGATACCCTTTCCAGAGTAGATATTTCGTGGAGGATGGGAAGTATGTGCTGCTGACACCTGGGAATTTTTACGAAACAGGTGGTTACCGGGACCGAGGGAACAAGCAAAAATTTTACAACGGCCCCGTACCTGAAGGTTACGTGCTTCAGAAAGGCGACATGCTCTTAGCAATGACGGAGCAAGCGGCCGGCCTTCTCGGAAGCCCGGCAATTGTGCCTGAAGATCAACTCTTTCTACACAATCAACGGCTCGGGCTTGTCGTACCGCATGAAGAGACGCCGTGGTGCAATAGGTTCTTCTTTCATGCATTCAATACGGCTGCATTCCGGCGAAAGGTCCACGATGATGCTTCGGGAGTCAAGGTCCGACACACGTCCCCGAAGAAACTGGGCGATGTGAAGCTAGCGTTTCCACAGAGCCTCGCCCAACAGATAGCCGTTGCGAACAGGCTCGACGAGTGTGCACGTCAGACCTCCGCGTTGGAAGTACTTGGTCAACATAAGCTTTCCGCTCTCGCTGAGTTGAAACAGTCCATCCTTCAGAAGGCCTTTGCGGGCGAACTGACCGCGAACGAGGTGGAGAGGGAGTTGGCTGCGGCATGAACGAAGCCGAGACGCGCGCCGAACTGATCGACCCCGCCCTCCGCGCCGCCGGCTGGGGTGTCGTGGACGCGAGCCGCATTCGGCGCGAGGTCATCACCGCCGGACGGTTGCTAGGTGGGGGACAGCGTGGCAAGAAGGACATCGCGGACTACGTGCTGATGTACCGCGACCACAAGCTGGCCGTCATCGAGGCCAAGAAGCACGACGCACCCGACACCGAGGGCTTGGGACAGGCCAAGCGGTACGCCGAGATGTTGGGCGCGCGCTTCGCCTTCTCCACCAACGGCGTGGGTATCTACCGCGTCGACATGCACACCGGCGCCGAGGGGTACGTGGATGCCTACCCCACGCCGCAGGAGCTCTGGAACGCCACCTTCATCGAGCAGAACGTCTGGCGCGATCGCTTTGCCGATGTGGCTTTCGAGGACCGCGGCGGCGCGTGGGAGGGGCGCTACTACCAGCACAACGCCATCGATGCCGTGCTGGAGGCCATCGCAGGCGGCGATGAGCGCATTCTGCTCACCATGGCCACGGGCACGGGCAAAACGTTCGTCGCCTTTCAACTCGCCTGGAAGCTCTTCCACAGCCGCTGGAACCTGAGCCGGCAGCCCACGCGCCGCCCGCGCATCCTTTTCCTCGCCGACCGCAACATCCTGGCGGACCAGGCCTACAACGCCTTTTCCGCGTTTCCGGAAGATGCACTGGCGCGCATTACCCCGGGCGAGATCAAGAAGAAGGGCAAGGTGCCGAAGAACGCCAGCGTGTTCTTCACCATCTTCCAGACCTTCATGTCGGGCACCGACGCCGCAGGGAACCCCGCCCCCAGCTTTGGCGAGTACCCGCCCGACTTTTTCGACTTCATCGTCATCGACGAGTGCCACCGGGGCGGCGCCAACGACGAGAGCGAATGGCGCGGCATTCTGGACTACTTTGCGCCCGCCGTGCAGCTGGGCCTTACCGCCACGCCTCGGCGCACCGGCAACGCCGACACCTACGCATACTTCGGCGAGCCCGTCTACATGTACTCGCTCAAGGAAGGCATCAACGACGGCTTCCTGACCCCATTCAAGGTCCGGCAGATCTCCACCACTCTGGACGAATACGTCTACACCTCTGACGACCACCTGGTGGACGGCGAGCTGGAGGAAGGGCGGAGGTACGTGGAGAAGGACTTCAACCGCACTATCGAAATCCGGGAGCGGGAGCGGTACCGCGTTGGCCTGTTCATGAGCGCGATTGACCAGCGGCAGAAGACGCTCGTCTTCTGCGCCACGCAGGAGCACGCGCTGCTCGTGCGCGACTTCGTCAACCAGATGAAGACGAGCACCGACCCCAACTACTGCGTGCGCGTCACGGCCAAGGACGCCGAAGAAGGCGAGCGGCAGCTGCGCATCTTCCAGGACAACGAAAAGACCATCCCCACCATCCTTACCACCTCGAAAAAACTCTCCACCGGGGTAGACGCGCGCAACGTGCGCAACATCGTGCTCATGCGGCCAATCAAGTCCATCATGGAGTTCAAGCAGATCATCGGCCGCGGAACCCGGCTGTTCGAGGGCAAGGACCACTTCACCATCTACGACTTCGTAAGGGCGTACCAGCACTTCAACGATCCCGAGTGGGACGGCGAGCCCGCCGAGCCGCCCGAACCCGGCCCCGTTAGGCCCGAACCGCAGGACCCGGACGTGCCACCGGACGGCCCCCCGGATGACGAGCAGAAGAGGCCAAAGCCAAAGCGTGTCCGCATTCGGCTCGCGGACGGCAAGGAGCGCACGATTCAGCACATGGTTTCGACCTCCTTCTGGGGCCCGGACGGCAAGCCGGTTTCCGCCGCCCAGTTCATCGAGCGGCTGTACGGCGACCTTCCCGACCTGTTCCGCGATGAAGAAGAGCTGCGTCGCATCTGGGGCCGTCCCGATACGCGCCGTGCGCTGATGGATGGCCTGGCCGAGAAGGGATACCGCGAAGAGGAGCTGAGGAACGTCGCCGCCATCATCGACGCGGAGGACAGCGATCTGTACGACGTGCTTGCCTACGTCCGCTTTGCCTCCGTGCCCATCACCCGCAGCGAGCGGGTGGCCACGCACCGGGCGCTGATCTTTTCGCGGTACACGGAGCGGCAGCGCGCCTTTCTGGACTTCGTGCTCGACCAGTACGTCCGCGAAGGCGTGGGAGAGCTCGACAAGACCAAGCTTCCCCAGCTGCTCGTGTTGAGATACCACGGTGTGAACGACGCCGTGGCCGAGTTGGGCCCGATCCCCCAGATCTCGGCGCTCTTCACGGAATTCCAGCCGCACCTCTACGAACCCGCCGTCGCCGCGTAAGAGCGCGAGTGTGGTGCTGCTGGATGCAAGCAGGCTCCGAGGTGACCCTCTGGAGCCTGCTCGTTCTCACGCTCCGCCACCGAGCGTGTGACCGCCGCCGCGCTGCGTGGTGTCGCCCTGCGTTGTCGTGGTGCCGGGGGTGCCTCCGCCGCCTCCCAGCGTGTGCCCGCCTCCGTCGTAAGAGGGACCGGCGGGGGAAAGCGGGGTGGGAGCGTCCCCGCTGCACGCGGCGGCGCCTACAACCAGCGCCAAGCCAGCAACGATTCGCTTTACTTTCACGATTGCCTCCGGAATGAGAGTGGGTTTCAGGTAAGGCCCCAATCTACCCGGCGTTTGTGACATGTCACAACTCGACTGTACGTTCAGCTTGCACCGCGCGCCCGCAGAGCATCGGCGATCCGGCGGCGGAACTCTTCACGCCGGTGCTTGCCTTCGTCCGGCGACACACCGAGCAAGCGCCACGCGCGCTCCGCACAGCTATCGGATACCAGCGAGAGAAGATCGAGCACGTCGCCGTCGTAGCTTCGCGGTCCGCTCACCCCCGCGGCTGCGATCTCCTCCGCCGTCGCATCCTCGAACCCCTTCAGGTCGGGGAGCGAATTCCACGCGAGCCCCTCCGCGCGTGCCTGGTCCGGTGGGAGAACGAGCGCGAACGCGGCAATCCATTCTTCATCCGTGAACGTCTTCTCATCGCGCAAAGGCATCGGAAGAACTCCAGAACGCGTGCGGAAACCGGGCGATGGAGCAGTGCAGGCAGTTGCACATTACGCCGCTCCACCTGCTGCCGCTACGGCCATCACATACTCCGAAGGGAGGAACCCCTATGCGCAGGCTACCGAGGTGTCTGTCCCTGTCAGTTGCCTTCGGTGCGGTAGCCGCCTGTTCGGACGAGATACCCGGTCCGGTTACCACCGAACGCCCACATGGCGCTCTCGCCAGGCATATCGCGGCGTTTGCCTCACACAGAGTCATCAGAGTCAGCAGAGGAGCCTGTACTCTGTTGACTCTGCTGACGCTGTGTGAGGCCAATCTTTTTCAGGGTTTCGCAGACCGCGCCACCTCCGCGAGGTTGTCGCCGGCGTCGTCGTCGATCAGCAGGAGGCGGGGGTCGAGGCCGGCGCGGGCGGGCTCGCGCGGCACGGTGACGACGATGCGCTGCGGGCCGGAGCGGATGCGGTGCATGCGCAGGTACAGCGGCGCGCCGCGCCGGGCATCCGCCCCGGCCGCATAGACACCGATCTCTACGAGGTCGTTCATGGGGACCTCCGTCTCCACGCCCGCGGTGTCGACCACCACCTTGCGCGCCTTTACGTCCAGCGTCACCCGCCAGGTGCCGTCCGCGGCCCGCTCCGCCGACGCCCGCTCCGTCTCCAGCTCCCAGTAGGTGTTCCGCTCGAACAGGTCCGCCAGCAGGTACCGCAGCGAATCCGGCGTGACCACCTGGAACTCGCGGTACAGGTCCAGGCTGGTGGCCAGCGGCGGCGCGCCCGACGCGTGCTTGTGCAGCAGGGCGCGCAGGGCGGCGTTCACCCGTGCCTCGCCCACGTACTCGCGCAGCGCGTACATGGCGAAGGGGCCCTTGCGATAGGCCAGGAACCAGTTGTCCGCCCGCAGCAGCGGGACGTCGGCGCGGGCGCGGGGGGCCAGGTACATCTCGCGCATCATCCCCAGGAACCGCCGCAGGTGCGCGTCGCCGTGCGTCCGCTGCACCACGCCCATGGCGCTGTACCACGCCAGGCTCTCGCTGAGCAGCGCGGCGCCCTCCACGTTGGCGGGGATGAGCTGGTTGCCCCACCACTGGTGCGCCACCTCGTGCCCCACCACGGCAAAGGGAAAGTCGATGTCGCGCGGATCGGCATCGGGATTGAAGAGGGCGAACCCCTCCTGGTACCACATGTTGACGGCCGAGCCGTGCAGGCTGTTCCCCTGCCCCGGACGCTCCACCAGCCGGATCTGCCCGTGCGGATACGGCCCGAACTCCCGCGTAAAGTAGTCCAGCGAGGCGCGTACGCTCCGCACCATCCGCTCCGCGTTCCAGGCGTGGCCGGGATGATGAAAAACCTGGATCTCCACCGGCCGCCCCGCGCCCGCCGGCGGCGTCCACCGGCCCGTGTGCACGGCGTAGGCGGCGGAGTAGACGTTGAACTCGGTGCGGATGGGCGCGTCGGTCACGTAGTGGAAGTAGCGGCGGCCGCCTTCCGTCCAGGTGCGGCGCAGCCGGCCCGGCGCCAGCGCCACCTGCCCCGCGTCCGTGCCCACGACCGCTTCGAAGCGGATCCGCTCCGCGCCGCGCAGGTCGTGGCGCGCCGCCACGTCGTACAGCGAGCGGGCGGCGGGGCGCGGGGGCAGGCCGTGCATCCGCCGCTCTCCCGCGTCGCTCAGCTCGCGCTCCGGCTGGTAGCCGATGGCCGGGAGCCACTTCGCCGTCGTGACGTAGGTGCCGTTCGGCGCCACCGACACGTCCACCCCGCCGTTGCTGAAGCCGTGCGGCGCCGACCGCACCGTAAAGCCCAGCCGCAGCGAGTCCCCCGGCTGCAGCGGCGTGGCCAGCGCGTAGATCCGCACGCCCAGCGCCTCGTCCGCCAGCACGCGCGTGGCCGGGCGATCAAAGTCGAGTGCCTCGGTCCGTACGTCCGCGTCGCTGGAAAGGTGGATGGAACCGATCGCCGCCGCGCCGCGGTTCACCAGGACGTAGGTGCCGCGGATCTCCGCCGACCGGCGCGCGGGATGGAGCTCCACGTTCAGGCGGGCGCCGGCGAGCACCGGCTGCGGCATCTCTGCGTACCGCCCGTAGCGCCGCTCGTAGTCCGCGTCGCGCCGCGCCCAGCCGGCGGCGGTGCGGTACTCGTTCCGCACGTTGGTGTTGTAGAAGACGAAGCCGCCCAGCGTCAGGATCAGCCCCATCGCCGCCGCGGCGGCGCCGAGGGCGGGACGGGTCAGGCGGCGGCGCGCCGTCCGCAGGCGCAGCCGCGCGCCCCCTTCCCTGCCCCGCACCCACAGCAGCCGGGCGGCCACCGCCAGCAGCAGCGCCCACGCCGCCCAGTACAGCTTGAACCACACCCACGGCGCCAGCGCCGGCCCAAAGCCGCGCATGTCCGAGTACGCCAGCCCGGGATCGGAGGCGTAGACCAGCAGGTTGTGCTCGATGCCCAGCGACGGCGCGAACGACTTGAACATGCAGACGGCGAGCACGACCCCGTGCGCCACGTACTTCTGGTTCACCACCACGTGCACCGCCACGGCCAGCAGCGCGACGAGCAGGTAGTCCACCAGCTGCGTCCCGAAGAGGATGCGGGCGTAGACGCCGAGCTCGAAGCGGTAGTAGCCCACGCGCGCCTGCACGACCATCGCCGCCGCCATCATCATCCCCTGCAGCGCCACCAGCACCAGGCAGAGTCCCGTCAGCCGGCCGGCGAGCGAGACCCACTCCGGCACCGGCGCCGCGTCGGCGATCTCGCTCAATCCCGCCTCTCGCTCGCGCCACACCAGCTCGCCCGCGTAGAAGACGGTGAGCAGCGTGGCGATCATCCACAGCAGGTCGCCGGGCGTGCCCAGGTAGCCGCTGATGTGCTCGGTGGTGGGACGCAGCGGCACGCCCAGGTGCTCCATCATCTCCGGCCCGGTGACCACCACCATCAGCACCAGCGCCGCGAACACCAGCCCGCCCCAGCTGGTCACCACCGACCGGAACGATTCCCCCGCCACCGCCAGCACCTGCCGCGCCCGCGTCCCCGCGCCGAACACCCGGGGCATCCGCGACATCCGGGGCACCCGCGGCACCGCGATCGGCGTCCGCCGCGCGGATGCCGCCATCACCCCGGCACCGGGGATGGCTTCGACCGCGTCCGCCCGCGGCGCGCGCTTCCACCAGGCACGCGCCGCGTGGTGCGCAAAGCGGAAGCGCACCCAGGTCAGCGCCAGCGCGGCCAGGGCGATCCCCATCCACAGCAGGCGGTTGGTCAGCAGCGAGCCCTCCAGCCCCACCAGCAGCGCGTTCTTCTCCGCGGGCGTGCGGGACTTCGACATCTCCGCCATCACGGTAAAGGCAAAGGGGTCCAGCAGCTTGGCCAGCTCCCACCGCCCCAGCTTGACCGCCAGGAACATCCAGTCGAACAGCATCCCCGCGAACAGCAGCACGGCGCCCACGTAGCTGGCCATGGCCCGCCGGCTGAGCGCCGCCACCGAGAACAGCAGCGCCGTGGTGATGAAGGCGTTCCCCAGCGCCAGGATGGCGTAGGCGCCCAGGTAGGCGGCGGGCCGGAACGGGCCCATCAGCACCGCCTCCGGGCCGGGGACGTACGCGGCGATCAGCAGGGCGATCGGCACGGCCAGCAGGAGCAGCGCGTTCAGCGCGAGCGCGGCCAGGAACCGCCCGCCCAGGTACGCGGACTTGTCGACCGGCGCCGTGTAGACCAGCGGGTGCATCCGCGTCTGCACGTCGCGCGCGGCCGCGTCGCCGGCCAGGGCGGCGGTCACCAGCAGCCCGAACATGCCGCCGAACAGGGTGAGGACGGTGATGACGAACGGCGCGTTGAAGAAGTAGCCGCCCGTGCGTGCGTTGTCGGCGTACCCTTCCGTCGCCAGCCGCCAGGTGATCCCCAGCAGCGCGGCGAAGTACAGCCAGGTGGATGCGCGGCGCAGCTGGCACCCCGCCTCCAGGCGAAAGATCTCCCAGAGCTTCATCGTGCCCTCCAGCGCGCCGACCGCTCCACGATCTCCACCCGAGCCACCTTGACGTCGCGTTCCTGCAGCGCCTCGCGGTGGCGCACGATCAGCTGGTGATACGGGTCGATGCCGGCGCGCGCGGGCCTGCCGGGCACGGTGACGGTGATGGTCTGCTGCCCCGAGCGGACGCGGTGGTGCGCCAGGTAGAGCGGCGCGCCCAGCGCATCGCCGTCCGCCGATTCGCCGAAGACGCCGACCTGCACCAGGTCGCTCATCGGCACCTCGGTGTCGTTGCCGACGCTGTCGGAGCGCAGCTTGGCGGCGTCCACGTCCAGCGTCACACGATACGCGCCGCCGCCGGCCGGCTCGGCGCGGGCGCCGGTGGCGCGCAGGTCCCACAGCGTGATGGTCGCCAGCAGATCGTGCAGCAGGGATTGCAGCGAGTCCGGCGTCACCGCCCGCAGCTCGCGGTACAGGTCCAGCGTGGTCGCGTAGGGCGGGCCCGCGTTGCCGTGCGCCTGCACCAGCCGCCGCAACGCGGTGTTGATGCGCGCCTCGCCCACGTACTCCTGCAGCGTGTACATGGCCACCGCGCCTTTGCCGTAGTGCAGGTAAGCATGATCCGTGGTCAGCAGCATGGGCACCTCGGGGGCGTCGTTGCGTCCGCGCCCGGAAAGGTAGCTCTCGTGCATGGCCAGCATCATCTCGCGTGCGGGGCCGGCGCCGCGGGTGCGCTTCATCACCATCGCGGCGCTGTACTGCGCCAGCGTCTCGGAGAGCATCTGCGAGCCCTGCACGTCGGCCCCCATCACCTGCTGGCCCCACCACAGGTGCCCCAGCTCGTGCGCGGCCAGCATCAGCGCGGGATCGTCGACCGCCTCCCCGTCGCCGGCCTCCGTCCGCGCCGCCGCCATGGGCGAGCTTTCGGAATAGACGATCATCCCCCCGTACGTGCGTGCGCCGCTGGAGTAGCGGGGGATCTCCACCAGCGCCACCTGGCGATGCGGATAGGGGCCGAACTGCGCCGTGAAGTAGTCCAGCGACGTCCGGGTGATGCGGATGATGCGGTCCACGTTCACCGCGTGGTCCGGGTGATGGAGGACGCGGATCTCCACCTCCCGCCCCGTCCGCGGATCCTTCCACGCCCCCTCCCGCACCGCGTACCGGGACGAGAGGACGCTGAAAAAGTCCAGGACCGGCGCCTCGGTGCGGTAGTGGAAGTAGCGCCGCCCGCCCTCCGTCCAGCTGCGCCGCAGCCTCCCCGGCGCCACGGCGGTCTGCTCCCCGCTGGTGCCGATGGTGGCGTCCAGGTGGATGCGGCCCATGCGGGGGATCCGCCTTGCCCGCGCGTCGTGGATGGACGGGCGGATGTCGGCCGGCGGGAGGCGGTGCTCGCGGCGCGCATCCGCGCTGGAAAGCTCGTCGCCGCGCTGGTAGCCGATGGAGGGCAGAATCCAGCTGCCCAGGTTGGTGAACTCGCCCACCATGACGGTGTTCCCCGAAGGCACCTCCCGGTTGCGGAAGCCGCGCGGCGCCACGGCCAGCTCGAAGTCCATCCGCAGCGAGTCGCCCGGCTGCAGCGGCCGCTCCAGCCTGTGGATGCGGTAGCCGTGCACGTCGTCCTCCACCACGCGGCGGGCCGGGCGGTCGAAGCGGATGCCACGCAGGGTGAGCTGCGGGTCCTGGACGACGGACAGGTGGATGGAGTCGATGGGCACGCCCGTCCGGTTCACCAGCCGGTAGGTGGCGCGCACGGTCGCCGTGTTCCGCTCGGGATACAGCTCCACGCGCATCCCGATCCCCGCCAGCGACGGCTGAGGCGCGTGCTCGAACCGCTTGTAGCGCCGCTCGTAGCCGGCGTTCACCGCGTCCCGCTCCCACGCGGTGCGGTACTCGTTGAGCACGTTGGTGTTGTAGAAGACAAACGCGCCCGTCCCCATCACCAGCAGCACCATCGCCGCGGCGCCGGCGGCCACGCGCCGGGTGACGCGGCGCCGCGCCTGCCGCAGTCGCGCGCCGATCCCGCCCTCCGTGCCGCGCACCCACGCCAGCAGCGCGACGATGCACAGCAGCAGCGCCCACGAGGCCCAGTACAGCTTGAAGCGGACGAACGGGGCCAGGAAGGGGCCAAAGCCGTTCAGGTCGGACCAGGGCAGGCCGGGATCGGAGCCGTAGACCAGCAGGTTGTGCTCGATCCCCAGGCTGCGCGCCTGCAGCGTGCCCACGTACAGCAGCACCGCCACCAGGTGCCCGGCGTACTTCTGGTTGACGACCACGTGCGCCAGCAGCGCCAGCACCGCGAACTGCAGCTGCTCCACCAGTTGCACCCCGAACAGCATCTTCAGGTACAGCCCGGGCTGAAACGCGTACCACCCCTGCATGGCCTGCCCCGTGATCCCCGACGCCATCAGCACCGCGTGCAGCACCACCAGCATCCCCGCCAGCGCGATGAGCTTGCCCGCGAGCGGCACCCAGTCCGGCACCGGCGCGGAGTCGCCCAGCTTCTCGATCCCCGCCTCCCGCTCGCGCCACACCAGCTCGCCCGCGTAGAACACGGTGAGCACGGCGACGATCGTCGGCAGGCCCTGGCTGGTAAGCCCGGTGACCATGGAGCGGGTCAGCGGCCAGAACAGCATCCCGCCAAAGATCCACACGTCGGCGATGCTGATGAGCGCAAAGACGAACAGCCCGACGCTGATCAGCAGAAAGTCGCGGCTCCCCACGACCTGCCGGAACCCGATGCGCGCCGTCTCCATCACCTGCACCCCATGCGTCCGCGCGCCGAACGCCCGCGGCACGCGCGGCACCGCCACGCTGGGTCCCCGGACGATGGCACCCCGCGAAGGCGCGGCCTCGGCCTCGGGCTGACGCGCGGCGCGGCGGCGGGCGGCGGGCGCGGCGTGCATCAGGCGGAAGCGGCGCAGGGCCAGGGCGAGCATCGCCGCCGCCACCGCGATCCAGAGCAGCCGGTTCCACAGCAGCAGCCCCTCCAGCCGCAGCATGGACGTGTTCAGCTCCACGCGCGTCCAGCCGCCCGTCTGCCGCTGCATCGCCACCGCGCCGGTGGGGTCCACCATCGCCCACACCGTCCCACCGCTCCGCTGCCCCACGATCATGGCGAACATGTACGCCACCGTCAGCGCCAGCGCGCCCAGGTAGCCGGGCAGGCTGCGCCGCGTCAGCAGCGCGATGCCAAAGAGCACCGCCCCGTTCACCAGCAGGTTGGGGAGCAGAAACACCAGGTACGGCATCACGTACGCATCCAGCCGCACCGTCCCCAGCTCCTCCGGCTTCATCCCCGCCATCCCCGCGCCCAGCACAAGGCCGACCGGGACCAGGAGGAGCAGGATCGCGTTCACCAGCAGCGAGCCGGCGAAGCGCCCGCCCAGGTACTCGCGCCCGCGCAGCGGCGTGGTGTAGAACAGCGGCTCCATCCGCCAGCGCGGGTCGCGCTGCGCCGCGTCCACGAACAGGCCGGCGGTAACCAGCGTGGCCATGATCCCCACGGCCAGCGTGGAGCCGGCGGCGTTGACGGGCGCGTGGTACCGCGTGATCCCCAGGTCCACGGCGTCGGCGCGCAGCAGCGCCAGCGCGAACACCAGCCCCAGGTAGAACCAGGTGGACGGCTGCCGCAGCCGGTGCCCGGCCTCGAAGCGAAAGATCTCGCGGAACCTCATCCCGCCACCGCCGGCTCGAGAGCCTCGGCCCGCCGCGCGTCCAGCCCCGCCATCGTGCAGAAGTACACGTCCTCCAGGTCCGCCTCCACCGCGTCGAACCCCGCGCCGGGATGTGTCTCGCTGTGCACGTGCACCACCGTGCGCCCCGCCAGAAGTTTGGTCGAGATCACCGCGTGCTCCCGCTCCACCCGCGGCAGCTCGTCGCGCGCGATCACCCGCCGCCAGATGCGCCCCTGCAGCGCGTCCACCGCCCGCAGCGGCTCCGCCTCCAGCAGGATGCGCCCCCGGTCGATGATGGCCATGCGCGTGCACAGCTCGCTCACGTCCTCCACGATGTGCGTGCTGAGGATGACGACGCTGTTCTCCCCCAGCTCGCTGAGCAGGTTGAGGAAGCGCACGCGCTCCGCCGGGTCCAGCCCCGCCGTGGGCTCGTCCACGATCAGCAGCCTGGGATCGCCCAGCAGCGCCACCGCCACGCCGAAGCGCTGGCGCATTCCGCCCGAGTAGCCGCCCAGCTTCTTCTTGCGCACGTCGTACAGGTTGGTCTGGTGCAGCAGCGCGTCCACCACCTCGCGGCGCGCGCGGCGGTCCGTGATCCCCTTGAGCACCGCGAAGTGCTCCAGCAGCCGCTCCGCGCTCACGTTGGGATACACGCCGAACTCCTGCGGCAGGTAGCCCAGCGTTTCGCGCACCCGGTCCTTCTGCCGCACCACGTCGATGTCGCCCAGGTGGATGGTGCCCGCGTCCGGCTCCTGCAGCGTGGCCAGGGTGCGCATCAGCGTGGACTTGCCGGCGCCGTTGGGCCCCAGCAGCCCGAACATCCCCTGGGGAATGGCGAGCGTGACGTCCGTCAGGGCGCGCACGCCGTTGGAATACGACTTGGAGAGACTGCGGATCTGGAGGTCCATGGGGATACCAAAGGGCAAGGGGGTCCATGGCGCCTTTCTGGTGAAAGACGCCCGGAAAACGTTCAGGATTGAAATGCGGATGCGCGTCAGGCGCGCCGGTCTTCACGGTGGCGCGAGGCCGCCGCCCACAGCGCGGCCAGCCCCAGCGCGGTCCACAGAAGCGTGGCCCGCGCCCACTGCCCGGGGTCGGGGAGGCCGCGCCACACCACCACCATCTCCCCGGTGGTGAGGGCGGTTTCGACCTTGAGGGTCTCGGTGCTGGCGATGAGGAACGCCTCCAGCCCGTAGCGCCCGCCCACCAGCATCCCCATCAGGTGCTCGGGCAGCTGCGCCAGCCCGTCCGCGTTGGCCGCGTCGCTGGCCGTGACCATCAGAAAAACGCCGAGCACCACGCCCCCCATCCACCGGAACGGGTGCCGCACTCCCAGGGCCAGCGCGCTGCTGAGCAGGTACGTTCCGGTCGCCGCGGTAAAGGGGACCAGCCACAGCACCGGTTCCGGCCTCCACACGGCGGTGCGGATGGTCCCCGGGTCCAGCCGCGGGCCGGGCTGGGGAAAGGCGGGGATCATCTTGAGCGTCTCCGCACCCAGTACGTTGCCGCCGGAAACCAGCGTCAGCGCCAGCAGCCAGAGGACGAAGATCCCCACACCCGCCATCAGCCACACCCATCCGGCGCCGACCTTGGCGAGCGCGTGCCGGCGGCGGTCCACCGGCAGCGTCCACAGGAAGGCGGCCCCGAAGTGCGCCTCCCCCCGCCACACCACGATCGGAAGCAGAAGGCCCACCAGTCCGGGGATGATCCAGCGCTCGGGGTGAAAGTCGATCACCGTGCGCTCGTGCCCCATCTTCGCGACGGCGAACAGCAACGCCAGCGCCAGCAGTGCCCCCATGGCGGCCGCCGGGCTCCGCAGCACCAGGCCCACGGCGCGGAACTGCTCCCGCAGCACGGCGCGCGGCGGCGCGGCCGGATGAAGCGCCCACTCCGTCATCACTGCACCTCCTCGGGAAGAAAGGCCAGGGCCGCGTCTTCCAGCCCCAGCGTCGTCACCTCGCGCACCTGCGCCCCGGCCGCGGCAAGCCGCTCCGCCACCTCTCGCTCCTCGCCGATCAGCGTCATCCGCACCTCGCGCCCGGCGCTGGAGCGGCGCAGGCCGGCGGCGTCCAGGCCGGGGGGCGGCTCCCATCCCGGCGCGACCTCGGCGTGGTAGCGGCGGACGGTGCGCTGCAGCTGGTCGCGCGCCATCTGCGCCACCAGGCGGCCCTCGCGCAGCACCCCCACGTGGTCCGCCAGGCTCTCCAGCTCGTTCACGTGGTGGGTGGAGACCAGGACCGTCGTCGGCGTGTCGGCCAGGTGCTCGGCCAGCAGGGCCAGCGCGCGCCTGCGCACCACCGGGTCCAGCCCATCGGTGGGCTCGTCCAGCAGCAGCAGGGGCGGACGGTGCGCCATGGCCAGCACCAGTTGCAGCCGCCGCGACTCGCCCTTGGACAGCGTCCCCGCCCCGCGGTCCGGCCGCAGCCCCAGCGCACGGCCCAGGTGCTCCGCGTAGGCGGGGTCCCACGCCGGGTAGTAGGCCGCCGCGTGCTGCAGCAGGCGGCCGCACGTCATCCACCCGTAGCCGTGGCCCTGGTGCTCGGGGACGTAGCCCACCTGCGCCCGGACCAGGGGGCCGGAGCGCGCCGTGTCCATCCCGAACACCTGCGCGGTGCCGGCGTCCGCGCGCTCCAGGTTCATCAGCACCTTGAAGGTGGTGCTCTTTCCCGCGCCGTTGGCGCCCACCAGCACGTACACGGCGCCGTCGGGAACCCGGAAGTCCACGCCGTCCAGCGCCGTCTGGCCCCCGTACCGCTTCGACAGCCCGTGCGTGGCCACCGCAAAGGCGCCGGCCTCCGTCGAAGCCTGGTTCGCGCCGCTCATGCCTCGTCCTCCTGGTTCGCCGCGGCGGCGGGCGCGGAGGGCTCCGCCTCCTCTTCGGCCGCCACCTCGCGGATGATCTCCACCAGCTCCTCCACGTCCAGCCCGTTGCGCCGCGCCTCGAGCAGCGCCCGCCGGGCGACGCCCCGCGCATGGGCCCGGCGGTCGGGCCGGGTGCCGGGCGACACGAACGTCCCCTGCCCTCTTCGGACGTACACGACGCCCTCGCGCTCCAGCTCGCCGTACGCCTGCGACACGGTGCGCGGGTTTACCGCCAGCTCCGACGCCAGCTCGCGCACCGAGGGAAGCGGGTCCTCCGGCCGAAGGCTTCCGGTCACGAGCGCGCGCCGCACCTCGTCCATGATCTGGAGGTACAGGGGCCGCGCGTCGCGAGGATCGAGGTTCACCAGCATCGCGTCTCCGTGTAGCGGTGTTGCACACAGGTACAACACTACATCTGTACCGAGGATCAGGCAAGGGGGATGATCGGGCGGGACGATATGGGGGAGGATCGACCCGAGTCCACAAAGACTTTGGACGTACAGAGGAACAGAGTCAGACAGAGGAACCAAGATGAAATTTCAACTCGCTTTCTCTGTCTGACTCTGTTCCTCTGTACGATTATTCTTTTTTCAGGCTCTAGGATCACACGAATCCTGACACATCCTGTTGCATATCACCTCCCGCCGCGCCATACTCCAGTACCCGAAAGGATCGCCCGACAGGGGCGGCACTTCTCATCCTCCGAACACGGAGAGGTTTCATGCAACGCCGTACAGGTCTACTTGTCGCGGGACTGGTCGCAGCGCTCGCCGGCTCGGCGGGCGCGAGTCCCACGTCCCCCGCCCCGGCGCCGACGCCGGCGACCGTGAATCCCACCATCAGCCTGTACTGCCACATCGACGGCCAGACGTGCGAGGCCACCGCGTCCGGCGGCAGCGGCGAAGGGTACAGCTTCGAATGGTCGGGGCTGTTCAACGAGCAGTACGACGCCGACGGGGTCAGCGGGGGCGACATTGGCTGCTACCCCTACTGGGGATGGCGCACCATCTCCGTGACCGTCACGGACAGCAACAACGGCACGGCCTCGGCCAGCACCAACTTCTTCTGCCCCGCCTGACGCGTTCCGCGCGGACGACACGGATGAAGAGCAGACGCGGAGGCCGGCCTGCTCCGCGCCCAAACCGAAGTGCAGAAGCGGCATGAACGAGAGCGGGGCGCCACCCGAGTGGCGCCCCGCCGCAATTTCGTCCAGGGGCGGTGGCGAAGCTCGCAACCGTTGTACCCAATCTAGCCAGGCACTTCTCGTAAGCCCGGCTTTGCCCTCACAAGATTATCGAAGTTCTTCCCCCCGTTGACTCCGTGACACCACCTCCATCCCTGTCAGCAAACGCCCGCCGTGCTCCTAAAGGGGTCCAGTACACACATACGGCTGGGCGCCATACCACTATTTGACTCATAAGGGACGAAGAGATAGGTTGCCGCTCTTCTGCAACAATCTGCTGGCCGCTCCCGCTGGAACGCTCGCTTTCAGGCGCGTTCAAACTCGCCACTTGATGTACAAACCTCAAACAATCTACCGCGATAATCGAAAGGAAGCAGGAGATGGCAAGACTCGTACGGGCGGGGAGAACCGCACTGGTGGTGATGTTGTCCGTTCTCGCCGCATCCGCGTGCGCAGACGATCACGTTCTTTCACCGGCAAGCGCGCCGATCCCCCCACGCGCGGGGCTCTCGGCGGTGGAAGCAGCGTACGAACTGGTGCCCGGCGCGCCGGTACACACGGAGTGGACCGAGTACACGACCATACCGGATTCGTCGTGGATCCTCGTGGAGATAAGCGGGACCATCAGCTATTCGCGCAACCCGTATTGCTACACGCCGGGAGCGAAGGGGCACTGTGATGGACCACCGACCCCCATTGAGACGGGGGGGCCGTGGGGGCCGCTACAAGAGGGCGCGCTGGCGGGATACACCATTCAGTACGGCAGCCAGCCGGCGCCGAATTCTCCTGGGCACGGGGAGCGGCTTTACAGCCCGACCGGCAATCCCGCGAGCGAAACCGGGCGGCGACTCTTCTATAACGGGGTTGGACCGGGCAGGCTCTGGGCACGCCGTGTGGTGCACCAGACGTACGCAGGCAGCACAACAAGCGGGGTATACTGGCCCGTGTTCATCCACTCCGGCGGGCAAGTGGTGAAGGTAACGGTCGTGCCCACGCCGTTGCGCGTCGATGGGCCTTCGACCGTGCCACCGGGGGAGCCGGGCACGTGGACCGCCAGCATCGTGGGGGATTTCCGGCACCGGGCTGACAACGGCGCTGTGCCGGCAGTACAATGGGAGTTCTTTCCCGGTGACACGTTTGCGACCCACAATCGTTTCGCCCCGCGCGAGACGGTGCGGGAGTCGGTTTGCCGGGCATTGGAATGCACTTACACCCCGTACAAGAGCGGGCGCATGGTCGCATCGACGTACGTGGAGGGACAGTATGTCAATGTCGCAAGCCAGGTATTCCGTCAAGACGTGGCTGGGCTCGAACTTTCTTGCAATCGTTACAACTTGCAACGAGGTCAGAGCCTCGCGTGCACTGCGCAGGCAAAGCCAAGCGGCACTCTCGACAGCATCCGCTGGCAATTTGTCGATACTGCTGGACACGTAATCCGAGATTCGACGGGTTCCGCGTCGTGGGGAGGCACTATGGTAGCAGGGGGGAGAATCAGTGTGACGGCGCGTCTCAACGGCACCTCTGCCACGAAGGATACTGCTGTGGTGGTCCGCCCGCGCCAATGGCCGCGCCCCGCGGTGCGGCCTCATGAAGAACCCGCAACCGATCTACCTGCGCCCAATAGCGTACAGCAACCGCATGACCTCGGGGATGCGCACGTGGATAGCACGGCCAACCCACCGCTTACAACGCGCAAAATCGACTCGGGACCGAACGCGGGTTGGTGGTTCATCCCGGACCACATCCGAGAAATCCCGGTCACGGTCCACATAAACTACGCTGCATTCCAAGCCGGTAGCGCCTGGTACAACCTCCAGACCGGCGGGGCCTGGACCGATCCCACGACCGGAATCACTCACCCGAACGGGTACTGCACCCAGGCCCAGGTGCCGACGCTCCGGCGTCTGACGCGCGAACACGAGGGTTCGCTAAGTTCGTCGCTCACCTCCCACGTAGACGCCATGCGAGTGTATATTTCCAACAACGCCCCGCAAGACTCGATGGAGGCCGTAATTGCATGGGATGCGGACGTGCAGACGTTTTCGTTTGACCGGGCTGTCCGCTCGTGGTACCGCGCCTACATCCGGGGCGGGCTGGTTGGCTTCAGTGCTCCGCACAAACCAACCGGCATCGTAGATCCCGCTCCGTTTCCTTGCGCCGCTCGACCGTGGCGCTGACCCCTCGGAATAGGCATACCTCTGATGAAGAGACTACTGTTCGTGGGGGCGGTGCTCGTACCGCTCTCGGTGAACGCGCAAGCGAATCCCGATAGCATCGAACACCGCAACGACTGCCGCCTTGCCGTCCAGGTGGTAACGACCGGCAGACCGGCCGTGAAGACGGATTGGGCCATTCGCCAGATGCGCACTTGTCCGGAGGCTGCGACGGAACTGGCGACAGCGCTTCGCGCCGCGCGCACGCGCCACGACACCGTCGCACTAAACAGGCTCACTGAGCCTGCTGATTGGCTCAGGGATGGGAGCATCTTCTCTGCAGCTATGGATGTGCTGCGCGACCGCACTGCGAGCCCTGTGGCTCGCGTCTACGCTACACGCGTATTGATGTGGGCCTACGTTCCGGGTGAGGAAATCCGGTATGGGCATCTGGTGGACGTGGATGGGGACGGCGACTGGACCTGCGGGGGGTTGGGACCGAGTCTGCATGGTGAGTTGGTGCGAGCAGCGCCACTCCCCGCAGGTTGGGTGGGACAGGGACAGACGCTGGGACGCTCAATAGCCCTCGCGCCTGACGAACCTGCACCAGTTCGTCAGGCCGCAACATGCCTTGCGATGGTTATCCCGTTCCCACACGTGGGGAATCTCCCGTAAGCAAAGCCGGCGCCGGGGCGGACTGGAAGGCCTCGCTAACGGCGAGCGAGCGGGGGCTTGTCCCCCCTCAGCCCGCGATCCCGAAATTTTGCGGGGACTTTCAGTTTTTGGCGCGCGCACAAGAGCACGCCCCGCACGCCAGGTGCGGGTTGGTTGGTGCGAGTGATAACAGCCCCGCCGGGTGAGGTTGGCCCGGCGGGGCTGTCGTGGTCCTACACTGTCCGTTTTCCTTCGGCCCGCTGGCGCGGTAAACCTGCGCTTATCTCGTCAGTGGGTGGGATAGGTTCGGCGGCAAAGCAGGGCATTCGGCCTCTGGAATCCGGCCGGCTCTTTCGGAACATCAGGTTTTGCAGGGGTTTTCGGCTTCCGCGCGGATTCCTCCGCTGACTCCTTGTGAGCCCATTCTTCTTCAGGATCCGGTATTACGGGTCCAGACCGTCGCACTCGCAGGTGAAGTCACAGCTGTTCAGACACGAGTTGGCGCAGGTGCCCTGGCAGGTGTAGGCGCAGCTGTCCGGACACGTCGCGTCGCACGAGCCTCCACACGAGAACGGGCACGTGCCGTTGAGCGAGTAGTGTCCCTGGACGGTGCCGCGGCGGTCCGCCTGCGTAAACGACGTTTCGAACGACTCCACGCGCAGCTCGTCGAACTTCAGCGTCAGCTTCTTCATGAGGGCGTCTCCTAAAGGCCGTGTGCTCGGATGCGTCAGCCTCGGTGTGCCGCACCTCGCGCGAAGTCATGGTACACCATGGAGCGACGCGATCCAAGGGTGGAGTGGCCAGGGGGAAGATTCTCGTCCAGGGCTCCGGGGCCCGGAGCCGCGGGAGCGCCTTTTGCCCGCGGGTTCGTCCGCCCGGCCAGACCGGGGCTGCATCCCTGGGGTGCGGGCGACAAACCAGCCAATTGCGGGGAGACGACAGATGCTGAGGCGCAGAGGCAGTGCGGTGTGGAACGGGACGGGTGCCGAGGGGTCGGGGACGGTGAGCACCTTCAGCGGGGCGCTGAAGGACCAGCCGTATTCCACGGCCATGCGGTTCGGGAGCGAGGACGGCCGGGCGGGCACCAACCCCGAAGAGCTGATCGCGGCGGCGCACGCAGCGTGCTTCAACATGGCGCTCAGCTTTCAGCTCACCGGCGCCGGCTTTCCCCCGGACGAGCTGAGCACCCAGGCCGTCCTGACGATGGAGAGCGAGGGCGTGCACTGGACGATCACGGCCATCCGCCTGGAGCTCCGCGGCAAGGTTCCGGACATCTCGGCGGAGCAGTTCCAGGAGCTGGCCGCGGCGGCAAAGGCCAGCTGCCCGGTTTCCAAGGTGCTGAACGCCGAGATCACCCTCGACGCCCAGCTCGCGTCCTGACGCCCCACAACTGATTTGCCTCACACAGAGTCAGCAGAGGCAGCAGAGGACAAGCCCCCTGCCGGCCCTGCTGGCTTCTGGTGTGATCCCAGATCCTGGAAAAGGATGATCGTACAGAGGAACAGGGTCAGACAGAGAAAGCGAGCTGAAACATCCTGGTTCCTCTGTCTGACTCTGTTCCTCCGTACTCGTGAAGGTGTTGTTTTCCCGGATTCGGTGTGAGACAACCTTGTCGCGCGGCGGGTGGACGGCGACGTTGATTGCGGGCTCCGCCTCTGGAGCCGGATCATCACGCACCTTTCCAGGGAAGAAGCCTCGTGCAGCGTGGCGAGCGGTTGCTTGTGTTCGGCGGGGCGCTCACGGGGGCGGCGTCACTGCTGCACGTGGGGATCATTCTCGGCGGCCCGGACTGGTACCGGTTCTTCGGCGCGGGCGAACGCATGGCGTGGCTCGCGGCGCGTGGGTCCCCCTACCCCGCGGTCATCACCGCCGGCATCGCCATCGTCCTCGGGATATGGGCGCTGTATGCGTTCTCCGGCGCGGAGGTGATTCGGCGCCTGCCCTTTTTGCGCGCGGTGCTCGTGGCGATCGCGGCGATCTACCTGGCCCGCGGGATTCTCGGCATCCCCCTGGTTCTGATGGTGGATGACCCGTACGCGAACCAGTTGCGGGCGAAGATGACGTTCATGGTCGTCAGCTCGGCGGTCTGCATCGTCCTGGGCCTCTGCTACGCGTTCGGCGCCGCGTCCGCAAAAAGACGGGGCCTCACACGGAGTCAACGGAGTCAACGGAGTTAACGGAGTTAACGGAGTTTTCTCGTGCCGTTTCCTCTGCTCCAACGATCCGGAGCCAGGTTCACGCAAGCGGACGGCATGGCGCGCTGGTCGACGAGGCACGAGCCGGCGTGAGGAGTCGGGAACGCGAGAGGGATGGAATGCGGCAGGGTGCCATCCGCGTTTTTTGATGGGGATGGATGCGCATTGCCGGAAGCTCTCGGCAGCACACGAGAGCAAGCGGTCCGCACCACCTGATGCGCGATCTTGAGAACCGTCCGAGCACTCCACAACCGAGGCGACGAGCGCGATCGCGGACGGAAACCGGTACGTCAGGACGCGTCGCCGTCCAGCTCGCGGGTCATCTCGATCATCGTGCGGCGGAAGCCGGCGCGGGCGAACAGGCGCTGCGCGTTCTCGTTGCGCTCCGCCGTGGAGAGCACGACGCGGGGGGCGCCGCGAGCCCGCAGCTCCGCCACCGTCGCCTCCAGCAGCATCCGCCCCACGCCCCGCGCGCGATGGGCGGGATCGACCACGACGTCGTACAGCACGCCCGCCGGCCCGCGCAGCGCCATGTAGTCCGTCCCCTCCACGCCCGCGTAGGTGTAGCCGAGCACCTCGCCCTCCTGCTCGGCGACCAGGACGACGACGTTCGGCTCCTGCAGCTGCCCGCCCAGGAACGACGCGTACAATTGCTCCGTCCGCGGCACGGGCGCGATGAAGCGCTGCGGATCGAAGCCGTGGTGCACGCGGACGAGCAGCGCGCCCAGCCGGCCCAGCGCCGGGAGATCCGCGGGCGTCGCGGGGCGGACGGCGAGGCCGGGAACGTCCGGGGGCTGCGTGGAAGCTCCGGTGTGTGCCCCGGTCATTGCTGCGCGTCCGCGGCGGACCGGGGCAGGCGGAGCGTGAAGGTGCTTCCCTCGCCGGGGGTGCTCTCCACGTCCAGCTCCGCGCCCATGCCGCGCGCAAGGTCGCGGCTGATGGCCAGCCCCAGCCCCGTCCCGTCCGCCGTGCGCGTAAGGTCCGCGCGCACCTGTACGAAGGGCTCGAAGATGGTTTGCAGCTTCTCCGGCGGAATGCCCATGCCGGTGTCGCGGACGGTCAGGTGGACGAGGTCTCCGTGCGCCTCGCACGCGAGGTCGATGAGGCCGCCCCGGTCGGTGAACTTTACGGCGTTGCTCACCAGGTTGATCAGGATCTGGCGCAGCTTCTCGCCGTCCGCACGGGCCGCCAGGCCGGGCGGGCACCCGCCGACCGCCAGGTGGAGCCCCTTGGCACGCACCTGCGGCTCCACCAGCCCCTCCACGCCGGCCAGAAGGTCGCGCACGCGCACGTCGCCCACGTCGAAGTGCACGCTGCCGCTTTCCAGCTTGGCGTAGTTCAGCACCTCGTTGATCAGCCCCAGCAGGTGCTGCTGGCTGAGCTGAATGCGGCCGAGCGCATGGCACTGCGCCGGGGTCACCGGGCCGTGGATCCCCATCTCCAGCAGCTCGGCGTAGCCGCTGATGGCGTTGAGCGGCGTCCGCAGCTCGTGCGACATCACCGCCAGGAACTCGCTCTTGGTCCGGTTGGCGGCCTCGGCGGTTTCCTTGGCCTCGCGCAGCGCCCCCTCGAACTCCTTCTGGTCCGTGATGTCGCGTACCACGCCCACCAGCCGGACCGGCGCACCCGACGCGCCGGTGACGGTCTCGCCGCGCCCGGTGATCCAGCGCACCGCCCCGTCCGTGCGGCGGATGCGGCAGGTGAAGTCCCACGGCTCCGACGCGCGGAGCGACGCGGCAAAGCTCCCCTCCACCTGCTCCCGGTCTTCCGCGAGCACGTGCTCCAGGAACGTCCGGTAGCTCCACTCCGGGAGCGCCGTGCCGTAGCCGAAGAGCTGGTCGTGCCGGGGGTCGCGCCACACCTTGCCCGTCCGCAGGTCCAGCTCCCACACGCCCAGCTCCGCCACCGAGACGGCGAACCGGAGCTTGGCTTCGCTCTCGTGCAGCGCCCCCCGCGCCGCGTCGGCCTCCGCCCGCGCGGCCTCGCTCTGCGCCAGCGCCTCCTCCACCTCGCGCCGGGCGCGGACCTGATCGGTCACGTCGAGCGAGTAGTTCAGCACCCCCACCACCCTTCCCTGGCCGTCGCGCACCGGCTGGTAGCGCAGGTCGAACCAGGTGTCCTCCACGCCCGTGCCCCGGCGGTCGTAGCGGACGTGCGTTTCGTACGCCACCCACGGCTCTCCCGTGGCGTACACCTGGTCGAACCGGTCCAGGATGCCGTGGCCCGCAAGCTCGGGAAAGGCCTCGCGCGGCGTGGTTCCCGTCACGTCCCGGCCGCCGCTGATCCGCCGGAACGCGTCGTTCACGATGGCGAAGCGGTGGTCGGGGCCCATGTGCAGCGCCACCGGCGCCGGCATCTCCAGGATGATGGACCGCAGCCGCTCGCGCTCCGCCGCCAGCGCGGCCTCGGTGCGCTTGCGCGGGGTGATGTCGATGTACTGCTCCACGCGTCCGCCGGCTGCGGGCCCCGTGGGGATGGGATGGCTCCAGTGGTGCAGCCATCGCTCCTGGCGCCCCTCTCCCGGCAGCACGTGGCAGTCGAACGCCTGCTCGTAGCTGTTCGTCTCGTACGCGCCCAGGACGCGGCGGGCAAAATCCTCCGGGTCCGCGAAGATGTGCTGAATGCGCTCGCGCACCAGCTGCCGCTTGTCCCGGCCCAGAACCTCGCCGGGCGCCATCCCGAAAAAGCGGCTGGCGCTTTCGTTGACCCACGCCACGCGCAGCTCGCGGTTGAGAATGAAGAACGCCGTCGGCGAGGCCCGGAGAACGTCCTCCATGGGAGCCGCAATGCGCCACGCATCTTCGGGAGGGGATGGGGGCGTGTCTCCAGACGGCGAATCGTTCACGGCGTCCTGCGGACCTCGGGGGTGGAGCGACGATGACCGTCGGCGGGCGACGCGCACCATCATCGATGGGAGGCCCGGGCCGGTGCACACACTGTACCGGCCACGCGCCACGGCTTGCCGCGGGCGCCGCGGGCTAGCGGCTCTCGCCCCGCGCCTCCACGCGGTAGCGCAGCCACAGCACGTCGTCGGCGCGGCGCTCCACCGCCTCCAGCGCCAGCCGGTAGCGGGGCGCGTCGTCCTCGTCGAAGTCGAAGACTGCGGGCGTCCCCATCCGCCCGTCCACCACCGGCGCGACCAGCACGCTCACCTCGTCGACCAGCCCCGTGCGCAGCATTCCGCCGTTGATCCGCCCGCCGCCCTCCAGCATCAGCGTGCGCACGCCGAACCGGTCGTGGATCTTCTCCAGAGCCAGCGAAAGATCGACGTCGCGCGCGCCGGCCAGCAGGTACGACACGCCGCGCCCGCGCAGGAACGCCAGGTACTCGTCCGACACGCGCTCCGAGAGGACGGCGACCACGTGGTCGCCGTCGATGTCGCTGGTGTCCCACGCCAGGCGCCCGCTGGAATCCACCGCAAAGGCGAACGACTCGTGCTCGCCCGGCGCGCGAAAGTCCTCGCGCGGCGCGCCGTGGTGCTCGCGCGCGATCTCGTCGTCGCCGCGCAGACCCTGCGCAAAGTGCTCCTCCATGGTCACGCGGCCGCAAATCCACGCGTCGGGCGCGTAGCCCTCGTGCACCACCTCGTACTGCCGCCGCCCCTCGTCCGAGAGCGGCCACCCGTCGGTCAGGATGCGCCCGTCGAGCGACGAGATCATGTGGCAGATGACGCGCGGGCGGCGCGATGGGGGCGCGCTCATCGGTCCACCGTCGCCATCTGCCTGGCTCCGTAGCGGGGTCCGCTGATCTTTTCCGGCGCCAGCGCCTCGTCCAGCGCGGCCATCTCCTCGCCCGTCAGGCGGACGTCCGCCGCGGCGACGTTCTCCTCCAGGTACCTCCGCCGCTTGGTGCCGGGAATGGGGACGATGTCCGGGCCCTTGTGCAGCAGCCAGGCTAGCGCGATCTGCCCCGGCGCCACGCCCCTGCTCGCGGCCAGGTCGCGCACGGCGGACGCGGCCCGCACGTTGGCGTCGAAGTTCTGGCCCTGGTAGCGCGGGTCGCCGCGGCGAAAGTCGCCCTCCGGATACTCCTCGGCGCGCTTCACGTCGCCCGTGAGGAAGCCGCGGCCCAGCGGCGCGAACGGCACCAGGCCAATCCCCAGCTCGCGCAGCAGCGGGATGATGCGCGGCTCCAGGTTGCGCTCCCACAGCGAATACTCGCTCTGCAGCGCGGAGATGGGGTGCACGGCGTGCGCGCGGCGGATCGTCTGCTCGCCCGCCTCGGACAGCCCCAGGAAGCGCACCTTTCCCTCGCGCACCAGGTCAGCCATCGCTCCGATCACGTCCTCGATGGGCACCTGCGGATCCACGCGGTGCTGGTACAGGAGGTCGATGCGGTCCGTCCGCAGCCGGCGCAGCGAGCCCTCGACGGCCTCGCGGACGTGCTCCGGCCGGCTGTCGAGGCCGTTCATCGCCCCGTTCTCGATCCGGAAGCCGAACTTGGTGGCGATGACCACGCGGTCGCGCCCGCCCGGCAGCGTCTGGAGGGCGCGGGCCAGCAGCTCCTCGTTGGCGTACGGCCCGTAGACCTCCGCCGTGTCCAGAAAGGTGCAGCCGAGATCGACTGCGCGGTGGATGGTGGCGATGGATTCGCGCTCGTCGCGCTCCTCCGCCGTGCCGTACGCCTGGCTCATCCCCATCAGCCCCAGGCCGATGGCGGAGACCGTGAGGCCCTCCGTGCCGAGGGTGCGTGTATCCAGCATGTCCAGTGTCCGTGGTAAAGGAAATCCCGTGTGGATCAGCGGGCGCCCGGCCCGGCCCCGTACTGCTCGTCGGCGACGTGCTCCATCCAGTCGACCGCCTTGCCGTCCAGCGCCTCCTGGATGGCGATGTGGGTCATGGCCGTGGTGGCGGTGGCGCCGTGCCAGTGCTTTTCGCCGGGCGGGAACCAGACCACGTCGCCCGGGCGGATCTCCTCGACCGGCCCGCCCTCGCGCTGCGCCCAGCCGCAGCCGGCGGTGACGATCAGCGTCTGGCCCAGCGGATGGGTGTGCCACGCGGTGCGCGCGCCCGGCTCGAAGGTGACGGCGTTGCCGGCCGCCCGCGCCGGCGCGCTGGCGCCGAACAGCGGATCGATCCGCACCGTGCCGGTAAACCACTCCGCCGGTCCTTTTGCGGAGGGCTTCGATCCGCTTCGCGTGATGTCCATTCCTCGTGCTCCTTCGTTTCGGGCGGGTATGAGCCCGGTATCCGGGTCGATGCCCGCGTCTGGCGCATGGCGCATGGCGAAGGCCGCGGCCCGCGCACCCTCCTGCTGCTGCTTCGGGACCAGCGGCCAGGTGCAACCAGCCGGCCACCCCGCCAGCATCAGGCACTGCGCCCCACCCAGCCGAGGCGTGTACAGACCGCCGCATCCGTCATGACTCCGGCACATCGTCCGATGCACCCGCCTTGCCGTCATGACGATCATCGCGCCACGCACGCGTCAGAGGGTGTTGCCACCCCCCAGCGTGATTGACTTCCTGAGGGAGGCGCCGCCCCGTAACTCGCGTGTACACTGCACCCTGGCGCCGACCGAAGGACCTCGCCAGCAGAACGACGGGGCGGGTCCCGTGCCCTGATCTGGCCCCTGCGCCACCGAGACGAGGTCCTTCGGTCGCGCGCAATCTGTAGTGTGACTTCTGGTTGGGCGTGATGCGCTCCCTCAGGAAATCACTGCTTCGCTATGGATTTGAGGATTAGCACACCCTCTCAGGAAGAGAACGTAATGGTGGGAACCCGGCCGAAACACCTGACGGTGCTTCACACCTCGATAACCGGTGCTTCACAATCCTCAAGAGGATGATGGACGCACCTGTGCACCGGGTTTGTACCGCTTCTGTCCAATCAGCATCGCTACTGGTATGTTGCGTTCAGGTGGACCGCGCAACCCGGCAATCTGCCGGGCGAGGCCTCCGCCATTTGATGAAAGGCAGGGCTCCATGAGTATCTTCGGCAAAGTGCTCCAGTCGCTCGGGCTGGGCGGCAAGGACAAGGCTCCGGCGCCGCCCGCGAACGCGCCCGCCGCGGGGAACGCACCCGCCGCGGGAAGGGCGCCCACCGGGGGCCCGGCCGCCGCGGTGGCACCGGCGCCGGTGGCGGTGTCCGTCGTGGACGTCGAGGCCCACATGGAGGGTCTCGCGGCCAAGACCGGGCACAAGGTCAACTGGCGCGAGTCCATCGTGGACCTGCTTTCGCTGCTGGGCATCGACAACAGCTATGCCGCCCGCAAGGAGCTGGCTGTGGAGCTGGGCTGCCCGCCCGCGCTCATGGACGACTCGGCGCAGATGAACATGTGGCTGCACAAGACCGTCATGGCCCGCATCGCCGCCAATGGCGGCAAGGTGCCCCAGAACCTCCTGGACTGAAGGCACTCCGACATCCGGGAGAACAGGCACATGAACCCTACGGACATTCTGGCCCAGGCGGGCGGAGCGCAGGCGGTGGCCCGGCAGCTGGGCATCAGCGAGGCCGAGGCGGCCAGCGGCGCCGCCGCGCTGCTCCCCGCCATCCTGGGCGGCTTCAAGAACCAGGCGCAGGCAAACCCCGCCGGCGTGGCGGGGCTGGGCGGCCTGCTGACCCAGCTGGGCGGCGGCGCCCTGCACGACGAGGTGGCGGGGGCGGAGCCCGCCCGGGTGGAGGCGGGCAACAACGTCCTGGGCCAGATCTTTGGGTCCAAGGACGTAAGCCGCACGGTCGCGCAGGACGCCGCGGCACGGTCCGGCCTGTCGCCCGAACTGCTCAAGCGCATGCTGCCGCTCCTGGCCATGCTGGTTACCGGCTACCTGGCCAAACAGCATGGCGGGGGCTCGCCGGGGGCCCAGGGCGGGTTGGGCGGCGTGCTGGGCGGGCTCATCGGCGGGCTGGCGGGCGGTGCAGCCGGGGGCGCGGCCTCCGGGCCAGGCTCCATGCTCGACATGGATGGTGACGGCAACGCCCTGAACGACCTTCTGAAGATGGCGGGCAAGGCGTTTCGCTAGCGCCAGTCGTCAAAAGAAGCATCCCTGCCCGGTTGAAGCCCCGGCCGCCTGTCGCGGCCGGGGCTTCGCGCATGCGGCCCGGTCGGGCGGGCCATTGGCGCCCCGTGGCGTCGCCCCGTAGCTTTCCCCCGCCCTGCCGCACGGCCGGTGCCGGCCGTCCGCTGCCCGCCTTCCAGAAGGCGGATCCGTTTCCTCCGCACACGCACGCACATGCGCAGACTTCACGTCGTTCTCCTGCTGCTTCCGCTGCTCGCCGCCTGCCAGCCGCAGACGTCCCCCGCCGCGGCCCCGTCCACGGCCGCGATGGAGGGCGCGCGCGAAACCACGGAGCAGGAGCGCGCCGCGGTGCTCGCGGCCATCCAGAGCTTCATGGACGCGCTGCGCACCAAGGACACCGCGGCGCTCAGCCAGCACGTGGACTCGCTCACGCGCATCACGCTGCTCCGGCCCACGCGCGAGGGCGGAACGCGCGTGGTGGTGATGACCGGCGCCGAGTTCATCCGCGTCGCCACGCAGCCCAACCAGCCCGGGATCGACGAGCCCATCCGCAACGTCGTGGTCCACGTGAGCGGCGACCTGGCCAGCGTATGGGCCGAGTACCAGGTCCGCCGCGACACCACGGTTACGCACTGCGGCTTCGACGCCTTTCACCTGTCCCGCCGCGACGGACGCTGGAAGTTCCTGAACGTCAGCGACACCTTCCAGACGACGGGGTGCGGCCCCGCCTGGCCCCGCTGACTGCACGTTCGCCGTGAGGCAGGTGCCTGGACGCAACCGGCCAGCATCACCGGCTGAACACATTCCGTTTTTGAAAACAGCGGGGCGCCCCGGCATGGGGCGCCCCGTTTCGTTCGTCGTTCGTGATCGGACCCGAGTCAGCGGGGTAAGCGAAGTGGTAGCCTCAGCCGCATTCTGCGGCGCACGTGTTGGCGGCAGGATCACAGCTCCAGTTGCAGCTCACATCGTGTTTATAGCCCTGGCAGGTGGCATAGTAGGCACAGGTAGCTACATGCCAGGTGAACTCCGGTTCGCAGATCTGCGTACAGTATCCGCTGTCACCACCGCATAGACCAAAGCAGATCGTCATTTCAGTATAGTCGGTAGCGTTGTGGCCCAGCACGGTCCCGCGTACGTCACGTGCTTCGGTCACGGAGAACGACTCAACCGACAGATCCTCGACACTGAGCTTGAGCTTATTTTCGGTCATGAACCTAGGAGTGGAAGAAGGTGAATTGTGACGAGCTGACGCGTGGCTACCAAACGGCTCCAAATACGCGGCAAGGAGAAAGTACGGTTCACCATCGTCTTCTGCAATCTCCCGCCTCCAATCACCTCACCCTGCCTGCGGCGCTACGCGTCACCGATGGTGCCGTCGGCGCGCAGGGCCAGGCCCACCACCGCCCGCCAGTTGGTGCGCAGGTCGCGCGGCGAGGCGTCGAAGGCGGCGTCCACCAGCACGGGCCGCCACCCTCCCCTCGTGTCTGCTGGCTCTGTGTGATACCAAAATGAGAAACAACACTTTCAGGGTACAGAGGAACAGAGTCAGACAGAGGAGCCAAGATGATCGCTTTCTCTGTCTGACTCTGTTCCTCTGTACGATCATTCTTTTCCAGGATCTGGTATGAGACTTAAGTTCTTTCTGCAGTCCGGCCCCGCACCTCGATTCCAGGTGCGGGGCCGGTCCGCGTACGTCAGTAGCAGAGGACGTTGCGGGTGTACGGGCACTCCGGGCAGGTGTACGGCAGGCAGAGGGTGGGGCCCGGTGTCATTCCGCTCTCCTCCATGACCAGGTTCTGGACGGGAAACGACTCCACGCGCAGGTGCTCCGGCGTCAGCTTCAGCCTGTTCATCTTCGTCCCTCCGGTTGCGAGATGGCCGCGATGCCTGGCCGCCCACGCCTGCCGCGGTCCCGGCGGCCTCTGGTCGTAAGTGGTTGCCGCGGCGCGATCTCGCCCTGCATCAATGCGCGTGCCACCGGCTGCATCCCAGAGTGGTTTTCCCTGCTCCCTCTTCCCCAAGCGTATTCCTTGCCGGGCCGCGAGGCTGGTGCGACGTCCGCCCTCGCCCCGTGCGAATCCGGGTTCGCGCGCTGTTCCACGCGACGGCGAGCGCGGAGTGCGTGAGGCGGCGCCCCCGGCACGATCCGCGCAATCCCGGAGACTGCGCGGCGAGCGGCACCGCTCACTGCGCGGCTCCCGGATGCACGTACGGACACAGGAGGCTGATCGGTGAACCCCCCGCTCACGGATGTCGAAGTGCGTATCCTCGGCGCGCTGCTGGAGAAGGAGGTCGCGACGCCGGACTACTATCCGCTTTCGCTGAACGCGCTCTTGGCGGCGTGCAACCAGACGACCAGCCGCGAGCCGATCATGCGGCTGGACGAGGATGCGGTAATCCCGGCGACGGTCGCGCTGCGCCGCCGCGGACTGCTGCGGCAGATCCAGCGGGCGGGCTCGCGGGTGACCAAGTTCGAGCACCGGCTGGACGAAGACCTGAGGCTCGTCCGGCCCGAGCTCGCGGTGCTGGGTGTGCTCATGTTGCGAGGGCCGCAGACGCCGGGCGAGCTGTACGCCCGCACCGAGCGGCTGCACCCGTTCGCGGACCTCGCTGCCCTGGAGGCGATGCTGGAGTCGCTCATCACGCGGGAGCCGGAGCCGCTCGTCGCGCGGCTCCCCCGCCGGCCGGGGCAGAAGGAAGTCCGCTACGCGCACCTGCTGAGCGGCGAGCCGACGCAGGCGGAATCATCCGGGACGACGGAAGAACCAGCCATCCCCACCCGCCGCGCCGGCGTGGGGGACGACCGCGTCGCGGTGCTGGAGCAAACGGTGGAGGCGCTGCGGGCCGAGGTCGCCGCCGTCCGTGCCGAGCTCGACGCGTTCCGCGCGCAGTTCGGGTAAGAGCCTGAAAAGAGAAGGATCGTACAGAGGAACAGAGTAGACAGAGGAAGCAATCGATAGATCACCTCGCTTTCTCTGTCTGACTCTGTTCCTCTGTACCAAAAAAGGTGTTGCTTTCCCGGATTCGCGGCACGACCCTGTGTTTGCCGCGGATGGAGCGGCGGAACGGAAACGGGCTTTCGGGAGGTGGCGCGTGCGGCAGGACGGACGTGGATCCGGCATCGCTCGGCGGGGGCGGAACGGAGGGGCGCCCTCCCGGCCCGCGGAGGACGGCGGCGCGGAGGCGCAGACCGGGTATCCGTTGTGGCTGCTGTCCCTTGCCGCCGTGGGCGCGGCGGCCATCGGCGGGACGGCCATCACCCTCTTTTCGTCGCTGGGCCGCCGGCCACCGGAAACGTGGGCGACCGACGCGCCCGAGGTGGGCTCGCGGGATTTTCTGCTCAGCGTGTCGGGAATGATCAACGCGCCGCTCTCCGAGGGCGGCAGCGCCCGGCTGCTCAAGAACGGCGTCCAGATCTATCCCGCCATCCTGCGCGCGCTGCGGGAGGCCCGCGAGACCATCAACTTCATGGTCTACATCTGGGAGCCGGGCCGGGTGAGCGACGACGTGTTCGACGCGCTGGTGGAGCGCGCCCGCGCCGGCGTGCAGGTGCGCCTGGTGCTGGACGCCGTGGGCGCGATGCGCGCGCCGAAGGAGCGCATCGAGGAGCTGGAGCGGGCGGGGGGAAAGGTGGCGTGGTTCCGCACCTTCAAGTTCGGGCGGATGACGCGCTACTACCGGCGCAACCACCGCCGCGCCATCGTCGTCGACGGACGGGTGGGCTTTACGGGCGGGGCGGCCGTGGCGGACTACTGGATGGGGACGCCGGGCGAGGGCCGGTGGCGCGACAACATGGTGCAGGTGGACGGCTGCCTTGCCGGCAACCTGCAGTCCGCGTTCGCCGAGGTGTGGGCCAGCACCTGCGGCGAGATCCTGATGGGCCCGTCGTTCTTTCCCCCCGAGCCCGGCGGCGGCGACACGGGCGAATCGCTGACGTACCACCTGAACGTGACCTCGTCGCCCGCCAGCGACACCTATCCGCTGCGCCTGCTGTTCTGGAGCTCGTTCCGCTGCGCGCGAAAGCGGCTGTACGTCACCAGCGCCTACTTCGTCCCCGACCGCGACCTCCGCACGGTGCTTTGCCAGGCGGCGCGGGCGGGCGTGGACGTGCGCGTCCTGGTTCCCGACGAGCACAACGACATGCCCCCCGTGCGGCTGGCCGGCAACGCCATGTACAGCGAACTGCTGCAGGCCGGCGTGCGCATCTACGAGTACCAGGGCGCCATGCTCCACGCCAAGACGTTCGTCGTGGACGGCACGTGGAGCGTGGTGGGCTCCGCCAACATGGACATCCGCTCCCGCGAGCTGAACCTGGAGAACGTGCTGGGCATCCTGGACGAGGGATTCGCCCGCGAGATGGAGGAAACGTTCATGGAAGACCTGGAGCACGCCCGCGAGATCACGCTGGAAGACTGGGAGGGGCGGTCCGCGTGGCACCACGTGCGCGAAGCGTTCTGGGGGATGTTCGCGGAACAGTACTGACGCCGGAGTCCAGCAGGCTCTGGAAAAGAATGATCGTACAGAGGAACAGAGTCAGACAGAGAAAGCGAGATGAAACATCATCTTGCTCCTCTGTCTACTCTGTTCCTCTGTACGCTACAGGTGTTGTTTTTCCGGATTCGGGAGCCGCCGCCGCCAGAAGGGGGCGCCGGGCCAGCGCCGCTCCATCCCGTAGTACAGGGCGCGGTGGGCCACGTAGGCATCCCACACCGGGTCCAGCGCGGCCGAGTACTCCGCACCGGCGCGCGCTTCGCCGCCCAGCATCGCCAGCGCCGCCCCGCCCGCCGCCAGGCCGGTGTACAGGGCGTGGAACAGCCCCTGGGAAGAAAGCGGATCGAAGCACATGCTGGCGTCGCCCACCGCCAGCCACCCGTCGCCCCCCGCGGCGCCCGGCCGCGCGCCATGGGCGGCACACGTCCGCACGGGACCCGGCCGCCCCGTGTCCGCGCCGGACAGCTCCGCGGCCAGGGACGGGAGCGCCAGGGCCCGCTCCAGCAGCCGCCGGTGCACGCCCGCCGCGCGAAGCAGGTCGGCGTCGGTGTGAAACGCCAGCAGGCGGCGCCCGCCGGGAAGGGGCGCCGTGTACCACCAGCCGTCCGGCTCGCTTTCCACGTAGGTGACGGCCTGCGCCGGCCGCACCAGTGGAAGGTGCGTCCACACGCAGACCAGCCGGTCCTGCGCGGCGGGGCGCCCCGCCTGCTCCCGCAGCAGCCGCGAGCCGCGGCCGCCCGCGTCGACCAGCAGCGGCGCGGCGACCCGCACCGCGCCGGCCTCCACGGTCCATTCCTCCCCCGCCCTGGCCACGCGGGCCGCGGCGGGCGCCACCAGCCGCGCGCCGCGGCCGGCCGCCTCGGCGCGCAGCCGCGCCTCGAAGCGGCGGCGGTCCAGCCGCACCCCCGGGCCGGCCGGATCGGCCAGGGCGTCCAGCTCGGCCGGCTGGGCCGCGCCCCACACGCTGCGCCGCGCCCACACCGGCTCGTGGCCGTCGGCCATGACCGCCTCGGCGTCCAGCCCCAGCCCGGCCAGGAGCCGCCGCGCCGCGCCCGGCAGCGTTTCACCGATCCGGTCCTCCGGCTCGGCGCGCCGGTCCACCAACACGACCCGCGCCCGCCCCGCCAGCGCGAGCGCCGCCGCCGCGCCGGCCGGGCCCGCGCCGACGACGGCGACGTCCGCCTCGATCACCGTCCGCGCAGCAGCCCGTTGGGAAAGCGGTTCACCTTTTCGATGCCGCTCAGGTCCACGTCCGCCGCCGAGGCGCCGGCCCCCACGCGCACGCCCACGGCGCTGCCCGACGGCCGCCCGGCCCCGCGCGCCGTCGTCATCACCGCCGGGTTCAGCGCCGCGTCGTCGGGATCGCTCGCCTCGTCCGGGTTGATGAGGACGTAGCGGTCTTCGATCTCGATCTGCGCCGGGAACGCCCCGTCGTCGGGCCCGGGGTGCACCTCGACCACGCCCAGGTCGTCGAAGTGGCGGATCATGTTGTTGATCTGCGTCGTGTAGTCCACCGTCCCCAGCGGCTCGATCCAGGCGGCGCGGTTGGCGAACGCCTTGCGGCGCTCGCTCATGGGCCGGCTGGTGTCGACCACGATGTCGTAGTTCTCCTTGGTGAGCACCTGGTTGGGCACCCGCGCCGGCCAGAAGCTGGGCACGTACGGGTCGTAGCTGGGCTGGTAGCCGGACCGGCAGCTGGCCGTGTCGGTCTGCCAGGGCACCGCCATCCACCGCGTGATGCTCCCCGGCTCCTGCGCGGTGAGCGGCCCGTTGGGGATGGTGACGCCGTCGGAGGTGAGCACCGTGCCCAGGGTGGGCGGCACCCAGCCCGGGCGGGCGTGCAGAAAGCGGAACGGCTCGGAGTACATGGTCGACGTACGCACCGGCCAGGTCATCTCGCACCCGGGGTGAAAGGCGTCGGCCAGGCAGAACTCCAGGGCGGCGCGCGTGAGCATGTGTCCCTGCTCGGCCAGCGGCACGTCGTCGAGGGTGCGCGGCGGCGTGCGGGCCGGGTCGTAGTCGGCCTCGAAGCGGCCGGCCGCCCACTGGTCCAGCATGGCCAGCTGGCACTCGGACAGCTCCACGTTCTGGCGGGGCGAATCCACCGGCGGAATGTTCATGGCGTCGCCGTACAGCCAGGGCCAGGGCTTGGGCGAGGCGCCGTCCACGTGGTACCGGCGAAAGCTGTTGGAGACGGTGCGCCGCAGCTCGCGCTCGGCCGGGCCGTTGCTGCCGAGCCGGGCCAGCGCCTCGGGCGAGGTGAGGTCGAAGGTGCCCTCCCAGCCAAAGCCGGCGGCAAAGCCCGCGTTCACCCACTGCAGCCCGGCCAGCCGCTCGAACAGGGGGAGGATGTCATACGTAAAGGACGGCCGCTCCGGCGCCGCCAGCATCCCCGCCTGGATGGCCACGTCGCGCATCAGGTCCCACATCGTCCGCACCGACTTGCGCTGGGGCCCGTAGTTGGGCGGCGCCACCACCACCCAGGCCGGCACCACCTCCAGCGGCTCGCCGTCCAGCGTGACCCGCGCGGTCACCGGTCCGTCCGACACGTCGTCGTGCCACCCCTCGTTGTTGGCGAAGGTGATGGCGTGGCTGCCGTCGTACGAGGCGCTGACGCCGTGCCCGCCCAGCACCACCAGCCGCCCCGCCTCGTCGGTCAGGATCTCGCCCAGGTACACCTTTTTCCCCATGAACTCGCCGTCGTCGAAGCGCTGGGGCCTGGCGCCGGCGCCCGAGACGGTACGCGCCCCGGGGGTGATGGCCAGGCGGGCGCGGTCCTCCACGTTGGGGTTGCGCAGCACCGTGGGGGGCGCGGACGCGGCCTCGGGGATGTCGAGCGCCAGCTCGAAGCCGTACCACGCCGACTTGGTGTTGGCCAGCTGCACGCCCCACTCGATCCTGGCCCCCTTGTCCCCGCCGGTCAGCTCGCGGACGATCTTTCCCAGCGCGTTGACGCCGTAGATGCGGAAGCGCGCCGCCTGCCGCTTGAGCCGCCCCTGTTCGTCGCGGTACGAGCCGGGCGGCAGCGGTTCCGGCTCGTTGACCTCGGGCCCGATGAAGTACTCGTCCGGGCTGTTCCCCACCCGCGCCACGCCGATGGACGGATAGATGACCGCCTTGACGATGCAGTCGTCGGGCGGCGGCACCGACGGGCGGGCCGGCCGGGGGTCGCGCGGGTCCGCCAGCGGCTGTCCGTTGGCCTCGTGGCGCAGCCGGGCGCCGGCGGCGTACACCTCGCGGCGCACCACGGCCACCGACGATTCCGGGGCCGGCGCGTTGACGGCCGGCACCCGCCAGATGTTGAACGACAGCCCCTGCCCGTACTCCGCCTGGCCGCGCGCGCACACGTCCTGGCGGGGAATCACCAGCCGCGCGACGGGAACGAACGGGCTGTCCTTCTCCGGCCACTCCACGGTCGCTTCGTCCAGCGGCATCCGCTTCTTGTTGGTGCGGCGCTGCACGGACAGGGTAAAGCGGTACTCCCGCTCCGCCAGCCGGTTGGCCAGGTCCACGGCCAGGTAGTCCAGCGAGTCATCGGGTACGTTCTCCGGCCGGGTCTCGGGCTCCAGGCGGTACTTCACCACCTCGCGCCCCATGCGGAAGGGAAGGATGCCCCAGTAGGTGGTGGTCAGGCAGCTCCCCTCCACCTTGTCGCTCATCCGGTTCAGGATGTCGTTGGTCCGCGGGTGCGCCGCCAGGTAGCCCGGGTAGTCCTGCTGCACGACGCCCGCGTAGGTGAACTCCACCATCTCCTGCGCGTTGTCCACGAAGAAGACGGGAAAGTTCTGCATGATGAGGTCGGCGGTGTCGCCGTCCTCGTTCAGCGCGTTCATCCCCGGCACCCCGAACAGCTTCAGGCCGATGCCCAGCGTGGAGCCCAGGTCGGGCGACATGGGCGACGTGTCGCTGGAAAAGCGCATCCACGCATCCAGCTGCTCGTACGCAAAGATCCCCACCCGCCACGGTTTGGGCATGGAGTCCAGCCGCTCCAGCCGGCCGTGCGCCACGCCGTGGAGCTTGCGGAAGACGGCGCGCTCCGCGGGCCTCTGCCCCATGCGGATGCGCTTTGCCTGCCCCATCTCGACGAACATCTCGGTCAGGCGGCGGGTGGCGTCTTCCGGCCGGTCGAAACAGGCGGGAATCGGATAATCCTTGTCCTTGTGCATCGATCCTCTCTGGGGGCGGAGATGGTGGAGAAAGGAACTGCGGAGAGCGGAAGGGGAACTTCCGGACAAGCTAGGAATTCGCTTCGCGACGCGCCAGCCCTACCTGCTACAAGCCTGCTACCGCCGGAAAGGGAGCCTGCAAAGTGCGCGCGGCGCGTCGGGAAATCACGAAAAGTCCGTCGCGGCGGATGGCGGGAGAAGAGGCTGGTGAGTGTGCTGGACGGAAGGATCTTTCCGTTCACGCGGTTCCGGGCTCTGCCCGGGAAGGGGCTCCGCGCGAGAGGAGGAAGATTCGTGGATCGGCCAGAGCGTTTGACTTCCTGAGAGTGTGTTTAGGAAGCCCCTGCGCTCGCGCCCGTATGTCATTTCGAAGGAGGCGCCACACCGCACTGTCGGCTCGCACGAACTCCTGCGCGCCGACTGAGAAATCTACTGTCTGCTGCTGGTGCCCCGTCGCAACGCTCCGGCACTGGCCCTGTCCGCCCGTGTCGTAGCCGCAAGCCAAGCACGGGCTACCGCGTCTGCCCTCCAGCAAATCCGACAGTAGATTCCTCGGCCCTGCAACCTCTGGTGTGAAAGCAGGCTACAGCGTGCCCGGGCCTCGGAATGACAGCGCTGGTGGATCTGCCTGGATGTGCAGCGTCCGATTCACCACTTCGTTGTGAGCTTGAGGGTTTAGGGATTCGGCATGAGCCGGAGAAGATTCTCCCGTGGCTGGTTACGACCAGCCGCGACCGGCAGGTGTTTTCCCGGATCGCATCATCCGGAGAAGAAGACTTTTTCCCGCAGCTGGCTGCGGTAGCCGCGGCTGCAGGTCACCTCGGTGCCGTCGTCCAGGATCACCGTGTACTCGGCGCGGGAGGGCGGCTCCACGGCGGCGATGCGCGACAGGTTGACGATCGCGGAGCGGTGAGCCTGGGACGCGGGGTTGTGCAACCGATTCGGCATCCCGTATCTATCCGGGCTGATAAACCGCATTACTGACCGCAACACGACTCGCCCAATTACTTCCATGGCCGTCCCCATTCAGCTTCTCATCGAGAATCAGCCGGCACTCGTGACGATCGCGCCCAGCGCAACGCTGCAGGAGGCCGTAGCGCGGATGATCGAACATGATTTCAGCCAGCTTCCCGTCGTGGAAAACGAGAGGCCGTACGGAACGCCGGCCAGCTTTGTCACCAGCACCTCCATCGCCCGTGCATTGAGCGTGTTCGGAACCACGCTCAGCGAGTTGCGCGTACGTGACGCATTGATTCCGGCACGCACGATGTCGGCGGATGAGGATCTTTTCTCCAAGATGGACGACCTTCTGGATGCCTACGCGGTCCTCGTCCTGAACCAGGATGGCACGCTGGCCGGGATCCTTACCAACTACGACACGACCAGGTACTTCAGGTCCCGCGCAGAGGACATGCTGCTCGTAGAGGACATCGAAGGCACGCTGAAGGACCACATCCGGTTCGCCTACGGAGGCGACGAGCTTGACCCCGACGGACCCCTTCAGGCAGCCGTCGACGGATTGGGCACGCGCGAGGACGGCCTTCGCCGCGCCTGCCAGAAGGCGTTCCGCAGGTTCTGCGGCCAGAACGGGCTCCCTATCAGCGATGCCGTCGTCCACGAGGTGATCGACGCCAACTTCGTCCGGTCGCAGGGAGCGCGGCGATTCGACAAGCTGTCGCTGAACGAATACATCCAGCTTGCCCGCACGGAAGACGCCTGGGGAAAGCTGGAGCCGCTGTTCGGCCTGTCCGACGAGGCGTTCCGACAGATGCTGGAGGGCGTCCGGGATACGCGAAACAAGCTCATGCACTTTCACCCCGACATCGAGAGGGTAGAGCGGGACCGGCTCCGGTTCTGCGCCCAATGGTTCAAGAACCATCCTCCGGCTACGCCCGAGACGGAGGCTTCAGCGGCGGAGGAGACCGGTGCCCATCCGTCCGCGGCCACGGATTCGACGGCTCCACCGGTGCCGGAGACGCCGGGGTACCTCGACGATGCCGGCGCCGGGGCAGACGCCGGGCTGGAGGCGGGAGCCGCCGTCGAAAGCAAGTATGCACCGCTGGCCGGGCATCTCGCGCGACAGCCCCGAACCATCGACCGCCTCACGCTGTCCTTTGCGGAGATCGAGAGGATCATCGGCGCGCCGCTGCCCGCGTCCGCTCGCGAGCACCGGGCGTGGTGGGCCAACGACTCCACCGCGCATGTGCAATCAGGAGAATGGCTGCGCGTAAACTGGCGTGTCGTATCGATCAACATGACGCTGGAGCGGGTGGTGTTCGCGCGAGCGCACGACCGGGAAAAAGCCTACATCGAATTCTTCAGCCAGGTGCAGAACCGGCTGCGTGAGATTCCCGGTTTTCCGGCGCAGGACGCAAATCCACTCGGCCTCAACTGGCTCAACCTGGTACGCTACCCCGAGTACGGGCTCACCCTCGTCGTTTCCTTTGCCCGCGGGGAGCGGATGCGCCTGGAGTGCTACATCGACATCGGTGACGGGGCGGAGAACGACCGCATCTTCGAATCGATGTACCGGCAGCAGGCCGCCATCGAGAGCACCGTCGGCGCGGCGTTGAACTGGGAACGGCTCGAGAAGCGGCGAGCGTGCAGGGTGGCGCTCTACACGCCGGGATCGATCACCGACGAGCCCGAGCACCTCGACTCGCTCGCGGGGTGGGTCGTGGAGAACGCTCCGCGCTTTCACCGAGCGATCCAGCAGGTGATCACGGATCGGCCGGTGGTCGCGCCCTAACCGGAGAAGAAGACCTTTTCCCGCAGCTGGTTGCGGTAGCCGCGGCTGCAGGTGACCTCCGTGCCGTCGTCCAGGATCACCGTGTACTCGGCGCGGGAGAGCGGCTCCACGGCGGCGATGCGCGACAGGTTTACGATCGCGGAGCGGTGGATGCGGATGAAGCGCGCCGGGTCCAGCAGCGTGGACTCCAGGTCGCCGATGGACTGGCGCATCAGCCGGTCGCCCTGCGCCAGGTGCAGCCGCACGTAGCTCCCCTCCGCCTCGATCCAGCGGATGTCCGCCACCCGCACCACCTGGTAGCGCTCACCCGCGCGGATGGCGAAGACCTCGGGGTAGGTGGCGCCGCGGGCGTCCTGGAGAAACGCCTCCAGCGCGTGCAGGCGCACGTCCTCGGCCGGCTCGGCGGCCCGCAGCTGCCTGCGCGCACGCTCCACGGCCGCGAACAGGCGCTCTTCGTCGTACGGCTTGAGCAGGTAGTCCAGGGCGTGCGCCTCGAACGCGCGCAGGGCGTGCTCTTCGTACGCGGTGATGAAGATCACCAGCGGCATCGCATCCGCCCCGATCGCCTGCAGCACGCCGAAGCCGGAGACCTCGGGCATCTGGATGTCGAGGAAGACGACATCGGGTGCGAATTCGCGTATCTGTGCGATGGCCTGCGCGCCGCTGCCGCACTCTCCCAGGATCTCCACGTCCGGCAGCGTTTCCAGCAGGCGCCGCACCTCTGCGCGCGCCGGCGGCTCGTCGTCCACGATCAGCACGCGGATCTTTTCGCTCATCCCCGCTCCGCCAGCGCAACGGGGAGACCGGCGCCCGTCCCCGCCGTCCGGACAGGCTCGGCGGACGCGACGGGGTGCTCGGAGAAAGGGATGCGGACGGAGGCGCGGGCGCCACCGCCGGGCGCCGCGGCCAGCTGGAACGCGTGGTCGGCGCCGTACAGCTGGCGCAGCCGCTGCCGCACGTTGGCCAGCCCCGTGCCGGTGCCGTCCGCGGCGGGGGCGTGCGCGGGGCCCACGCCGTCGTCCGCCACCACCAGTTCCAGCCAGTGCCCCGCGCGGCGGGCGGAAAGGACCACGCGGCCGGTGCCCTCGCGGGGGCGCAGGCCGTGCTTGACGGCGTTCTCCACCAGCGGCTGCACCAGCAGGTGCGGCACCCGCGCGTGCAGCGTGGCGGGCTCCACGTCGTAGTCGATCCGCAGCGCGTCGCCAAAGCGGGCCTGCTCGATCTCCATGTACAGGCGGATGAACTCCACCTCTTCCGCCACCGTGACCTCCTGCAGGCTGGCGCTCTGCAGCACGCGCCGCAGCAGCGCGGACAGGTGCGCCACCACGCGCCGCGCCTCGTCCACGCGCACGTGCATGAGCGACGAAACGGTGTTGAGCGCGTTGAAGAGAAAGTGCGGGTTGAGCTCCGCCTTGAGCGCCTGCAGCTCCGCCCCCGTCCGCGACAGCTCGCTCTCCCACAGCAGCGACCGCAGCCGCAGCTCGGAGATGCGCCGCGCGTGGTACTCGCGCGCGTAGATGAACCCGTGCGCGATCCCCGCCAGCGGCGGATACATGGCCAGGTCGCCCCACTCCCAGTACGCGCTGAAGCCGATCTGCACGCTTCCCCCCTCCAGCACCAGCCGCTGGAACGGGAAGTAGACCACCGCGTTCAGCAGCGCCACCGCCAGCGCGCCCAGCAGGTGCACGGCCAAGCGCCCTCGCCACTCGCCCCGGCGAAAGGGAAAGCGGGTGGAGAGGGCGCGGGCAGCCAGGGCCATGGACGCCCACCAGAGCGTCGCGTACGCGCCCATCCCGGCCACGTACACCCACGCTGGCGCGGTGAGCACCACCGATCCGTCCCCCACGTCCACGTACTCCGTGTAGACGGTGAGCAGCGTGTAGAAGAGGAGAAACGCGCCGTAGGTACCCATCTCCAGCCCCCGTCCCACCGCCGGCTCCCGCGCCTCCGCGGCCGGTGAGCCGGAGCGCGGCCCCGTCGCATCCGTCGCGCGGAAGTCCGGTGCGGGCCGCGGCTCCGGCGGTGGAGGCTCGGATGCGCACCGCAGTTCCACTCGCACGCCGCCGTCGTCCAGCGGCGCGCGGCGGAACGCGTATCCGCCGTGGACGCCGGCCGCCGCCGCCGCATCCATCCCCTCCCCGAACGGCACCCCGGGCGCATCCACGCGCAGCAGCACGTCCGCTCCGTCCGCGGCGGCGGAGATCCGGATGCGCGCCGGGCCGGCCACATCGTCCTGTACGGCCTGGTAGACCATCGTGACCAGCGACAGGTGCGGAACGGGCATCTCCAGCGCCTCGTCGCCGATCTCCCACTCCACCTGCAGCCCCGGACGCCGCAGCGCCTCCACCCGCAGCACCTCGCGGACGAACTCCACCTCCTGCTCCAGACGCACCGTCTCCATCCGCGCGTGCGCCAGCGTCCGCCGCAGCACCGAACTCAGACCCAGCAGCAGCCGCTTGGCCGCCGCCACGTCGCGGGAGAGCAGATCGCCGATGCTTTCCAGCGTGCCGGTGAGAAAGCGGGGGCTCCACTCCATCCGCAGCGCGCGGACCTGCGCGCGCATGCGGTCCGCGGTGCTCTCCGCCATCTCCCCGCGCAGCCGCAGCTCCTCCCGCTCCTGCGCGTGGTGGCGCTCGCCGTACAGCATGCCGTGCGCGAACACGGTGTAGACGCCGAATTCAAAGGTGCGGTGCACGTAGAACATCCATCCGCCCGCGGCCCACGGCCGCGGCAGGCCCGCCAGCCAGGCCAGCGCGTGCAGCCCGGCGAGCACCGCCACGTAAAAGACGGCGTACCGTCCCGGCCGGTGCCAGAGCGGAAATCGGCGGCTGGTGAAGAACGCGGCCAGCGGGTACGTGGCGGCGCCCGCAAGGTGCGGCACTACGCCCCAGGTGGGCAGCCGCACCGCCGGGCCCGGGTCCCCACGCTGGGGGAGCATGGTTAGGCCGAACCCGCCGCGCAGCACCTCCGACACCGCCACCCACAGCACCAGCAGCAGCTGCACCCGCTCGAACGCGCTCAGCCGCACGCGTCCACGCCACCATCCCCGCGAGGGAGACGGCGCGTCGTCGAGCGGAAGTCGCGTGGGCGGGGCGTGGGACATTCGGGCGGATGATCCAGGGGTGCGGCCAGGGGCTGGAAGGCGACGCCCGAAGATTACACCCGGCGCGTGTTTCCGTAAGGGGCGCAGCGGGTTGCGGGGAGCCGTCGGGGCCGATTCAGGCTCGTTTTCCGGCAGATGGAACGCCTCTGGGCAGGAAGCGCGTCCCCGTTCGACCGGCGGATTTCACCGTTCGTCGGCCAGATGTCGCGACCCGGAGCATCGAGACACAGCAAGGTCCCTGGCGCGTGTAGACTTGAGCCATCTAACGAACGCAGCGACGCACCCTGCGGCTGAGGGATGCGTCTTCCTGATATCGCCAGCCGCGCCATCCGACCTCGTGAGGAACCCATGACCCGCTCGACCCTTCGCGCCACCGCTTTCGCCGCACTGCTGCTCACCGCCGCCTGCGCCACCGCTTCAGGCGCGACCCCCGGCGCCACGCCCGCGGCCGCGCCCGCCACGGCGCTGGACCCGGCCGGCACCTACACCTTCAGCTCGGCGTTCCGCGGGCAGACGTTCGAGGGCGTCGTTCGCATCGCCCCCGATGAGCGCGGGGGCTACGCCGGCACGGTGACCACGCCCTTTACCGGCGAGATGCCCGTGCGCTCCGTGGACGTGCAGGGCAGCCGCGTCCGCGTCACCGCGACGGGGCGCGCGGGCGACGCCGTGCTGGAGATGGACGTGCGCGGCAGCGACTTCTCCGGCACCTGGACCTACGGCCCGTCGACGGGGCAGATGACCGGCCGCAGGGCCCCCGCCGCCTGATCCGCCCCGCGATCCTTCTTCTCGATACCGATCCTACGAAGATGCAGGATATCATGATCCCGTCACACCCCAGGGCGCCGCGCGCCCCCCGGGCCTCCGCACCGGCGCGCGCCCTTCTCGCGCTGGCGGCGCTCTGTGCCGCCGCCCTTCCCCGCGCCACCACCGCGCAGGCCGCGCCGGCACCCGCCGCCGCCATCGAGCAGGCGCGCACGCTGGCCCGCGCGCTCGTCAGCGACGACACCCTTCCGGGGCTTTCCGTCGCCGTGGGGATCGACGGGGAGATCGTCTGGGCGGAGGGGTTCGGCTGGGCGGACCTGGCGGCACGCGCGCCGGTGACGCCGGACACCCGCTTTCGCGTGGGGAGCGTGGCCAAGCCCATGACGGCGGCGGTCGCCGCGCTGCTGCACCAGCGCGGCCGGCTGGACCTGGACGCCCCCGTGCGCACGTACGTGCCGGAGCTTCCCGCCGGTCTGCCGCCACTCAGCACGCGCCAGCTGCTCGGCCACATCGCGGGGATCCGCGACTACGCCAATGAATCCGAGATGGCCCGCACCCGGCACTGCGGCGACGTGCGCGAAGGGCTCGACGTGTTCGCGAACGATCCCCTGATCGCGCCGCCCGGCACCCGCTTCGGCTACACCAGCTACGGGTACGTGGTCGCCAGCGCCGCCATCCAGGCCGCGGCCGGCGAGCCCTTCGCCCAGCTCATGCGCCGCGAGATCTTCGCGCCGCTGGGGATGGACCACACCCTTCCCGAAGCCGCCGGCCAGCCGGTGCCGGACCGCGCGACCTTCTACATCCGTGGCCCGGCGCTCACCCCCGCGCCGTACGACGACGACAGCTGCGTGCTGGCGGGAGGCGGCTTTCTATCCACGCCGTCTGACCTGGTGCGGTTCGGCTTCGGCGTGCTGCAGGGCGGGCTGCTCTCGCCCGAGACGGTGCGGATGATGTGGACGCCGCAGCGGCTCGCGTCCGGCGAATCGACCGGGTACGGAATGGGCTGGTTCGTCCGCGCCGTGCAGCTGCGGGCGGAAGGGCCCGCCGTGCCCATGCTGGGCCACGGCGGAAGCTCGTCCGGCGCAAAGACCTCGATGATGGTGTTTCCCGACCAGCGGATGGTGGTGGCGGTGACCACCAACGTCAGCCGCGCGGACGTAGCCACGCTGGCGGCGCGGCTGGCCATGGTGTTCCACGCCGCCGCCGCGCCCTGAATCCGCCGCTCCCCATCCCCCGCTTTCTTCCCTGCTTCCCTGATCTGGAGTTCTCGTGCACACCCTGCCCTTTCCCGCTCTCCGCCGTGCCGCCCGCGCGGCCGCCGCGCTCTTCGTCCTGCTGGGCGCCGCGCCATCCGCCGCGGCCCAGCCGGGGCACGGCGCGGCGGAGGGCGTCGCGCGCACCGCCGCGGACGGCGAGCCCCTGGCGCTGCTGCTCGTCCGCCTGCTCCCCGCCGCCGCGCCCGGCGCCGCCCCGCGCGACGCGGTCACGGACGCACAGGGCCGCTTTCGCTTCGATTCCGTCCCCGCCGGCGAGTACCGCCTGCAGGTGGAGCAGATTGGATACGAGCGGACGCAGTCGCCCCTGCTGCGCGTACGGACGGGGGAAACCCTGTTTCACGAGATCCGCAGCGCCGCGCGCCCCGTGCTGCTGGAAGCCGTCACCGTCGTGGGCGGCCAGTGCCTGACGGCCGACCGGCTGGCGGAGGACCCGGAGCTGGCCGTGCTCTGGAACGAGGCCCGCAAGGGCGTGCAGACGCGGCGCGCGTTCGACCTGCAGTACCGGTACACGCGGGTCATGCGGCAGGACGTCGCCACCCGCTGGCGCATCCGGGGCACCACGCGCCGCACCGAGGTAGACACCATGGTCAGCGAGCCGGACTCCGTGGCGCTCCGCGAGCAGCGCCGGCACGCACGGCACCGGGAGGTGGGCTACATGGAGGGCGAGCGGGTGCACGTGCCGTACGAAACCGAGCTGCTGGACGACGCGTTCCTCCGCGACTACTGCCTGGAGCCCTCGTTCGAAGAGGCCGAAGGCGCGTACGTGCTCCGCTTTCGCCCCGTGCGGCCGCGGCGTGACGGCGTCGACGTCCGCGGCGCCATCCACGTGGACGCGGAGAGCTTCGCCATCCGGCGGCTGGAGTTCGACTACCTTCGCGGCGGCCGCCCCTTCGCCACCGCGCACCTGGAGTACGACGACCTGCGGGTGGGCGGGAGCACGCTGCGCCTCCCCGTGCGCGGCGGCGCGGCGCTGCGCACCACGGGCGTCGGGCGGATGGCCGCTCTTGGCGCCACGGCCACGCTCGCCTACGAGTACGGCGGCTTCGAGCGGGTCAGGTAACTGAGGATGGAGTACAGAGGAGCAGAGATGCAAAGAGAGATACAGAGGAACCCGTGTTGCGGCCTCTGTATCTCTCTTTTGAACCTCTGCTCCTCTGTACTCCATCCTCTGTTGCGGAGCCGGCCCAGCCACGAGGCTACTGCAGCGGCACGAACGCGAGGCCGTTGTTCGGGTTCATCGGAATCACCAGCTGGTTCGCCCCTGCGTCGTAGCACATCGACGCCGCGCTCGGGATGTTGCGGGCGATGAGCTCCGCGGGCGCACCCGGACGGATTCGCGAAACGCCTCCCTGCATGACGCTGCTCACGTACTTGGTCCCATCCGGCATGATCACCAGCCCATCGCTCCCCGGCTGCGCCGCGTTCTCCGTCCGCACCAGTTGGCCGGCGGGCGAGAACGTCAGCACCTCGGCGTTGCCCACGTTGACGACGACTATGTTGCCCTGCGGATCGAGAGCGATACCGTTGGGCTGGCGGAGCGGCGCATCCTGCGCGAAGACCGACGCCGTGCCGTCCGGCGCGATCTTCCACACCCGCCACGTCGCCGGGTTCGGATTGTCGCCAAAATCGCCCGTCTGCGTGGCGTAGACCGCGCCGTCGTCCGCGACCTCGATGTCGTTCAGCCACGGGGCGCCCTCCACGCGCATCTCGCCCGCCGGCGCCCCGGTGCGCAGGTCGAAGCGGCGGATGACGGCGACGCTGGGCTCGTCCGCGCGGGTGCCGCCGTCGCGGTCGGCCACGTACAGCATGCCGCCCGCGACATCGCTGCCGTACGGCTCGTTCAGCACCAGCGGCGGCGCCATCCCCGACCGCTGGGCCGGGCCCTGCACCCCGATCCACCGGGCCGTGTGCACCGACCCGTCGTGGTTGATGAACGACACCCAGGCGTCGTTGGCCTGCACGCTCTGCGGAACGCCGCGGTTGGGCACCACGATGACGCCGCGCTCGGCGTCGTACGAGCAGCTCTCCGCGGAGTAGATGGCGCCGTAGACCTTTACGTTCGGCGAGATCGCCTCGAACTCCCGGCCGGGCGTGGCGGTGGCCGGCACACCGAGCGGATTCCCCACCGAATACGGCCGTGGTGCGTCCGGCTGCTGCGCAGCCAGCGGGGTGGCAAGGAAGCTGATGGCCAGACCCGCGGTGCGGCCGAGGGACCCTGCTCGTAGCATCTGCGCTCTCCTGGATGTCGTCATTGCAGTTCGTGCCGTTCAGCGGGAAGCGGGACGATCCCCGCGGCGCAGCAGCAACGTGCAGCAAGTCGCCCCTGGACGCCAGCGCGCCGGTGGCCGGTGAGGCTTCCTCGCCAGCCACCCGTGACGTGTCCACGTTCTGATGACATGTCTCATATCACGCCTTCTTCCTGGAAAAAGGTTGGCGTACAGAGGAACAGAGTCAAACAGAGGAATTGCGCCGAAAGTGAATCTCCTCCTCTGTCTGACTCTGTTCCTCTGTACCTTTCGCTGTTTGTCCGTTCCGGATCCGGGATCACGCCTCGGGGATCGCGATGCCGTAGTCCTTCGGCCGGGTTCGGCGGCGGAGTTCCAAGGGCAGCGGAAACGGCATCGTTGCACCCCGGCAACCCGAAGCCTAGCTTGCGCCGCAGCCCGCGTCGGATGCGGGCACTCTCCCGGTTTCCCCACGCAGGCGCCCCTCCCCCGCGTTTCCATGAGCGCTTCACGCGGCCTGACCGCCACCTGCTGGGGCACCCGCGGCTCCATTCCCGCGCCGGGCCCACAAACCGTGCGCTACGGCGGCAACACCAGCTGCCTGGACGTGCAGGCGGGCGGCCGCCGGTACCTGTTCGACGCCGGCACGGGGATCCGCGAGCTCGGCCAGCGGCTGGCGCCGGAGGGGCCGATGGAGGCGGAGCTGTTCCTCACCCATTTCCACTGGGACCACGTGCAGGGCTTTCCCTTCTGCCGTCCGCTCTATCATCCGGAGACTCGCGTCCGCGTACACGGTCCGCCGCAGGACGGCGCCAGCGTGGCCAGCGTGATGGCGGGGATCATGGCGCCCGCGTACTTCCCCGTGCCACTCCAGGCGCTCTCTCCGGGGCTACAGTTCGTGGACGCGGATGCCCGGCCGTGGAGCGACGGAACGGCGGAGGTGACTTCGCTGCGCGTCAGCCACCCCGGCTTTACCCGCGGATACCGGATGAATGCCGGCGGCGCCGCGCTGGCGTACGTGCCGGACAACGAGCTGGGCGACACGGACGGCACGCAGTACCGGCGGATGGTCGACTTCGTGGGGGGCGTGGACCTGCTGGTGCACGACGCCATGTACCTGGACGACGAGTACGCGGGCGTGCGCGGCTGGGGGCACAGCCGCGTGAGCGATGCCGTGCGGCTGGCCGAGGACGCGGGGGCGCGGCGGCTCCTGCTCTTTCACCACGCGCCCGAGCGGTCGGACGACGCGCTGGACGCCGTCGTGGAGGATGTCCGGCGCGGGCTGGCGGAGCGCGGGTCGGCGTTGCGGGTGGATGCGGCCACCGAGGGCGTGGCGATCGGCCTGGGTGGAGGTGGCGCATGAGCACCGCCCTTCCCCGCTCCGGCGCGGCTGGGCCGCTCCCGCCGCGCGTGGCCCGGCCGCCGCGTCCGCTGCTGATCCACTCCCCCGCGTGGACCCCGCCCGCGCAGCTCTCCAGCGCGCTGCAGACGCGGCCCGTCGATTCCATCGCGGACGTCATGCCCCCCACCGCACCCACCGTGCTGGTGCTGGACCGGCTGCTCGCGGCGGGGGCGGAGGGCCTGGAAGCCGCGCTGCGGGCACTGCCGGACGCCGTGATCGTGGTTCCCGCGGACGAGGAGGCGGATGCGCTGGCGCGCGGGAGCGAGCGCGTGCTGTCGATGCTGCCGCGGGGTGAGGAGGCGGCCGCGCGGGCCATCCGCGGCGCGCTGCGCCTCTCCGCCGCGCGGCTGGCGCAGGCGCGGCTGGAGCGCGAGCTGTCGGGCGCGCGCAGGCAGCTGCGCGAGCTGGCCAGCGTGGGGATGGCGCTGATGACGGAGCGCGATCCCGACCGCCTGCTGCGCACCATCCTTTCCAAGGCGCGCCAGCTTACCGGCAGCGACGCGGGAAGCCTGTACCTGGTGGAGGAGGACGAGCACGGCGAGGCGCGCCTGTGCTTTGCGCTGTCGCAGAACGATTCCATCGACGCGCCGTTCCAGGCGTACACCCTGCCGCTGGACACCACCAGCGTGGCGGGATACGCCGCCGTCACGGGCGAGACGCTGCGGGTGGCGGACGCGTACGACCTGCCGGCGGACGCGCCGTACCGGCTGAACCGCAGCTTCGACGAGCAGTTCGGCTACCGCACCTGCTCCATGCTCGTCGTGCCGATGGTGGACCACCCCGGCACCGTCGTGGGCGTGCTGCAGCTCATCAACCACAAGCGCGACCCGTCGGCCCGTATCGACGGGCCGGACGCCGCGCGGCGCTGGGTGGTGCCGTATCGCCCGCGCGAGCTGGAGCTGGTACAGGCGCTGGCCGGGCAGGCGGCCGTCTCCATCGAGAACTCGCGGTTGTACCGGCAGGTGGAGAACCTGTTCGAGTGCTTCGTGCGGGCCGCCGTGGTCGCGGTGGACCAGCGCGACCCCGCCACCTCCGGCCACAGCGTCCGCGTCGCCACGCTCACCTGCGACCTGGCGGAGGCGCTGGAGCGTGGGGGGCGCGGGCGCTACGCCGGCATGCGCTTCAGCCGCGAGCAGATACGCGAGCTTCGCTACGCCTCGCTGCTGCACGACTTCGGCAAGGTGGGAGTGCGCGAGGAGGTGCTGGTGAAGCCCAAGAAGCTGCCGCCGCTGCTGATGGAGCGCGTGCAGGCGCGCTTCGCCTTTATCCGCCGCACGCTGGAGATGGAGCACTTTCGCGCCCGCGCCCTTGCCGCCGAGCGCGGGGAGCGGCTGGTGGACGCCGCCGCGGAGGCGCGGATGGCGGAGCTGGAGCGCGTGCGGGCGCTGGTGATGGCCGCCAACGAGCCCACCATCCTCCCGGAACACTACGCGGCGGAGCTGGACGGGCTGTCGCGGCTCACCTTCGCGGGGCCGGACGGCGCGCCGCTGCCGTACCTTACGGAGGAGGAGCTGGCGTACCTGCGCATCCCCAAGGGCTCGCTGACGGACGGCGAGCGCAAGGAGATCGAGAGCCACGTGGAGCAGACGTACAACTTTCTGATCCAGATCCCGTGGACGGGCGACCTGCGCAACGTGGCCGAGATCGCGTACGGCCACCACGAAAAGCTGAACGGCCGCGGCTACCCCCGCGGCATCGCCGAGGCCGGCATCCCGCCACAGACGCGGATGATGACCGTGGCCGACATCTTCGACGCGCTGACGGCCAGCGACCGCCCCTACAAGCGCGCCGTCTCTCCCGAAAAGGCCATCGACATCCTGCACATGGAAGCGCGCGACGGCCTGCTGGACACCGACCTGGTGGAGACGATGGTGGAAAGCGGCGTCTACCGCCGCATTCTGGAGGTGGACTGGCGGGCGCTGTGATGCACGCGTGCCAACCGCCCCCGGCCCCGGTGGCAAACCTTCGGCATATTGCCGCAAAGACTTGCTTTTCATGAGCTTGCACGCTCCGCTGGAATCGGTACGGCATGCCTGTTGCCTCCTGCGTTGCATCTTCAACAGGAGCATGCAGCAATGGCCGATCAAGGCAGCGGGTACAAGCACAGCGCCAGCGACAAGAAGCTCGACCAGTCCGCCGTATCAGCGGACGCCCAACGCAACCAGGCTGAAGGTTCATCAGGCGCAAGCCACGACCCGCGCGAAATCAGCAAGCACGACGATGCCGGAAAGGACCGCCTGTTCGAGGCCCGCGAACAGCACGACCCCGCGGAGCGAGCCAGCGAGAAGGGCCGCCTCGCCAAGGATGTCGATCGTCACGATCATTCCGAGCCCAACCACGGTGCCAATGACGGGGGAAGCAGCGCGGATGCCCAGATCGTAGGCTAAGCGCGCCCTTCATCGCGGTTGGGCAGGACGTTTTATACCATGAAAACGAGGTCACTCCTCCCGCTGGGAAGGTGACCTCGTTCTGCTTCATTGATAGCCGGTACCGCACTGCGGACGCTCGCACCCGATTCGATTTTGGTGGCGCCTGACTCTAGGTGTGAGCGCCTAACGACGCAAGGGTTCAGGGGCTCGGGGCCGGCGCGCAAGATGCATCCCGCCAAAAGCATGCGAGGCCCCGCATCCCCTACAGCCGATTGTTAGGCCTCTCGACGGAATTGCGCCCGAATCAGTTATGCATGGGTGTCAGTGGGCGCAGGCGTTTGGGATTCAACACGTCGCCACTCCCACACGCCGGTCTTGATTTCCCCAGACTCTCCAAAGCCCACCCACTTCCCTACCATCGAATCGTTATTCGGCCGAATTCTAAGCTGAAAGGCACCATGGTAGGTGGAGCCCTCAGCTTCGTCATACCATGTTCCTGTCAGGTACGTGCCTTGGGACACCTCGCCGTTAACGAAGTACATGCGCCCGGCTGACGCGAATTTGGCCGAGACACGCTTTCCTAACTGCTTCATCTGCACCGTGCTCGGATTAACTGGAGGGAAATTGGTACTTTCCACAGCCCATTGCTGTTGCCAAGTACCAGCGAGCAACTGCTTTCTCCGTCGCGCTGAACCGAATGTTCGCACTAACACGCCGTGGGCTGCCCCTTCAATGAAGGGCTGCACAAAAACCGTAAGCACAAGACCGACAAGCGCACCGACAGCAGCCCAGAGGAATTCCATAGGTCGTCTGATTGAGGTGTCGGAGGGGAACTAGGCCTAACTGGTTGTTAGGCGGCCACGCGATGGCTTGCAATGGAGTACCCATCAATGCAGGACGTTCTCAAAAAAAAAGCTGTCGTGCTCCCTAATTCTATCCTTCGTAATCGTATACCACTTCTTCACTGAGAGATTATCACTCGTTGTACACTGCTCAATAAAGTGAGCCACCCTCCTTTTCAGGGCTGGATCCTCCACCTGGAGAGCTATCTCTCCGGCTGTGTAGGCAAACTTATCAATGATAATATCAGATGCTTTCGTTATGGACTCCTCTAAAATTCGGAGGCCAGCATCCTGCATGTTGGGCTCACAACTTTCTATTACAATCCTCCCAATGTACCAACAACAATGGTCGACAACCACGAAAGGCTTTGTTGTTTGCTGCGCTGAATCCCAAAGAGCCTGAAGGGCAAGTTCATCTCGTCCTCTTATCGCCAGTGCACCCAACTTCTCAGCGCACACCGAGGCTTCTCGGCCATCGATGAGACCTTGGACGCATTCCTCTATTGTCACAGAAGTTCGACCATCCAAGAAGCAGATCAGCTCGTCCAGCCCCTCTTCGAAAGACTTGCTAAAATCGACGTATCTCTTGTCTTGTAACAGAACAGGTATGTCGCACGCCTCACCAAGCAGTGGGAGGACTCTCGTGTTATCGTCAACAATCTCGCTGTGAAGCATCGCCTCCCACTCAATCGCGACCCACCTAGATCTGATTGAATAATCCGTTAGCCATAACGCAAGATACCTAGACTCCTTTATACCACTCCCAATCTTGCGAGATATTCTATCGCCCACACCGATCTCATGCTCATCTAGCCAAATGTGAAATCGCTTATCGGTAAGCGCCTGAGCTAAACGCGTAATGGTAGAACGATCGCGGCTCGAGTAGCTTATGAAAAGATCGTATCTGTATTCCATAGTCTTACCTCATGACAAGGAACGTTCAACCACGAAAGGACCCGAGAGCCGCCGGCCCACCAAAGCTGCCTTACTAGATAGTATGGGTCAAGAGAACTGGCGTCTGCCAGTGCCTGACCACCCAAGGACCGGGCGCCCACCGCCGCGAAGCCCGCCAACGCCATCATCAAGCAGAAGCATAGCCGCTGGTGGGAGGTGCGCGACCCGATCGAAGAGCTGGTCTGCCTCACCGTGTACCGCAAGGGTGCGCGGGAGGTGGTGCCGCGGCTCGCCGCCTGAGACGGAACCAAGCTGAAACACACGGCAGCCGCGGGAGAATACCCTGCGGCTGCCGCGATACTTGTCCAGCGGCCTAACGACACAAGGGTCAGGGGTGCGGGCCGACGCGCAAGACTTCCCTCCGCCCCAAAGCATGCAAGGCCCCGCATCCCCTGCAGCCGATTGTTAGGCCGCAGCTACGGAGCTCGCCCCATGCGGCCTCGCCCCGCTACTGGCGAGAACGACGGACTTAGCCAGCTACGATCCGTTAGAGATGCCACGCTTGAACTGGGCGAATGCCTCCAGGAGGCTCCGGTGAAGGTCACGGCTTGAACGGTACACGATCACGCGACGATGACGCAGATCAAAAGGAAGCTCGTCGATGGCCTGCGCAAGCAGGAGCATTTCCTTGCCCATCGCCGTCGCCAGACCCACCTCATACATGACGTTCTGATTGCGACCGCTCAGGTCCGCGACGACCAAACCGCTCTTCGCAATGCTCTCAAAGATCTGATCGATGATAGAACCCGGCGCCATGATGGAGTCGGCGCGATAGCTCCGTAATCCTGATTCCTGCGCCGCAGATTCAATAGTCCTATATACATCCTCATACTCAAACGAGAAAGGCATAAGTACGAAAACTGCATCTCGCTCGACTTCTACGTCACTCGGCGTAGTGACGGGGACAGACAGAATCGCTGAACGCCGATTGCGTACTAGAGACTGAATCTCGGCTTGGGCGTCCTGCCGCTGCGGCTCCGATTGTCGCTTGCCAAGCCGCTCAATTGCATCATGCAGAGCTTCAAGGGATGCCTGATTTGCTAGACCGGTCCTCTCTGCCACTTCGAGTTGCGCCCTCAGGAGGTCTCTTTCTCTCTGCAATGCTACGAGCCGCGCTTCGTACTCCTTCGTCGCTCCCATTTCCGCCAGTTCGGGAATCGCATGCAGGACAGGACTATCTTGCATCCGTTCCTCGCTCAGGAACGAGGTTAACATCTGTTGGATCTGTGGAATTGCGTCCTTTTCTCCACCAACACGATCCTCGTAGGCGATCACACGGAGATCGCCTACATCGAACGGAGGCTTAGTTCCTTTTAGAGCGATGAGAATCGTGCCGGAGCGCAATGCGTGTCGGACGCCTAACTCATAAAACACGTTGGGATTGAGGTCTGTCAGATCAGCGATAACTGTGTCGGAGCGATACAGACGGGAGAGCAGGTCACGGGTGATAGAGCCCGACATAGTTACAAAGTCAGCTCGTACGCAACGGAAGACTTGCTGTCCGTCAATAAGAAGGTTGTCTACAGCAGGCTGTATGATATGCTCATATCGGTTCCGATACACTTGGTAGGCGTCACCGCTACCGATCGGCATTATCACGAAGCACTCTCTCACAAGTCACCGTAGGTGTGTGCACCTGACGATACACGCGCAGGGGCAGGGTTAGCGCATGGATAGCAACAGCGAGAAGCATGTGGCCCGTATCGGCCCGTGGTCGATTGTTGGGCCTCATCCGCACCTGAATCAAGCGATCAAACAAGGATAACGCTCGCTAGTTGACGCGGCGTGCGACTACTGCCTGCGAAACCGAAGGCGGAGGATCGAAGACATGTGTTAACGAGTCAAGGCGTGCCCCCACAATGCGTACTGCTGCGGCTGCCGCGACACCTGCCCCGCGGCCTAACGACACAAGGGTCAGGGGTGTGGGGCCGGCGCGCAAGGCTTTCGTCCGGCTGAAAGCATGCGCGGCCCCGCATCCCCTGCAACCGATTGTCAGGCCGCGGCTCGGCCGAGAGCCGTGCCAAGTGCCATCAGCCTTCGCCGGGTAAGTAAGGTAACACGAAAAAGGCGCGTCACCCCTTTGGTTCTGCGAGTTCCCGCTGTCCGCAGTTGGCGCACACACGGCTACTCCGTCCCTGCCCGATCGGCTCCCAAGGAGTGAATAGGTGATGAGGCGTCAGTGAGTAGTCAATATCCGTTTCTTCACACCGCTCACACGATCTCTTGACAAAGTTGCAATCTCCTGGGTGGTGTGGTCTCCACTCGCCCCAGTCATGATCCTGCTTCACTGCCGCCTTTTCGGCACGAGCACTGCACCGCCGACAAAAACGAACCTGATCGCACGTGCGTGGCGATTGATAGTGCCAAGCGTCCCACAGATGCTCCTGCCTATTCTCCCGCTCGTTGCATCGAGCACAACTACGACCTTGCTGGCACGAACCATCATCAGTGTATGTCCAGTCGTTCCAACTATGGTTTGTGCGGTTCTCGACTGCGGGGCACCGCTCACACTGACGCGACTGGTCACACTTGTTGTCCGCTGTGAAGGTCCACTCGGAAAATGTGTGAAATACTTGTGTTTCTTTCTTGGTACAGCCTTTACGACGACACGACCTGCTCTGGTTACATTCACCTTCTGAGATGTACGCCCAATTTGACATATCATGCATCCCGACAAGACAACCTACGCTTCCCCAGAAAGACATAATGGATGGCCCCGAATTGGAGGTTGATAAAATGGCGCATGCAGGGTGGGCAAGGGCGATTAAATCAAACTAATTGGCATCTGGTAATTGGCAAGACTATGCTTGTCGCATGATCTGCACTCCTGCCCCGCGGAGTGCGAAGGGGCTGCCGCGCAAGACTTTCGTCCACCTGAAAACATGCAAGGCCCCGCATCCCCTGCAGCCGATTGTTAGGCCGGCTCCGCGCGCGAATCAAGGACGCCTAGCCTGCGCCTGGTTCTCCAGCTGCTCCGCGAGTTCCTTGAAATCCTCGGTGCGTTCTCTCGCCAGGCGAGCCAGCACGGTTTCCCAATCCTCAGGAGGTGAGCGGTACGCGGAACTGGCGGGATCGAGACGAGCGCGGGCTATGGAGCTGATCGAGACGCCAGCCGCGTCTGCGATCTCATCCGCGGTGATGCGACGGGTCAGTATATCTGTAGCGGCCTTGAAGTCCACAGGCGCTCGCTGGATAGAATGCTCTTGACAAGCCACGCTTCTGGATATAGTATTCTGTCCAGCAGGGAGAAAAGCAAGGCTGACCGCTCTCCCAGCAAGAAGAACCGGCCAGCCTCACAGACGAACGACCCGAAGGCCGCCCGCTCACCAAACCTGCCCTGCTGGACGGCCCGGGTCAAGAGGATGGAGCGCACGATGCCCCAGAAGCAGAAGGATCCCGCGCCCGCAGCCGCCGCGAAGCCAACCTACACCATCGTCAAGCAGACGAAGAGCCGCTGGTGGGAGGTCCGCGACCCGAACGATGAGCTGGTCTGCCTCACCGTGTACCGGAAAGGCGCGCGGGAGGTGGTGCGGCGGCTCGCCGCCTGAGCCGGACCAGGATGAAACACACGGCAGCCGCGGGAGAAACCCCTGCGGCTGCCGCGATGCTTGCCCAGCGGCCTAACGCATATTGAGAGCACGCCCCCTGCTGTGAGTCGGCGGTTGCGAACCCAGCGTTCCCCGCAACAGGAGGCGGCCCTCATGAGAAGCTCGACGAAGTATTTGGGTCTGGACGTGCACCAGGCAACCACTATGGCGACGGTGCGGGAGGCCAGCGGCAACATCATCGCGCGCAGCATCCTGCCGACCGAGGAGGCGGCGTTGCTGGAGTTCATCGCCGGAATGCGCGGCACGGTGCACTTGGCCTTCGAGAAAGGCACGCAGGCGCAGTGGCTGCGCGACCTGCTCCTCAAGCGCGTGGCGCGCGTGGTCGTCTGCAACCAGCGCGGCACGCCCCAGCGGGGGAATAAGGGCAACCACGCGGACTCTGCCCAGCTGTCGGAGCCGCTCCGCACGGGCCAGCTGCGGGCGGTCTACCACGGTCGCGCCGATCGGCAGGTGCTCAAGGAGCTCACGCGCAGCTACGAGGCTGCAGCGCCTGGTTCGGCGCTCCGCACCCGCGGCCGGCGGGGTCACCGCGGGTCAACCTGCATGGCCGCCAGTTCGTTGCCGCCCGGGTCGCGGAAATGGAACCGCCGGCCGCCTGGGAAGCCGAAGATCGGCTTGGTGACGGCCGCCCCGGCCGCAGTGACCGCCGCGAGCGTCGCCTCCAAGTCCGCCACCGCGATCACGGGCAGGGGGGCTTGGGTCGCCTCCTGCGGGTCAGCCTGGAGGCCGATGTCCACGTCCCCGGTGAGAGTGCAGGCGTAGGTCGGCCCGAACGGGGTCATGGTGAAGCCGAACGCCGCCTCGAAGAACGCTCGGCTCGCCGCCAGGTCGCGGGCGGGCAGCTCAATGAAGTTGGGCCTGGACATGCTCGTTCCCCCTGATTGATTACCTGTTGCCGACGCCGCCGAACGCCCCAAAGGTCAGGGGTGCGGGGCCGCCGCGCAAGCCTTTCCCTCCGCCCAAAAGCATGCAAGGCCCCGCATCCCCTGCAGCCGATTGTTAGGCGGCGCCACAGGTTGCGAGGCGCTCCGGCCACAACGCCGGTATGTCTGCTAATCCCGCGACCCCGAGAGCGAGGGCCCAGAGCACGAATGCACCCGCAGCGAAGGACGCGATTCCTATGAGACGCAGGTACGGCCCTACCGCAGGGACGGAGGTCTGAGCGATCCGCTGGCGCCAGCGCCAAGGGGATCACCGCAAGAGCAAGCGTCGTCACAACGAGGATTCCGCCGAACGTGTAGAAGAGGCTCCCAAAGTGCATCTGAGATGCGTAGCCGACGAACGCCGCGCCCACAGCGATGCGCACGAGCAGCTCGAGCACATGCAGGCGCAGCGTGCTCGCGAAGTGCTGCAGGTAACCAAACGCACGTGCGGGTCCTGCCACGGCAATGGCGCCGAAGCCGAGCAGGTAGAGAGCAGAGAGGGCAACGACCGCACCAGCATGAAGCGTCAGCAGCTGCACAAAGAACTCCGTGCGAGAGGATGCTCAGCCAAGCCGCCTAACAGATGACCGCTCAGCCGCAGCACGCTGACGACTGGCGGATGGTACGAGCCGCAGGATACGCTGCCGCTCGGACGAGGCAAGGACACTGGCGCGTGCTGTCGGCCTGCAGCGGTGGGTTCTGCCGCCCGACCTACTTCCGTTCCAGACGCAACTCTGCAAATGTAGACACGCGTCCCGAATCGCTGACATTGTTGATTGTCCACGACCACGTGTCGCCCTCGCGGTCGTACTCGAACGTGTTTCGGATACCGCTCCCGTCCGCGAGACTCCAAACGAACGGGATTCGGTCTCCATCAGGCTTCCCGTGGCCGACGCCTTCCTCGGCAAAGTTTGTCGTAGCCGTGTTGTCCAGCCACATGACTACGTAATTGGCGTTCTCTGTATCCCAAGCGATGTGAATCCAGGCTTCGTAAGCGAGCCTCCCGTCCTCATCTCGCTCGCGTGACACCTCGTGGATTCGGACGTACCGGCGGCCTAGAATCCACTCAGCATACACGTCGTGCGTCACTCTATCACCAGCTATTGTGCCCGTCATCAACCACTCGCCGACCATGTCGCCCATGAGCGCCTCATGCTCCGGCACCGCAGCTTGTTGTGCCGACACCGAAGGCACATAGAGGAATGACAGCGCGAACACAAGCGCTGAGCCAAACAGTGTGGAAAGTCGCGCGGAAGCGTTCATAGTCGTCGAGAGTAGGGGTGCCGTTTGTCGTGTTAACGCTGGCCGTGCCTGGCGGCCTAACGACACAAGGGTCAGGGGTGCGGGGCCGCCGCGCAAGACTTTCCTCCAGCCGAAAGCATGCAAGGCCCCGCATCCCCTGCAGCCGATTGTTAGGCCGCACTGGGCGACGTCACTCCGCTTCTACTGCTCTGCTTCTAATTCCGCCGGATCACGAAGGCATTGTTCGCCGGTTCATTATAGAACGGGCATTGGGCGCTCCGCACGTTCTGAGTTACCCGATAGCCTCTCGGAATCCGGGACCCAGCGCAGACAGTCTCCGTCGCCCGTGGCACCCGGATGGTAAACGCATTGTTGCCGCGCCCATCGGTTCCGCACTGGTTCCGGCGCAACCCTGCAATGATCACATAGGGTTCTGGAATCGGGGATGATGCGCACACATGGGCCACCGTACCCGGCCGCTCAACGAAGTGGCTGTTATGCCCGCCCGGCGAGTAGAACGGACAGTTGACGTCTGGACGTCCGGAGGTCACCACGTGTCCCGGTGGGACCCGCTGATTAATGCAAATCCAGGGTGGGCTCGATCGTCTCAGCTCGCGCGCCGACGCCGTGTTAGCGACGGCGAACATCAGGAGTGCGGCCAAGATCGTCGCGAGCGTGACCCATACACGCGGGAGCATGCGGAGCGGGTGAATCATGGCACGGTGAGGTCAGCGGGGGAATGGTGGGACCACAGTAATGGGTCGATACCGAGTTCATGCGGCAGCGACGTACCGACACAAGGGTCAGGGGTGCGGGACCGCCGCGCAAGACGTTCCTCCGCCCGAAAGCATGCAAGGCCCCGCATCCCTTGTAGCCGATTGTTAGGTCGTGGCAATTGCGCCGGTCAAGACACATTTTGGTCCGCGCCAGCCGCCGCACTGCTGCGCTAGGCGGTTTCGTAGCGCCATAGCTACCTCATCGAATACGAAGCCTATGGTGCAACGGCGCCTCATCGATAACCCCTTTACGTCGAAACGTCTGGATAAGCCTTCCGGCCTTTACAGTTGAATCTGGAGTTAGCCTCCCAAAAAACCTCTGATTTTTCACCACGCACCTCAGTGATGGAACTCGCCTCGCCATAGCTGGTAGTGGGTCAGTTTGGAATATGAGTGAGGTCCGATTCCCCTCAATCTGGGCGAACTTTTACCATCGCCTGCATCACGGTGCCACCGTGAACGCCGACCCCTCCCTCTGGCCGCCAACCCTGGGTGATCAACTGACGCACGCGCGCCTGTAGAATGTCCATGCGGTGTTTGCCCTTCGCGGCGTCCCAGTTGTCCACGATCATATAGTCCAAGATGGTTTCCATTTCTCTCCTTTTGGTTAATCCCCCATCAGGTCAAGCACATGATAGAGCGTCACACCGGGTCCGGGTACTTTCTCGCGCGACAGCCCGTCGCCGCGCCGAATGCGCCGCCCTGGAGTCTGTACCGGCGGCGCCTAACACCTATCTAATATAAGTAGATCGCGTTCCGATAAGCGCGCAAGCATGGCGACGTGATCGGGGCGGCCCAACAGGTTTTTAGTCACGCGGGGGCTGGGACAAAGCTGGAATCAACGCGATTCTGGATAACGCGCGTTCCGCCGAGTTCGTCCGAACGACCACGGACGCGGCTTCGTGGTAATTACTTCGACGCGAGCTGGTGGGCGCCGTCCCACCCCTCGGCGGGCGGGTGGATGACGTACTCGCGGCAGCGCTCCAGGTAAGCGGCGGACGGCCCATCCTCCGGGTGCCGCTCCATAAGCGCCGCGAACGCATCCGCCGCATCGCCGAAGCGGCGCTCGCGGTACAGTGCCAGCGCGTCCGCGAAGCCGTCCAGCAGCGCCGTCACATCCGCATCCACCCCGTCCTCGCGCGCGGCGAGCAGCTCGTGCACGGCGACCGGTGCGGCGCGCCCCATCACCCGCACGCGGTCGATCTCCCGGCCGACGAAGTGCGCGCTCACCTCGCGCCAGGTGAACTCCGAGACGATGATCTCCGTGCCGTAGAGGTTGTTCAGCCCCTCCAGGCGCGACGCAAGGTTCACGTGGTCGCCCATGCAGGTGTAGTCCATCATCCGGTGGCTGCCCAGGTTGCCCACCAGCACGGTCCCGGTGTTGATCCCGGTGCGCGCGTGAAGCGCCGGCATCCCCTTCCCCTCCCACTCTGCGCGCTGGCGGCGCAGCTCGTCGCGCATGCGCAGCGCGGCGCGGCAGGCGCGCACCGCGTGGTCGTCCACGGGCACCGGCACGCCGAACTCCGCCATCAGCAGGTCGCCCACGTACTTGTCGACGATGCCGCCGTGCTCCACCACCACGTCCGTCATGGCGGTCAGGTACTCGTTCAGCAGCGCCACCAGCTGGGCGGGCGCCAGCCGCTCGGCCACGGCGGTAAAGCCGCGCACGTCGCTGAACAGCACCGTGGCCACGCGCTCCTCGCCGCCCAGCGCCAGCAGCTCCGGCCGGCGGATGAGCTCGCGCACCACGGCGGGCGGCACGTACTGCTGAAACATCCCCCGGATGCGCGCCCGCTCCCGCGCCTCGTCCGCCCACAGCACCGCCGCCGATCCCCCGGACGCCAGCCCCACCGCCAGCAGCGGCGCCACCGTCCAGAGCCACGTTCCGCCCGCGAACGCCAGCCCCGCCGCCGCGGGCACCAGGACGGCCAGCGTGACCGCCACCCCCACGCCCCGCCAGCCGCGAAGCCGCGCCAGCGCCAGGACCGCGGCGGCGGCCAGGAGCACCGTCCACGCGTATTGCGCGGGCCGCGGCAGCGGGCGGACGAAGCGGCCGGCCAGCAGCGCGGCGGCGGCCTGCGCGTGGATCTCCACGCCGGGCATCGGCACCGCCCCCGCCGTGCCGTCCGCGTCGCGCACGGGCGTGGGATGCAGGTCCTGGTGCTCCGGCACGGTGGTCCCCACCAGGACGATGCGGCCGCGGAACACGCTGTCCCGCGCCAGGTCCTCGAACGAATCCAGGTCCCACTCGCCGATGTCCGTGGCCGCGTCGTCCACCACCGTGGCGTACGAGTAGGTGGCGACGGAGCCGGCGGGTCCCAGCCAGTCGATCAGCATCCCCCCGCCCGGGCCCGCGGGAACGGCGCGCCCGCCCATCCGCCATCCGCCGCGCACCTCACGCGTCGAATCCGCCGGCATCCCCCGGAACCGCAGCACCGCCTGCACGCCCAGCTGCGGAACGGCGCGGCCGGGATACGCGTGCAGGACGGGATACTCGCGCACCACGCCGTCGACCGCGTCCGGCCGCACGTCCACGATGCCGATGGGCGCCCCGCGCAGCACGCCGGCCGGCTCCTCCAGCCGGAACCCGCGCGCGCCGCGGCGAAACACGACGTCCGTCTTTGCCCCCAGCACCGCGATCCCCGTCTGGTCGATGGCGGCGCGAAAGGCGGTGTCCGCGCGCGGGAACGCATCCGCGAAGGTCAGGTCGAACGCCACCACCCGGGCGCCCGCGCGGTGCAGGTTGCGCAGCAGCCGCGCGTGCCACTCGCGCCCCCAGGGATACCGCCCCAGCGACGCCTCGGAATCGGTGTCGATCGCCACGACCACGACCTCCGCCGGCCGCGGCTGGCTGCCGCGCAGAGTGAACCAGCCGTCGTACACGCGCCGCTCCAGCGCGCGCCCCACCCGCGCCTCCGCGACCGCGAGCGCGAGCAGCGGCGCCAGCACCATGACGGCCGCCAGGAGCAGCGCCCGGCGCCGCCGCGGCTGCAGGGGCTTCGGGGGATGACGACGGGGGATGCGGGCGGGCAAATCAGTTACGGGAAGGGAGCGGGCGGGGACAGGTTTGGGCCGCTCACTGAAGCGCGTTGACTTCCTGAGGGAGCGCACCACGCGTAATCAGAAGCTACACAACATTCTGCGCGCGACCGAAGGACCTCGCCTCGGTGGCGCAAGGGGCCGGATCAGGGCACGAAACCAGCCCAGTCGTTCGGCCGGCGAGGTCCTTCGGTCGGCGCCAAAGTGCGTTCGTACCGTCGGGTCCGGAGCGGCGCCTCCCTCAGGAAGTCAACGCTTTGGACGATTCTCGTACACACGCCCGAGCCTGCCGAATCTCGCTCGTTGGTTGCCCGCGAACAATGATTTTCCGCAGCGGTGCCGGAACCAATCCCTGGCCGCCGCCAAGAACTCGCCACCGCGACGAGAGCGCGGCCGTACAGTCCGCGAAGGCGGACTTCGCGACTTTCCAGCGGCGAATTCATTCGCTCCTGGAGGCGGACGCGTGAATGCACGTGGATTGTCATCCCGCAGACCCGAGGATTCGCCCCCCGTCAGAACGCGCGGCTCAGGCGCAGGCGCAGCACGAGCTCGCGCGTATCCAGCCCCGGCACGCGGTCGTCGGTGTAGTCCACCACGCCGGCGGTGAGGGAGATCAGCGCGTCCGGGCGCCACGCGAACTCGCCCCCGCCCAGCGCCTCCACGCGGGTGTAGCGCGGGCCGGGCGCCGTCGCGGACTCCGGGCTGCGCGCCGCGGTCATCCCGCCGTCGAAGCGCGCGGCCCAGCGTTCCGTCAGCTGGCGGCGCCCCGCTGCGCTCAGCCGGTCGAACGTGGTGCTCCCCTCGGCGATGCCGGGGAACTCGGCGCGGTTCTGTCCGCCCATCAGGGAAAAGCTGGTCCGGCGCGACTCCGTCTCGCCCTGCACCCCCGCCAGAAGGTACAGGTCTCGCGTGTCCGCGAACGGGTTGGTCGGATCGCTGCGTTCGATCCAGCTCCCGTTCACGCTCACGCGCGTCCGGAACGCCGCCAGCACGCCCACGGGCACCGTCACCCCGCCGGATGCCGCCACGGTGAACTGGTCCAGCGCGCCGGGGGTGCCCTGCCCCAGGTCGTTGGTGCGCGCGTGCAGGCGCAGCGAGCCCGTCACCAGCACGTCGCGCGGCGCCTGCAGGGTCACTGTCGCGAATCCGCCCCGGCCCTGCGTCGTGGTCGCCGCGGAGCCGTCCAGGTTGTCGCGGTCCTGCTCGTATCCCAGGGTAAAGAAGAGCGCGTCGCCCAGCAGCGAAAAGGAGTCGCGCACCCGCAGGCCCCGCCAGTCGCGCTGCAGGCCGGGATGGCCCAGCGTGTAGTAGTCCATCCCCACCTGGCGCCACTCGGCCGAGAGCTGGTGCCCGCCGGCGCGCACGCTGGCCCGCGCCTGGTGCGCCGTGCTGGTGAGCTCGCGCGGGTCCAGCGGCAGCAGCGAGGTGTTGAGGATGAAGAAGTCGTCGAACTCCCCCGGGTCGATCCCCGGCGGATCCGCCCCGGCAGCGATGAAGATGGAATCCAGCTCTTCCCGCGTTTGCGGCCGGGTGGTGATGTCGCGGGCCAGCAGCGAGGCCGCGTTCTCGTACTGCAGGACGATGCGCCCGCGCGCCAGCCGCAGCGATGCATCCAGCCCCGCCACCAGGTTGTCGCGCGGCGCACGGTTGGCGGAGAAAGTGCCGGAATCCGCCGTCGCGGCGTCCGTCCGCAGCGCGGGGATGGAGCCCGCGTCGTCGCGCACGCGCATCACCGTAAGGCCCAGGCGAAACCCGCCCGCGCCCAGCGACGGCCGCACCGCCAGCAGCTGCTGTCCATAGGTGCCGCTGCGCAGGACGTCCGTGCGGTCCAGCGGGTGCAGCGCAGGCGCGACCGGCCGCATGCTCTGCCCCGCGACGATGCTCAGCCCGGCCGGTCCGGCGCGCAGGTCCAGCTGCCCGCCGCGCACCCGGCGGCCGGCCAGGATCACGTCGTGCAGCATGGGATTCACGTCGCCCAGGGCAAGCGTGGCGCCGGGCGCGCGCAGCTCCGCGCGCAGGCGGTTCACGGGCTGGCGGTCCGGGCTCTCGTAGCCGCTCAGGTGGCCGCGCACCGAGTACCGCCATCCGGGCCGCACCTGCCCTCCCGCCGTCACCCACATCCGCGGCGTGAATTCCTCCTCCCGCCGGAACTCGGCGCCGGGGCCGCTGGCGGAGTTGCCGCCGCCCTCCATCACCACGGTGCCGTGCGGCAGCAGCGGAGAGCGCGGGCGCGGCACGGGAGTGGGTCCCGCGGCAAGGCGCGGCGCGGGCGAGACGGTAAAGGTCCACTCCACCGGCGGCAACGCCGCGCCGTCCGCCCCGCGCGCCCTGACGACCACGCGGTGCGGCCCCGCCGGCAGCGGCTGCCGCGGGCGCCAGGTCACCACACCGCCGGAGCGCTCCGCCTCCGCGGTCACGTCGCGCGAGCCCACGCGCACGGACACGGCCGAGTCCGCCCCACCCGGCAGGGTGACCGCCACCAGCACCTGGTCCGCGGAAATGCGCTCGCCCGGATCGGGGGAAAGGATCACCGCGCCGGGCTGCGCCTGCGCCCCGAGCGGGCCGGGAGCCGCCGCGAGCGCCAGGACGATCGCCGCGTAAAGGGGACGCATCCTCACGGCGCCCCCTGGATGCGGCCGCGCAGGGCGTCGGCGGGAACCTGCAGCATCAGCGTGCGGATGCGGCCTTCCGGGTCCTGCAGCTGCACCTCGATCCACGTCCCCGCCGTCGAGGCGCCGTCGTCGCCGCCGCCCACCTGGTCCGCCGCACGCAGCTCCTCGGGCGAGGCGTCCGCGGCCTCCGGCGCATCCGACGCGGACGTCACCGAGGTCCGCCGCCCCGCCGAGACGTCCGTGCGGCCCGCGTCGTTGAAGAACTCCACCACCCCTTCCAGCGTGATCACCGTCACGCCGGCCGAGTCCACGCGCACCACGAACTCCGTCCCCTTGACCGCCGCCACGCCCGCTGGCGTCTGGATGCGGAACTGGGCACCGCCGCGGCGGTTCACGCGCGCCCACACCTCGCCGAACTCCAGCTCCAGCGTTCGCACCAGCGCGCCGCCTTGGCCCCCCGTCGTCAGCAGCACCCGGGAGCGGGGATTGATGCGGAGGATGGAGCCGTCGTCCACGAAGCGCAGCGCCGCGCGCGTGTTCTCCGAGGTCGCCACCGTGTCCTGGTGCTTGAGGCGCTCACCCAACTGGGCGGGGCGCCGCGGACCGGTGGCGGGGAAGACCATCATCCGCCCCTCCTGCAGCAGCCGGTAGACGAGCGCCACGTCCGGCTGCTGTCCCTCGGCCCGGCCGGGGAGCAGCCCCAGCAGCCCCACCACCGCGGCGGTGGCCAGCATCGTTCTACGCATGGGGGGCCTCACTGGACGCGGACGGAAAGGACCGGGATCTCCCCGGCGGCGATGGCGGCGAGCAGCGCTTCCAGCTCCGGCAGGGGGATTACGCGGCCGTCCTCCAGCCGCGCACTCACCGGCGTGAACCCGTCCAGCTCCGGAGAAAGGCCCAGCGCGCGCAGCAGGATGTCGAACCGCGGGTCGGCCGCGTCGGTCCCGGCGCCCGCCCCGTCGATCCGGAACCAGTAGATGGGGCTCTCGATGACTTCGTCGCCGCCGGAGGTCCCCACCTCCCGCGTCACCTGCCAGGCGTAGGTGCCGCCGGGCTCCAGCGGGATGGCCTGCGCCGAGGCGGGATAGAACGCCGACGTCGCCGGCGTGACCGTCTCCCATACGGGAAAGCCGGCCTGCACCGCCTCCACCGCCGAGCCCTCGCCGTCCACCCGCACCACCCGCAGCCGGTAGCGCGCCGCGGACGATTCACCGTCCGCGCTCCACAGAAAGCGGGGCGTGGGGCCGGGCACACGCGGAGGCGCCCCCGCGTCCGCCGGCGCACCCGGCGCCAGCAGGTCCACGCGCGCGGCGGACCCCAGCGTGATCCGCAGCGCGTCGGAATCCAGCTCCCCGCCCTGCGGCGAGCGCGCCGTGACGGTGAACACGTACGTACCCGAGGGCAGCCGGCCGCTCTGCAGGCCGGGCTCGGTCAGCACGTCGTCGTTCACCGTGTAGTCGGTGATGGCGAAGTCTCCGCCGTCCGTGGCCAGGTCGTGGGCGGTAAGGTGCCGCACGCCGCTCTGCAGGGTGATCGGATCCGTCGTCCCGCGAAAGATCTGCACGGGTGACGGATTCTCCCGCGCGACGGCGATCTCCAGCACCACGGACCCGGCCCCCTGGCTTACCAGGGTAAATCCCAGCAGGTCCGGGCGCGCACCGGCGCTTCCCGGGAGCAGGTCGGCCAGGTAGATGGCCTCCACGATGGCAAGGCGGCGGATCGACACCTGGACCTGCGCCGACGCGGGCGCGGAGGCCAGGCCCACCCCGCCGGCCGCGATCAGCAGGCCGCCAAAGGCGCGAAAGAAAGGACGCATGAAGGGAGGGACCGGAGGCGGAAGGGAGGATGCGAGAGAGCGAAGCGGGCGAGGAGCCGGCCAGGAGCTGCTCCACGGCCGTGTCGCGGCATACGATAGCTGGCACCCCGCCCCCATCCAAGGCTTTTGTTTCGCGGCGGATCGAGGGAGGGCCGGTGGCGCCGGTTCTCGGGGCAGCGCGCGCCACGCAGCGCAAGGCACGAGTGCGGCTCGCGTTATCCCTGATCCCAGCAAAACTGTCACTCTGAGGGAGGCGCACCCTCGATCCTTTTCCGGATGCACAGTGCCCGGTGCGCCGACCGAAGAATCTGCCGGATCGGCGCAGGGTCCTGTCGGCCACGTTGAGTTCCCGCAAGTCAACGGCTCGACGACTGGTCACGAGCGGCCCGAAAGTAGATTTCTCAGTCGGCGCCAAGGTACGAAGCGGAGGACGACTCCACGCGGCGCCTCCTTCGAAATGACAGAGCGTGGTGCGCGGTGGCTTTCGGCCACGAGGGTCGGCGCAGCCGCGAATAACTCAGAATGGCACCGATCGTCCGCACAGGCTGTCGACCGGGAAAGCAGAGGAAACGGCACGAGCAAACTCTGTTGACTCTGGTAACTCTGTGTGAGGCCATTCCTTTGTGAACCCGTCAAGCGCAGAGGAAACGGCACGAGAAAACTCCGTTGACTCCGTTGACTCCGTGTGAGGCCAAACGCGGTGCCTGCCCACGCACGGAACTGCGCCGAAGCCGCCTCGCCCTGTCGGACGGAGCGGCGCACAGATTGCGGGCCGCGCGAGCAGCGACGGCCGCTCAATCCATCCCGCATCCCTGGAAACGACCCGATGCCCCTGGACCTGGATCGCGACGAGCTTCGCCGTCGACGCATCGTCCCTTTCACCCCCCGCCCTGGGCACATCATGCGCCTGCTCCTCCTGATCGGCTCGGTCCTCCTGGGCCTTGCGCTGTCCTCCACCGGCGTGGCTGCGCAGCCGCAGCGCGCTCCGATGGATTCCGCGCGGCTCGCCGCGCTCAAGGACGAGATCGCCCGCGAGATCGACGGGATGCACGAGTTCACGCAGCAGATGGTCGACCAGATCTTCTCGTACGGGGAGCTCGGGTTCCAGGAGAGCGAGAGCTCCCGCTACCTGGTGGGCATACTCCGGCGCAATGGCTTCACGGTGCAGGAGGGGATCGCGGGGATCCCGACCGCGTGGATGGCAACCTGGGGCTCCGGCAAGCCGGTGATCGCGCTGGGGTCAGACCTGGACGGGATCCCCCAGGCCTCACAGAAGCCGGGGGTTGCGTACCATGCCCCCCTGGTGGAGGGCGCGCCGGGGCACGGGGAGGGGCATAACTCGGGGCTCCCCGTGGTCATCACCGCCGCGATCGCGACCAGGAAGGTGATGGAGCGCGAAAGGATCGGGGGAACCATCCGCATCTGGCCCGGGGTGGCCGAGGAACTGGTCGCGGCCAAGGCATGGTTCGTCCGTGACGGGTTCTTTCGCGACGTGGACGTGACCATCTTCACCCACGTCGGCAGCAATCTCGGCGTCTCGTACGGCCCCTCGGACGGCACCGGGCTGGTGAGCGTGCTGTACCGCTTTCAGGGGGAGACGGCGCACTCCGCGGGCGCGCCGTGGCGCGGGCGCAGCGCGCTGGACGCGGTAGAGCTGATGAACGCGGGGTGGAACTACCGCCGCGAGCACCTGCGGCTCCCGCACCGCTCGCACTACGTGATCACGGAGGGCGGCGACCAGCCCAACGTGGTGCCGCGCACGGCCGCGGTCTGGTACTACTTCCGCGAGGTCGAGTATCCGCGCATCCGGGAGCTGTGGGAGATCGGCAACCAGATCGCCCAGGGGGCCACGCTGATGACGGGGACCACGCTGGACACGGTGCAGGTGCTGGGCGCCGCGTGGCCCAGACACTTCAACCGCCCGGTCGCGCTGGCCATGTACGACAACATCCGCCGGGTGGGCCTCCCCCAATGGGACGAGGCGGACCAGACGCTCGCCCGGGCCCTGCAGCGGGAGCTGGGAAACGACAGCACGCCGGGGCTGGATACCGCCCTCGCGAAGATCGACAGCGGGGTGCCGCCCGCGCAGAACCGCGGCGGCGGCTCGGACGACATCGGCGACATCTCCTGGGTGGTGCCCACCATCACCCTGCGCTATCCGGCCAACATCCCGGGCCTGCCGGGCCACCACTGGTCCAGCGCGGTGGCCATGGCCACGCCCATCGCCCACAAGGGCTCCACGGCGGGGGCCAAGGCCACCGCGATGACGCTGCTGGACCTGTTCACGCGGCCCGAGCTGGTGGACAGCGCGTGGAGCTACTTCCGCGACGTGCAGACCCGGGACGTGAAGTACGAGCCGCTGATCCGCCCCGGCGACCAGCCTCCCATAGAGATGAACGCGCAGGTCATGCAGCGCTACCGGGCGGAGATGCGGAGGTACTACTATGATCCCAGGCGGTACCGGACGTATCTGGAGCAGCTCGGCATCTCGTACCCGACGGTGCGCGTGCCGGAGCCTCAGCAGGACTGAGCGTGGGCGGCCGGGGGCTTCGACGCGCGGCACCCCCGGCGCGCTGCATGGTCATGGCGTGCATCCCCGGCGCCATTGGCGGGTGGCCGGCGATGAGCGTGACGTTCGTCGACAACCACGACACCGGCCCCTCGCTCGACGGCGGGCAGAACCACTGGCCCTTCCCGGGGGCAAAGGTGGAGCAGGGCTATGCGTACATCCTCACCCATCCGGGCACGCCCACGGTCTACTGGCCCCACTACTTCGACTGGGGGACGGCGCTGCGCGACAAGATCCGCGCGCTCATCCAGATCCGGCGCCGACAGGGGATCACCTCCACCAGCACCATCTCCGTGCAGGCGTACGACGCGTACCGCTACGCGGCCCGCGCGACCTTCCCGCGCACGAGTGTCTCAACTGGCGGCCGGCCTCGGACCAGGCACCCTACGCCTGGGAGTTCACGGAGAACGGCCACGACTTCGCCGTGGCCTTCGAAGCGCGCGTCCTCACCAACGACCCGGCCCTCAACCTGCGCCTCGCGCTCGCCTGCGTGGGCCTGGCCCTGGCGCGCGAGGACGTCGTGCGGCCCTACATCGAGCGCGGCGGGCTCGTCCCGGTGCTCGAGGAGTTCTCCACCCCCTTCCCCGGCTTCTACCTCTACTACCCCGCCCGCCGCCAAGCCTCCCCCGCCCTCCGCGCCCTGATCGACTACCTGCTCGAGATGTGGCAGGCGCGGTGAGGTTGCCGACAGTCGCTTCGCCTGAGAATCCGCTGGAGCAACCAGGGTGCGTCTACAAGCTTGTGCGGATATCGAACTTCGGCCTATAACCAGAACGACCGCAGCCATGGCTTCATGGCTGCGGTCGTTCTGTTGCTGTCATCGGCGCACGTCCTTCACCCGGTCTACGGAACCAGCAACGTCTTGATCGCGTGGCGCTCGTCCATGGCGCGGTAGCCGCCGGCCACCTGCTCCAGGGGGAGCGTCTGGTCAAAGACCTTGCCGGGGGTTGATCGTCCCCCTCCGGGTCCGGTCGATGAGGTCGGGGAGAAAGCGCCGAACCGGGGCAGGGCCCCCGTGCAGGTGCACCGCGGAAACGAAGTACTCCAGCCCCGGGATCGCCACGTCGTGGGTTACGCCCACGAAGCCGACGTGCCCGCCGGGGCGCGTGGAGCGGATGGCCTGCATCATCGACGAGGCTCCACGCGAACGGCCCCGCGCCGGTTTCCCGACGCGGGGCCGTGCCGTCCGCCGGGGAGCGGAACGGTCAGGGGTTCACGGGCTGGTACTCGAAGGTCGGACCCGCCTTCTGCCCGTTCTCCAGGTCGACGGACATCAGCGAGATGGCCTGCTGCTTGAGCGCCGACCCCGGCGGGTACAGGTCCGCGTGCGGGTTGGAGACCACGGGCCACACGCCCGCGGGGTCGAACGGAATGCGGTCGCCCGCGTATGCGTAGCCCGGGTCCTCCGGCACGGCGATCAGCCGGCGTCCGTACCAGATCTCCGCGAACTTGTAGTAGTGCGCCAGCTCGCCCTCCCCGTCCAGCGGAGACGTGGCCGTGCCCTCGCCCTGCTCCACGATCAGGTCGATCGCCGCCACCGCCGTTTCCACGTCGGTCACCGGGGTGATCTCGGGGAGGTAGGGCGCGCCGGAAACCTGGTGCTCCGGGTTTCCGGTAAAGATGTCGTCTCCGAGCTCGACGATGCGCTTGCGGATGGCGTCGTAGAACTGGCCGATGGTGGTGGGTTCGGCCGGCGCCGCGGCCAGCGCGGCGGTGCGGAGCGGGTACTGGTGCGGGTCCTCGGGCTCCTCGATCACCATGAACTCGTCGTGCACCAGCTGCTTCGAGAACGGGTGCAGTCCCACGGTGAGGTCGCTTTCCACCGCGCCCGGCAGCGGCCCGGGGTAGGTGGGGATGAACCCGGGCCGGTCGATTACCGGCGTGCCGCCCACCGCGTTGAGGATGTTGCAGGCCAGCGACATGTGCGTCATCTCCTCCACCACCACGCTGCGCAGGAGGGTGTAGACGTCCAGGTTCTGCCCCGGCTGCAGCGACTCGGGGCGAATGGAGTACAGCGCGTACAGGTACACGGGGATGGTGGCGTGCTCCAGCATCACGGCGTTCTGCAGCGAATCGCGCAGCCCTTGCACACCGCCCTGGTGCACGCGGGCGAGCAGCTGCGGTTTGAGCTTGATCATGGTGGTTGGCTCGCGGGCGAAAGGGTCAACGCTGCAGCACCAGCCGCCGCGCGGCGGCGGTGGCCTTGCCGGGGGCGGGGAGCGCCGGGTCCACGTCGCGCCGGGTGTCCACGGCGCTGGTGACGGGAATTCCCTCCAGCGCGGCGCCTGCCTCATCCGCGTCCGCGGTCCCGGCCGCGGACGCTTTCGCCGCCGCGGTGGCGGGCGCGCCCAGCAGCGGCCGGCCGTCGTCGCCCACGTCGGCGAGCCAGCGCAGGATCACGCTGCGCTTGTTCCCCGAAAGGTCGCGCACGGCGGGCATGTAGTTGGGGTCGTGCGGGTCCAGGCCAAAGGCCAGCAGGAGCAGGTTGCGGTTGGCGCAGACGCTCTCGTAGCTCGACAGGTCCAGGAACCGCCCCATCACGGGGTACAGGTTGGCGTACTGCTGAAAGACGGGCTGCAGGGCGCCGTGCCAGGTGGGCGGATCGTCGTGCGCGAAGCGGTCCCACACCAGCACGCTGATGAAGTGCCAGGGGCTGAACGGATAGGTGGGGTCGCCCAGCACCGCCCGCGGGATCGGCCGCACCCCGTACACCTGCCCGTCGATGTAGCCGCGCGCGTTGCGCGGGTCGCCCGCCGTGAGCGGCAGCCGCGCCGCGCCGTCGGCCCCGGTCGTGACCGAGGGGGGGAACGACACCCCGTCCGCGGGGGTGGCGACCGGCGGGGCGCCGGGGGTGGGCTGCAGCTGGCTGGGGTCCGCCACGGCGACGATCTCCGCCTTGGCCAGCGGCGTTCCGAAGCGGGTGGCGAACACGGTGGCCGCCTGCCCCTCTTCCCCCGCCTCCAGGCGGTAGACGTAGCGGTCGGCGCGCGCGAACAGCCCCGTCCGCGGCTCCGAGACGGCCACGGAGGGCTGGCCGAACGCGCCGGGCACCAGCAGCGCCAGCGGGTTCCCGGCGACCGCCTCCAGCTGCTCCGCCGTGAGCGCCCCCTTCGCCGGCACCTCCACCACGCCGGCCGTTTCTTCGTACCACCCGGCCCACAGGTAGTCGATGTCGCCCAGCGGAATGCTCTCCACCCCGTCGTCCGTGGGGCGCAGGCAGGCCAGCGACAGGGCGCCCAGGTCCTGGAAGGTTCCCGGCGGCGACGGCGGCTGCGCGTCGGGAGAAACCAGGGGAAGCGCGTTCCCCAGGTCCAGCAGCACCTTGCCGCGGGCCTCGTCCACCACGCCCACGCAGGCGTTGATGGCGCCGGCGGGGGCAAAGAAGTTTCCGCCCGGCGCGGCGTAGGGCATGAACTGCCGGCCCAGCACCAGGTGGTGCGGCTCGCCGGCCGCCGCCGGGCCGATGGTTCCCGCGATGCGCCCCTGGGTAAAGGTGGGCGACTTGTAGTTCATGTCGTACATGTCGACGTTGAACTTGATGGACAGCATCCCGCTCTCCGCCGACGCGTCGCGCAGGGCCGAGAGAAAGGGCGACTCGTCCACCGGGCCCCACTCCAGGTCGGTGATCACGGACTGGTACATGGCACCCGCCAGCCCGTCGCCCCCCGTGCCGGGCCAGCGGTCCCAGATGTCCATGAACGCGGCCACGTCGTAGCGCCCGCGCATCAGCGTGTCGCCGCCGGGCGTGGTCAGGCGCACCTCCAGCCCCCAGATCTCCGACACCAGCTGCTGCTCGGGGTCCAGGTCGGCCAGCTTGGCGGCGGTCTTCCGGTCCGAGTCGGCCACCAGGCACTGACGCACCGGGTCGCCGGCCCCCGCGGGCCCGCCGTCGGCGCCGAACGCGCCGGTCACCCGGCACCCGATGAAGCGCCAGTACGCGTCGCCCCCGGGGTTCCACCACCCCCGGGTGGCGCCGGCCCCGCGCTCCTGGTACTCGGGCTTGAAGGTGCTGTTGTTGTAGTGCGTGGGATCGTTGTTGACGGTGGACGGCGCCGTGAGGAACCGGCCACTGAAGTGCAGCCGCAGCGGGTTGAGGTAGCTCATGGGGGTTCCGGGGAGGGGACGTGTGGGCCCGCGCTCCCCTCCGGGGGGATGCGGGCCGCGAAAGAACGCGTTCGTTATCCGACGATTCCGCCGACAGGTTGCGCGGCGGTCCTCATCCGTGTCAACATGTTCGCGCCACCGCGACCGCGACCGCCCGCGGCCGGCGGTGCCCCGTCGTGGATCCTTCTCCGGGCCGGCCACGGTTGCGCGGAACGAGCGCCGGACGCATCCTGGAAAGAGACGGGTCTCGTCTTTTTTGCGTCGCTATGTGTAGCGTCGCACCCGGCGCCAGGCAAGGAAACGTTTGCCTCCCGCCGGACCCGCGCTTCCGTTTCTCTCGACCGGCGTCGCCCCCCGCCCCGCATCTTTTTTGACCGATGAAGCGATACTGGCTGTTCTGCGCCGGCGTTGCCGCCGTGTTCCTGGCCGTGTTCGGGGTGGCCGTGCTCCTGGGGGTGCCGGTGGACGACGCCCGCCCGTGGATGGGGGACGGGGGGGCGGCCGCGGCGCTGGCGGGCGTGGCGCTGCTCACCGCCGACGTGGTGCTTCCCGTTCCGTCCAGCGGGGTGATGCTGCTGAACGGGGTGCTGTTCGGCGTGTGGGTGGGCGCGGGGCTCTCGGTGGCCGGGTCGATGGGGTGCGCCGCGGTGTCGTTCTGGATGGGGCGCGCGGGGAGCCCGTGGGTGCGGCGGCTGGTGACGCCCGCGCAGCACGACCACGCGGCGCGCCTGCTGGAACGCTGGGGCGCGCTGGCGATCGTCGCCACGCGGCCCGTGCCCGTGCTGGCCGAGACGGTGGCGATCATGGCGGGCGCGTCGCGGCTGCGCTGGAGCACCGCCATGCTGGCCGCGTTCGCCGGCACGCTGCCGCCCGCGCTGGCGTACGCCGTGGCCGGGTCGGCCGCCGCGTCGCTCCGGGCGGGCACGCTGGTCTTTGCCGGCGTGGTGCTGCTGGGCGCCGGCTTCTGGTGGGCCGGCCGGCGCCGCTCCGCCGGGCTGGAGCCCGCGCCGCCGCCGGTCGGCCGTCCCGATCCCGCCGGTCCGGCGCGCCGCTGAGCCGGCCCCGGCGCGACCCGTCTTCGATTCTTCCCGACCCTCCCTCCCGAGCCGCAGGAGCGCCTGGATGCCCCCGAGCGCCGTCCCCCGATTCGCCGCCGCCGTTCTCCTTCCTCTCCTTTGCCTGCCCACCACGCGCGCCGGCGCGCAGGCGGACCCGTCCGCCGACTCCGCGCGGGCGCACGGGCTGGCGCCGGTGATCGTAACCGCCGAGCGGAGCCGCACCCCGCTGGCCGCCAGCACCGCCGCCGTGTCGGTGATCACGGGCGACGAGCTGCGGCGCGCGCCCGTGCGCACGCTGGCCGACGCCCTGCAGCGCGTCCCCGGCCTGGCGTTCGTCGACATGGACGGGCTGGGGCTGAACCCGCTCCCCACCGTGCGCGGGTTCTACGGCGGCGGCGAGGCCGAGTACGTGGTGCTGCTGGTGGACGGCCGGCCGGTGGGCGCGCAGCAGACGGGCGTGGCGCCGTGGGAGCTGGTCCCCGTGTCGGCCGTCGAGCGCGTGGAGGTGGTGCGCGGCGGCGCCTCGTCGCTGTACGGCGACGGGGTGCTGGGCGGGGTGGTGAACGTGGTCACGCGCGGCGAGGGCTTCCGCGGCTCGCGGTGGAGCGTGGCCGGCGGCGGCGCGGGGTGGTGGCGCGGCGCGGCGAGCGCGGCCTCTCCCGCCGGCAGCGCCTTTGCCGACGTGCAGCGCACCGGCGGCTTTCGCGACCACGCGGCGCGCACGGCGGCGGTGGCGGGGGGTGCGCTGCCCCTGGCCGTGGGGCGCGGCTCGGTCACGCTCAGCGCGCTGAACAGCTGGCGCGACTACCGCGAGCCGGGCGCGCTGACGGCGGCCCAGATGGCGGCCTCGCGCGTGCAGTCCAGCCCCTTCTTCCGCTTCGACCGGACGGACGACCGGCTGCACCGCCTGGCCGCCGACGTCGCGGCGCCGCTCGGCGCCTGGTGGCTGACCGGGTACCTGGCCGGCGAGTACCGCCACACCGACGGCGTGCGCACCGCCCTGCTGGCGCCCGGCTTCGCCGACGGGCAGGCGCGCGTGGCCGATGGGCGGCGGCTCCTGGGCTCGGCGCAGGCCGACGTGGCGCTGCCGGGGGGCGCGGGGCGGCTGCTGGCGGGGACCGACCTCTCCGCCGGGCGCGTGCGCAGCGAGTACCGCCCCGTGGCGTCGGGTGGGGAGGATGCGTTCCGGGCGGCCTCGGGGGCGCGTGGCGGCGTGGCGGCGCGCGGCGTGGGCGAGCGCACCGCCGCGGGGGCGTTCGCGCGCTACGAGGCCGCCCCGCTCCCGGCGGTGCGGCTCTCGCTGGGCGCGCGCGTGGATTGGCTGCGGGACGCGTTCCGCCCGTCGGTGCCCGACACCGCGCCCGCGCTGAGCGCGGAGCACACGGCGTTCAGCCCGCGCGCCGGGGTGAACGTGCGGGTGCTGTCGTCCCGCGGGCAGGAGGGGCACGTGTACCTGGCCGCCGGGCGCTCGTTCAAGGCCGCCACCCCCGACCAGCTCTACGACCAGCGCACGATCCCGGTTCCCTTTCCGCCGTACGGCGTCACCACCTCGAATCCGCTGCTGCGCCCCCAGCACGGCACCAGCACCGAGGCCGGGCTGTACCACCGCGCCGCGCTGGGCGCGGGCGCAAAGAGCGAGGTGTCGGTGGCGGCGTACCGGATGGAGATGCGCGACGAGCTCGACTTCGACCTTCAGCAGTTCCGCTACGTGAACCTGGGCCGCAGCCGCCACCGCGGGGTGGAGGCCTCGGCGCGGGTGGGCCACGCGGCCGGCGCGGTGTTCGCCACCTGGACGCTGCAGGACGTAACGTCGCGCACGGGCGAGACGATGGGAAAGGCGCTGAAGGCGATCCCCCGCAACTTCGCGAGCGCCGGCGTGGAGGCGGGCCGCGCCGGCGGGCCCTCGGCCTCGCTCTTCGCCTCGTGGGCGTGGGGGATCTGGCTCGACGACGCGAACACGCGCCGCCTCCCCGCCTTTGCCCGCGTCGACGCGCGGCTGTCGTACCCCGTGGGGCGGGTGAGCCTCACGGTGGACGCGTTCAACCTGCTGGACCGGAGCTACGCGACCACCGGGTATATGGACCCGTCGGGGAGCGACACCGCCTTCTACTTTCCGGCCGCGCGGCGCACGGTCCAGCTCGGCGCGACGGCGACCTTCCCCTGACCTTGCCGGATGGCGGAGACGACCGGCGCGGTTGCCTCCGCGCACCGCCGCGGCCGCTGAGCAGGTGCGCCGCGGGTCCGGGCACGAGACGGCGGGGCGCGCCGCGGAGGGGCGGTTTCGGGCGTGCAGGCGGGGCGCCCACCAAGGGTCAGGCGCCCTGCGCCGGGGGTTCGCCGAGAACGGCCACGACTTCGGGGTGGCCTTCGAGGCGCACGTCCTGACCAACGACCCAGGCCTCAACCTGCGCCTCGCGCTCGCCAGCGTGGGCCTGGCCCTGGCGCGCGAGGACAATCGTGCGGCCCTATATCGAGCGGGACGAGTTCGTCGCCGTGCTCGAGGAGTTCTCCGCCCGTTCCCCGCTTCTACCTCTACTCCCCCGCGCGCCGCCAGGCCTCCCCCGCCCCTCCGCGCGCCCATCGGCTACCTGCTCCGCGGGAGAGAAGGCCAGCGCCAGGAAGGATGACAGCGCGGGCTTCGGGACGATCGCCGTCCGGTCCTGCTACGCTGCCGCGTTGTTGTGGTGCGTGGCTCGGCACGATACTCATGAATCCTCCCGCGCTTCCACACGACCTAAAGAGAAGCCATGTCGCCCGCGCGTTTCTGCGCACTCCTCGCGCTCGCAGTGCTGGCCGGTTGCGGAGACTCCACCGGGCCGGCGCCGGAGGATGCCGCGTTCACCGCGCCGATCCAGGGCGCGCCGATGACGGACGTATTCTACGGGGCGTACATGGACCACGCCCCCGGCAGCGGTGCCCGGGACTACGCATGCGGCATCAAGGCGTACGACGGTCACGGGGGCGTCGACATCCTGCTGCGCAACTTCAGGGTGCAGGACAGCGGCGTATCGGTGATCGCGGCGGCGGAGGGGACCGTGGCACGGGTAGCCGACGGACTTGCCGATCGCAGCACCACGTGGGACACCGAAGGCCTCGGGAACTACGTCGAGATCTCCCACCCCGGCGGGTCGAGCACGTTCTATGGCCACCTCCGCCGCGGCTCAGTCGCGGTCAAACAGGGTGAGCGAGTGGAACGTGGTGCGCTCCTGGGGCTGGTGGGCAGCTCGGGCAGGTCCAACTGGCCGCACCTGCACTTCGAAGTTCGCAGGGGCGGAATCTCGCTCGATCCCTTCGCCGGCGAGTGCTCGTCGACGAAAAGCCTCTGGGCGGACCAGCTCGCCTATCAGGACGCGTTCAAGGTTACGGATGCCGGCCTGACGGACCAGCCGACTACCCGGGACGTGCTGCTGGAACGGCCGCCCACGCTCAGCGCATTCCCGTTGAATGCCGCCGGCTTCCGGTTCTGGCTCCAGGTCGCGAACCAGCCGGCGGCCACCATCCGGTTCGAGCTGCGTGCCCCGGGAGGTGCGCTCAGGGACGCAGGAACGCTGCAGGTAAGCGCTGCGTTCAGCATGCGCTACCTGCTGCTGCACGTCCCGGTGAGTGGCGCGCTCACCGAGGCCGGCGCGTGGGAGATCCGGACGTACCAGGACGGCCAGCTCATCTGGACCGAGCCCTTCACGCTGCTGCCAGCGGCCGCCGCGGATGCCGCCGGTACGCCGTCGCTGCGCGGCAAGCCCACCTTCGAGGTGCAGGTGATCGACCAGACGCTGCCTTAGCGGGACGGAGGAAGTACCCCGGTACTGAAGACGGGCACGACTTCGCCGTGGCCTTCGAAGCGTGCGTCCTCACCAACGACCCGGCCCTCAACCTGCGCCTCGCGCTCGCCTGCGTGGGCCTGGCCCTGGCGCGCGAGGACGTCGTGCGGCCCCACATCGAACGCGGCGGGCTCGTCTCGGTGCTCAAGGAGTTCTCCACCCCATTCCCCGGCTTCTACCTCTACTACCCCGCCCGTCGACAGGCCTCCCCCGCCCTCCGCGCCCTCATCGACTACCTGCTCCAGATGCGGCAGGCGCGGTGAGCGTGGTGGGGCCTGATGGTACACGCAACGGCAAGCAGCGTCGATACAAGGCGGTCCCAGCGAGTCCTTCTCGCCGGGACCGAAGCCTTCCGCTACGCCGAGCGTTACGTCGCGAGCCGCCGCACCACCTCCACTGCGCCAAGCTTGTAGACCGTCACGCACACCAGCTCGTCCTGTGGATCACGCACCTCCCACCAGCGGTCCTTCTCGCTCTTCACGACCTTGTACGCGAGTTGCGCGGCGGGTGCGGGCGCGTTGTCGTGCTGCTTCCTGACCATCGTCGACCAGCTAATTGAGCGCCAGTCTCGAGAGGCCACAACAGCACTCGCGGAGCTGAGTCATTCCATTAGATCCGGGCTTGGTGGTCCGGTGCCGTTATCACCTGTGCTTGGACAATCTCATTCCATTCACTAGCTTCGGATGTGTCAATCTCGCTCAGTACAGCGCTTACCATCCGCCGAATATCCAGTATCGATTTCGCACCGACTCCGCCAGATTCACGGGCGAAAAGCTCATCCTCCGCCTCCCGAATTAGGCGCCGCAGGTACGTTGCACGCTCAGTAGCTCCAAGTGACCTGAGGTCGGGTCGGTATCGCTGCTGCACTACTTGGGATAGGAGAACAACCAAGCCGAGGCTGCCAGTCCAATAGTCCGAAAGCGAGGCTTGGAGGAAGGCGGATGCAAGGGCGGCCCCAACCAAGTAGTGGCTCGCGGTAAGCGCTCCACTCATTCTGCGGTACCATGTAGCTGCAGACTCTTGCCGGCGCAAAGCGCGTTGCGCATCAGGGATGCGCGCCTGCACGACAGGGTCTGCATTGGGAACCGTATCAGTAGCAACATCGGTAACTGAACGTCTTTCACTAAAGAAGTACCCAAGCACAAACGCGAGTAATGCCCCCCCGGCGGATAATACAAATGAGGAAATAGCTAGGACATCTTGTAGCGAAGTTACGAGGTTGTCGGTCTGCATGATAATTCGTAGGAAAATGCATTCGGCTCACTGGTCTGTCCTTCGTGTGTGTCTAAGTAGGCTGAAATCCCGGGATCCGCAAGCGTCTTGATACGATCGGCTCGACCACGGCACGCTCCCAGTACCAACATTAGGAGCAGAACTGGAAGCTAATGAGTTCGCTTTCCAACGTTTCGATGGCAAGTGTTGCCAGCCATGCGGTTGCACCCGCACAATTACAGCAGCCGCGGCGTCCTTCACCGCGGCTGCTGCACTCTGCCCTGTCTCACGCCGCGAGCCGTCGTACCACCTCCACCGCTCCGCGCTTGTACACGGCCACGCACACCAACTCGTCCTGCGGATCACGCACCTCCCACCAACGGTCCTTCTCGCGCTTGACGACCTTGTAGGCGGGCTGCGCGGCGGGTGCGGGCGCGTCGTCCTGCTGCTTCCTGGCCATCGTGACCTCTCATCCTCTTGACCCCGGCCGTCCAGCAGGGCAACTTTGGCGAGCGGGCAGCCTTCGGGTCGGTTCGCGTATCCCGGGCTGGTCGAGCTTCTTTCACGGAGAGATCGGCCAGCCTTGTCCTTTAGCCCTGCGGTTAATAACATAATTAACCACAGGGCCATTGTCAATATAAAATTTAACCAATACAGACGCGTGAACTACAAAGAAGCCACTGACAGGCTATTCGAACGAATAACCGCTGAGGATCTGGCAGCAGAACTCGGTCTGTCCCAGAATGCTATCGCCCGGGCACGGCTTGATCCAGCTACCCGCGGATACCGGCCACCGCCGGCCGCTTGGGAGGCTGCTGTCGCAACAGTCGCCGAGAGGCGAGGCAGGCAGTTACTGGACCTTAGCCGTGAGCTGAAGGAGCTTTCATGATCATTGACGATTGGCTAACCTATCAGCTAACTGAGGGAAAACTGAGGGAAGGTCGAGTATGCCACAGGATCAACAAAGTGGAGCCGCTGCTGCCGAGTGGGATCTAGCAACTGGCCAGAAGGTCGCGGAACAGCTTGGGGCCACCCCACTCATCCACACATCCAATGAGTGTATGCTGAGCGGCAAGCGGATCGTCATCAAATGCGCAAAGCCGGAAACAGACAGCGTCAGGAGTGACATTGCCAATGCTCGAACGCTTGTCCCGCGTCTTTGGTACATTTCAGCAGCAAGACGGGAACTCGGACTTGACGATGCCGAAAATCGCGAGCATTTACATCCCTTTCTCGGCGAGGTCAACCTCTGCAGGCTCACGTCCTTTAGACGCTCGCTTTGCTTTCGGAGTTGCACCATTGAGTGAAGGATTGCCTCCGGCGTTGCGTCCCCTAATGCCCGCGAAGTGCAAACAGAGATCGTACTGGAGTTGGGAGCGAACATCGGGATTGGCGACCAGATCACATAACCTGAGCGCATCGGATACACGTCGGTCTAGCCGCAGTTTCTCGAAAAACTCGGTCATAGCCTTCTGAGCTTGGTTTAGTCTTGAAAAGAAGAGCAAAGCAACCGCATCGATAATCAGACCAGAAATTATACCTGAATACCGAAAATCTCCTTGTGCTGGATCCATCAGCGGGATGATGATTCCGACCACCACAATAATTCCAAAACCTAAAGTGGCAGCTGCGATGCTAAACAGAAATGACACCTGTGCTTGTCTCAGGATGTGCTTGTAATACTGGAATACCTGACTAATCTGCTGATTTTCCGCACTTACACGCATTTCCTCCAAGCGCACCCTATCGTCGCCGCCATTTCCATTCTGAATTAAGGCCGGTCCACTCAGTGCCTCAGCGCTGAAATCGGGAAGCTCCAAATATGAAAGCCTGTCCCAAAGCTTCCGTGACGAAAGCGCAACGAAAAACAGGCCAACTAATATGATGAGGCCGAGAATCGTTGCGGTGCTAGCGATGGCATCGTTCACTATCGCCTCCTTCTTTGGCGATCTATGGGGGTAGTGTCACGTTCAGTAGGGCCGGAGCCACTTGCTTCTACAGTAGGTCTTTGCCTCAACAATTCTCCTAAGCGAGCGGTGTCTCTCTCAAGGGTCGAGAGTCGTGCTCGTGTACCCGTCAGTTCCGCGTTGCGCGTGCGTAGCGAGTCTTCTAACTCCCCTACTCTGCCTCGAAAGGTCGCGGTGTCCTGTTCCAACTGTGTTGCTCGGGCCTCTGCACCTTCCGCTCTGGCTCGAAGCCCTTCGACCTGCTGCTGCAGCCCATTCCTTTCCGAAGTCAAGGCACTTTGCGCAATCTCAAGATCTTGCAATGTAGTACCGAGTTGTCGAACCGTGCTATGTAGCTGTACCGTATCACTCTGAAGTCCGAATATAGAAACAGAGTCCTCACGAATGCGAGCGAGTAGAATTTGGATTCGCTCATTACGACCTTGTAATGCGGCAGTGATCGCCAAGGCGGAGTCACGAACTGCACTAAGTTCTACGCGCTGACCTTGGTTGACGCTATCAAGAGCAGATCGCATATACGCAAGTCTTTGGATTTCAAGGGCCAACTGAGAACTGTGTCGCTCTAGTGCTTCACCTTCACGTTCAAGTTCCGAGATTATCAGGCGATGTTCGGAGAGTTGGTGTTGGAACGTCAAGGTCTCTGTTCTTTGGTATATCCAGCCGAAGACCGCCAGAGAAGCGAGGCTGACCATGGACAGCAGTAGAAAGGCACGTCGACGCACCAGTCGGAACTGATGATCCAGAGCGAATTCATCCGACATTGGGACTTCAACGGATTTGTTCAGATTCAGCATAGCAGTGCTCACTAGTTACTCGGATTAACCGTGGCTTCGCCCGATAAACCACAAGCTGAATCCTCTCTGCCGGGGGGGCGGCACCTTCGAAAGAGTGCAAAACCAAAAGGCAACGATTTAGCATTGCAGCATTCTTTGCGGTTAGGATGGCTCTGATAGCAGCGTAGAGCCCAAGAAATACGACCAGCCCCGCCAATAAATCAAGACCAACCTTTACCTGAGAAGTAATAGCACTTGGCACTTTAAGACCAACATACGCGACCAACATTACGGCAAAGACAAGTACACCAAAACAACAGACGCTGTAAACTCGCCGGTGGTACTCAAACCAACGCACACTGTACTGCAGGTCGCGGCGAATCAGTTCCAAGCAGTGAGAGGGGGGTGGCATCGTGGAGTTGATATGGGAGGGTTGGTGGGAACAGCAGGTGCATTCTAAGACGCTTACTGGACAAATTCAAGAACAATGAATCGCGACCGAGAAAGGGCGCGGAGGGAGACATCCCCTCCGCGCCCTTTCTCGCATTCCATAGCGTCAGTCCGCCGGCTCCCCTTCACCCCACGCCTTCCGGCACGGACTTCGATTCCCGGCGCGGCGTCACGCACCCGGCGGTGCCCTGCCGCTCCACGCCGTAGCGCAGGAACAGCGCGGGCCACCAGCATGTTGAGCACGATGGCCGTTAGGCCACCCAGTACCACGACCGCCAGTGGCCTCTGGATCTCGTTCTCCGGCTCACCGCCGGCAGCGCCCGTCCTGTGGTTCGTTCACCAACGCGTCGTCCCGCGGCCTACGGCACCAGCAGGGTCTTGATGGCGCGGCGCTCGTCCATGGCGCGGTAGCCGTCGGCCACCTGCTCCAGCGGGAGCGTCTGGTCGAAGACCTTGCCGGGGTTGATCGTCCCCTTCCAGATCCGGTCGATGAGGTCGGGGAGAAAGCGCCGGACCGGGGCGGGGCCGCCGTGCAGGTGCACCGCGGAAAAGAAGTACTCCAGCCCCGGGATCGCCACGTCGTGGGTCACGCCCACGAAGCCCACGTGCCCGCCGGGGCGCGTGGAGCGGATCGCCTGCATCATCGACTCCTGCGTGCCCACCGCCTCGATCACCGAGTGGGCGCCCAGCCCATCGGTCATGTCCTTGATGCGGGCCACCCCCTCGTCGCCGCGCTCCGTCACGACGTCGGTGGCGCCGAACTCCAGGCCGAGCTTCTGCCGGTCCTCGTGGCGGCTCATCAGGATGATGCGCTCCGCCCCCATCTGCTTCGCGGAAAGCACGCCGAGCAGCCCCACGGCGCCGTCCCCCACCACCGCGACCGTCTTGCCGGGCGCCACGTCGGCCGCGTGGGCCGCGAACCAGCCGGTGCCCAGGACGTCGGAGGCCGCGAGCAGGCTGGGGATCATCTCCGCGTCCGGCAGCTCCGGCGTGCCGACCAGGGTGCCGTCCGCCAGCGGGACGCGCAGGTACGGCGCCTGCGCGCCCTCCGCGCCCATGGGCCGGGCGTCCACGCACCGGCTCTGGTATCCCGCGTGGCAGATGGGGCAGGTGTTGTCGGAGGCGAAGAACGACCCCACCACGAACTGCCCCTTCTTCACGGTGCGGACCGCGCTGCCCACCTCCTCGACGATGCCGACGTACTCGTGGCCCATCGGCGTGGGGCCCTCGATCGGCTGGATGCCGCGGTAGGGCCACAGGTCGGAGCCGCAGACGCAGCTGGCCGAAAGGCGGATGATCGCGTCCGTGGGCTCGATGATCCTGGGGTCCCCGCGCTCCTCGAAGCGCACGTCGCCCGGTCCGTAGAGAACTGCTCCCTTCATCCTGATCCGCTCCAGTTTTCGCTCGTCGTGTGAGGGGCAGCGCGGGTTCGCGCCGGCCGTGTACTGCTCGCCGCGCACGTGCTCCATCCCGCCGGCCGCCTTGCCGCCCTGCGCCGATCAGGTGAATGGGGCCGGAGCCGGCTTTCGGTCGTTCTCCGAAGCGTCCCTTCCGGCAACCAAGGTAGCGGAGAGACTGGGGCAGACAAACGGGGCAGAGATTCACACCCCGGTGCCTGCAGGTTGACAATGGCCGATGTCACGCGACGGAAGCGGCTCCCCTCCGTGCACGGAGGGGAGCCGCTCGCGGCCCGGGGGCCGTTCGGCGCCTGTACGAGGCGCGGCTTACTGCAGCCCCATCCTCTGCTTGGTGACGGTGATGGCCGTGCTCACCATGCAGTTGTCGACGAAGTCGTTGAGGAACACCACCAGCCCCGAGTTCGACAGGTTCTTCGACACGTTCTGCTGCAGCCACGGATTCGTGGCGATGTCGAAGCTCGCCTTGGTGGACAGCAGCGGCGACGACGCGTTGCTCTCCGTGGCGATGGAGGGAACGATCACCGGCGCACCCAGGTTCGTCGCGGTGCCCTGCATCTGGAGCACGGTGTAGTCGTACTTCGCCTGGTCGGCCGCGTTCATCTGCCCCAGCGCCTGCAGGATGGGACCGGGCGTGACCGTGGCGTACAGCGAATCGGAGTACGAGTCGTACTTGGTGGTTTCGGGCGGCGAGCTGATCTGGTTCAGAAAGATCAGCCGCGTGTTGCTCTGCAGCAGCTCGTTCACGGTTTTGGCCAGGCTGGTCTTGTCGCCGATACCGATGGCGCCGGTCAGCCCGGTGTTGGTGAACGCGGCCGCCAGGTCGGTGTCGAGCTGCTGTGGCGTGGGATACATCGACGCTTCGGCGAAGCCCTGGGTGTTCGCGCTCACCACCACGATCTCGCTGGGGTGGGCGTGCAGCCACACCAGCACGTCCTGCAGGAACGAGACGTACGGGTACCCGGGGATCACCGCGTGCTGGTGGTAGCGCACCCCCGGGCTGAAGGCGGCGATCTGCGACGCCAGCGTGCCGGGGCGAAAGTCGAAGTAGCGGGTGCCCAGGCTCAGCATGGTGGTCACCGTGTCCTTCTGCGTGATGGCCAGGTTGGTGATCGCGCGCGGCGCCAGCGAGATCACCAGCTCCCCCAGCACGGGGCTGAGCACCTTGAGCGCGTCGAGCAGCGCCTGGGAAAACGGGCTGTTCAGGATCGCCTGCACCGTGCTCATGGTGCACATCCCCGCGTCGTGCGCGCCGGGAAGCGCAAACTGATGGAACGGGCAGTCCCCCGCCTGCGGATATGCGTTCACCAGGTCGCCCATCCACGTCGCGTAGTTGTCGGAGACGTAGACGTAGAGCTGGTCCTGGTTGGTGAGCGGGGTGCCGATCCCCGAGCCCGCGTCGTAGAAGCCGTACGAGAGCGCGAAGCCCGGCCCCGTGCTGGACGGGGTGTTCAGCATCACCGACATCGTGCCGCCCTCCGTCTGCCCGGTGAACGAGTTGATCTGCTCGAACCCCGTGCCGGCGGTCGCGCCGTTGCGGATGGCGCTCCACGACAGCGTGCCCGTGTAGTTGAACCACCCGGGGATGTTGGCCGAATCGATCTGAAGGTTCTGGTGGGTGAAGTTCTGCGCCGGCCCGGAGTCGCGCGTGATCGCGGGCGCCGTCACCTGGACCCCGAACGCCGGCCCCGAGGCAAAGGTGTAGAAGTCCACGCCCTTGCTCACGGAGAAGAGGCCCTCGGCCGCGGGCGCGGCGGCGGAGGGGGATGTGCTGGTGTCGGACATGAAGGCTCCTTGTTGATGAATGGGAGGAACGCGTCCCGCATAGATCCATGGCGTCGCAGCCGATGCACTGCGGCAGACGCGCGAGAGGTTCACACTATCATAGCGAGGCCACGCCCGCCGCGGAACTGCTACGAAATGGGTATCAGCAACTCCTTGCCGAATCAGACCGGCCGAGAGGGCACGCACCGGCTGCGGCGAGTGCCCTCTCCCGTTCAGCGAAGGTGCCGGGTGAAGAACGACGTGAGCGTGTCCCACGGGATCAGGTCCACGCGGTCGTACAGGTCCACGTGGCCGGCGCCGGGGACGATGAACAGCTCCCTCGGCTCGGCCGCTCGCCGGTACGCGTCCTCGCTGAACTCGCGCGAGTGCGCATCGTCACCCGTGATGAACAGCATGGGACGAGGGGAGATCGTCTCGATGTCGTTGAACGGGTAGAAGTTCATGAACTTTACGTTGCTGGTCAGCGTGGGGTGCGTCGTCAGCAGCGGTGACTGGCCCGCAGGGGTGTATTCGCCCCGGGGCGTGCGGTAGAAGTCGTAGAATTCGCGCTGGATGGGGTGCGTGTCCGCGGTCAGCGCGTGCACGGTTCCGCTGGTGTACCGGGTCTCGCCCCCGGCAAACTCCACGTAGCGCTGTTCCGCGGCCTCGGCGATGATCTGCCTGCGCTGCTCGACGGTTTGCGATCCCCGCAGGGCGTTGCGGGCGGCGGATCCCATGTCGTACATGCTGACCGTGGCGACGGCCTTCATGCGCGGGTCGATCTTGGCCGCGCTGATGACGAAGCTGGCGCTGCCGCAGATCCCCAGGACACCGATCCGGCCACGGTCCACGAACGGCTGCGTGCCCAGGAAATCGACCGCCGCGCTGAAGTCCTCCGCGTAGATGTCCGGGGAGACGACGTTGCGCGGCTGGCCCTCGCTCTCGCCCCAGAAGGAGAGGTCCAGGGACAGGGTCACGAAGCCCCGTTCCGCCAGCCGGGTGGCGTACAGGTTGGCGCTCTGCTCCTTCACCGCGCCCATGGGGTGGCCCACGACGATCGCCGCGTTCCTCATGCTCCGGTCCAGGTTCCCGGGAATGAACAGGTTCCCCGTGACCATCATCTGGTACTGGTTCCTGAAGGCGACCTTCTGCACGGTCACCTTGTCGCTGGTGTAAAAGTTGTTCGCGCCGCTGGACATGTCCTGCGCCTTCAGGAGGGGGACCTCGACGACCGGCAGCATGCCGATCACCATGGCCCCGGTCGCCGCGAGCCGGAGAAGCAGGCGCCGGCCGGCACCCCGGCCCGTGGATCCATCCGTAACCGCCCGAACAGCGGCATGCAGTATTGCGTTCATTCTTGACTCTCCTATTGCAGCAAAGAAGTGGATTCCGGAAATCGTGCCGATTCAGTTCCGTCGCGCCGCGCGCCAGCCCATCGCCGCGAGCAGGGCCGAGGCACAGAGCGCGGCCGCGCTGACCGCGAAGGTGCTCTCGTATCCGCTGCGGTCGTAGATGAAGCCGCCCGCCGTCGCGCCGAGGGCGATGGCCAGCTGGACGACGGCGACCATCAGCCCGCCGCCGGCTTCCGCATCGTCGGGGAGCACCCTGCTCAGCCACGTCCACCACGCGACCGGCGCGGCCGTGCCGATCAACCCCCATCCCGCCAGCAGGACGCCCACCGCGAGGGGAGACACGCCGAGGGTCGTGAGCGCGACGGCGATGGCGGCCATCGCGAGCGGCATCGCGATCAACAGGCTGTAGAGCCGCGTCCGCAGCATCCGCCCGATCAGCCAGGTGCCGAGCAGCCCCGCGACGCCGGTGACCAGCAGCAGCAGCGAGAGCGTGGATACGTCCACCCGCGTGACCGTCTCCAGGAACGGGCGCAGGTAGGTGTACAGGGCGAACTGGCCCAGGAAGAAGAGCGTGATCGCCGCCATCCCCAGCGGCACCTGCGGACGGCGCAGGACGCGGAAGACCGTGCCGCCGCCCGCACCGCGCGCGGAAGGCATCGGGGGCAGGCTCGTCCACAGCCAGCCAAGGGTGATCGCCGCCAGCGGAACCACGGCGAAGAAGGCGCCGCGCCACCCGACGTACTGCCCCAGGAAGCTGCCCAGCGGCGCGGCGATGGTCGTCGCCAGCGCGTTGCCGCCGTTCAGCATCCCCAGCGCGCGCGGGACGTCCGCCTCCGGCACCAGGCGCATGACGGTGGCCGCCGACATCGACCAGAAGCCGCCGATGACGACGCCGATGAGCGCGCGCCCGGCCATGAAGACGGAGGCGTTGGGCGCGAGCGCCACCATCGCGCCCGACACCAGCATCAGCACCGCCAGCCACAGCAGCACGCGGCGGCGGTCGATCCCGCGCGTCGCCTGCGAGATGCCCAGGCTGGTCAGGACGGCGAAGATCCCCGAGACGGCGATCGCCTGGCCCACGCGGCCCTCCGTCATGCGCAGGTCGCCGGCGATCGGCGTCAGCAGGCTTACGGGCATGAACTCGGACGCGATCAGCGTCGCCACGCACAGCGTGAGGGCGAACACGGCGCCCCACCCGTGCGCCGCCCGCGGCATCCGCTCCGCGGGCGCGCCGGGCACATCATCGAAATCCATCGTCGCGACCTGGACTGGCATGGAACTACCTCAGAGTGCGCTTAAGAATCAGCCTGACCTTTGATTTCCTGAGAGGGTGTTGCTAAACCCTCAAACTCACAAAGAAGCGATGACTTCCTGAGGGTGTGTTCAAGAATCGCTGTGGTCGCGCCGGTCTGTCATTTCGAAGGAGGCGCCACACCGCACCATCGGCTCGCACGAAATCCTGCGCGCCGACTGAGAAATCTACTGTCTGCTGCTGGTGCCCCGCCGCACCGCTCCGGCACTGGCCCTGTCCGCCCGTGTCG
>NZ_DASWNM010000106.1:0-15866 GCF_036399255.1 Longimicrobium sp.
CTCTCGCCGGGTTTCCCCATTCGGGAATCTCCGGATCAACGCCTACGTGCGGCTCCCCGAAGCTTATCGCAGCTTATCGCGCCCTTCATCGCCTGTCCGTGCCAAGGCATCCACCGTGCGCCCTACTTTCGCTTGACCGGATATGCTCGCTGCATCGTGGTTAGCAATGCAGGCACACCGGTCCACCTAAAAGCCTTACACACACGCATTGGTGCTCTTGCTTCAGAGCCGGTTCACGCTTCTTAAGCGCACCGGCTTCTTCTACCCAACCCACTACCCGTGTTTTCAAAAATTCGCTGGCGGCATCAAAGTGCCGCCGAGCCATCTAACTTAACAGTCTGTTTCGCGGCCGTCAACGGGGTCCGTCGACTTTTTTCAGCGCGCCTTTCGGCGCCCCATCCGCGAAGTGTTTTTAATCTAACCGCTAACGCCATCGTTGTCAACGGGTTAGCTCGGTTGGACTTTCAACTTTCCTCGACTCGGAGTTCGGCGCCATGCGCCGAACCAAGGATTGAATCAGCACTGCGCCGTTCAGCCATCCGTTTGTCGAAGGGCTCCTATTCTAATGGGTAAGCGGTTTTCTGTCAACGGCTTATGATTAAGGAACTTCAGACTCGTCTCGAACGCGCATTCGGGCCGCGTCCTCATCCACGAACCCTTGGGGCCACAGCAGGCGCGTGCCCAGAGCCCACAGGGCGAGGGCGGCGAATCCCACCAGCTGGCCGATGGGGCGCAGGGGGCGGTAGTCGGCAAAGGTGCGGCGCACGCCCTCCGCCGCGTCGCCCAGGCCAAAGGCGGTGCCGGCGGCGGGGCCCATCCGCCCCCAGAGCACGGGGATCACGGAGAATTTGAGGACGGCCAGCAGCAGGGCCAGCGTCGCCAGGCTGAACACCAGGCGCCGGCGCGTGCCGCCGGAAAAGGCGCCCCACGCGGTGACGGCGATCCCCGCCACCACTATCCACTCGATCATCCCCGGCGGGGGCAGCAGCAGCTCCATCACCTGCGCGCCCGCCAGCGTTCCGTACGCCACCGCGATCCACCCCGTGGCGCCCTCCGGCCGCTCCCACGCGCCGCGAAAGACCAGGAGGTAGGAAAGGAGCAGGGCGAACACCCCCTCCACCATCCCGAAGGCGCGGTACTCCACGCCGTCGGGGACCAGGGCGATGCCGGCGACGGTGGCGGAGGCCAGGAAGGCGAGCGCGGCGGCGACGTGGCGCTGGGGGGCGGTCATCGGCCCGGCACCCATTCCAGCGGCCCGGGGCGCAGCTGCCGCTCGATGCGCGCCGCCAGCGCCTCCGCCCGCTGCTTCACGGGCGCGGAGACGGGCGCCGTGCGCACCCGCTGCACCACGGCGGAGGCGTCGCGCAGCATCTGCTCGTTGTCGCCGCGGTACCAGGGGGTGGCGCCGGCGCCCAGCATCAGCCCCGCGCGGTCCAGGGCGATGCCGGCCCACAGCTCCGTGGCTTCCGCCGTGCGCTCGGGGGTGCCGGCGCGCTCGCGGGCGGTGAGCGCTTCTTCCTCCGCCTCGGCGTAGCGGGCGATTGCGGCCGCGGTGTCGCCGCGGGCGGCGGCGTCGAGCCCCGCCTTTACCCGCTCGCGCGCGCGAGAGATGCGCGGCGTGTACGCGTCGGGGGCCAGCGCCACCCACGCGCGCCCGCCCACCTCGCCCGGGCTCTGCGGCTGGCCGGCGTAGAGAAAGAGGGCAAGGGCGGTGAGGACGGCCAGCAGGGCGAGCCCGGGAACGACCCAGGGGTCGCGCAGGCCGGCGGATGCGCGGGGAGAAGGAGGCATGGCGGGCTCCGGAAGGACGCCTGCGTCCGGCGGGGCGGCCGTCATCCCGGCGGCGCCCGGTCCAGCAGCTCGCGCACGTCGTCCGCGGGGACGAAGAAGTCGCCCAGGCGGGTGCGGTGCGGCCCGTGCCAGTCCGATCCCCCGGTGACGAACAGGCCCAGCTCGCGCGCCACGCCCCGCATCCGCTTGCCGGACTCCTGCTGCGTGTTGGGGCGAAAGACCTCGATCCCCTCCAGCCCGGCCTGGGCAAAGAAGGGCGCGTACTCCTCGAGCACCAGGTGGCCGGGATGCGCCCACACCGCCGTGCCGCCGGAGGCGCGGATCATGGCGATGGCCTCGCTGATGGAGGGAAGCTCGGTGGGGACGAACGCCAGGCCGCCGTCCGCCAGGTAGCGCTCGAACGCCTCGCCCATCGACCGCACGTGCCCCGCCGCGACCAGCGCCCGCGCCACGTGGGGCCGGCCGATGGCGCGGGTGTCGGTGCCCGCGGCGCGCAGCACGTCCTCGTAGTCGATGGCGATGCCCTGGTCCTGCAGCACGCGCACCATCTGCCGCGCCCGCTCCTGCCGGCGGCCCAGGGCGCCGTGCTGGTGGGCCAGCAGCGGCTCGGCGGCGGGGCGGACGTGGTAGCCCAGCACGTGCACCTCGTCGCCGTTGTGCTGCGCGCTTACTTCCACGCCCGTCAGCACGCGCACCGGCCCGCCCTCCGCCGCCGCCAGCGCCTCGGCCAGGCCGTCGATGGTGTCGTGGTCGGTGATGGCGATGTAGTCCAGCCTGGCGGCCGCGGCGGCCTGCACCACCTGGGTGGGCGTGAACTCGCCGTCGGAGGCGCGGGTGTGGATGTGGAGATCGGCTCGTTGCATGGATCAGTACTTACATATGGCGACGGCGCACCGCCGGGCCCGCGACCGGCGGTGCGTGCGTGTGGCGTTTGGAGATCGATGCGGGGAAAGATGCGCCCGCCTACTGGCGCCAGGCCAGCCCCAGCCCCCAGCTGGCCCCCTGGGCCAGGTTGAAGTCCAGCCGCAGGGTGATCCCCGACGCAAAGCCGAAATCGGCGCCCACGTCGGCGCGCACGTCCAGCTCCACGTCGTCCTCGTCCTCCAGCCCGCCGTCGTCGTCGTTGCCGGGCGAGGCGACCAGCGCCAGGCGGGGGTGGATGTACGGCGTGACGGTGAGGGTCTCCATGCGGATGGCCTGCCCCGCGCTGAACCCCACCTGCCCGCCCAGCCGCACCACGTCGCCGGCCAGCACCTGGCCCCCCGCGGTGAACGCCAGGCCGATGGGCGCGCCCGCCAGCACCACGGGGTTGCGGACCTCGAGGCCCAGCATCAGCGCGCCGTCGCCCACGTCGGCGTAGCCGGCGCGCAGGCCCAGGTCGCTGCCGCCGCGCGCGGGCCGCCGCCAGATCCCCTCCACGCCCAGCTCGCCCACGTCGCTTACGTACACGCCGAAGTCGCTGGTGGGGACGGGCGACATGAACGGCGGCGTGTACACCTGCGCCCGGGCGGCGGGGGCGGCCAGCGGCCCGGCCAAAAGCGCCAGCGCGGCGGCGGTCCGGATGTGCTTCATCTGTGATCCTCTGGACGGTTCTGATTCCCCAAACGAAACGATGCCCGCGATCGGCCCCGATATAGGCCGGCGGGCTTCTGGAGGTTCCCGCGGCTACAAGTTCCGGACCATCCGGGGCGTGTCGGAAGGTCCCCCGCGGGCGCCCCCTCCGGGCTCGCACCACTCGCCCACCTCCCCCAAAACTGCTGGGGGAGGTTGGGGTGGGGCTGGGATCGCTGCTCGGCGACGGGGATGACGCTGGCGCCCGACGGGGCCCCTCTCCCCCGGCCCCTCTCCCCCGCGGGCGCCCCCTCCGGGCTCGCACCACTCGCCCACCTCCCCCAAAACTGCTGGGGGAGGTTGGGGGTGGGGCTGGGATCGCTGCTCGGCGACACGGGTCTCACTAGCGCCCGACGGGGGCCCTCACCCGCTCCCTTGGGCTCGCACCCTCTCCCGCAAGCGACCCGCAAGCGGGAGAGGGTATAAACGTCGTGACGGGTCGTGGGGCGTTTTCCGCAGGTGTGGGGCTGGGGAGGGGTCACCATCGGATGCAGGCGGATACAAGTCGTCGAGCCCTGATCCAGCGGCAACCTCAACCTCCCCCAGCAGTTTTGGGGGAGGTGCGAGCCTAAGCGAGCGGAGGGGGCGGCCTGCGGACGCAGCGTGATCCCTCCGCCGCGCAATCGAATTCTCCCCTCTCCCCAAGGAACGAGGGGGGAGGGGCCGGGGGAGGGGGCCCCGTCCGACGCAGTTCAATCCTGATCGTCGATCCTTGATCCGTCGATCCCCCTCCCGGCGTGCCCCCGCACGGGGTACGCACCTTGCCCCGCCCCATCGGTTCGCGTTGAGAATCGAACGGAATCCAGCGAGCACGATGCCCAACCGCCTGGCGAACGAGACCAGCCCCTACCTGCTGCAGCACAGGGACAACCCGGTGGACTGGTATCCCTGGGGTCCCGATGCGCTGCAGCGGGCGCGGGCGGAGGAGCGGCCCATCCTGCTTTCGGTGGGCTACTCGGCGTGCCACTGGTGCCACGTGATGGAGCACGAGTCGTTCGAGGACCCGCAGACCGCCGCGCTGATGAACGAGCTGTTCGTCAACGTAAAGGTGGACCGCGAAGAGCGGCCGGACATCGACAGCATCTACATGGCGGCCGTGCAGCAGATGACGGGGCGCGGCGGCTGGCCCATGACGGTGTTCCTGACGCCGGAGGGCGCCCCGTTCTACGGCGGCACCTACTATCCGCCGGAGCCGCGCTACGGGATGCCCTCGTTTCGCCAGGTGCTGGCGGGGGTGGCGGAGGCGTGGAAGGAGCGCCGCGGCGACGTGGACCAGAGCGCGGCGGATCTCACGGAAGCCGTACGCCACGGGACCGACATGCGGCCCCCGCCGGGGGCGCTGGAGCCGGGCGTGCTGGACCGCGCCTTCGCGGGGCTGCTTCCCCGCTTCGACTACGGCTGGGGCGGGCTGGCGGGGGCGCCCAAGTTTCCGCAGCCGCTGACCATCGACTTCGTGCTGCGAACGTGGAAGCGCACGGGGAACCCCGACGCGCTTCGCTGGGTCGAGGCGACGCTGCGGCGGATGGCGTCCGGCGGCATCTACGACCACCTGGGCGGCGGCTTTGCGCGCTACAGCGTGGACGCGCACTGGCTGGTGCCGCACTTCGAGAAGATGCTGTACGACAACGCCCTGCTCGTCCCCCTCTACCTGAACGCCTGGCAGGCGACGGGCGCGGACGAGTACCGCGCGGTGGCCGAGGACGTGCTCCGCTGGGTGACCCGCGAGATGACGTCGCCGGAGGGGGGCTTCTATTCGGCGCTGGACGCGGACAGCGAGGGCGAGGAGGGGCTGTTCTACCTGTGGACGCCGGAGGGGATCGACGCGGTGCTGGGGGCGGAGGACGGCGCCGTCTTCCGCGCCTACTACGGCGTGACGCCGGAGGGCAACTTCGAGGGGCAGACCATCCTGCACGCCTGGCGCACGGTGGAGGCCGCGGCGCGGGAGGCCGGCGTCACCCCCGAGCGGCTGATGGAGGTGGTGGCCCACGCGCGGCAGCCCTTGTACGAGACGCGGGCCAAGCGCGTCTGGCCGGGGCTGGACGACAAGATCCTGACGGCGTGGAACGCGATGATGCTGCGCGCCTTTGCCGAGGCGGGGCGGATCCTGGGGAGCGGCGAGTACCGGCGGATCGCCATCCGCAACGCGGAGTTCCTGCTGTCGAAGCTGCGGGTCGCCGGGCGGCTGCAGCGGACGTACAAGGAGGGGCAGCAGGCCAGGATCGGCGCCTTTCTGGACGACCACGCGCTGCTGGCGGACGCGCTGGTGTCGCTGTACCAGGCCACCTTCGACGCGCGCTGGCTGCGCGAGGCGCGCGCGCTGATGGACCAGACGCTGGAGCGCTTCTGGGACGACGACGAGGGCGTGTTCTACGACACGGCGACGGACGCGGAAACGCTGGTCATCCGCCCGCGCGACCTGTGGGACAACGCCACGCCCTCCGGAAGCTCCGCCGCCGTCCACGCGCTGCTGCGCCTGGCGGAGCTGCTGGGGGACGAGCGGTATCGGCGCGTCGCAGAGCGGGCGCTGGAGGGATCGGCGGACCTGGCCACGCGCGTTCCCGCGGGGTTCGGATACCTGCTCTCCGCGCTGGACTTCCACCTTTCCACGCCCACGGAGATCGCGTTCGTGGGCACCCCGGGAGAGGCGGAGACGGAGGCGCTGCTGGCGGTGGCGGCGCGCACCTACCTGCCCAACGGCGTCACGGCGCTGCGGCGGCCGGAGGAGGACGGCGAGGTGGAGGAGCTGGTCCCGCTGCTGCGCGGGCGGACGGCGCGCGGCGGGCGGGCCACGGCGTACGTCTGCGAGCGGCTGGCGTGCCAGCAGCCGGTGAACGAGCCTGCGGAGCTGGCGGCGCAGCTGGGCGCGGGCGACGGCGGTTCCTGAGGTGGCCGCGGACTTGCGCCCCGTTGCGCGCGCACGGCAATATGCGCCCGCCCCCGGCGGCGCGCCCCACGCAAGGAGACAATGAGATGCGAAGCATCGTTCCCGTGGCCCTGGCGCTGCTCGCGGCATGCGCCGGCCCCTCCCAGTCCGCCGGCGGCGACCCGCCCCCGGCGTCCGGCCAGCCGCCCGCCATGCAGCCCGCTCCCGGATCACCCGCACCGAATGGAGGCCAGGTGACGGTGGAGCTCGTTCCAGGGCGGGGCACCTCGTCGTCCGGGGAGCAGAACGCGGCCGCGGAGGGCGGCGCCGGCACGGTGGTGGTCCGCGGGCTGGCCACCACGCCCAACCCCTGCCACCAGCTGGCGGGCACCGTCTCGCGCAGCGGCGGCGCCGTGACCCTGCGCGTCTCGGCGACGGCGGACCCGGAGACCATGTGCATCGCCTCCATCGGCGAGATTCCGTACACGGCCACCATCCGCGGGCTGCCGGCGGGGTCGTACGACCTGCGCGTGGAGCACGTGTATCCCGGCACCGGGTGGGAGACGGCGCAGGTGCTGCAGACGCGCGTGACCGTGCGCTGACCGTCATCCATCCCTCCTGACCGGCCCGGCAGAGCCCGATGACGATGACGCCGCGACACGCCCTGCTCCTTCTCGGCTCGCTGCTGGCGGCCCCGGCCGCGGCGCAGGGGCCCGTCGCCCCCAACCCGGGGAGCACGGACGCCCACACCGTCGCCGCCACGCCCGCGCCGGCGCCGATCGCGCGCGAGGAGTTCGCGCGGCGGCGGCAGGCGCTGGCGGCGGCGATGGGCGACGGCGTGCTGGTGGTGATGGGGACGATGGAGCCCGACGCGGACTATCTTCCGTTCGCGCAGAACGCCTCCTTCCGCTACCTGACCGGCATCCGCGAGCCCAGCGCGGTGCTGGCCATCCGCAAGCAGGGCGAGCAGGTGGCGGAGCAGCTGTTCGTGCTTCCCCGCGAGCCGTCGGAAGAGGTGTGGCAGGGGGCGCGGCTGGGCGCGGAGGGCGCCACCCGGCTGACGGGAATCCCCGCGCGGACCACGGAAGAGATGGACGCGGCGCTGGGGGAGATGCTGCGCGGCGCGCGGACGCTGTACACGGTGGCGCCGCTGAGCACCGACGGCAGCGACAACCCCTGGCTGCGCCCGGACCAGCAGTTTGCCCAGGCGCTGCAGCGCGCGCACGGCGTCGAGCGGATCGTCGACCTGAGCAAGGAGGTGTTCCGCCTGCGCCTGGTCAAGTCGCCGGCGGAGCTGGACATGCTGCGGCGCTCGGTCTTCATCACCACGCTGGCGCACCGCGAGGCCATGCGCGCGGTGGAGCCGGGGATGAACGAGTTCGAGATCCACGCGCTCATCGAGGCCACCTTTCGCCGCTACGGCGCCGAGCGGCCGTCGTTCGGCAGCATCGTGGGCTCGGGGCCCAACTCCACGACGCTGCACTACCGCACCGCCGACCGCTACATGCAGGACGGCGAGATGCTGGTGATGGACATCGGCGCATCGTACAACGGATACGCGGCCGACGTCACCCGCTCGGTGCCGGTGAACGGGCGGTTCACCCCCGAGCAGCGCGCCATCTACGAGATCGTGCTGGCGGCGCAGAAGGCGGCTGAACAGCAGGCGCGCGTGGGGGTGGGGATGGGGCGGATGAGCCAGGCGGCGGAGCGCGTGCTGGCGGACGGGCTGGTCCGGGTGGGGCTCATCGAAGCTCCCGACGCCACCTACGACTGCCGGCGCGGCAACGTGGTCGTGGAATGCCCGCAGCTGGGAATGTTCTACATGCACGGACTGGGGCACGGGATTGGCCTGGACGTGCACGATCCGGAGTCGGCGTTCACGCGCGGGCTGGTGGTGGGAAGCGCGTTCACCATCGAGCCGGGGATCTACGTGCGCGCCGACGTGCTGGACTACCTTCCCGACACGCCGCGCAACCGGCGGGTGATCGCGCGGATGCGGCCGGTGGTGGAGCGCTACCGCAACATCGGCGTGCGCATCGAGGACGACTACTTCGTCACCGAGGCGGGGGTGGAGCGAGTGAGCGAAGGCGCGCCGCGCGAGATCGCCGAGATCGAGGCGCTGATGGCGCGGGAAAGCCTGTGGAACCGCGAGCGCCGGCCGGAGATGGTGGAGTGGTACCGCGCCGTCACCCCCCGCTGACCCCGGAACCCGTCGCATGAGCGAGCCGCCGCGCGAGCCGGAGATGCAGGCCACCCCGGGATCCCAGGGCACCCTCGGGCTCCCGGCCGACCCGGAGCCGCACGCCTCCGCCCCCACGCGGCACGGGCCCGCGGGGTACGCGGTGCTGGCGTGGCTGCTGGTGACCTCCGGCCGCTTTGCCTGGGCGGCGGGCACGGGGTTCGGGGACGAGGGGATTCCCTGGTGGAGCATGATCGCCACGGGCGCGGTGGCGCTGCTGGCCGCCGCGGCCGTGCTGCCGTTCATGCGCTTTCGCCGCTCGGGGTGGGAGATGGCGATGTGGGTGCTGGTCACCGCGCTGGTGATGGACGTGGCCCGCATCGTCCTGGGGACGCGGCAGTGGCTGCCGGTGGCGCTGGCGGCGGGCGCATCCGCCTTTTGCCTGGGCTACATGTGGCGCGCCCGGCACGCGTTCCTGGACCACGACGACTGGGAGCACGCGGACGACGATGCGCATCATCCCCCCCTCCCCGCCACGGCCGCCGCGGAGGCGCCGGTGCGCACGGACCCGGTGGCGGATGCATTGGGCGCCATCCACCGGAAGATCGTGGACGCGGGAAGCGCCTGCGCGGTGCCGCGCGACGTGCTGCTGGCCGAGGCGGCGCGCTTCGGCGTGCGGCCGGAGGCGCTGCGGCGCGAGGGGCTGTCGCTCTATCGCACCTTCCTGGGCCACTTTCGCGCGGACGGCGCGCTGACGGTGGAAAAGGAGCGCGAGCTGTTCTGCCTGGAGGGCGCGCTGGAGCTGGACGCCATCGCCGTCGCCCGCCTGCGCTCCGAGGTTGGCGCCGCGGACCGGGCGCAGCGGGACGAGCCGATCCGCCCCGCGCCGCGCGCCGTCCCCGTGGTGGAGACGACGCAGGTGATGGACGACACGGATCATCCCCTCGACGCGCGGCCGGCGGAGGCGGCGCCGGTGGACGATGGACGGCCTTCCATCGATCCGGCGCCCGTCCAGCGCCGGGCGCGCGAGGAGAAGGTCTTCATGCCCGGCCCGGCGGACGGCGTCGCGACGCCGCGGCTGAGGGGCGACGAGACGCTGGCCGACACGAGCGAGCCCGCGGAAACGCCGATCAGGACGGATGCGCCGGGCCTGGCGGGGGTCGCCGCGTCGTCCGCCGGGCTGGAGGACTACGAGCAGCACGAGCTGGAGGCGCTGACCGGCTGGGCGGGGATCGCGCTGCCGCCGCACGCGGACGGCCGCGCATCGCTGGAGGCGCTGCGAACGTTCCATCGCATCGCCACGGAGCCGCTTCAGACGGTGGAAGCCGGCCAGGCGCTGGACGACGGCGAGCGGGCTTTCGCGGAGCGGACGGTGGAGCTGTACCGCATGCCCGCCGGCGCGGCGGCGGACCCCGCGCCCTCCGAGGGTGCCGGGCTGGACCCGCTGGCGTTCGTGGACGGCAGCCTGGGGCGGGACCGCGACCTGTCCCGCTACCAGCGCGCGGGCTTCTGCCAGTTCCTGGTGACGGACCGGCGGCTTCTCCTGGTCGCGCGTTCGGGGCAGAAGAGCCCGCTGCCGCTGGAGCGCATTCGCTCCGTGCACCCGCACCGCAACGGGGTGGAAGTGCGCCCCCAGCGCGGCGGCCCCGTCTTTCTGGCCTTCAGCGACGGCGTGGCGGACGTGGCCATGCGCATTGGCCGCGCGCTGCGCGAGCGTGCGGGCGCGCCGCGCGCCTGATCCGCGGATCCACATCCACCCGACCCACGATCCCGTGACTCCGTTCCGCTACTTTGGCGGCATCGACTTTTCGGGGGCCAAGGAGCCCCTTTCCAACCTGTGGACCGCGGTGGGCGAAGAGCGCGACGGGCGCCTGTGCATCGTCTCGCTCTGCCCGCACCCCTACCGCGCCGACCTGTCGTCGTTCGTGGCCGAGGGGTGGCGCCGGCACGCCAACCCCGAGCCCGGCGCCCGCATCCTCTGGGGCGCCGACTTTCCGTTCGGGCTGCCGGTGGACGCGGTGAGCGCCATCGAGGGGCTGCGCGAGCGGTCGTGGCGGGGGCTGGCGTCGTGGGTGGCGGACCGTCCGCCGGACGAGATCAAGGAGGCGCTGCCGGGGTTCCTCAAGACGCCGCGGCGCACGGACACCGGCGGGGCGCTGGCGCCGCTGGACCTGCGCCTGTACCGGCAGACGCTGGAGGGAATCCGCCTGCTGTGGGAGATGCGTGACACGGCGGACGTGTCCATCGTCCCCTCCGCGCCGCGGCCGGACGCCGAGACGGTGCTGATCGAGGTGTATCCGTCCGGCGCGGTAAAGGACCTGGGGATGAAGGGCTCGCGCGCCCCCTCGCGCCCAGGCGAGGTGCGGGCGCGGCCGGCGGCGTTCCGGCCGTTTCTCTCGTTCGATCACGCGTGCATGGAGGCCACGGCGGTCACGCTGGAGGATGCGCGCGACGCCTGCATCGCCTGCCTGGTGGCCTGGTTCTGCCGCGACGACCTGGACCAGCCGTACCGGCTGAATCGAATTCCCCCGGATCTCGTAGAGCTGGAGGGATGGATCTACCGTCCCCCCGCCGCGCTGCAGTGACCCGCGCGGCTCTCCAGCTCGCGCGGAACCATGATCAGGCTCCTGATCGCCGTCGTCGGAATCGCCCTCTTCATCACGCTGGTCCAGAGCACCCTCGCCGCGTTCGGTCAGGCGCGCGGGGAGGATGAGGATGAGGCTCCGCCGATGCCCGAGCGGCGCGACGCGGAGGGGGTCGCCGACTGGATGCACGCGCGGGTGATGGATGCCTTTGCCCTGGAGCGGGAGGGGTGGGCGCTGGAGCGGGCCGCGCGCGTGGAGGCGCGCCTGCAGGCCGGGGCGACGGAGGAGGAGCGGCTGCGGGTGGCGATCCTGTGGATTCCGGAGGTGACGGCGTTCACCTTTGGACGGCACGTGTACCTGTCGCGCCGCCTGCTGGAGCGCGTGGGTACGGACGAGCCGGTGGCGTTCGTCGTGGCGCACGAGATGGCGCACCACGCGCTGGGCCACCTGCTGTCGCGCAACCGGTGGATCGACCGGTTTGCCCGCGTGCCGGCGGGCGGCCTGGTCGCCGGGGCGGTCATCGAGGCGGCGCGGCTGGGCTACAACGTGGAGCAGGAGCTGGACGCGGACGCGTGGGCGCTGCGCCGGTGCTTTGCGGCCGGGTACGATCCGCGCGCCTGCCTGGGCGTGCTGGACGTGCTTGAGGCGGACGCGCTGGACCGCGGCGACCTCTCGGGCGTGTACGGCCCCGTTCCCGCGGACGTGGACGCCGGCCCGGACCTGGGCGATAGCGTCCGCCAGTGGCTGGCGAAGCGCGAGCGTGGCTACCCACCGCTGCTGGAGCGCCGGCAGCGGCTGATGGAAATCGCCGAGGAGCTGGTTGCGGGCGATCAGCCCTGACGGCGCGGTTGTGTGCAGTTGAAGCCTCGCGCGGTTTGCGAGGCTTTCCGCTTTCGTTGCGGCGGCTTCAGCCGCTCTCGCGCGGTAGATCCCGAGGAGTCAGCCGGATAAACGGAGCCGGAGATGGAGCCCGCACCAAAGGGGTGAGCAGAGGCTTCCGTCGCCGACGCTCGCGCACCGGCACAGACACTTTTCATCACGCAGGTCAGGGCGTACTATGCGCCCTTGCATGGTTCTCGGTCGTTCCTCCCGTCACCCTCAAACCCGTGGAGGCCTGATGCACCGCAGAGTACTGGCTACGTGTTTGGCGGGCGTCCTGACCCTGTGCGCCTGTGAACACCGGCAAGGAGCGCTCGTGACTTCACCCGATGCGGAGCCCCTGCGTCTGGAAGCACCCGACACCTCGTTCCAGCTCAGTGCGGAAGATCGCGCCGCGCTCATGCCGGACTTCGACGCCGATGCGCTGGAGAGGCTGCTCAGAGAAGTCCGGCCGGACATGCGCGGCGAGATACTGGCCTACTTCCAGGGGAAGTCGCGCGGACACCTCGTCCAACTGTTCGATCCACACCTGCAAACGATCCTGGAGGAGGTGTGGGCGCCGTTCTGGGCGGACGCCCCGGATGAAGCACTAGACGAGAACTGGTACAGGATGCCGGGCCGGGAAGTCGCGAAGGCTCGGCGCGCGGCTGCACGAGCGCGCGCCCATGAGCAGCAACCGCAGCCCTGAACCCACGCTTCGGCGTCCACGGAATCCTGACAGGAGAGGCATCAATGCGACTTCTGCTGCTTGTCGGGGTCTACGCGCTTCTCTGCGCACCCCATCCCGCGCCCGGTCAGACCTACGATGAAAGCGCCGCGGTTTACGACATCGAATGTCCGGGCAGCTTCAACGCTTACTTTCGTGGTTACCGCGAGGGTGTCTATTACTGGGGCAAGGAGTGGTTGAGCACATGGTTCGCGTCGTCCCCCGAACGACCCCTGCCGAGCAGAACCTGGTACTACGCCTACCCGAACCGGGATGTCATCTCAACTGACAACACGGCAATCTGGAAGTGGGCGGAAATCAGGGTTCACTGCTGGGTCTATCGAAGCCTTTACGCCATGGTCATCCACTACGACCCGATCGACTTCGGGGGATATCCCAGCACGATCCCTTCCGATCCCGACGGAGGCGGGTGTGGGGGCGGCGGTGAGTACATGACCTCGATCTCCCCCGGAGAGACGGCGGGAAGCCCGCAGCACTCGTTTGAGACCACGAGCGAATACTACGACCCGTACAATCCCGGGTGCGAGGATGGTGGCTCTGGAGGAGGAGGGGGCAGCGACGGCGGCGGTGGCGGTGGTGGCGGCGGTGGCGGTGGCGGTTCGTTCGGAGAAATGTGTACCTCGCTGGGCGGCAAGCTGTACTACGACTTCGTGTGCCTGGAGCAGTGGAACGACAAAACCGGGGACTACGAGACAGTCTGGTGCGGGACAGCCGCGATTTGCGATACTTGAACCAGAGCGTTGGGCCATGAAACACTACATGCACCGATCGTCGTGGCTGCTGGCCCTGCTCGTCGTCGTCGTGGGCGAGCTTTCGGCGCAGGCAACGCTTCAGTCGCCACGCACACCTTCCCGGGTGCCAGTCACGGTCGCGCTGGTGGAACAACTTCCCTATCCGGACGCCCCGTTCATCATCCTGCGGCAGTCAGCCGGGAGCGACTACATCCTCCTGCCTGCGGACGCAGACGCCGCCCTGCTCACGGATGCGGTCAACGCGCTGCTGTTGGCCCGGCAGCGGGGCGGTGACCGCGCGACGGCGGACGCCGTCCTGCGGGCGCAAGTGCCGGAGCGCGTGCGCGGCGCACGCCCGCTGCCCTGGGTCGCGCGCGTGCTGGCTGACCTGCGGAGCGCACCGCGTCGGTCCTTGCCACGCGTGGGCCAGGCGCCCGCCGTTCAGATCTGGCTGCCCCGGCAAAACCGTCCCCAGCCCGCTCCGCCATCCAGACAGGGCTGACCCCCGCGCCATCCCAAAAGCCGAAGCCCCGCCGGGCCGTTGCACCCGGTGGGGCTTTTTACTGTGCGAGTTGCGCCCGTACCTGTAATTTGCCGTTTTCCGAACGAGTTGTTCGCCTCGGGGGTGCCCACGTAATCTCCGAGCCTCTTTCATTGCGCGCGGCTTCAGCCGCTCTCGCGCGGTAGATCCCGAGGAGTCACAGTCGAATGAATCAGTCCGAGATCGAGGGGGTGCTGGAGTTCCTGCGGGCGGCGGAGGCGCTGAAGAACACGCACCGCAGCGCGTGGACGTCGGGAGGGCAGCCGGAGAGCGTGGCGGAGCACACGTGGCGGCTGTGCCTGATGGCCATGCTGCTGGCGGACGGCTTTCCCGAGGTGGATTTTGCGCGGCTGGTGAAGATCTGCATCATCCACGACCTGGGCGAGGCCATCGGCGGCGACATTCCCGCCATTCACCAGGTGCCGGGCGAAAGCAAGGCGGCGCAGGAGCGCGCGGACCTGCTGCAGCTGCTGGCACCCCTGCCGGAGCGGATGCGGGCGGAGATCACGGGGCTGTGGGACGAGTACGAGGCCGCCGCCACGCCCGAGGCCAGGCTGGCCAAGGCGCTGGACAAGCTGGAAACCATCATGCAGCACAACCAGGGGATGAACCCGCCGGACTTCGACTACCGCTTCAACCTGGGATATGGAACCCGGCACACCCGCGGCCATCCGCTCATCGAAACCATCCGGGCGATGCTGGACCAGGACACCGCGGACCACGCGGCGAGGCAATCTCCCTGAACGGATCGGCCTCACACAGAGTCAGCAGAGTCAACGGAGGAGCCGGCCCTCTGCCAAATCTGCTGACTCTGTGTGAGGCCATCTTTCCGTCGGCGGCGGGCACGGGCGATCATGGGCCCGTAGACGGCGGCGTTGACCAGCACCACGCCGATGCCGATGCCCAGCTGCAGGCCGCGCGTAAGGCCGCGCGGGTAGAGCACCGAAACCACGTAGTGCTCGATGAACCCGCCCTGGTACCCCGCCTGCCCGCCCCGCTGCCGCAGCCCGTTCTCCAGCGGCGTCAGCGGGCAGATCCATCCGCCGAACATGATGAGCGCGCCCCAGACGGCGCAGGGCACGTGCACCCGCGCCAGCCGCCGCCACCGCAGCACCAGCAGCCCCCCGACACCCGCGAAAACCGCGAACGCCAGGTGAAGCACCAGCACCACGTCCGCCAGCGAACGGTAGATCACGCGCCCCTCATCCAGTCACGGGAAGCCGGCGCGGGACGCCGGGAGCTACGGCCGCGGCGCCAGGCGCTCGCGCGGCATGGGCCGGCTGCGGTCGATGCGCACCTCCGGCCGCGCCTCCTGCACCCGCGAAGACGACGTCTCCGGGCAGCAGGGAAGGATGTCGAACGTGGTGCCGTACGTCCAGTCCGTCACCGCCACGTCCTCGACGTAGATCTGGTACTGCCCGGGCCGCAGATCGCACGGGATCGACCAGAACTCCTCCCCGTCGTCGGCGGTGTTGCTGGCGATGGCGCCGAAGGAGGTCCATGTGGCTACGTGGATCACGTGGATGTTGACGTTGCTGGTGCCGGGGCCCTTCCAGGTGACCTGGATGGTGGAGCCCGCGGTCACCTGATAGCCGCTCACCGGCGCGGTCACCGCGTACGCGATGGCATCCGCGTCGCTCGCCAGCGCCCGCTGCGAAAGGGCGAGGACCATCCCGGCGCAGGCGCACGCCACCGCCAGCCGCCACCGCGCAATCCTGTCGAGTTTCTGCATCGTGTATCCTGAGGAAGGAGTCGAGGAGGGAACATCACGACCCCTTATATAAACGTTTCAGGACACAATCATCAAGAAAAAGATATCTCCGTCGCTCCGCGCGGCAGGATCGTGCCCCCGCTGATGGTGCGAAGGCCCGTCCCGCACGCGGAGCCGGGGGCTCGTCCATGCCTGGCCCGGACATCTGCCCATGAAAGACGTCGCGCCGGGACGGAGGCTCCGTCCCG
>NZ_DASWNM010000107.1:0-27551 GCF_036399255.1 Longimicrobium sp.
GAGTCACCCATGTCGTAGATTCACGGGCTTGTGGACGGATGGTTGCTTCGACACCACCCATCTTACTGCAACCCAAGAAGATGCGACATGGGTTTTTTCTAGCTATGACTCACGGATCCCGTTTGGGGTGAATAAGGCAGGATCAAATCGGAGTCTTTGCTGATTTTATCGCAGAGAAACACCCCACTCCGTATACCTTCGACTTAGAGTCTCAGGTTATCTGCGAGAGCTATCTTTTTGCAGGTGTGTACCGAGGAGGTGGTGCTACGATGGATGGATTCATGATAGATCAGGAGGCCCATCCGCCAGAACGTCAATACTTTCGGCGTCTGCTCGCCCGGAGAATTGGTGACTTCCGGTGGAACTGGCGCCTCGGAATCAATGAACCCTACATGCTGCAGCTAAAAAGGTTAGTAGGATAATCAAGCCAAGCACCCGTGGGTCATCCGTCCCTCCACTTTGGTAACCAGGCCGTAGTGCTATGGCCCCGCACAGGCCGGATCTTCTATCTAAAGCTTCGATCCGCATGCTTCGACTCCCCCCGCGGCTGAGTTGCATTGACCTCACCGATCCTGCTGTTCGCTGATCGCCTGCCGCCGCTCGTCGGGGGCATGGAGATGCATGCGGGCTACTTCATGCGACATTTCCGGGACCATCGGCAGTTCCCGCTGATGGCGGTCATCTCGAAGGACCACGGCGGAACCGATTGCCTTGTCTCGGCAGCCGGCCGCGAGCCGGTGGACCTGGAGCAGTTCGCGGCGCGGTACGAGCCGTCCATCCTGTTCTTCAACAGCGGGCGCTGGATCGAGGATCTGCGCACCCTGCATTCCCTTTTCCCCGGCGCCGAGTTCACGTACCGCACCGGCGGGAACGAAATCCTGAAGGCGCCGCTCGAGCGAGCTCCCATCGAGAGCCATGCCGACCGGCGCCGCTTCTGGGTAGACACGCTGAACGACACCATCGACACGCTGGTGACGAACTCGGCGTTCACCGAGGGGCGGCTTCGGGATGCGGGAGTGAAGTGTCCGTTCCTCCGTTGTGTCGGTGGGGTGAACTTCTCCGCCGTATCCAGGCCCCGGCCCGCGCGGCGGGGCCCGCCGGTGCTGCTGTGCGCCGCCCGGTTCGTCCCCTACAAGCACCACGCCCTCCTCATCCAGGTCGCCGCGGCGCTGAATGCGCGTGGCCACGCGTTCCAACTGCGGCTGGCCGGTGACGGTCCGCTGCTGGAGGAAACGCGGGCGCTGGTCCGGGGCCACGGCCTCGACCCGATGGTGCGCTTCCTGGGAGCGCTCCCGCACGAGGCGACCTGCGCCGAGATCGCGGCGGCGGACGTGTACGTGCAGCTGAGCGGCGACGTGCCCACGCCGGTCCCGGGCGGCTCGTACGTCCACGTGGAGGGGATGGGGCGCTCGATCCTGGAGGCGTTGTCCGCGGGCACGTACGTCATTGCCGGTCGCGGCGGTGCCCTTCACGAGATCGTCGAGCCTGGCCGGGGCGAGCTGGTCGACATCGGCCAGCCCGAGCAGGTGATCGAGGCCCTGTCACGTGTGCTCGCCGATCGGCCTGAACGGAGAGCGCCGACGGATGCGTACGACTGGAGCCACCTGTTCGCGCGGTACACGCGCCATTGGGAGGAACGGGATGCGGCTGCTCGTCGTCACTGAGAAGTGCGGCCCCGAGGAGGCGCGGCGTGATGGCGGGGCGCGGCTCGTCCAGTCGATCCAGCGAACCTTCGGCGCGTCCGCGAGCGTGATGCAGTTCGGAGAACGCTCCGACGCTTCGGCCTACTGGCATCATCGCTACCCGAAGGGGTCGTCCAATCGGTTCCTGGCCCGCCTCCAGAATGCGCCTTTCATCGCGGACCGCGTACGCATGGTCGCCCAGGACTTCACGCACGTGGTGTTCGTGCACGTCTCCATGCAGTTCGGGTTCGTGGAGGCTCCCCTGGACGGCGTCACCGCGTGGACGTTCCCGATGTTCCTCACCCCGTCCTATCGTGCCTCCGGCGAGACGGTTCCGGAGGAATACACCCGGGCGGAGCGGCGCGTCCTGGCAGTGGCGCCGCACGTGCTCACGCCCGGCCACCTGGAGCGCCGGCAGCTCGTGGAGTTCTACGGCGTGCCCGAAGACCGCATCCGCGTCGTCCCGCGGGGGGTGGACCGGCGGTGCGTATCGCCGCGCGTCCGCGAGATGGACGGCCCGCCGAGGTTGTGCAGCATCGGGAGCATCAAGCCGCAGAAGAACACGCTGGGCCTGCTCCACCTGCTCCACGCGGTGCGAAAGCGCCGCCCTGGAGCCACCCTCCGCGTGATCGGGCCCGTGCAGGACGAAGCGTACTCCGCCCGCGTCCGGCGCGCGGTCGAGCGGCTGGGCCTGGGCGATGCGGTGCGCATGTGTGGATACGTGCCGCCCGAAGACCTCGCCGCCGCAACGGAGGACGCCCACCTGCACGTATCCGCCGCCTCATGCGAGACCTTTGGACGGGCGATCTTCGAGACGCTCGCCGGCGGCATGCCGAACGTCGGCCGCGCGACAGGAAGCGCGGCGGCCGAGTACCTCCGCCACGTCCCCTACGCGAGATTTGTCGATGACGCCGAAGTGGCCGCGGTCGCTGTCGACGAGCTGCTGGACGACCTCCCGGCCTGGTCCGCCATGGCACGGGAGATCGGCGAGCTGTACGACGACCGTTCCCTGTCCGCCCGGCTCGCGGCCGAGCTGGCCGAGACGCCATTCGTCGCGGTGAGCGACTACGACGGCACGCTGTTCCACAAGAACGACCCGGAACGCACGCGCAGGTGCATCGAGCGGTTCCGCCTCTACCCGCGCAGGATCGTCTGCAGCGCGCGTCCGCTGGAGCAGGTCGCGTCCGCGCTGCACGCGCACGGGATCCATGCCGACGGCATCGTGGCATATGGAGGTGGTGTCGTGGCCGATGGAAGTGGCCGGGTCCTCTGGACGACACCGATGGACGCCGCGCTCCGGGAGCGGCTCCACGCCGTGCATCCGACAGCCCGCGACGTGCGCTGGGGAGGCCAGCTTCTCCAGGTCGCAACGACGGGATGCGGCACCTGCTCGACGGTTCCGGGCGCTCGCATGGAGGTCTACCAGGGCACCGTCTACGCGGGGCCGTGGGCGGCGTCCAAGCTGCGCGCCGTGCATCGCCTGCTCGCGCATCTCGGCATCCAGGGGCGTGTCCGCGCGTTCGGCGACGGCCCCTACGACGAGGAGCTGCTGGCGTACTACGACGGCACGCGCATCCACCCTACGCCGGGCCCGTTCACCACGCGGCGCGCCCTGGAGCTGGCCGATGCCTGAAGCGTTCTTCAAGGGCTACTGGATGCTGACGAATCGCTGCAACCTGGACTGCGGCTACTGCGTCCTGGAAGATGCCCCGCACCAGCTGCGGCGTGAGCTCGATCTCGATGGGAAGAAGGAACTCGTCTCGCACCTCTACCGGCTGGGCTTCCGCCGCCTGACGCTGTCGGGGGGCGAAGTGCTGATCATGGGCAAGCGGCCGCCGGCCCAGTTCGTCGACCTGCTCCGCCACCTGCGCGGGTACCGATCGCCTGAGCCGACGGAGAACCTCGAGATCGAGGTGTACACCAACGGCACCTTCCTGGACGATGCCGTGGCGGACGAGATGGCGGGGGTCGTGGACCTGGTGGCGATCACCGTGGACAGCCACCGTGACGAACTGCTTACGCGCATCGGCCGAAACCACGGCCGCTGGCGCAACTACTTCGAGCGCGCCGTGGAGGTCTGTGGGCGGCTCACGCGGCGGGGCATCGGCGTGAAGCTGCACAGCGTGGTGGGCACGTCCAACCACCACGCGCTCGGGGACGAGGTGAGCGCCATCCTCGACGCGATCGAGGCGAACGGCGGCCGCATCGAAACGTGGAAGTTCTACCAGTACATGTCCTATGACGCCCCCGCACGGGACGGCCTCCACGCCATCGGCGGCATGGACTACGCGCGGTCCATGGAGCGCGTAGCGCGGGCGCTGGAGGGACGCGGCGTGGCGCTGCACTTCAAGGACAACGGGGAGATGAACGCCTCGCTGTTCAACATCCTGTCCTACGGGAACGCGCAGTACATGCGGCCGGGCGACACGTGGTCCACGAGCCGGCGGACGGAAGACCTGCGCAGCTACGCGTCGATGGCCGAGCTGTTCGCCAGGACCGACATCGACGAAGCGGCGTTCCGCCGGTTCCACCAGGTGCGCCGGTGAACGCGCTCGCCGTCACCATCGACCTGGATTGGGCGTGTGAAGCCGCGATCGAGGAGACGCTGGACGCGTTTCGCGAGCTCCGCGTACCGGTGACGGTGTTCGCCACCCATCGTTCGCCGAGAGTGGAGGCTGCGTTGGATGAGTTGGAGGTCGGCGTGCACCCCTACTTTGCGTCCGATTCATCGCACGGCGCCACCATCGACGCCGTCGTCGGCCACGTGCTCGACCTGCCGCACAACCTGGCGGCCTTCCGCTGCCACCGCTTCGCGTCGTGCAACGGATCGCGTGAAGCCCTGGCCCGCGCAGGATTCAGCATCTCCTCGAACGTGTGCACGGACCTGGAGGTGCTGCCCCCGTTCGCCGATCGATACGGCTGCCTGGAGGTGCCCATCTTCATGGAGGACGGCGGGTTCCTGTTCCGGGGCCATCCGCTCGCCATCGGGGGCAGCCTCGCTCGCGGGCTCGAGCAGCCGGGGACGAAAGTCATCATCGTGCACCCGATGCACTTTGCGCTCAACACCCCCCACTTCGACTACATGGCGGCCATCAAGCGACGGACGACGCGCGAGCGATGGCGGGCCATGACACGGCGCGACCTCGATGCCCTGCGCTGGCGTTCCCGCGGCATCCGCGATCTGGTGCTCGAAGTGGTGAGCGCCGCCACCGCCCACACCACCCTCGGCGCGGTCCGTCACGGAGGCTCCACGGCACTCAGCCTCGCGTGATCCCCCCGGACATCGGCCTGGATCGCGAAGTCGAAGCGGTCTAGCTCCAGGTATCTCTCGAAGTCCTCGCGCGGGTACTGCCACTGGTCTTCTCCGAAGAAGTATCTCCCCGGCCCGGCCCGCAGCGCCTCCCGGTGCGGAGACAGGTCGAAGGTATGGCCGATCAGCAGGGACTCGATGCAGGCGGCGCAGAGGTCGTCCTCCAGGGTGGGCGAAGCAGCCTCATGTCCCATCGGCCAGAGGCGGACGTGCGCACGCATCCGGCGCAGCCACGCAGCCGTCGCACGCGCGTTCACGAAGCCGGCGACCAGGACGATGCCGTCTGCGGCGAGCGCTCCCCTCGCGCCGGCCTCGGTCCGGTGTACCACGCGCCGCCCAGCGATCCGGGTCTCCACGACCCGTGTCGGGGAGTTCGGGATGTCATACGCGACGCGCGCGCCGATTTCCGGCTTCCCGACCAGCAATGCGTTGGGCTCGGCGGCGGCAAGTCTCCCGGCCGACGCGCTGGTGCTCGTGAGCCAGTACTCACGAGGCCGCTGGTGCAGGATGTACGCGGCAGTCGCAAACGCCCGGAACGCGTCGATGACGACGGTGACGTTCATGTGGCCCATCCCAGCCTCGATTCTGGCACGTTACGGCGCGGCAGCCGCTGCGAGCTTCCACCCCGGCTGCTGTGGCCGCTCCTTGATCCCCCTGCGCGAGCCGGCGCACCATCTCGACGCGCCGCGCTGTGTAGATCGTCACGGACACCCGCTCGGCGGACGTGGGGTGGATGATCTGGACAGCACCGCGACAGCGAGGCGTCCGTCCAACGCCTGTTCCATCTTACGGTTACAACAACGCACACTTCGTGCTAATTTGTGAATTGTGCGAACGTTTTTGGAGAGCCGCTTGTACGGATTGGCGAATTGGGTTTACTTGGATGTGCCAACTGAAACAAGCTGCCACCAAACGGTAGTTCCCCTCCCTGCAGGATCCCTGTCGTGTCGCAGTACCGATTCCCGCTCCAGCTGAAATACTCCTTTGAGGACGATACGTGCGAGATCGTGTCCATTCGCGGGCACGAGGCGCTTTCGGAGCCGTTCCTCTACGAGGTGGAATTGGAGTCGCAGGATCGCGCGCTGCAGTTGCAGTCCACGGTGGGAAAGGGCATGAGCGTGGGGGTGATGCGCACGGGGGCCGAGCCGCGCTGGATCGACGGCGTGGTCACGCGCTTCGCGCAGAGCCCCGGCACGGTGCGCACCGCCAGCTACCGCGCGGAGCTGCGCCCCTGGCTGTGGCTGCTCACCCTGCGGGCGGACTGCCGCATCTTCCAGGGAAAGAGCGTGCCCACGATCCTGGAGGAGCTGTTCCGCGGCCGGACCTTCCGCAGCGAACTCACCGGCGCGTACGACCCGCGCGACTTCTGCGTGCAGTACCGCGAAACGGACTTCGACTTCGCGTCGCGGCTGATGGAGGAGGAGGGAATCTCCTACTACTTCGAGCACGCGCGGGGAAGCCACACGCTGGTCCTGGTGGACGATGCCGAGAAGTTCGCCCCCTGCCCGGGGCTGGCCACGGCGCACGTTCGCCCGGCCGGGACTCCCGAGGAGCTGGACGACGCGGTGACCGCGTGCACGCTGGAGCACGCGGTAACGATCGACCGGGTGCTGCTGGACGACTACAACTTCCAGACGCCCTCCACGCCGCTGCTGGCCAGCTCGGCGGGCGACCGGGCGGCGGCCGTGATGTTCGACTACCCGGGCCGCTACACGCAGCAGGCCGCGGGCGAGCGGCTGGCCCGGCTGCGCTGGGAGGCCCGTACCGCCGGGGCGCAGCGGCTCAAGGGCCACGGTACCTGCCGGGGATTCGTCGCCGGGCACCGCTTCAGCCTTGCGGGCCACGAGCGGCCGGACGCCAACGCGGCGTACGTGCTGCGCGCGGTGTCGCTGCGGGCGGACCAGGACGCATACGCCAACGAGTTCGAGGCCTTTCCCGCCCGCACCGCGTTTCGGCCGGAGCCGCGCACCCCGAGGCCCAGCATCGCGGGAACGCAGACGGCCGTGGTGGTGGGCAAGGGCGGCGAAGAGATCTGGACGGACAGCTACGGCCGGGTGAAGGTGCAGTTCCACTGGGACCGTGCCGGCCGCAAGGACGAGAACAGCTCATGCTGGGTGCGCGTGGCGCAGGGGTGGGCCGGCAAGGGATGGGGAAGCGTGGTGCTGCCGCGCATCGGGCAGGAGGTGGTGGTCACCTTTCTGGACGGCGACCCGGACCGCCCCCTGGTCACCGGCTGCGTCTACAACGCGGCGCAGACCCCGGCGTACGCCCTGCCCGGCGCGCAGACCCGCAGCACCTTTCGCAGCAGCAGCTCGCCGGGCGGCGCGGCGTACAGCGAGATCCGCTTCGAGGACAGGAAGGGCGCCGAGGAGCTGTACCTGCACGCCGGGCGGGACATGAACGTGGAGGTGGTGCATAACCGCGGCACCACCATCCAGCAGGGAAACGACACCCTCACGGTGAGCAAGGGCACGCGCACCGTCACCGTACAGGGCGAAGAGACGCACAGCAACGGCGCCTCGTTCACGCACAAGACCGGGGGCGACTACGTCCTGAACGTCTCCGGCAACCTCGTCATCAAGGCGTCGGGCTCCATCACGCTCGAGGCAGGCACCTCGCTGGCGGCACAGGCGGGGACGTCGTTCACGGCGAAGGGGGGCACGTCGCTGCAGGCCAGCGCGGCGACGACGCTGGCGGCGAAGGGCGGCATCTCCGCCGAGCTGTCCAGCGACGGCATCACCACCGTCAAGGGCACGCTGGTCAAGGTGAACCAGTGAAGGCGCGCGTTCCCGTCCTGCCGGCCTGCGCGCCCCCGGGGCCGCCACCCCCGCCCGCTCCGCCCCCGCCCGGCCCGCTGGCGGTCGCGCACACGTTCGACGCGGACGGGCACCTGGCGGAGCGCGCGGAGATGCGCGGCGGCCTGCTGGACGGCACGACGGTCTTCTACGCCCCCGACGGCCGGGAGAAGGGGCGTGCCCAGTTCAGGGCCGGGCTGATGGACGGGCAGATGACGCTGCGGGACGAGGAGGGGTGCGTGTCCTGGTCCGCCGGGTACCGCGCCGGCGCGCCGCACGGCGACGCCTCCACCTGGCAGGGTGGCGCCCTGGCCGAAACGGTGCCGTGGGTGCAGGGGCGGCGGCAGGGTACGGCGCTGGCCTGGTACGCGGACGGCACGCTGGCGTCGTCGCTCCCCTACGTGGCGGACCGGCTGGAGGGGGTGGCCACGTGGTTCTCCGCCCAGGGCAGAAAAACGCGCAGCGCAGCGTACCGGGCGGGGATGCTGGAGGGCGAGAGCCTGGAGTTCTACGACGGCACCCCGGCCGAGACCGTCCGAATGCGCTCGGAGTACGGCGGCGGCGTGCTGCACGGGGCCGTGACCCAGTACGACACCCGGGGCCGCGCCATGATGCGCACCTGGTTCCGCCAGGGCGAGGCGCTGTGGGGCATCACCTGCGCCTGGGACGCCTCCGCCCTGGCCGCGCCGCCCCCGCCGCCAACGCCTGTGGCCGATGAGGCGCCCCCGGCCCGCCCGCCCCCGGACCATCCGCCCCCTGTTCCGCCGCAGGCAGGACGGTTCGATGACGTGCGGGACACGGCCCATCCGCCCGCCGCGCCGGAGCCGGCAAGGTCCGATGGGGTGCGGGACAGGGCTAATCCGCTCGCCGCTCCGGAGTCGGCAGGACCGTCCGATGAAGTGCGGGACACGGCCCATCCGCCCACCGCTCCAGAGCCGGCAGGACGATTCGAAGACGTGCGGGACACGGTCGATCCGCCCGCTGTTCCGGAGCCTGCAGATTGGTTCGATGAAGTGCGGGACGCGACCCATCCGCCCGTCGCGCCGGAGCCGGCAGGACAAGCCAATGACCTGCGGGACACGGACGATCCGCCGACGGATGCTTCGCCCGGTCCCGGTCCGCCGCAGGACGACGCGGCGTGGGCAGTGGCGAAGGCCCCGACGGAAGCACGGACGGGGGATGGAGATGCCGAGGGAGATGTGATCGCGGCGCCGGCACATTCGCCACGTGCATGCGGTCTGCCGCAGGGCGGCGCGGCGCGGGCAGAGGCGAAGACCCCGGCGGGAGCGCGGACGGGGGATGGGGATTCGGATGGAGATGTCATCGCGGCGCCGGCAGATCCACCACGTGCATGTGATCCGCCGGAGGGTGAGGCGAATCCGCCCCCGGTCCCGCCCGCGGAGGCGCCGCCAAGCTTCGACCTGACGAGGGGCCATGCGGCTGCGGCAGGTCCCCGGCAACCCGCCGCGGGAGCGGGGGATGACCATCCACCGGCGAAGTCGCGCGGCGATGCGCCGCCTGGAGACACGTCGGGGAAGGACGAGTCATCGGGCCCCCTCGCGGAGCCGGCCCTGGAGTCGCCGGATGCCCCCGCGGAATTGGGCCGGCCGGCCGCTGCCGACCCGCCGTCCGCCGCACGGGCCATGGATCCGCAGTTCGCGTGGCTCTGGACCGGTCCGGGCAGTTCAGCGGAGAGTCAGGACGCTCCGGCGGCGGAAACGCTGCCCGATCCCGCCCCACCGCTCGCGGCGATCATTACAAACGGGACTAAACATATGATTAAAGAGATGAGTCCTGCGTATTCCGTTCGCGCGGAACCCGTCGGCTGCGCCGGGACAGGCCACTTCCAGGCAGGTGGAGAGGCGGCGCGGAGCGGTCGGTGGGTGCCGGCGGGCCGCGTGCTGGTGTGGCTGTTCGGCCGGTGGATGCGCTCGGGCGCGGCGGCCGGGGGCGGGCCGTGGCTGACGGCGGCAGGCGTACTGGCACGGCTGTTCGGCAGGTGGATGCGTTCCGGCGGGGCCGGGGCGGCGCAGGAGGGCGGGGCGGCGAAAACCCTCGATCCAACGGAAAGACGATGAGTGTTCAGGTATGCATGGGCGCCACGCTCAAGTGCAGCTTCGGGGCGGCGCCTTCCACGCTGGTGGTGCTGCCCGTAAACCGGGTGCTTACCGGCACCCCCGCGGCAAACATCATGGACCACGTGCCCTTGCTGAACGTGCTTCCGTTCGGCACGTGCACCTCCATCGCCAATCCCATGGTGGCCACCGCCACCGCCGCCGCCCTGGGCGTGCTTACGCCCATGCCGTGCATCCCCATGACCCCGGCGCCCTGGCTGCCCGGCGCGCCGACCGTGCTGGTGGGGAGCGCCCCGGCCCTGGACACGAACAGCCGGCTGATGTGCACCTGGGCGGGCGTCATCCAGGTGCTGTCGCCCGGGCAGGCCACGGAGCTGGTCCCGTGACGGCGCGCAAACGCGAGGGCTGCGGCTGCGCCCCGTCCCCGGCGCCCGCGCCCGGGACCGGGACCGTGGGGGGGGCTGGGACCGTGACGGCGGCCGCCCCCTGCCGCCCCACGCCGGGGACGGGGCAGACCACCCGCTTTGGCGCCGTGCCCGACGCGGTGGCGTGGTACGAGGGGATGCTGCTGGCGCCGCAGCACTTTCAGCAGGCCCAGCTGCAGGCGGACGCACTGCTGGCCTACCACGTGGCGGCGCTCTCGCCCTACCACTGGGGCGTGCGGCGGCTGGTGCTGGACTGCCCCGCGCTGCAGGGGGGCACCTTCACCGTGCAGGAGCTGGAGGCGCTTATGCCCGACGGGCTGGTGGCCCGGTACGACGCCCGCACCACGCCGCCCCTGCAGGTGCAGCTGGCCCCGTACGCGGGCACCGCCCGCGGCGGGGTGGTGACCGTGCACCTGGCGGTGCGCTCGCGCACCGCCCGCGCCGCCACGGGCGAGCTGGCCCGCTTCGAGTGCTACACGGGCGAGCCCGAAACCGACGAGGTGTCCAGCGCGGCCGCGGTGGAGATGCCGCGCCTGCGGCCCCGCCTGTCCCTGGTCGTGTCGCAGGCGCGGCCGCGCGGGTGGGTGTCGCTTCCCCTGGCGCGGGTGCGGCGCACGGAGGGCGGCTGGGCGCTGGCCGGAACGCTTCCCCCGCTGCTCTCCCTGCCCCCCGGGCTCCCCCTGGGCGACCGCTGCGCCCGGCTGGCGTGCACCGTCCGCTCGCGGGCGGGGGGGATGGGGCGCGCCCTGCGCCGGGCCCGCGCCACGGGAGACGCGGGGCGCGCGGCGGCGGCGCAGGCGGGGCTGGCGGCGCTCTCGGCCGCGCTGCCCCGGCTGGAAGCGCTGGTTCACTCGGGGGCGGCGCACCCCTTCTCCGTCTACCTGGCGCTGTGCGACCTGGCGGGACACCTGGGCCCGGCCGGGCCCGGACGCCCGGCCCCGCTGTTCGCCCCGTACGACCACGACGACCCGCAGGGCTCGCTGCAGCCCCTGCTGGAGTTCTGCGAGCGGGCGGCGGACGAGGTGCAGGACGCGTTCGTCCTGGTGCCCTTCCGGCGGCACCGGGGAAGCTTTCGCCTGGCGGCGCGCCCGGCCTGGAGGGAGCTGGAAGAGCTGGTGGTGGGCGCCGTGGCCCCGCCGCGCGCCAGCGCCCGGGAGCTGCGCGACTGGGTGGCGCGGGCCCGCATCGCCAGCGCCTCGCGCATGCCCGCGCTGGCCGCGGGCGACGGCGTGGGCGCGCCCCGCGAGGTGGTGCCGCCCCCGCCCGGCATGCCGGCGGGCGACGGGCGGATCTGGTTCCGCGTGGCGGTGGACCGCGCGTTCGTGCTCCCGGGCGAACGCCTGCAGGTGCTGCCCCCGGTGGCGTGCGGCCCGGCCGCCGCGCCGCGCCGGCTGACGCTCTGCCTTTCCCTGGCGGCCCCGGCCGTGGAGGCCGTCGGATGAGCGACGTGGCCCTGCACGCCGCCGCCCCGGGGACGGCGGTGGACGAGCTGGCGCGGCGGGTGCTGGCGCCCGCGCCCGGACGCGCCGACCTGCGCGCGGACGGCACCTGGGCACGCATCCAGGAGGCGCTGCGCGACGAAGACTCCACCGTGCCGCGCGGCATCTGGGAGCGGCCGCTCAAGCGCGCGGACCCGCGGCACGCCGCCGCCCTGGCCGTCAAGGCGCTGCAGACCGGCGGCGGCGATCTGCAGGTGGCGGGGTGGCTCACCCAGGCGTGGGTGATGATCCACGGGTTTTCCGGCGCGTCCCACGGCCTGCGCCTGGTGCACGCCCTCTCCGGCGGCGGCGCGCTGGAGGGAGACCCGGAGGTCCTGGAGCGGCCGTTTGCCTGGATGGCCAAGCACCTTCCCCGCGTGCTGGGCCGGGTGGAGCTCACCGGGGCGCGGGCCGGCGCCGCCGGGTTCACCTGGGAGGCATGGCAGGCGGCGCTGTACCGCGACCGCGCGCAGCGCGCGGCCGGCGAGCGGCCCGCTCCGGACGACGCCACGCCCGACGACGTGCTGCAGGCCGCCACCCGCACGCCCACGGCGTTCTACGTCCGCGTGGAGCGGGAGCTGGCGGACACGGCCGCCGCCGTGGACGCGCTGCAGCAGCTTCTGCGGGAGCGCTGGGCCGGTCCGCCCCCGTCGCTGCAGCCGCTGCACCGTACGGTCGCCGAGATCCACGGGTGGGTGGCCGCCCAGCTGGCGGAGCGCCCCGCCGAACCGGACCCGCTGGATACGGACGACGAGCCGCTCCTCCACGAAGACCCGGAGCATCCCGGGTTCACGGACGCGTACGAGGCGGACCCGGACGAGGAGGAGACGTACGAGCCCCTCGTCCCCGAGTACGGCGCGGCCATCCGCGGCCGGGCGGAGGCGTACGCCGCGCTGGCCGCCGCGGCGGACTACCTGGCCCGCACCGAGCCCCACAGCCCCGCGCCGTGGCTGGTGCGCCGCGCGGTGGGCTGGGGCGGCATGCACCTGGGCGAGCTGCTGGGCGCCCTCATCGACGAAGGATACGACCTCAAGACGCTGCGCTCGCTCCTCGGCCTGGCCGCGGAAGGGCGCCCGTAGGCGGACGCAGGGCCGCCGTCCCACCCTTCCCGCAAGGCGCGGGAGGGCCCGTTTCCCAACCCCGTTTCCCCATCAAGGAGCAGGTACCATGGACGGATCGCTTCAACACTGGCTGGACCGCAACCGCCCCCCGCGGGTGCAGATCACGTACGACGTGGAGACGCTGGGCGCCACCGTCAAGCAGGAGATCCCCTTCATCGTGGGGATCATCGGAGACTTCGCGGGCAGCGCGCCGCAGGGCTCCATCGCCGACCGCACGTTCGTGGAGATCGACCGCGACAACATCAAGGACGTGATGGCGAAGCTGCGGCCCGCGCTTCAGCTCGCCCCCAAGCCGCTGTACCAGGTCTCGCGCGCTCCCGACGGCAACACGTACCAGCCCGCCTCCGGCACGGGGACGACGCCGTTCGCCCCGTCGCTGACGTTCGGCGTGATGGAGGACTTCGGTCCGATCTCCATCATCAAGCAGGTGCCCGAGCTCGCCGCGCTGATGCAGACCCGGCGGAACCTCGCCGACCTGATGGCCAAGCTGGGCACGAACCCCAGCCTGGAAGCGGGCCTGTGGACACAGGCTGCCCCGCTGGCGCTGGACGTCGCGAAGAAGGGTTTGACCGACGCCAGCACCGCGCTGACGACGGCGAAGGGGAAGTTCGACGAGGCAGCCCAGGCGGTGCTGACGATCGAGACGGAGGAAAAGAATAAGGACACGCACGACGCCGTCGCCGCCGCGCAGAAAACGGTCGACGACTTCTTCGGTGATACCAGCAACTACACGCAGGCCATCAAGGCCGGGACCGCCGACGACGCAACTCCAGAGCAGCGGCAGGCCGCCGGCGCGGCCGCCTGGCAGCCGGCGGTCGCGCTGCGCGACGGCATGACGCTGCTGGCGCGAATCGTCGCCGGGTACACCCCTTCCACCGCCGCCGAAGACCCCAACAAGCCGGCGCGGGACGCCGTGTCTGCCGCCCAGGGACCGGTGGACGACGCGGTCGCCAAGGCAGGGCAGGCGGCGCTCGCCACGGCGAGCGCCGCGGCCGTGGCCGTAGCCGTGGCCCAAGCCGCGTAACCAGACCTCTGATTTACCCGTCACGGCGGGCGTGCCCGCCCATATCTTCCACGTTCTGCTTCAGACGAGACTTCTCATGCCCGATTCGACAGCAACGGCCACGCCGACGGCAAGCACCAGCCCGACAATCTTTGTGGGAGCCGACTTCCCGGTCGTGTCTGCCCCGGCTCCCTCCGGCACCGACGTACAGAAGGCCCGCACGGATGCGTTCACCAGCGAGGTGAGCGCCGGCAACATCCTCTTCACCGCCGGGAAGCCGGTGGCGTACGCCATCCAGCAGCGCATCGCCGAGCTGGACGAGCTGCTCAGCACCAGCGTGAACACCGTGCTGCACGACCCCGTGTTCCAGAAGCTGGAGGCGTCCTGGCGGGGGCTGACCCAGCTGGTGATGAACACCGAGACGTGCGAGATGCTCAAGCTGCGCGTGCTGAGCGCCACCTCCACCGAGGTGCACGCCGACCTGGCCGGGGCGATCGACTACGACCAGAGCGCGCTCTTCAAGAAGCTGTACGAAGAGGAGTACGGCACCTTTGGCGGCAACCCGTACAGCGTGCTCCTGTTCGACCACGAGTTCGGCCGCACCACGGACGAGATCGACCTGGCGACGCGCCTGTCGCAGGTGGCGGCCGCCGCCCACGCCCCGGTGATCGCCGCCGCCGACCCCTCGCTGTTCGACGACGGGTGGACGGACTACCGCGGGCTCCCCGCCCCGCGCGACCTGTCCAAGATCTTCGAGAGCATCGACATGGCCGGCTGGAAGGAGCTGCGCCGCGGCGAGGACTCGCGCTACCTGACGCTGGTGCTGCCGCGGGTGCTGATGCGCCTGCCCTACGGCACCGACTCCAGGACCGAGAGCGGCTACGTGCCCGTAGAGGGCATGGTGTTCGACGAGCGGGGCAACGGGCTGGACCACCCGGACTACCTGTGGGGCACGGCGGTGTGGGCGCTGGGGCAGCGCATCACCGAGGCGTTCAGCCTGTACGGCTGGTGCGCCAACATCCGCGGCGTGGAGGGCGGCGGGATGGTGGCCGACCTTCCCCTGCACACCTTCACCACCCCGGCCGGCGACCGGGTGGCCAAGATCCCCAGCGAGGTCGCCATCACCGACCGCCGCGAAAAGGAGCTCAACGACCTGGGCTTCGTGGCCCTGTGCTACCAGAAGGGCACCGGCACCGCCTGCTTCTTCGGCGGCGCTACCGTGCAGAAGCCGGAGGTCTACACCGTCCCCGCCGCCAGCGCCAACGCGCAGGCCTCGGCGCTGCTGCCGTACGTGCTCGCCGCCTCCCGCTTTGCCCACTACATCAAGAAGATCGGCCGCGAGAAGGTGGGGAGCTTTCAGACCCGCGGCGGGCTGGAGAAGTACCTGAACAACTGGATCGCCGACTACGTGCTGCTGAACGACGACGCGCCGCAGTCGTCCAAGGCGCGCTTTCCCCTGCGCGAGGCGCGCATCGACGTGACGGAGGTGCCCGGCCAGGTGGGCGCGTACAACGCCACCGTGTTCCTGCGCCCCCACTTCCAGCTGGAGGAGCTCACCGCCTCCATCCGCCTGGTGGCGCAGATCCCCCCGGCGCCGGCCGCCTGACCATGTCCGCGGACGGCGGCGCGGCGGCCAGTCCGGCCGCCGCGCCCCCGCCCGGGCGCACCCCCGCATCCCACGAACGAACCACATCCTGAAAGGAACGAACGATGGACCTGATCCTCATGAGCATCAAGGACGTGCCGGGCACCAGCCAGGTGGACGGCTACACGGGGCAGATCGAGCTGATGTCGTACAGCCACGGCGTGGCCATGCAGGTCACCGGCGACGTGAGCAACACCGAGCGCACGTCGGGCAAGTCGCGGCACCAGGACTTCCACGTCACCAAGTACCTGGACAAGTCGTCGCCGCTGCTGAACCAGAAGCTGTGCCAGGGCACGGACCTGGGCCAGGTGACCATCACCGTGGGCCGCAACGACAGCGGCGCCGTGATCCCGCTGATCATCTACACGCTCAGCAACACTGTGCTCTCGTCCGTGAGCGTGGGCGGCGGCGGGGGCGACAAGCCCGTGGAGTCCGTGTCGCTCAACTACTCCTCCATCAAGTGGGACTACACGGCGCAGAAGGAGTCCGGCGGCAAGGACGGCACGGTGTCGGGCAGTTGGGACGTGGGCGCCAACAAGACGGCGTGACCATGACCGCTCCCCGTTCGGCGCCCGTGGCGCCCGCGCCGCTCTTCGACCGCCTGGAGGACCCCGGCCCGGGGGCGCCCGGCCCGCCGCGGGCGCTGAACGGGGACGAGCTGCGCTGGTCGGTGCGGCGCGAGCTCACCGACCTGCTGAACACCCGCTGCCCCGTGCCCCCGGCGGCGCTGGAGGGCCGGGCGCGGACCACGCTGGAGTACGGGCTTTCCCGCGCGCCGGTCACGTATCCCGGCTCCGCCGCCGCGCGGGCCGAGCTGGAGGCGGGGATGCGGGCCGCCATCGCGGCTTACGAGCCGCGGCTGCGGGTGACCGACCTGGTCGTGCAGCCGGTGGAGGGCCGCCCTTCGGAGCTGCTGGCCCGCATCAGGGCCGTGCTGGTGGCGGGGGCCGAGCCGGTCCCCGCCGAGTTCACCATCCGCGTCGGGTGCCCCGGCGGGAGGACGCCATGAGCGACAGGCCGCCCCAGGGGCTGCTGGACTACTACAACGCCGAGCTGACCTACCTGCACACGGTGGGGAGCGAGTTCGCGGCGGCGCACCCGCAGGTGGCGGCGCGGCTGCGGCTGGGCGCGCACGAGTGCGCGGACCCGCACGTGGAGCGGCTCATCGAGTCGTTCGCGTTCCTCACGGCGCGGCTGCAGCGCACGCTGGACCTGGAGGTGCCGGGGATCTCGTCCGCGCTGCTGGAGGTGCTGTATCCCAACTACCTGGACCCCGTGCCGCCCATGTCGGTGGCGGAGTTCGAGGTCGACCCGTCGCAGGGACGGCTGAGCTCCGGCTACCCCATCCCCTCCGGCACCCCGCTGTTCGCCGAGATGGGCGCCGGCGAGGTGTGCCGCTTTCGCACCACGTACCCGGTGTCGCTGCAGCCGCTGCGGGTGGTGGAGGCCAAGGTGGAGGCAGCCGCGGAGTACGGCCTGCACTCGGCGGTGCAGGTGGTGCGGGTGCGGCTGGAGGGCGTGGGCGTGCCCATCAGCGAGGTGCGTCCGTCCACGCTCCGGTTCTACCTGGCGGACGAAACCACGGCCCCGCAGCTGTACGAACTGCTGTTCGGGCACCTGCTGGGGGTGGTGCTGATGCCGGAGAAGGGGGGCCCCGGCGCGTCGGTGCCCCTGGCGCGCGGAAGCGTGCGGCCGGTGGGGCTGGAGCCGGAGGACGGGGTGCTGCCGTGCCCGCGCGCGGCCCACCCCGCGTTCCGGCTGCTGCAGGAGTACTTCACCATCCCCCGCAAGCTGATGTTCTTTGACCTGGAGGGGGTGGAGAAGCACCAGGCAACGGAGCACCTGGACCTGCTGTTCCTGCTCGATCATCCCGCGCCGCACCGGATGGCGCTGAGCCCGCGCAGCGTTCGCCTGGGGTGCACCCCGGTGGTGAACCTGTTCGAGCGGCTGTCGGAGCCGGTGCGGGTGGACCAGCACCGCGTGGAGTACCGGCTGGTGGCCGACGCGCGCCGCGAGCGCAACACGGAGGTGCACTCCATCCTGGACCTTTCGTCGGCCCCGGACGGCTACGGCGGGGCGGACTGCTTTGAGCCGTTCTACTCGTACACGCACCAGATGGACGCGGCGCAGCGCACCTTCTGGCGGGCGCGGCGGGTGCCGTCGGAGCGCGGGGGCGAAGGGGGGAGCGACGTGATGCTCTCCTTTCTGGACCTGCGCGGCCGGCACGTGCCCCCGCCCGTGCAGACGGTGTGGGCTCGGGTGCTGTGCACCAACCGCCACCAGGCCGAGACGCTGCAGCCCGACACGTGGCTGCGGATGGAGCTGGCGGCGCCCGTCTCGAAGGTCTGGGTGGTGCACGTGCCCACGGCCGCCGTCCAGCCGCCGCTGGATGCGCAGACGCAGTGGCGGCTGGTGTCGCAGCTTTCGCTGAACCACCTGTCGCTGGCCGGCACGGCCCGGGACCCGCAGCAGGGCCTGCGCGCCCTGCGCGAGATCCTGCGCCTGTACGCGGCCTGGGGCGACCCCACCGTGGAGGCGCAGGCGGCGGGGATCGTGTCCATGGAAACCGAGCCGATCGTGCGTCGCGCCGGCCCCGCCCCCTGGGCCGGCTTCTACCGGGGGACGAAGATCGACCTGACGCTGGACCGGGCGGGCTACGACCGCAGGACGCCGCTGCTGCTGGGGATGGTGCTGGACCGCTTCTTCGCCCTGTACGCCTCCGTCAACTCGTTCACGCAGCTGTCGGTGCGCCTGCGGGGGAGCGAAGTGCCGTGGAAGACCTGGGAGCCCCGCGTGGCCGGAAGGCCCTTGCTGTGAGCGAGGTGCTGCTGGACCGGCTGCGGGAGCGGCCGCAGGCGTTCGACTTCTACCAGGCCGTGCGGCTGCTGCAGCGCGCGGCCGGGGAAAAGGCGGCGCTCCTCGCGGAGGGTGCGGACCCGGCGGCCGAGGCGGTGCGCTTTCGCGCGGCCGGCGGATTCGCCTTTCCCGCGTCGGACCTGGTGGCGGTCCGCGCGCTGCGGGCCGGCGGGGCGGCGCAGTGGGAGATGACGGTCTCCTTCCTGGAGCTGGGCGGCGCGCAGGGGCCGCTCCCCGTGCCGCTGGCGCAGCGGGTGATGGACCGGCTGGCGGACGGGGACACCGCCTCGCGCGACTTCCTGGACCTGTTCCACCACCGCCTGGTATCGCTGCTCTACCGCATCGGGCGGCTGACGCAGCCGGTGCTGGAGGAGCGGCTGCCGCAGGACACGGAGCCGGCCGGCTGGCTGCGCGCGCTGGTGGGGATCGGCACGCCGGGGATGCAGGATCGGCTGCCCGGGACGGACGACCGGGCGCTGCTGGCCCGCGCGGGGCTGCTGGCGCGCGAGGTCCGCTCCCAAGCCGGGCTGGAGGGATTGCTGGCGGACCACTTCGGGGTCCCCGTGTCCATCCAGCCGCTGGTGGGGCGGTGGCTCCCGATCCCCGAGGACCAGCGGACGCGCATCGGGCGCACGGGCGCCAGCCGCACGCTGGGCACGGACGCAGCGCTGGGCACGCGCTGGCACGATCCGCAGGCCGCCATCGGCATCCGCATGGGGCCCATGGACCTGGCGCTGTACCGCGCCTTTCTCCCCGCCGACCCCGTGACGGGCAACCCGGCGGACGGCACCGCGCTCATGGAGCTTCGCGAACTGGTGCACTTCTACGCCGGGATCGAGATGGATTTCGTCCTCACCCTCGTCCTGCGCGCGGACGAGGTGCCCCCCGCCGTGCTCCGCGCAGCGCGCGCGCCCGAGTCGCCGCGCCTGGGCTGGAGCGCCTGGCTGCACACCCGCCCCGCCGCCGTGGACCCTGAGGTCCGCGTGAACCAGCACGGGTATATGCCCTCCGACGCGCGTACGAGCTTCTACTCAAGTGCGGAACCGACCCGAGCACATTGCGGGCTGCACAACCTTGACAACTATTACACCGAAGAACCTCATGCCCACGACAACCTGCTGCAAGTGCAAAAGAGACGTTTCGGTGCCCAACGTCTACACCAACACCCCGTTCGACTGCCCATATTGCAAGACGCATGATCTGCATCTGTACAAGTGCTTATCTTGCACGAGTGTCTCGATCTTCGATACCAAAGCGGTGCCGCAGGCCTGCCCCCAGTGCCCGGCGCTCGTTCGCTCGCCGCCATTCAAAGACTCAGATTGGCTCTACCACATAGCACCCCGAAGCGCCTTGTTGAGTATACAGGCGAACGGATTGCGTTCGGTATACAGTCGTACGCGTAGAAGGGAGCCCGAGCCCAGCGGTTCCTTCGTAGCGGATCGCGAGAAGCGGATTGAAAAAATAGTCAAAGAGCGCCTCAGTGCTTATGTCGCCCATCTTGACACCAACGCCAACCTGCCGGACCTCCCCAACTTCCCGGTCATCCAACCCACGATTCTATTCGATTACACGGCATCCCAGGATGACTACGCGAGGTTGAAGTATCACGAGCTAGAGTGGCTCGGGTTGTACGCGAGGCGGAAAAACATACGCTTCCAAGAGGAAATCAAGTCGTTCCGTCGCATGGAATGGAAGACAAAGGCAACAGCGCTGCTGGATGAGCCAGAAGAACACTACCTCACCTTGCTGGCTAAGGAGGCGGCGAATCACCATTTCGGGATAGAGGGGGCGATTACCGCGTCCTATGTGTACTTTCTCGCCACCGACAACGTCGATGACATGACGATTGCTTTCAACGATTATGTCAAACTGCGCGCTCCTGGCTCTTACGTCGTGTTGCGTGTCTGGAAATATAGCGTAGTCGGTCTTGAACGAGATCAGGCCGACCACCGGGCGGTTCGCACCCAAGCGGACGTGTCCAGGGAAAACTTGCAGATCATGATCGGCACCCAGAACCCCGGATCGGACTTCGTTCGTCTCAGATCCCTATGGAATCACTGGATACCACTGAGTCAATGGCGTGGCTAGATCTGATCCGCACCATCCAATTGGGTAACGGGGAGCGCTCGCCCGCTCTGCGCCTTACGCCTTCTCAGCAATGAGGGCCGTAATTCCGCATTGCACTCGCCTGAAACGCCGCCCAGCGGGAATTCCCCCACAGTGTCCTGCTCTCGGTGGAGGGCAACAGCGCTGCCCGTCACGGATGGGCCAAGTGGCGTGCTGCACGCCCACGACGGCGGGCAGCAGTCCGTACTCGCGCGCGATCACCGCGCCGTGGGTCATCAGGCCCCCACCTCCGTCACCAAGCCCGCGATCGCGACGAACGGGGGCGTCCAGCCGGGGGGGCGGTGAAGGCGGTGACCAGGATGGCACCCGGTTCCAGATCGGCCTGCGCCAGATCCAGGATCACGCGGGCGCGGCCCTCGACGGTGCTGGCAGACACCGCCAGGCCCACCAGTGCGCCGGCCGGCAGGTCGTCGCCGGTATGCGCCGGAGATCATCTCGCCATCCGACGTGAGCACCCGCGCAGCGTGAGCACTTGAATACGGCGATGCAAGGCTTCCCTCCGCGCATAAAAGCGAAGCAGCCGCAGAGGACTTTGCTACGGCTACTTATTTTATTGCTCGTCCCTCGGTCACACTGCGACGGCGTACCACTCCGTACAGCGCGGGATCTGTAAGTTAGATGGACCCCCTACGAAACCTCCCGTGGGAGAGAGAACTCACCGCAGCGAAGGTGTTGTGATGACGGTCGAGAGGTAATGGACCGCGCTTGCCGTAGCAACGAGCTGCGGAAAGGCGGATTGAGGGCATGTGGGAGGCAGGATCGAGCGAGCGGATGCTGACCCACCTCTCTCGCTGGCATCTCAAGCGGAGCCAACCTTTCTCCCGGCAAATAGCTGCGGAGCGATCAACGTGCTGCCACATTTGACACGTACACATAACGCCTTTAGATTAAAAACCCGTACCTGGCGAGACGATTTTCTTGCCGGATCATCGACGGGCCCCGGTTGAGGGACCGCCGTTCGCTCGCATGACCGGAGCGCGTACCATGCCCCTCGTTGCTCGAACGCCGTTCCCCGCACTGATTGCTCCACGCACCATCATCCACCGCACGGCATTTTTCCCTACTCTTACGTTTCCTCGGTTCCGTGGAAGACCACGGGAGATTCTTTGGAGCAAATACGTCGCCCATCTCCGGGCGTTGAGGTGCCGCGCGTGGGGGGGGCGATGACGGCCGGAGATGCGCCGCACGCGCCCATGCGGCGAGAGGATCTGTCGGAGTTCGCCGAGACCGTGCTCCGGCTGTCGCGCGACCGCTGGGGGCTGACAGGCGCGGTGATGCTGATCGGGCGCGACGCGGCACTGCTGCAGGCGCAGGCGCGGCTGCAACGCTTTGCCGCCTGCGACGGTGCGGTGCTGCTAACCGGCGAGACGGGGACGGGAAAGGAGCTGTTCGCGCGCGCCCTGTACTTGGTCAGCCCGCGTTGCGGCAAGCCTTTCGTGCGCGTGAACTGCGCGCAGTACCACGAGGGGAGCCTAATGGCTAGTGAGTTGTTCGGCCACAAGCGCGGCAGCTTCACCGGCGCTGTGGCTGATCACCGCGGCCTGTTTGAAGAGGCCAACGGCGGCACCATCTTTCTGGATGAGATAGGTGAGTTGTCGCTCCCCGCGCAGGCCATGCTCCTGCGCGCCTTGGGCGAGGGTGAGATCGTGCCGGTGGGCGGCACCACGGTGCGAAAAGTGGACGTGCGGGTGATCGCCGCAACCAGCCGCGATCTGCGCGCACTGGTGCGGGCAGGAAGCTTCCGCGAAGACCTGTTCTATCGCCTGCGCAACCTGTGGATCCGCGTCCCCGCGCTTCGCGAGCGCGGCGGCGACTGGGAGGTGATCGCGCGGCACCACCTGCACGCGCTGGCTGCCGCCGCGCGCGCCGAGCGCAAGCTGTCGCCCGGCGCGCGCACCATGCTGCGCGACTACTTCTGGCCCGGCAACGTCCGCGAGCTACGGAGCCTGCTCGACATGGGCTTTCACCTAGCCGAGGGCGCCGAGATCGCCCCGGAGCACTTCTGCGACGCGCTGGAGACCGATCCGCTGCACGCCGGCGGCATCTGCGTCGACGCGGCGTTCCTCGCGTCCGCCGCGCACCCGGTCGCGAACGGGACCGGCACAGGGAACGGTAATCCGCCGCGCCGCGACCCCGCGGCCGAGGTGTGGGAGCGCTTCGCTAACGGCGAGAGCTTCTGGAGCGTGGTGCGCGACCCGTTCATGGCGCGCGAGCTAAGCCGCAGCGACGTGCACGAGGTGCTGCGGCGCGGGCTGGTGGAGAGTAACGGCAGCTATAAGCGCCTGATCAGCCGCATCGGTGTCGCGCCCGAAGACTACATCAAGTTCATGGACTTCCTCCGCCACCAACGCCTAAAGCCGGCAGGGTACGCCCGAAACGCGGATTAACCCCGACGCGGCTCCCGGAAGCAGCGCTCTAGTGAGTAGTTGCAGGCTCGCGCAGCTCTATCCGGCGGAAGGCTGCACGCCTCGCATAAAATCCTTATCTGCGAAATTACCAATAACTTACACGCAAACACACGCCGGCACCTCACCTGCTAGAGATGCCGCTGCAGAGCAGACATCTTCTTCCCCTAGTTCAGGAGGCACTGATGGCGAGACACGATCCCAAGACCATGACGCCCGACGACGAGCTCTCCGTCGAAGAGCTCGAATCTCCCAGCCGGCGGCGGCGATCTGATTGGCGACACGCCGATTGAGCAGATCCAATCAAACTGTGCTGAAAACTGCAATTGCTAGCCCTGCGCCTGAAAATCCTCACACGCGACGGCCGGCTGGGGCCACACGCTGGGGAAGCATACGTGCCTGCGTAGGCGGCACCAAGATCCATCGCGTGAAACGTACGCGTGATTGCCGCCACCAGTCGCGACCTACGCATGCTGGTGCGTGCCGGCAGCTTCAGCGAAGACCTGTTCTATCGCCTGCGCAACCTGTGAATCCGCGTTCCCGCCTGCGCGGGCGCGGGCGCGACCGGGAGGTGATCGTGCGGCATCACCTGGAGGGCCTTGGCGCCCTTGCCTGCTCGGCGCGCAGGCTCTCGAACGACGCCAAGGCCTTGCTCCGGAAGTATCTGTGGCCGAAAACATGCGCGAGTTGCGTTCGCTGATGGACATAGGCTTCCACCTTGCCGAAGCCCCAGATCGAGTTCGAAACACTCTCGTGACGCGATGGAGCCAAGCCCGCTGCACGCCAGCGGTGGCTACGCTGGTGCGGCGAACGGCTCGGGCGCCCCTCACCTCCCCGTGAACGACACAGGCGCTCCCGCCAGGTACGGGCACCCGCCGCGCGTGACTTGGCGGGCGAGGCGGGAGCGGATGCTCCACGGCGAGAGCTTCTGGAGCGTGGTACGCCACCCATTCATGGCGCGAGATGAGCCGATCCGACGTGTATAAGGTGCAGCGGCGGGGGCTGGTGGAGAGCAACGGAAGCTACAAGCGCCTGATCGGTCGCATCGGCTTGGCTCCGGAGGATTACATCAAGTTCATGGACTTCCTCCGCCACCAGCGCCTGAAGCCGGCCGGGTACGAGTGGAGCGCGGATGTGAGTTCTCGACCAAGCCACGGCAAGACCCAACCGACCCCGCCGCCGCGGATACAAGCAATCCGCGGCGGCGTTCTTTTGCTCTTGATTGCGGTCGTCGGAGCCCCGAGCAGCTGGCGGAAGCAGCCCTCTACTGAATAGTCGGCCGCTCGCACGGCTCTACCCAAGCTTTGAACCGAAATTCCCTTCACGTTACGTAAACTACGATCCGACAAATAGTTGAGCTCGTAGTGCAGGAGGGCACCGTCCCTGCTCTACGCCACGCCGCCAGCAGAAACCACCACTTCTTTCCTTTTCAGGAGGCACTCATGGCGGAACACGAACCCCAGAACGCGATCCAGGACGACGAGCTCTCTCTGGAAGAACTTGAGGCCGCAGGCGGCGGGGGGGGCGACGAACTCGTAGGGGACAGTCCGACCATCAACACCAACGGATGCGCCCCCGGGGGGAACTGCAACTGCTGAGGAAGCAGTTGCACACCCTCCCTGGCACCAACACGACCGGCCGGATGCAAGCACCCGGCGGGTAAACGGGCGGTAACGCGCCCGGCGCCGTCGCCACTGCCGGATTGCTGCGGCGCCGGGCGCGTACACGAGGCAGCTTGACGACGACTTGGGTCTTCGCCTTCCACCTCTACAACCGATGCTCCGCGCCGGCGGAGCGTCCGCGTGACATAAGGAGCTCCCGATGCCGCCCACTATCGACATGCAGGTTTCGCCTTACGAGCGGGGCGAGAAAACACCCCTCCCGGCCTCGCTGATTCAGTTGCGGTACGTTCCGAGGACTCGCTGGGTCGCCTCGCGGTTCAACGCCCGCACAGTGGGAGACGATGGCCGAATCCTCCTGTGGAACACCTACACGGGCGCTGTGACTGCATTCGCGGCCAAACATCGAGACGACATCATCGCCCTGCTCACGCCCGACGGGGCAGCCGAGCCGCTCGGAAAACTTGGTGACTACCTGGCCAAGCGTGGGTACCTGGTGCGCACCGGCACCAATGAACTCAACCTGTTCCGCTACAAGTACATGCAGCAGCAGTGGAGACAGGATGTCCTCCAGTTCATCCTCTTGGCGAGCGAGGACTGCAACTTCCGATGCGTGTACTGCTACGAGAAGTTCGAGCGCGGCACGATGGCACCCGAAACCCGCGAGGGGCTCAAACGCCTGTGGAAAGCACGGGCGCCACAACTCAAGCACCTGAGCCTGTCATGGTTCGGCGGAGAGCCGCTCTACGGATGGGAGGCAATTGAGGATCTGGAGCCCTTTGCCAACCAACTCGCTCGCGACCATGATTTCTCGCTCGGGCAGTCGATGACGACCAACGCATACTTGCTGACGGAGGAGCGCGCCACGCGCCTGCTGGACTGGGGGTGCAATAACTATCAAATCACGGTGGATGGGCTCCCCGAGGAGCACGATTGCAAGCGCGTGGGGCGCGACGGCTCGCCGACCTACCACGTGATCCTCGACAACCTGCGTTCCATGGCGCAGCGCAAGGCCGACTTCACGATCGACCTCCGGGTGAACTTCGACCGAAACAACTTTCCGCGTCTGGGCGAGTTCATGGAAACGATCTCCGAGGACTTCGGGCACGACCCGCGGTTTCAGATGCGTTTCCGCGCGGTGGGGAAGTGGGGGGGCCCCAACGACGACAGCCTCAACGTATGCGGCGTCACCGACCAGAAGGAAGTGCTTCGCGGGCTGCAAAAGAAAGCTGTCGAGGTGGGCCTCGCCCAGGAGTCGGGGATCGCCGACGTGGCGTCGCTTGGGAGCCAAGTGTGCTACGCCGCGCGTCCGTACAACTTGATTGTGGGCGCTACGGGCAAGCTGATGAAGTGCACGGTGGTGCTGTACGAGATGGAGGAGAACGTGGTAGGCCAGCTGCACCCCGACGGAACGGTGGAGTTGCGTGACGAGCAGATGGCGCACTGGGTAACTCCGCACTTTGAGAGCGACTCCATGTGCAAGAGCTGCTACGTCCTTCCCGGGTGCCAGGGTGTGCACTGCCCGCTCACGCGCGTGCAGTCGAACCAGCGTTCCTGCTGCGGCATAAAGGCGAACCTGAAGCACGAGATGCGCTTCACGCTCGACCAGCCGCCGCAGCGGGCGAGGCTGTCCAAGCTCGCCACAGTGATGGCGAGCGACTGAGCCGCCATGCGCACCGACGAAAGCGTCACGGGGCAGGTGGCCCCGTTCCGAGTGGAGGTCTCCCCAACGATGGCGGTGGCGATCCTCGTTCCGCAGGACCGAATACCGCGGCCGCCGCTGGGTACCTGGGCAGCCCGGCTATGCAGGATGCTCGATACGGCCCGCGCGACCCGCACCACGCGGCAGCTTGCGGGACAGCTCGGGTCCATCGGCAACCAGGCGGGGCTGCTCGCCGCTCACGCGGGCGACGTCTCCCGCGCTTGGCACGTGACTGAGCAGCAGTTGTGGTGGCAGGGTCGGCTCGCGAGGCGTTCGCATGATCCGACCGTGACCGCGCATGCCGTTCAGCCGTGGGTGAATCTGGGTCGGCTGGAAGCGCTCACCGGCCGCTGGCGCGAGGCGCTGGCGCGGTTGGCGGCGCTCTCCGCGTACGAGATGGATGATTGGCTGGAGCTGGGCTGCATGCGGCTCCGCGGATCGGATTATCTCGGCGTGAGTGCGTCGCGCGAGCACTTCGTCGGCTTCCTGCAGGCCGTATACGTATCCGACTCGCTCAAGACAATGCTCCTGAACCGCCGGTTTGACCTCATCCATCCCTTCGCGGCCTCGGCCCGCGCCGAGGGCCCGCTGTGGTGGATGTGCGAGGAAGCGTCGGTGGTCGCCGAGTGCCGGTTGGGCGACTACCCCGCTGCGATGTCACGCGCCGACACAGCGGCGCGCGAGGCTACCGGCTGGAGCCGCGCCGCCCTGCGCCTGCGCTTAGCCGAGGCGCACGCCTGCGCGGGCGACTTGAACCGTGCGCGAGCAATCCTGTCGCAACTCGCAGCCGTGGTGCGGCAGCTGTCGCCCGAGGTGAAGGCGAAGCCCGAACTGATGCCCATCACCGCACGGCTGGCGGGTGCCTGCCACGAGGTGGGGCTCGCGGACGACGCCTGCGCGGTCGCGCGCGATGTGCTGCAGGGGGCCCGCACCGCGAACGACGAGATGATTGAGATCGAGATGCTGAAGCTGCTGGCTGATGCATCGCCGGAGCACGAAACACAGGCGTGGCGCGACGCGACCGATGCCGCTGTGGCGGTGACCGACTACGCGCGCTTCCGCCGTGGCGCGCCGCCACGCCCCAATCCCGTGTTCGACGAATTGTACGAGCGCCTCGAAGCCGTCTACACCTGATCGGGCTATGTCATCATCGCTTGATCAATCTACCCTGCCTTATTCACCCCAAACGGGATCCGTGAGTCATAGCTAGAAAAAACCCATGTCGCATCTTCTTGGGTTGCAGTAAGATGGGTGGTGTCGAAGCAACCATCCGTCCACAAGCCCGTGAATCTACGACATGGGTGACTC
>NZ_DASWNM010000108.1:0-71060 GCF_036399255.1 Longimicrobium sp.
CGTTCTGCTGGCGAGGTCCTTCGGTCGGCGCCAGGGCGCAGCGTACAAGCGAGCTGCGGGGCGGCGCCTCCCTCAGGAAGTCAATCACGCCAGGAGGTTTGGCAACACCCTCTGAGGGAGCGCACCCCGTGTAGCCGGAAATCACACAACCGCCTGCGCGCGACCGAAGGACCTGCTTTCCGGCGAGGCGGGGCCGGCTCCAAGCCGCGGGACCAGCCCCGTCGTTCTGCCGGCGAGGTCCTTCGGTCGGCGCCAGGGTGCAGTGTACAAGCGAGTTATGGGCGGCGCCTCCCTCAGAGGGTGTTGCTAAACCCCAAACTCACAAAGAAGCGGTGACTTCCTGAGGGAGCGCACCACGTAACCCGATTTCACACAACCGCCTGCGCGCGACCGAAGGATCTCGTCTCGGTGGCGCAGGGGCCAGATCCAGGGCACGGGACCAGCCCCGTCGTTCTGCTGGCGAGGTCCTTCGGTCGGCGCCAAGGTGAAGCGTACAAGCGGGTCGCGGGGCGGCGCCTCCCTCAGGAAGTCAATCACGCCGGGAGGTTTGGCAACACCTCTCAGGAAGTCAATCACGCCGGGAGGTTTGGCAACACCTCTCAGGAGGTCAATCACGCTGGGAGGTTTGGCAACACCCTCTCAGGGAATCAATCACGCCGGGCGGTCTGGCAACACCCTCTCAGAAGTCAAATTCTCGTAGGAGGTCAACAACCGCTCTCCGGCTTCACAGCAGCCGGTCGCGGTAGCGGCGGCTCAGGCGCAGCTCGCCGCCGTCATGCAGCTTGACCATGTAGTCGCCCGCGAACCACGGGCGCACCTCCTTGACCCGGTCCAGGTTCACGATGGTGCCGCGGTGGATGCGCGTGAAGCGCCGCGGGTCCAGCTGCTCCTCCATCCCCGACAGCGTGGCCCGCACCAGGTGCGCCTCCTTGCCGCAGTGCAGGCGCACGTAGTTGCCCTCGGCCTCCAGCCAGTCGATGCGCTCCACGGGGACGAAGAACATCCGCTCCCCCTGCTTCACCATCACCCGCGTGGTCGGCCCCGGCGCGGGCGGGGCGCCGGAGAGGCGCGCGTCCAAGGCCCGCCGCTCGCGCTCCAGGTGCTCCAGCAGCTCGGCCAGCCGCTCCGCGGGCGCGGCGGGGGGCGCCTGCAGCTGTTTGAGCGCCCGCTGCACCGCCGCGCCCAGCCGCGCCGGGGTGTACGGCTTGAGCAGGTAGTCCAGCGCGTGCACCTCGAAGGCCTGGATGGCGTACTGGTCGTACGCCGTCACGAACACCACCTGCGGCAGCGGCCCGTCGCCCAGCTCGCGCAGCACGCCAAAGCCGTCCATCTCGGGCATCTGCACGTCCAGAAAGAGGAGGTCGGGCTTGTGCTGCCGCACCGCCCGCACCGCGTCGCGCCCCGTGGCGCAGACGGCCACCACCTCCACCGCGCCGTCCGCTTCCAGCAGGCGCGCCAGCCGCCGGCGGGCCAGCGGCTCGTCATCCACCACCACCGTGCTCATCTTCATGCGGTCGCTCCGGCCAGGGGGGCGCGGCGGGGCCGGAAAGGTCGTCCGGGCCCGCCAGTCTCCAGGGAATCTCGATCAGCACCAGCGTGCCGCCGCCGGGCGCGTCCGCCAGCTCGAAGCGGTGCCCGTCGCCGTACGCCTGCCGCAGCCGCCTGCGCGTGTTGCCCACGCCCACCCGCTCGCGGCGCTGCTCCGGCGGCGGCAGCCCGCGCCCGTCGTCGCGCACCGTAAGCCGCAGTCGGTCGCCCACGCGGCGGGCGGTCAGCGTCACCGTTCCCGGGGCCACGCGCGGGCTAAGCCCGTGGCGCACCGCGTTCTCCACCAGCGGCTGAAGGAGCAGCGTGGGCACCAGCGCATCCAGAACGTCCGGCTCCACCTGTTTTTTGACCGACAGGCGGTCCTGGTAGCGCGTGCGCTCGATTTCCAGGTAGGCGCCCACCAGCTCCAGCTCGCGCGAAAGGGGCACCTCGTGCCGGCCGTCCCCCGCCATCGTCATCCGCAGCAGGTCGCCCAGCTGCGCCACCATCACCTCCGCCGCGTCGGGGTCGGCGTGCACCAGCTCGCTGATGGAGTTCAGCGTGTTGAACAGAAAGTGGGGCTGCAGCTGCATCTCGAGCGCGTGCAGGTGCGCCCGCGCCAGCTGCGTCTCCAGCTGCGCCGCCTGCAGCTCGCGCTCGCGGTAGCGGTGGTGGATGTCCATCAGGTGCCCCGCCGCCGCCACGGCGGCGTACGACATCAGCCCGTAGTGCAGGCTGATCCAGTAGTGGCGCGGCCAGAACGGCCCGTAGACGTAGGTGTAGGTCGAAACCCAGAAGTCGAACCCGATCTCCACGCTGGCCAGCAGCAGCGCGGCCGCCGCGTGGAGGGCCAGGTGCCGCGCCCGCACCCCGCGCCGCACGGGAAAGCGCCGCGCCAGCGCCAGCACCACCGGCGTCAGCAGCGTCCACGCGAACACCGAGGCCGCGTCCTCCACCAGCGCGCGCGGCCAGACCTCGCCCCAGGTGACCTGCGGGTTCACCTGCGTGGCCAGGTTCAGGTAGCTGCGAAAGAAGAAGAAGGCCGCGAAGACGCTCCAGGCGATGAATCCCAGGAGCAGGTCCCGCCGTACGGTCTGCCAGTCGATGCGCCTCATCCGGAGTGCGTGGGGGGAGCCGTGGGGAGCGCGGGGGGAGCGTCCGGAATCTAAGGTGTTCCGCCGCAACGCACTACGGTTTTCCTGGGATGCGGATCGCCTCCGCCGCTCGTCCCCGCCCGGCGGCGGTTCGTCCCCGGCCTGCGGCCGCTCGTCACAAAACACGGGGTCTCGCGCGTTGCAGGGGCGATGGTTCCTGGCGCGTGCGGGAACCGGCCCGGGCAGGGAGGTGGACGATGAAGCTGGCGCGGCGCATCGTGGGATGCTAAGATTTCAGCATCCTGCCCCGGGGACACCCGGAGCGCGGGATACGGGGGGATGCAACCCGGGGCGCACCCGGTGCATCACATTCCCGTCCCACCCGATCGGCACACCCTGAACGTCCCGGCCGGTCCGGACCCGGCCAGACCCTCTCCTGGAGCAGCCACACCATGCCCCTCCGGCATTTCAACCGATCCCTCGGCGCCCTGGCGCTGGCGGCGCTGGCGGCGCTGGCCGCGGCGCCCGCGCGGGCGCAGGGCGTCGCCACCACCGCCCGTCCCGCCGCGTCCTCCCCGCCCGGGCTGGAGGCGCCGCGGGTGATCCGGGCGGTGCGGGTGGACCAGCCCGTCCGCCTGGACGGGCGCTTCGACGAGGCCGCGTGGGCCGGGGTGGACGTGGCGACCGACTTCGTGCAGCAGCAGCCGCAGCCGGGGCAGCCCAGCACCGAGCGCACCGAGGTGCGGGTGCTGTACGACGACGACGCGGTGTACGTGGCCGCGCGGATGTGGGACCCGTCCCCCGACTCCATGGAGGCGCCGCTGGCCCGCCGCGACCAGGCGGTGACGCACTCCGAGTGGTTCAACCTGGTGCTGGACAGCTACCACGACCGGCGCACCGCCTTTCGCTTCGGGGTGAACCCCGCCGGGCTGCGGCGCGACGTGTACCACTACGACGACGGGGCGGCCAGCGACGCCGGGTGGGACGCGGTGTGGGACGTGGCCACGGCCACCGACAGCGCGGGGTGGACGGCGGAGTTCCGCATCCCCCTGTCGCAGCTGCGCTTCGTTCCGCCCGCCGCGGGGGCGGAGCAGACCTGGGGCGTGCAGTTCTTTCGCTACATCGCCCGGCGCGACGAGTGGTCGTACTGGGCGCCGTACCTGCCCACGCAGGCCGGCTTCGTCTCGCGCTTCGGCGAGCTGCGCGAGATCCGCGGGCTGCGCGCGCCGCGCCGGCTGGAGCTGCTGCCGTACACCAGCGCCCGGCTCGACCGCCAGCCCCCGCGCGACGGCGACCCCTTCTACAGCGCCAACGAGCCGGGCGGCTCGGTGGGGCTGGACGTCAAGGTGGGCGTCACCTCGGGCCTTACCCTCACGGGGACGGTGAACCCGGACTTCGGCCAGGTGGAGCTGGACCCGGCGGTGGTGAACCTGACGGCGTTCGAGACGCAGTTCAGCGAGCGGCGCCCCTTTTTCGTGGAGGGCGCGGACGCCTTCCGGTTCGGCCAGCTGCAGAACTTCAACGGCTACGGCAATCCGCAGTTCTTCTACTCGCGCCGGGTGGGGCGCGCGCCGCAGCGCCGCTTTTTCGCCAGCGGCGACGCGCCGTTCGTGGACGAGCCGGAGCAGTCCACCATCCTGGCCGCCGCCAAGCTGAGCGGGCGCACGGCGGGGGGATGGACGGTGGGCTTCATGGACGCCGTCACGCAGCGCGAGGAGGCGCGCTTCGTGGACGTGGAGGGCGAGCACCACTCCACGCCGGTGGAGCCCATGACCAACTACTTCATCGGCCGGGTGCGGCGCGACCTGAACGGGGGCGCCACCACGGTGGGCGGCATGCTGAGCGGCGTGAACCGCGACCTGTCGGACGACGAGCTGGAGCCCATGCTGCGGGGAAGCGCGTACGTGGGCGGCGTGGACTTCGAGCACTCGTGGGCGCGGCGGCTGTGGACCGTGAGCGGGTACGTGGCGGCCAGCCGGGTGGGCGGCAGCGCGGCGGCCATCGCGCGCACGCAGGGGTCCAGCGCCCGCTACTTCCAGCGACCGGACGCGGACTACCTGGAGCTGGACGGCGAGCGCACCTCGCTCGGCGGCACCTCGGCCGCGCTGGCGGTGCAGCGCAGCGGCGACTGGGACATGAGCCTGCAGCTGCGCAACGTGACGCCCGGCTTCGAGATGAACGACATCGGGTTCATCCCCCGCACCGACGTGCGCTCGCTGGCCACCTTCATCGGCCGGCGGGTGACGGAGCCGCTGGGGCCGCTGCGGCAGTACAGCACCGCGCTGTACACCACGCAGGCGTGGAACACGGGCGGCGACCCGATCTACGCCGAACTGGGGCTGGGGCTGCAGGGCACGCTGCACAGCCTGTGGAGCGGCGGGCTGAACCTGGGCGTCTCGCCGGAGACGCGCGACGACCGGCTTACCCGCGGCGGCCCGCTGGCGGCGGCGCCCGCGTCGTGGAGCGTGAACGCCTTCGTGAACTCCGACCCGCGCCCCCGCCTGTCCTTCAGCGGCTCCCTCTTCGCCGCGGGCGACCGCGCGGGGGGAAGCACGCGCGAGGGCGGCGTCAGCTTCGGCTACCGTCCCGATCCCTCGGTGCAGCTGAGCATTGGCCCCAGCGTGAGCGTGGTGCGCGACCCGGACCAGTTCCTGTTCGCGGAGGGCGACGCCGCGGCGGAGACGTTCGGGGTGCGCTGGGTGTTCGGGCGGCTGCACCAGACCACCTTCAGCATGAACACGCGGCTGGACTGGACCTTCACCCCCACGCTGTCGCTGCAGCTGTTCGCGCAGCCCTTCGTGGCGGCGGGCGACTTCCGCGACTTCCGCGAGTTCACCACGCCGGGCGAGTCGGAGTACGCCGTCTACGGCCGGGACCGGGGCACCGTCTGCGCGCTGAGCGCGGGCGGCGGCCGGTCGTACGCCATCCACCCCACGCAGACCGTGGCGTGCCCGGCGACGGGCGCCGAGGCGGAGGCGCAGGGGCTGCTGGTGGCCGAGGACCCCGACTTCAACGTCCGCTCGCTGCGCGGCAACGCGGTGCTGCGGTGGGAGTACCGGCCGGGCTCGGCGCTGTTCTTCGTGTGGCAGCAGGAGCGCAGCGGCTTCGAGGCGCTGGGCGACTTCGACGCGCGCCGCGACGTGGGCCGGCTCTTCCGCGAGCCCGCGCGCAACGTGTTCCTGGTCAAGGCGACGTACTGGATCGGGTGATAGGGAATAGGGAATAGGGAATAGGGAATAGGGAATAGGGAACAGGGAACAGCCGGCAACGGCGGGGTGTTTCCTCGGGCACTCACCGTCCGAAGGGTGATCCGTGGTGAGCGGAGGCATGGCGCGCCGGCCGGCGAGGCACGAGCCGGCGTGAGGTGTCGGGAACGGGGGAGAGATGGAAACGCGGCAGGGGGCCATCCGCGTTTTTTCGAGAAGGATGCGGATCGGCGGATGAAGCCGGCAGCGCACAGGAACCGGCGGTCACGACCCCCTGATGCGCGATCTCGTGAACCATCCGGCACCCCCGCGATCGGGGGTGAGCGGGACGCACGCAAACGTCGAGCTTGTTCGGAACCGGCATGATGTACCCCGTCCGCGCCCTCCGTCCCGCACCCGGGGCGGCGGCGCGCGGCGGATGTGATCCCTCACACAAGGAGGGCAGGATGAAACGCACCCCCGCACTTGCGGCCGCCGCGGCCGCGCTGGGCCTGATGGCGGGCCTGGGGCTGGAAGCCCGCGCCTCCACCCTGGACGGCGAGGTGAGCCCGCACACGGTAACCGTGGCGTGGTTCAGCCCCGGCGCGCCGGCGGGGGTGGAGCTGGACGAGCCCAGCGTGGTGCCGCCGCAGAAGCTGCCGCCCGCGGTGGTGCGCAAGCTCCACGCGGAGCCGCCGCTGGCCCGGCTGGCGCCCATGCGGGCGCGCGTTCCCGGCCACGTGGCCGCGGCGCGCGAGGCCCGGCTGCGCGCCCACCGCACGCTGCTGGCGCGGGACAGCGGCTGCCGCCGCGCGCTCGGCGCGCCGCCCGCCGAGGCGCGCCGCTCGTGACGCGCGGCGCCGCCGGATCAACGCGTTCGCCGGGGGGTACGGCGGGCGCGAAATTCGCTTGGCGGTCCGGCCGGCGGCGAGGCTGCTTCGTTGGATCGATCATCATCCCCGCATCCTTTCCCGCGCGGGCCGGGGGAGAGGATGCACACGCATCACGCCGGATGGCTTCGGCGGTGTGCGCGAGCGCCCTCTTCGGCTGAACCTGAGCGGCCCGTGACCTTTCTCCTCCCGATCCAGACCGGCCCCATGACCCGTATCCTGCTGATCCTGCTCGCCCTGGCCGTGACGGCGCCGGCGGACGCGCGCGCCCAGGCGGCCGCGGAAGACTCCGTGCGCGCCGTGGTGGTGCAGATGTTCGACGCCATGCGGACGCGCGACAGCGCCTCGCTGCGCTCCCTCTTTACCGCCGACGCGCGGCTGCAGACCGCGGTGGTGCGGCGGGACGGGACGCCGTCGCTGACCACGGAGCCGGTGGACAGCTTCGTCCACGCGGTGGGCGCGCCCAGCGAGGTGGTGTGGGACGAGCGGGTGGACGCGTGGCACGTGCGCATCGACGGCCCGCTGGCGGTGGCGACGGTGGACTACAGCTTTTACGCGGGACCGCAGTTCAGCCACTGCGGCATCGACGCATTCCAGCTCTTCCGCGGCACGGACGGGTGGAAGATCTTTCAATTGACGGACACCCGCCGACGCACCGGGTGCCCCGTCCAGCCGGGAAGCAGCCCTCCATGATGCGCAGAAAGACCACGCTGGCCGCCGTGCGCCGCACCCGCGCGCCGGCCGCGCCCCCCGCACGCCGCCGCGGCCTGCGCCGCGCGGCCGCCACCGCGCTCGTCCTTCCCGTCTTTGCCGGCGGGTTCGCGCTGCAGGCGTGGGGCGGGCGAGACGGCGAGCAGATGTTCCACGAAGTCGTGAGCCGCGTGGCGACGATGGGGCTGGACTCGCTCACCGACGCCCAGCTGTACGAAAAGGCCGCCCGCGGGCTGCTGGTGCAGGTGGGCGACCCGTACGCGGAACTGTTCTCGCCCGAGCAGCTGGCGGAGTTCTCGCGCATGGCGCTGCGCAACTCGTACACGGGCGTGGGAATGGTGATCACCACCGTGCGCGACACGGCCACGGTGACGCGCGTGTTCAGCGGATCGCCCGCGGCGCAGGCCGGCGTGCAGCCCGGCGACCGCATCGTGCGCGTGGGCGGCGAGCCGGTGACGGGGATCCCCCTGGAGGCGGTGACGCAGAAGCTGCTGGGGACGCCGGGGACCAGGGTGGAGGTGGACTACGTCCGCCACGGCACCGGCCCCGTGCACCACTCCTTCACCCGCGAGCGCATCCGCTACCCCTCGGTGGGCTACGCCGTGATGGTGGAGCCGGGGATCGGCTACGTGCCGCTGGAAAGCTTCAACGACACCAGCGGCGACGAGGTGATGCGGGCGCTGGTGAGCCTGCGCAAGAGCGGCGCGACCTCGTACGTGCTGGACCTGCGCGGCAACACCGGCGGCAGCCTGGAGCAGGCGGTGCGCATCGGCAGCCTGTTCCTGCGGCAGGGACAGCAGGTGCTGCGCGCCGACTTCCGCGGCGCGCCCGACGAGACGTACGTGGCCCGCGACGCGGCCGTGGCCCCCGACGCGCCGCTGGTGGTGCTGACGGACGGGCAGAGCGCCTCCGCGTCCGAGATCGTGGCCGGTGCGCTGCAGGACCACGACCGCGCGGTGGTCATCGGCACCACCAGCTTTGGCAAGGGGCTGGTGCAGGACGTGTTTCCGCTGGAGGGCGGCTGGGCGCTCAAGCTCACCACCGGCCGCTGGTACACGCCCAGCGGACGCACCATCCAGCGCCCCCGCCGGCTTACCCCCGAGGGGCGGCTGGTGGAGACGCCGGCGGACTCGGTGACGGAGCGCCCCGTCTTCCGCAGCGACGCGGGGCGCCCCGTGTACGGCGGCGGCGGCATCACCCCCGACGTGCTGGTGCAGGCCGACACGCTGGTGGGCGCCGAGCTGGCGCTGATGCGCGAGCTGGCCCCGCGCGGCGGGCTGGTGAACGAGGTGCTGCAGGAGATGGCGGTGGACCTGGGGCCCACCGTGGCGCCCGACGCCGTGCCGGGCGCCGCGTGGCGCGAGGACCTGTACCGCCGGCTGGAGCGCCGCGGCCTGCGCGTGGACCCGGCCAGGTACCGCGCGGGCGCCCCGCTGGTGGACCGGCTGCTGGAAGACCGCGTGCTGGAGTTCGCGTACGGCGACTCGGCCGCGTTCCGCCGCACCATCCCGCGCGACAAGCAGCTGCAGAGCGCCATCCAGGTGCTGCGCGGCGCGCGCAGCCAGACGGAGGCGCTGGCCCGCGCCGCGGCGGCCGGCGTCGAAGCCCCGCGGACGCGCTCCTGATCCATCGACCTTTCGCGGCGGGGCGCCGGCCGGCGCCCCGCCTCTTCTTTCATCCCCCGTAAGAGACGGTCCACGTGAACCACCGCACCGGTCTGGCCGCACTGGCCCTGCCCGCGCTGACCCTTGCCGCGCTGGCGGCGGCCCCCGCGGCGGCCCAGGCGCCCCGCACCGAGGGACCGCTGACGCACGCGCCGCGGCCCACCGCCGCCCCCATCGCCGCGGAAGACCTGCGCACCCACGTGTACGTGCTGGCCGCCGACTCCATGATGGGGCGCGAGTCCGGCACGCGCTTCAACGTGATGGGCACCGACTACATCGCGGCGCAGGCGCGGCGCATCGGCCTGCGTCCCGCGGGCGAGAACGGCACCTTCTTCCAGGCCATCCCGCTGATGACCAGCGGCGTGGAGGAAGGCGCCTCGCTGAGCGCCGGCGGCACCGCGCTGGCGCGGGGCACCGACTTCATCCCGCTTCCCAGCTACGGCAGCATCCTCCGCTTTGCCGACCGGATGCGGCTGGACGGCGTGCCGGTGGTGTACGGCGGCCGCGTGGGTGCGCCCACGGGCATGATCTCGCCCGAGCAGGCGCGCGGAAAGCTGGTGGTGTTCGCCGCGCCGCTGGGGCCCGACGGGCGGCCCGCGTCGCAGTTCTACGCCGCGGGCACCTTCGAGCGCTACGCGGACGCGGCCGGCGTCGCCTTCGCCACGCTGGACTACACCTCGGCGGGGCTCATCGGCTTCTTTGGCGCCACCCGCACCGAGATGGCCGAGGCGGAACCCGCGGCGGCCGCGCGGCGCGACCCCGCCGGGCTCCTGCTGAGCGTGGCGGCGGCCGAGCGGCTGCTGGGCGCGCCGCTGTCCACGCTGCAGGTGGGCGCGGCGGGGCGCACGGCCAGCGGCGGGTTCACCTTCTTCAGCCGGCCGGCGGCGTTCCCGGCGCGCAACGTGGTGGCCGTGCTGCCGGGAAGCGATCCCGCGCTGCGCGGGGAGTACGTGGCCCTCGGATCCCACAACGACCACGTGGCGCCCGCGGGCGAGGCGGTGGACCACGACTCGCTGCTCGTCTTCAACCGCCTGCTGCGCCCCGAGGGGGCCGACGGGGAGCCGGAGGCGTGGACGGACGAGGCGCGCGCGGCGTTCCGCGCGGAGCTGGCGCGGCTGCGCGCCCGGCGCGGCGTGCGGCTGGACTCCATCTTCAACGGCGCCGACGACGATGCGTCCGGCAGCGCGGGAATGCTGGAGATCGCCCAGTACCTAGCGTCGCGGCCCACCCGGCCGCGCCGCTCGGTGCTCTTCGTCTGGCACACGGCCGAGGAGATGGGGATGTACGGGTCGCAGTACTTTACCGACCATCCCACGGTACCGCGCGACAGCATCGTGGCGCAGCTGAACATGGACATGATCGGCCGCGGCGGCGCCGGCGACCGGGAGAACAGCGGGCCGGCGTACCTGGAGCTGGTGGGCTCGCGGCGGCTCAGCACCCAGCTGGGCGACCTGATCGAGGAGGTGAACCGCACCGGCGGCCACGGCTTCACCTTCGACTACACGACCGACGCCGACAACCATCCGCAGAACATCTACTGCCGGTCAGACCACTGGAACTACGCCCGCTACGGCATCCCGGTCACCTTCTTCACCACCGGCGGCCACAGCGACTACCACCAGGTCACCGACGAGCCGCAGTACATCGAGTACGACAAGTTTGCGCGCGTAAGCCAGCTCATCGCCGCCGTGGCCGAGAGCATCGCCAACCGCGACGCGCGTCTGGTGGTCGACAAGCCCGTGGTGGGCCCCAACGGCGAGTGCCGGCAGTAGCGCTCCCTCCGTTTCGGGCTGGACGATGATCCGCCCCTCCTCCGGTTTCCGGGGGAGGGGCGGCGTGTTTCGATGAAGCCGGCTCCGGCAGCGGGATGTCGGTCGTGCATTTCCCACGGGCGTCTCATCCTCATCCCAGATCCTGATAAAGAATCATCGTACAGAGGAACAGAGTCAGACAGGGAAAGCGGGCTGGCGCGGTTCGCGGAGGAGGAAAGAGGACGCGGAGGGAGCCCCTGGCCGCGTTCTCTCCTTGCTCCTGGCGAACGTTCCGCACACGATTTCACCTGCCTGATACTTGCAGGCGTATCAGAACTGTTGCACCGGCCTGGCAGCCGCCTTATCATACGCGGCACCCCTCCCTTTGCGGACCTGCTCCGTGAAGCTGCTCCCTGCTCCCCCCCGGAGAACCGATGGCCGACGAAAACCGTACTTCCATCCCTACGCGCAGGCAGTTCCTGACGGGCGCGGGAGCCATCGCCGGCGGGCTGCTGGTGGCCCGCACGCCGGCCGCCGCCGCCGTGGCGGCGCCGGAGGCGCCCGCGCCAGAGGCTGCGCCGGCGTTTCTTCGCTACGGCCTGGGGACGCAGCAGGCCGTCACCCGGTACGACGTGACCACCTTTACGCCCGGCTCGCAGCAGCTGGCCAGCCTGCAGCGCGGCGTGGCGGCCATGAAGGCGCGCCCCTCCAGCGATCCCACCAGCTGGGCGGCGCAGGCCAACGTGCACGCGGTGTTCTGCGACAACCCGCCGGCGGGGATCACCCGGGTGCACTACAGCTGGCGGTTCCTGCCCTGGCACCGCGCCTACCTGTACTACTTCGAAAAGATCGTCCGCGCCGCCTCGGGCGACCCCACGCTTTCGCTGCCGTACTGGAACTGGAGCACCAACCTGCAGATTCCCTCCCAGTACTGGGGCCCCAACAACCCGCTGTTCGACCCGCGGCGCACCAAGGGGCCCAACGACCGGCTGGATCCGCGCAACACCGCCATCGCCAACCTGCTGCGCATCACCTCCTTTCCTCCGTTTGGCGGAGAAGAGCCCGAGGGTAACGCGGGCGCGCTGGAGGTGGGGCCGCACAACTACGTGCACGGCTGGATCGGCGGCGACATGGGGCGGTTCTCCACCGCCGCGCTCGACCCCGTGTTCTGGGCCCACCACGCCAACGTCGACCGGGTGTGGTACCTGTGGAACCGGGAGGGCAACGCCAACCCCGGCGGCTCGTGGCTGACCACCAGCTACCCGTTCTACGACATCGACCGGGGGGCCATGGTGGACGTGCCCTTTGCGCAGGCTGCTTCGTTCCCGGTGGTCTACGCCGCCCCGCCCGCGCAGGTGCTGGCCGTCAGCGACCCCGCGGGCTCGCCGCGCATCGACGCCGGCCAGACCACGGCCCCCGTGGCGATCTCGGCGGGCGCGGTGGAAAACGTGCTGGGCGTCACGCCGGGCCCCGCGGCCACCCTGCGCGTGGTGGGCGCCACCCTGCCGGCCGACGAGGCCGTGACCGTGCACGTGCTGGCGCGGCCCCAGGCGGGTGCGGCCGCACCCACGGACGACCAGGCCTTCGCGGGCAGCTTTACCCTGGTGCCCACCGGGCCGCACCACGCGCAGCACCCGCCGGTGAACGTGCACGTGGCGCTGGGAACCGGCTTCCTTCGCGCGGTGATGGCCAACCAGGCCAGCGGCATGACGGGGGGTGCCCCGCAGCCGGCCAGCGTCTCCTTCTCGCTGAGCCCCCAGGCCACGGACGGAACCGGCGCGGCGGGCGCCGTCTCGTACGACCGGCTGGAGCTGCACGTGCCCTGAGGCGTGTCGCGCAACCCGCGCGGCACTGGGGGGTACCGGATGGGCAGCCGCCGGTGCCGGGCCCCGTCCGGTGTCCGCGCGGCGGGCAGGCTCACGGGAGGGATGAGATGAACACGATGCAACGGGCCGGACGGGCCGGTGCCGCGCTGCTGGTGCTGGCCGCGTGCACACCCCGCTCCGCGCCGGCCGCCGTCGCCGGAGGGGATTGCGTGCGCCGCGAGGAAGCCACGATACGGACGTACGTGGTGGCGGATCCGCCGGGCGTGGCCGTGCTGGGCGCGCGGCCGTTCACCGCCACCTGCCGGCTTCCCGCCGAAGTGCTGCGCGGCCTGGCGCAGGGCGCCCCGGACGCCGCCGTCCTGTACGTGGAGGGGCTGCGCGCGCCGGCGGACCGCGCGGTGACCGTGCAGGTATACCTGGGCGCGCAGGACGAGCCGGCGGGGTCGTTCACGCTTCTGGCGGGCGGCGGCGCACCCAGGCGCGTGCCGGTGGTGCTGGGCCACGCGCTGGGCGCCGCCCTGCGCGAGGGAGGCGAGGTTTCCATCAGCCTCCGCGCGGGAGATACGTCGGAGCCGGGCGCGTTCACGCCGGAGCTGGGCTTCGACCGCATGGTCATCGAGTTCCGCTGACGCGGGGCTCCACGCCGTCTGCCACGCCCCGGCCGCCCCGCGCGGCCGGGGCGTTCTCGCGCGTCCGTCCCCCGCGCCGTATGTTGGCCGCCGCCCGCTTCCTGAACCTCGTCTCCGCTTCCATGCGCATCGTCCTGCAGCGCGTTTCCCGCGCCCGCGTCACCGTCGAAGGCGAAGTCACCGGCGAGATCGGCCGCGGGCTGCTGCTCCTGGCCGGCTTTACGGACGGGGACGGGGAGGATGCGGTCGCGTGGATGGCGGACAAGGTCGCCGGCCTGCGCATCTTTCCGGATGACGAGGGAAAGATGAACCGCTCCGTGCAGGAGGTGGGGGGCGGGCTGCTGGTGGTTTCGCAGTTCACGCTGTACGGCGACGCGCGCAAGGGCCGCCGCCCCAGCTTCATCGAGGCCGCGCGGCCCGAGGTGGCCATCCCCCTGTACGAGCGGTTCGTGCAGGTCCTGCGCGCCACCGGCCTGCACGTGGGCACCGGCCGGTTCGGCGCCATGATGGACGTGGAGCTGGTGAACGACGGCCCCGTCACCCTGATCCTGGAGCGGTGAATCCGCGCGGGGCGATCGTCGCGCCGCGGACCGGGCGCTGGCCGTCCGGCGACTCGCGCTTCGTGGCGATGCTGGCGCTGGAGCCGGTCCAGCTTGCCGGGCGGTATGGCATCTCGTTCATCACCTGGGAGGCGGATGGGCTTGGTCCCTGCGAAGGGGCCGGAGTCCGGCTGCCGTCCGGCCGCCACCTGCTGCTGACGCGCCACGAGCATCAGCCCGAGCCCGGCACGTGGGTGGAGGCGGACTGGGCGGATGATGCGCGCGAGGCGTGCCGCGAACTGCTCGACGCGCTTGGACTGGACGAGCGCACCTGTACCTGGATGAGCGACGAGCCCGCGCCCGGCCCGGACGAGACCGCTCGCTTTCACGACGTTGCCCGACGATTCACCATGAACCGACCCGCCGTTCCGCCGCTGGTGCTCGCCTCGCAGTCCCCCCGCCGCGCCGAGCTCATCGGGCGGCTGGGGCTGGAGTTCGAGACGCTCCCCGCCGACATCGACGAGAGCTACCAGCAGGGCGAGACGCCGCCCGAGCACGCCGAGCGCCTGTCGCGCGAAAAGGCGCTCAAGATCGCCGCGGACCGTTCCGAGGCGCTGGTGGTGGGCTCCGACACCATCGTCGTCATCGACGGCGACGTGCTGGGCAAGCCCCGCGGCCGCGAGCACGCCATCGAGATGCTGATGCGGCTTTCCGGCCGGGAGCACGAGGTGTGCACCGGCATCGCCGTGGCGCACGGGGGGCGGGTGGAGAGCGGGCTGGAGCGCGTGCGCGTCCGCTTTCGCACGCTGGACCGGTCCGCCGCCGAGGAGTACGTGGACACCGGCGAGCCGATGGACAAGGCGGGCGCCTACGGCATCCAGGGCTTCGGCAGCGCCATCGTCGATGGCATCGACGGCGACTACTTCGCCGTGATGGGCCTTCCCGTCGTCCGCATGCTCTCGCTCATCGAGCGCCACGGCTGGCGGTACGCGTTCGGGCGGCTGCGGGCGGTGTGAGCCGTACCCGGGGCACTCTCCCGGGCGAATGAATTCGCGGCTGGGGAAACGCGATGTCGGCCTTCGCCGACGGGTTCGGCGCCGTCAGCGGGTGCGGGGTGACGAGCCCGGGTTCGCGGAGTCGCGCGCATCATCCATCAGAGCCGGCTGCCAAACCCCAGACATCGAGGCGTTCGCCGCCCGGCCCACCCCGGGCGAATGAATTCGCGGCTGGGAAAACGCAATGTCGGCCTTCGCCGACGGGTTCGGCGCCGTCAGCGGGTGCGGGGTGCCGAGGCGCAGTTTGCGGGTCCGGGCGCATCATCCATCGGAGCCGGGCGCCAGACTCCAGGAATCAGGCCTTGGCCGCCCGGTCCGGCCCGGGGCGAATGAATTCGCGGCTGGGAAAACGCGATGTCGGCCTTTGCCGACGGGTTCGGCGCCGTCAGCGGGTGCGGGGTGACGAGCCCGGGGTCGGGCGTGTGAGCGCATCATCCATCAGAGCCGGCTGCCAAACCCCGGACATCGAGGCGTTGGCCGCCCGGCCCACCCCCGGGCGAATGAATTCGCGGCTGGGAAAACGCAATGTCGGCCTTTGCCGACGGGTTCGGCGCCGTCAGCGGGTGCGGGGTGGAGAGGCGGAGTCGGGCGTGCGGGCGCATCATCCATCAGAGCCGGCTGCCAAACCCCAGACATCGAGGCGTTGGCCGCCCGGCCCACCCCGGGCGAATGAATTCGCGGCTGGGAAAACGCGATGTCGGCCTTCGCCGACGGGTTCGGCGCCGTCAGCGGGTGCGGGGTGGCGAGCCGGAGTTTGCGGGTCCGGGCGCATCATCCAGGAACGTGCGCTCCAGCGTGGCGTTCAGACGGCCGGTGCGGTGGTGTTCCTCCTGGCGGCGGATGTACCGGCGCACGGGCTCGATGTGCGTTTCGGCGATGCTGAACGCGCCGTAGCTCCCTTGCCACTTGAAGAACTCGCCGGGCCTGAGCTCGCGCTGCACCAGGCGCGATGAGCTGCCCTTGATCTGCTTGACGAGGTTCGATACCGCCACCGTGGGTGCACACCGCACCAGCACGTGAACGTGGTCCTCGATTCCGCCGATCGCCCCGACCTCGCACCCCAGGTTGAACGCCTCTCGTTGAATGCATCGATACACCCGCGGCCGGAGCGCGTGATCAAGCAACGGCAGCCGGTCCCACGTGGCCCACACCAGGTGCACGTACAACTGCGTGTACGGCTTTCGCATCGATTCCTCCTCTTTCGTGATGAACCCGTCCGCGAAGGCGGACATCGCGTTTTCCCAGCCGCGAATTCATTCGCCCGGACTGGGGGGGGCGGCCGGATACCTGCCGTCCGGCGCGGACGCTGCGCATCTCACGACCCGGGGTCACGGGGGTTTCGCGTCGATCTCTCTTTTCACATCGAACCCGTCCGCGAAGGCGGACATCGCGTTCCCCAGCCGCGAATTCATTCGCCCGGGCTGGCGGCGCCCATCGCCTGCCGTCCGGCGCGGACGCTGCGCATCTCACGACCCGGGGTCACGGGGGTTTCGCGTCGATCTCTCTTTTCACATTGAACCTGTCCGCGAAGGCGGACATCGCGTTTCCCCAGCCGCGAATTCATTCGCCCCGGCTCATTCGCCCCGGCTCATTCGCCTCGACGTGCGGCTCTCCGTGGATTTTCGGCCCGGCGCGGACTCTGCGGATCGAACGATCTCGGCACCACGGCCTGACCCCTCACCCCATCCGGATCCACCCCATGATCCTCGCCATCGACGAAGGCACCACGGGCGTCACCTGCCTGGTCATCGACCGTGACGGACAGGCGCGCGGGCGCGCGTACAGCGAGTTCACGCAGCACTTTCCGCGGCCGGGGTGGGTGGAGCACGACGCAGAGGAGATCTGGGACGTGACCCGCCGCGTCGCCCGCGTGGCCGCCGCCGAGGCGCGCGTGCGGATGGACGCCATCACCGGCATCGGCATCACCAACCAGCGCGAGACCATCGTGGTGTGGGACCGCGCGACGGGGCGGCCCATCCACAACGCCCTCGTCTGGCAGGACGGGCGCACGGCGGACGTGTGCCGCGCGCTCAAGGAGGCGGGGCACGAGCCGGAGGTGCGGCGGCGCACCGGGCTGGTCATCGACCCCTACTTCAGCGCCACCAAGCTGTCCTGGCTGCTGGACCACGTTCCCGGCGCGCGCGCCCGCGCCGAGGCCGGCGAGCTGGCGGCGGGGACCATCGACAGCTGGCTGGTGTGGCGGATGACCGGCGGAAAGCTGCACCTGACAGACCCCACCAACGCCTCGCGCACCCTGCTGTACGACCTGCGCGCCGGCGCCTGGGATCCCGCCATGCTGGAGCTGTTCGGCGTTCCCGCCGCCGTGCTGCCGGAGGTGCGCGCCTCGTCCGAGGTCTACGGCACGACAGACGGCCGCGCCTTCGACGCCGAGGTGCCCGTGGCCGGCATCGCCGGCGACCAGCAGTCCGCGCTGTACGGGCACGGCTGCTGGAGCCCGGGGCAGAGCAAGAACACCTACGGCACCGGCGCATTCCTGCTCGTCCACACGGGCGATGAGCCGGTGGAGTCGAAGCAGGGGCTGCTCACCACCGCCGCCTGCGGGCCGCGCGGCGAGCGTGCGTTCGCGCTGGAAGGGTCCATCTTCATCGCCGGCGCGGCGGTGCAGTGGCTGCGCGACGGGCTGCGCATCGTGGAGAACGCGGGCGAGACGGAGTTCCTGGCGCGCTCGCTGGAGAGCAACGACGGCGTCTACTTCGTTCCCGCGTTCACCGGGCTGGGCGCGCCGCACTGGGAGCCGGGGGCGCGCGGCACCATCGTGGGGCTTACGCGCGGCAGCACGCGGGCGCACCTGGTGCGCGCCGCGCTCGAGGCCATGGCCTACTCCACCCACGACGTGGCGCAGGCGATGGAGGGGGACGCGGGGGTGCGGATCGAGGAGCTGCGCGTGGACGGGGGCGCCACGGCCAACAACTGGCTGATGCAGTTTCAGGCGGACGTGCTGGGGGTGCCCGTCCGCCGCCCGTCGATGGTGGAGATGACGGCCCGTGGCGCCGCCGGCCTGGCGGGGCTGGCCACCGGCTTCTGGGCGTCGCCCGAGGAGTTTCACGCCGCCCGCCCCGACGAGCGCGTCTTCAAGCCCGCCGCCGACGCGTCCGGCCGCGCGGCCCTGCTTTCCGGCTGGTCGCGCGCCCTGGCCGCCACGCGCGCCTGGGCCACGCACGCGGGGTGACGGTCGGTCAGAGCGGGTGCGTGCTCAGCCAGTCCCGCACCAGGAATCGGAATTCCACGAACTGGAGTTCCGCCGGGCGCAGGTGGATGCGCCGGCAGATGGAGGGGAGCTCCGCGCGAAACCGTGCGTAGCGGCTGCGGATCTTGGTCTCTCCGGGAATGCGTGCGTTGCCGCCCCGCGCGGTGGAGAGCATTGCGCGCACGGCCGCGATCACCCGGGCGGGGCTGTCGCCGTGGGCGCGGATGTCCTGCCCGGCAATGTCGGAGCAGAACTTCTGGTAGCGGTACGGCTCGCTGTCCAGCACCAGCGAGCGTTTCTGCTTCTGGCCGCCGGACCCGTATTCCTGAGCGCCAAGAAAGAGGCCCAGTTCCAGCGGCATGTTGAAACGCGGGAGCTGGTTGGCCCCGTCCAGCTGCACGCGCGAGATGTCGTGGATGCCGTAGCGGCACTCCCGGATGATGCGCTTGATCTTGCCCATCCTCACTTCACCGCTGTCCTCCGCCTCCAGCGCGCATCGGGCGTAGAACCCGCACTCGTGAATTGCGAACACGAGCGCGTAGAACAGGGTCCGGTATTCGACGTCGAACGGACAGTTTACAAAGACACTCTCTTCGTACGCCGAGCCTGGCGAGCGAGGCCCGCCCCCTTCTACTTCGCCCGCTTCGGCGTGCTGGTGCGGGCGCGTTCCCTGGCGCGGGCCTCTCGCTCCCGCGCTTCGCTCTCTGCCTTGACCTCCAGGATGGCCTTCCTTACCTCCACGGGATCCAGGCGGCCGCTCGGGCCGGCGGGTGCGAGAGTACGCCACGGCAGCTTGCTCTTGGGCATGGTTTGGTCTCCTGAGTATGCTTCGTTCCCCACGAATGTAATGCGTCCGGAGCGTCCGTCCAGTCCCCCAAAGTAGCCGGAGCGAACGCAGGCGGAACGTGCTCGCACCGATTTGGCCACAGGCGCGCAAATCGAGTGCTGCCGGAAAGGCAAGTGCTTGCTGCTACGTTACATGCGAAAGCGCGGCCCGGCGAGTTCCGAACCGCGCTTCAGCGCAATTTTAATCTATGACTTCAGCGGGCGGACGCGTGGTCGCGCGGCGGGGAAGGGGATGGGGCCGTCCGGCGTTCAGTCCAGCAGCCGGATGGCGACGGCGCGGCCGCGCCGCTGTGCCTCGTAGTCGGTCAGCACCTCGGCCACGCGCTCCAGCGTGGTGGGGTCGCGCACCTCGCCGCCGACGCGTCCGGCCGCGCGGCCCTGCTTTCCGGCTGGTCGCGCGCGCTGGCCGCCACGCGCGCCTGGGCCACGCACGCGGGGTGATCGCGCGTCAGTCCGCCGGGACTGCGGCCTGGGGTTCTGAGAGCGTGTTCAAGAATCCGACGCTGCGCATCCAGGCAGATCTACCAGCGCTGTCATTCCGAGGCCCGGCCACGCCGCAGCCTGCTTTCACACCAGGGGTTGCAGGGCCGAGGAATCCCCTGTCGGATTGCTGGAGGGCAGACGCGGTAGCCGTGCCTGCTTCGCGGCTACGACACGGGCGGACAGGGCCAGTGCCGGAGCGCTGCAGCGGGGCACCAGCAGCAGACAGCAGATTTCTCAGTCGGCGCGCCGGATTCCGCGTGAGCCGATGGTGCGGTGTGGCGCCTCCTTCGAAATGACATACGGGCGCGAGCGGCAGGGATTCCTAAACACGCTCGGAGGGGAGGGGATGGCCCGCCAGCCACTCCACGATGAACGAGCGCAGCTCCATGAACTGAAGCTCGGCCACCTTCACGTGAAGCGTGCGGCAGATGCCCGGCAGGTCGGCGCGAAAGCGGGTGTAGCGCGCGCGGATGGTCGCGGCGCCGGGCAGCCGGGCGCGTCCGTCCAGCGCCGTGGAGAGCATGGCCCTTACCGCGGCGACGGCGGTGGCGGGGTGGTCGTGGTGGGCGCGGATGTCCTGCCCCGCGATGTCGGAGCAGAACTTCTGGTAGCGGTAGGGCTCGCTGTCCAGCACCAGCGAGCCCTACCGCTTCTGGGCGCCGGAGCCGTACTCCTGGGCACCCAGAAAGAGCCCCAGCTCCAGGGGCATGTTGAACCGCGGGAGCCGGTTGGCGGCGTCCAGCTGCACCCGCGAGATGTCGTGGATGCCGTATCTGGCACTCGCGGATGATCCGCTCGATCTTGCGGATGCGTTCTTCGCCGCTGTCCTCCGCCTCCAGCGCACAGCGCGCTTCGAAACCGCAGTCGTGGATGGTGAAGACCAGCGCGTCGAACAGCGGCCGGTACGCCGCGTCGAACGGGCAGTTCAGAAAGATGCTGCGGTCGTACCTCCCCGCGCGGTCGCCGCGGACCAGCAGGGGAGCGCCGGCCGCCGCGCTCCCCCGCCCGTGTCCTACTTCCGGGTCTGCTGCTTCTTCCGGGCTGCTGCTTCCCGGGCTTCGCGCTGGGCCTTTACCTCCAGCACCGCCTTCCGGATCTGCTCGCGGGTAAAGCGGCCGGTCGGCCCGCCGGTAACCAGAGTCCGCCACGGCTTCTTTGTCTCGGGCATCGGTTTTTCTCCGTGAAAAGCTGCTCTCTGGACGAATGTAATCTCCCTGCCCGGTGCGTCCAGTCCCCCCTGAAAAGCCCGTGCCGGAGCAGACTTCACGGGCGCGCGCCTATGTAGCCAGTCGTGGACCAAGTGCTTGCATCGCAGGCAGATACGAAAAGCGGCCCGGACGATTTCCGGGCCGCTTCTCTCGAAATCCTAATGATCTATGACTTCAGCGCGCGGACGCGGGGCCGCGCGGCGGGGAAGGGGATGGGGCCGTCCGGCGTTCAGTCCAGCAGCCGGATGGCGACGGCGCGGCCGCGCCGCTGTGCTTCGTAGTCGGTCAGCACCTCGGCCACGCGCTCCAGCGTGGTGGGGTCGCGCACCTCGCCGACGATGAGGCCGTTGGCGCCCAGGGTGGCGGCGCGCTTGCGCATGGCGCGGATCAGGTCCGCCTCGTCCGTCCAGCCGGCGTCGCTCTTCGCGGTCACCAGGGCGATGCGCTCGTACTCGCCGGGAACGTCGTCCTCCGTCAGGAACACGCGGACGTCGTACGGGTCGAGCTCGGGATAGGTGCCGGTGCCGCCCAGCAGGACGGCGTTCGTAGACGTGCAGGCGCCCAGGACCAGGGCGAACAGGGCAAGGAGAAGGGCTCGGGTCTTCATCTCAGGGGCTCCGGACATCGAATCGATCAGGGAAGAACTGCCTGTGCCATCCACATAAGCAACCCTCCTTCCACTCTGGTCCGGATCTGCAAGATGAGGTATATCAATCAGTTACGCTTGTCGATCGATTCTGCCCATTCCTGCATGTGTCCTGCGAGGAGGACACTTTCGGGAGCGTTGCGGGACGCGAAAACGCGGAAGGCGCCGAGAGGAATTCTCTCCGCGCCCTCCGCGTCAGACCGCGGTTCCTTTATACCAGATCCGGGAAAACAACACCTTTATGGGTACAGAGGAACAGAGTCAGACAGAGGAAGCAAGACCATATCTCAACTCGCTTTCTCTGTCTGACCCTGTTCCTCTGTACGATTATTCTTTTTCAGGATGGCATTACGCCGGCACCGCCTCCGTGGCCAGCGCGTCCTCGAACTCGCCGAAATCCGGGTCCGGCTGTTCGGCGTAGACCGGGTTGGACAGGTACCGCTCGCCGAAGTCGCAGATGATGGAGACGATGAGCTTGCCCTCCATCTCCGGCCGCGCCGCCACCTGCAGCGCCGCCCAGGTGATGGAGCCCGACGAGATGCCGGCGAAGATGGCCTCTTCGCGCGCCAGCCGCCGGGCGGTGGCGATGGCGTCTTCGTTGGTGACGGTGACCACCTCGTCGAAGATGCCCATGTCCAGGTTGCCGGGGATGAAGCCGCCCCCGATTCCCTGCTGCTTGTGCGGCGCGGGCTGCCCGCCGGAGATCACCGGGCTTTCCGCCGGCTCCACGCAGACGATGCGGATCCCGGGATTCTTTTCCTTCAGGAACCGCCCCGCGCCGGTGATGGTGCCGCCCGTGCCCACGCCGGCGACGAATACGTCCACCCTGCCGTCCGTATCGGCCCAGATCTCGGGGCCGGTGGTGCGGTAGTGGATGGCTGGGTTGGCGGGGTTGTCGAACTGGCGCGGCAACCATGCGCGGTCGCCCAGCTTGCCGCCGATCTCCTCCGCCCGCGCGATGGCGCCCTTCATCCCCTTGGGCCCCTCCGTCAGCACCACCTTGCAGCCCAGCGCGCGCAGCATGTTGCGCCGCTCGAGCGTCATCGTCTCGGGCATGGTGAAGATGCAGCGAAAGCCGCGCGCCACCGCCGCGTACGCCACGCCGATCCCCGTGTTGCCGCTGGTGGGCTCCACCACCACCATCCCCGGCCGCAGCACTCCGCGCTCGATGGCGTCGTCCACCATGGCCGCGCCGATGCGGTCCTTGACGGAGTTGAACGGGTTGAAGCCTTCGTGCTTGACCACCAGGCGTCCGGGAAGGCCGGCGGCCAGGCGGTTGAGCTGGATGAGGGGCGTGTCGCCCGTGGTCTGGGTGATGTCTCCGTAGATCGTTCCGCGCGGCATCGGGTCCTCTCAGGGTCAGTACCGGATGATTGGGCTGGTCCGCCGCGCCCGGAGCGCGGCGCGGCGGGGGGACGGGAGGGCCCGCGGGGCGCGGGCCGGTGTTTGTGATAGTGCGCAACGCGGAATCGGTTCCGCCAGGGTGCACCCGCGTCCCCCTGTCGCGCACGGCACCAGACGACTATCGTATATGTGTTAATTTTTTAGCATCCACCTCCCACTCCGCCGCAGCCATGCAAAGAACCGCCCTGCGCCTGCTCTCCCTCCTCGCGGCTGCGACCTTCGCGCCACCCGCGGCGGGCCAGACCGCGCGCGGCCTGCCGGCGCCGCCGGTCGCCCGCGTGATCGCCCGGACGGACACCATGCACGGCGACGTGCGGGTGGACAACTACTTCTGGCTGCGCGAGCGCCAGAACCCGGAGGTCATCCGGTACCTGGAGGCGGAGAACCGCTACACCGACACGGCGATGGCGCCCACGCGGCGGCTGCAGGAAACGCTGTTCCAGGAGATCATGGGCCGCACCCGGCAGACGGACACCAACGTGCCCGACCGCATGGGCCCGTACCTGTACTACTCGCGCACGGAAGAGGGAAAGCAGTACCCCATCTTCGCGCGGCGGCGGGGGAGCATGGAGGCGCCCGAGGAGGTGCTGCTGGACGCCAACCAGATGGCGGAGGGAAAGCGCTTCTTCAGCCTGGGCGGGTTCGAGGTGAGTCCCGACCACGGGATGCTGGCGTTTTCGGTCGACACCACCGGCTCCGAGCGGTTCACGCTGATGGTGAAGGACCTGCGCACGGGGCGGGTGGACCCGGAGCACGTGGACAGCGTGTACTCGGGGCTGGCCTGGGCGGCGGACAACCGAACGCTGTTCTACACCAAGACCGACTCGGCGCACCGGCCCGACCGCGTGTTCCGCCACACGGTGGGCACCCCCGCCGCGCGGGACCAGCTGGTGTTCCACGACCCGGACGTGCTGTTTCGCGTGGGCGTGTACCGCACCCGGGACAACGCGTACGTGGTGATCGCCAGCGGCGGCTTCACCACCTCGGATGCGCGGGTGGTGCCGGCGGACCGGCCCGGCGAGCCGTTCCGGCTGGTGGCGCCGCGGGAAAAAGACGTGCTGTACACGGTGGAGCACCAGGAGGGGCGCTTCGTCATCCGCACCAACGCGGACGGCGCCAACAACTTCAAGCTGGTGACGGCGCCGGAGTCCGATCCCTCCCGCGCCAACTGGCGCGAGCTGGTGCCGGAGCGCCCGACGGTGCTGCTGGCCACCTTCGACGTGTTTCGCGACTACCTGGTGCTGTACGAGCGCACGGACGCGCTGCGGCAGATCCGGGTGCGCGACATCCGCGGCGGCGGCGAGCACGTGATCGCGTTCGACGAGCCGGTCTACACGGCGGCGCCAGGAAGCAACCCGGAATACGACACGCGCACGCTGCGCTTTGGCTACCAGTCGATGGTGACGCCGTACTCGGTGTACGACTACGACATGGCCACCCGCCGACGCGAGCTGCGCAAGCAGACCGAGGTGCTGGGCGGGTACGATCCGTCGCTGTACGCCACCGAGCGCACCTGGGCGCGCGCCGCCGACGGGGCCATGGTGCCGGTGTCGCTGGTGTACAAAAAGCCGCTGGTGCGCGACGGCTCGCGCCCCCTGCTGCTGTACGCGTACGGCTCGTACGGCACCAGCACCGACCCCACCTTCTCCACGGCCAACCTGAGCCTGCTGGACCGCGGGGTGGTGTTCGCCATCGCCCACGTGCGCGGCGGGCAGGAGATGGGGCGCGCCTGGTACGACCAGGGCAAGATGCTCAACAAGCGCAACACGTTCAGCGACTTCATCGCGGCGGCGGAGCACCTGGTGGCCCAGCGGTACACGTCCAGCCAGCGGCTGGCCATCCGCGGCGTGAGCGCCGGCGGTCTGCTGATGGGCGCGGTGGTGAACATGCGCCCCGACCTGTTCAGGGTCGTCGTCGCCGACGTGCCGTTCGTGGACGTGATCAACACCATGGCCGACGCCAGCATTCCGCTGACCACGGGCGAGTGGGAGCAGTGGGGCAACCCGGCCAACGAGGCGGAGTACCGCTACCTGCTCTCGTACTCGCCGTACGAAAACGTGGAGCGCAAGGCGTACCCCGTCATGCTGGTGACGGCCGGCCTGAACGACCCGCGCGTGCCGTACTGGGAGCCGGCCAAGTGGGTGGCGCGGCTGCGGACGATGAAGACGGACGACAACCTGCTGCTGCTGCGCACCAACATGGGCGCCGGCCACGGCGGCTCGTCCGGCCGCTACGACGCGGTGCGCGAGACGGCGTTCCGGTATGCGTTCATCCTGCACCATCTGGGCGTGGAGAGGTAGGGACAGGGGACAGGGGACAGGGGACAGGGGACAGCAGGAACCCGGTTCCCGCACCCTCCATCGGTACGACGCAGACGGGCGCACGGAAGATTCCGTGCGCCCGTCGAGCTATGTCCGCAGATCCTCTCCGGCCGGGTGGCGCAAACACTCGATCGGCCAGGGTCCGGCAAACATTTCCACCATGACCACATTCTTCCGGACGCAGCGTGACCTGATCCTGATCCCTCCACTGGGAATGCCCGTTCGGGTCGCGGAGAACTGCTGCTTGGCTGTGGCATGCGTCTTGTACTGACACGTACTGTATCCGACTGGATTTGGCCGCCACGATCCCCTGCGGTGGTCACTCCGGACCCGGCCGCACCCTTCCGCCCGTCTCTCCCTGTCCCGCCGAGACACAGCGGATCCCCAGGTTAAAACGCTGCATCTACACGCCGCGCGCAGTTCCGCGGCCGATTTCAGGGTTTGTGGTCCCCGGGGCGGCCTTCTCCTTGGTGACTACTGCAATCCGCCATAAAGAGCGTAACACGCGGCGTCTCACGTGGCACCAGAACGCGCCCGTGGTGCACCATTGTTGTTCAACCGCCCGTGCACAGGTCGCGGGCACCCCCGGGGAGATGGCTCCCCACACACTCCCATCATGTGGAGACGACGGATGCGCAGACTTACGGTACTCGGTTTGGGTGCGGCCGCGCTGGCGGCGGTGGGCACGATGGCGGCGTGCGAGCGGATCGCCGGCGGCGTGTCGGCGCCGGAGGGCATCTCCATGGCCGCCTCGCAGGACCTGGTGGGCACGCCGGACCTGGTGGTGGACACCCGCACCATCGCCAGCTCGTGGGTGGTTCGCGAGGAAGACTTCCTTGCAGGCCAGTGCGGCGTGGAAGAGGGCAACATCCCCACCGGCACGCACCGCTCGCTGCGCTTTTCGGTGCTGATCAACAACCTGGGCGACGCCGACCTGTACGTGGGCGATCCGCTTGCGCACATGGACCCCAACGGCGACGGCGACTTCGCCGACCAGGACGGGCTGTTCGAGTTCGCCAGCTGCCACGCGCACTTCCACTTCCGCAACTACGCCACGTACGAGATCATCCGCGTGAACGCGGACGGCTCGCTGGGCGGCTCGGTGCAGGCCCGCAAGCGCGGCTTCTGCATGCTCGACACGACGCCCTGGGCGCAGGACGGCACCGCCCCCAAGGCGCGCTACTACACCAACTGCGGCAACCTGACCATCCACGGCAACCAGGGGATCAGCACCGGGTTTGGCGACATGTACGTCAAGCAGCTTCCGGGGCAGCTGTTCCTGTTGAGCGACCCCAACGAGCCGGTGCCGCCCGGGCGCTACGTCATCCGCATCACGGCCAACCCGCCCTTCGCGCAGAAGAAGGGTGAAGTGTGCCCCGTGAAGGACTCGCAGGGCCTCTGCCACATGTTCCGCGAGCAGCGCTACGACAACAACGTCGGCGAGGTGGTGATCGAGGTGCCGAACCGCGTCGGCCGCACGGGCTACGGGCCGGGCGCCGGGCAGTTCAAGGAGGAGCTGGACGCCTATCACCACCCCGAGGCGCACGGCAACCACTGAGCGGTTCCGTTCACGGCAGCAGCCGCAAAAACGAAGGGGCGGGGAGCGATCCCCGCCCCTTTCGTCGTTCCGGGGGGAGGCTGGATCCTGCTGGCTCCAGCAACGGATCATTCGCATCCAGAAGAGGAAGAAGGATGGCTTTCTCTGCTTCCGCTGCGTGATGCCGGCCCCGGAAAATACAGCGTCTGGCCACATGCCGCTCGCGACCATGGACGGGGGCGGATGGTCCTCAAGATCGCGCATCAAGGTGGTGCGTTCGGCCTGGGTCCGTGCGTCTCGGAGATCCATCGTGTGATCCGCATCCTCCCTCCTAAATCTAGCCGCGGGCTTTAGCCCGTGGCGCCGGCGGCGCGGTACGGAGCCGGCGATCATCCCCATCACCCCATCACCCCCTCACCCGTTCACCGAATCGGGATCCAGTACGTCGCCTTGAGCGCCAGAAAGTTCTCCCCGCGCGCACTCAGCGAGTCGAACAGGTCCCCGGGGCCCAGGCGGCTCCAGCGGGGCGCGTCGCGGCCGCGGTTCTGCTGCCAGACCACGAAGAGCGTGCTCCCCGGCCGCCACTCCCACCGCAGCACGGCGTTGCTGCGGAACGAGCGCACGTCGAAGTCGCGGTTGTCCAGCGTGAACGCGGCCGCCCCGTCCGTCACCCGCCGCGCGCCCGTCTCCGGGTCCGCCGTGATCGTGGTTCCCTCCCGCCCGTACGTGCGCAGGTGGCGGCTGCGCGCGGCCCGCAGCTCGCCGAAGTCATGGAAGCGGCCGCTGCTGGCGAAGGGCTCGGCGTACGTCTCCAGCGTCAGGTCCGGCGAAAGGGCGTAGTTCAGGCGGATCTGCGCGGCCACCTCGTTCAGCTCCACGTGCGCGAACACGTAGCGCCGGCCGAACGTCGACGCCGGCCCGCCCTCCAGCTCCTGCACGTACTGCCGCGCGGTGACGCCGCGCGCCCAGGCGGGCTGCAGCGAGAGTTCCCAGCGCGGGCCGGGGCGGAACGACAGGTCGCCGGCCACCTCCATCCCCCATCCCCCCAGCTCGTCGTGCTCCAGGGCCGCGTCCACGCTCCAGCGGGTGCGGTTGGCGGGGTTCCCCGACAGCTCGGCCTCGGCCTGCCAGGCGGCGCCGGTGCCCATCAGCGGGCCGCCGCGGGTAAGGTCGTCGCTCAGGCCGCGGGCGATGTGGTAGAGCGACGCCTCGAAGCCCCAGTAGTTGCGCAGCTGGCCCCACGTCCACGTCCCCACCGCGAACTGGTTGCGCACGCCGTCGAAGTTCCACTGCGCCTCGGGATAGAGGCCGATGTTGAAGCTGCGGAACAGCCGCCCCGGCTCCGTACGGCGGTAGCGCAGGTTGGCGGAGAGGTAGCGGTTGTCGGCGGATCCCTGCTGGCCCACGTCGTTCAATTCAAGCCCGGGGCGCTGCTCGCTGTAGTCCACGTCCCACAGCCACCGGCCGCTCATCTTGCTGTGGGCCACGGCCAGCATCAGCCCGCCCAGCGAGGTGCGCGACGGGTCCACCCGCACGTGCCCCGCGTCGGGCCGCTGAAAATAGCGGCGGGGCGAGCGCTGCAGGCGCAGGATGGCCAGCGAGTCGCCGGTGACGTGGCTGTAGCCGGCGTAGGCGGCCAGGTCGTACTGCCCGCCGTTCCAGCGCAGCCGCCCGTCCACCAGGCCGGTGACGGCCTGCTCGGGAACCAGCGCCAGCAGCGGGCTGTCCCCGTCCAGGTCGCGCCGCACGCCGGTCAGGCTGGCGGCCAGCGTGGAGCGGTCGCGCCCGAACTCCTGCTGCGCCGTCACCACGCCGTACGCCGCCGGGGGCGCCACCTCCGCGCGCCCAAAGCCGCGGGTGGCGGTGTCGAAGGTGGCCGCGTTCTCCCGTGCCGTTACGGCCGCCAGCGCGCCCACGCTGAGCCCCGTACGGGTGCGGCCGGTGAGCTTGGCGGCGCCCAGGATGGTGGTGTTGTCGATGCGCTCGGCGTAGTCCGCCCCCGCCTGCCCCGGCGGCGGCGCGCCGATGCGCCGCGAGTAGAACAGGCCGCGGCTGCCCAGCAGCGACGTCCCTTCCACGAAAAAGGGGCGGCGCTCGGAAAAGAAGGTTTCGAACTGCGACAGGTTCACCTCCGCCGGGTCCGCCTCCACCTGCCCGAAGTCGGGGTTGATGGTGGCCTCCAGGGTAAAGCTGGGCCCCAGCCCCATCTTCAGGTCGCCGCCCACGCGCATCCCGGCCTCGCGGTCCGCCACGAAGGGGTCGCGCGGGTCTTCCGGCTGCGCCAGTCGCCCCTCCGCCGCCACGTACGGCACCAGCTCCATCCGCCGCGACGGCCGCAGCGCGCCCAGCCCCGCCAGCTCGCCCATCCGCGAAGACCAGCCGGTGACGTTGCGGCCCACCAGCTGCCAGTACGCCACCTCGTTCCGCGCGGGGACGCGGCGGACCACGTTTACGCCCCACACCTGCTCCGGCGCGCCCGTAAAGCGCAGCTGGGACAGGGGGATGCGCATCTCCGCCGTCCAGCCGGCGGAGTCCACGCGCGCCTCCGCCTGCCACACGGGATCGAACGAGTAGCTGCGGCTGTCCTCGCTGTCGGAGGGATGGTAGTAGTCGATGCGCGTCCCCGCCGCGCTGACGGCAAAGGTGTAGGCGGTGCGGCGGTCGTGATACGTGTCCAGCGAGACGGCCAGCTGCTCGGCGTCGCCCTCGCGGTCGCGGCGGGCCAGCTGCGCGCGCACGTCGCCGGGCGCGGCGCCGTGCATCCGCGCGCCCACGTACAGGCTGCCTCCGTCCACCAGAAAGGCGATCTCCGTGGCGCCGGCGGGCTGCCCGCCCTCCACGGGCTCGCGCGTGGTGAAGTCGCGGTTCCACGCCGCCTGCCGCCACACCGCCTCGTCCAGCCGACCGTCGACCGCCGGCGCGGCGGCGTCTATGCGGGTGGCGCGGAGCTGCGCCTGCGGAGCGGGTGCGGACGGCGCCTGCGCGGCGGCGGGAAGCGCGATGCAGAGAGCGAGGAAGAGGCCCGCAAGGCGGCTGCGATGGTCGGGTGCTTCGGTCATGGGACGCATCCGGGTAGAGCGGGGGCCATGAGGCCACCGCCGGTGTCGGTTCGACAGGATTTTTGGATACGGGAGGTCCGCGGAGCGGAGGTCAGCCGCCGTCGTTCAGGCGGCTGGCTCCACGGTCAGGGTTCGGGATCGTCTGGATCGACGGAGATCTCGTGGTCTGCGTCCGCATGGGCGGCGGCGTCGGCCTGGACGGTGGCCGCGGCCTGGATGGAGGCTTCGTCGATGGCCTCGATCCCGTCGGGTTTGGGATCAGGATCCACTTCGATCTCACCCAGGGCTTCGGCCGCGGCCTGCCTGACGCTGGCGGAGCGGCCTTCGATGGCTACGCCGCGCAGGATGGCGGCGGAGCGCGGGTGCCGCATCGCCGCGATCGCCTCTACCGCCGCGCGGCGGGCGTCGTCGGAGCCGTCGCGCTGCACGGCGGTCAGCAGCGCGTCCAGCGCGTCGTCGGTGGGATGGCGGACCAGGGCCTGCGCCGCCGCGCTGCGGACGCCGTTGCTGCCGTCGCGGCCCAGCACGGCGGCCAGGTACGGCACCATCGCGTCCCCCTGGTGCACGCCGATGGCCTCGGTCAGGCTCTCGCGCAGGTCGGGGTCGCGCAGGCCGTCCGCCAGCCGCCGCAGCTGCGCGAAGCTCTCGCCCCCCTCCGCGCCGCCCAGCCAGAGCACGGGCTTCTGGCCGAACTCAAACCCCGCGGCGCTGCGGCCGGCCACGCGCTCCACCACACCGTCGCGCGCCACGCGAAAGATCATCACCAGGTCCTCCTCCGGCGCGCCCACCACCTGGTTCACGGCCGCGCGCCCCAGCTCGCCAATCCCGAAGTCGCCGCTGTCCGCCACCCAGGTGTGGCCCGGCCGCATCTGCGCGGGGACGGAGTAGGCGATCCACGCGTGCTCCACCCCCCGCCGCCCGATCTTGGCCACGGCCCACTCCCAGCGGCGCGCCAGGGGCTCGGCGGGGCGGGGATGACGGATGATCCCCTCCTGCGCGTCCGCCTGGATGCGCCCGGCGCCATCCACCTGCGCTTCGACCTGCCCAGCGCCCGAAGACGCCACCGCGGGCGCCGCGACGGCCACGGCCAGCACCAGCGCCGCCGCGCCGGCCGCGCGCGGGAGGCCGCTTGCCTCGCTGCTTCCGCCGCGCCACGTGGTCAGCCGCTGCACGCGCTGCACGAGCGGAGAGCCGCCTTCCGCCATCGCCATGGTGCCGGCGGGAATGGGCGAGCGGCCGGGCGCCACCCACGACGCCACCGCGGCCAGGCAGCGCGCCAGCCCCAGCGGCGAGCCGGTCTGCCGCGCGGCCCACTCGTCGCACAGGAACTCGGCGGATTCGCGCAGGCGCAGGCGCGCCAGGCGGTTGAGCGGCTGAAAGAAGAAGACGGCCTCGATCATCCCCACCGCGAAGTGCCACGCGGGATCGCGCCGCGCCAGGTGCGCCAGTTCGTGCGCCAGGGCGCTGCGCTGCTCCTCCGGATCCAGGTCCGTCAGAAAGCGCGGCGGGACGCAGATTTCACCCCGGCCCAGCGCCAGCGGTGTGGGCGCGGCATCGCACACCGTCAGGCGGACGGAGCGCCAGATCCCCGCGTTGCGCCGCAGCCCCGCCATCATCCCCAGCACCTGCTCGTCCGCCACCGCATGCCGGCCGCGCAGCATCCCCCGCAGCCGCTGTTGACGCCATGCGATGCGCACGATCAACAGCGCCGCGATCACCGCCCACAGCGCGACGGCGAGATCCACGAGCGGCGCGATGGAGAGCGAAAGCGTGGAATCGGTATGGGTGGAGGATTCGGTTTCCGCCGCCGCGGGTGTGCCTGGGGTGGCGGCTTGGGTGGATGCGATCGATGCGGATCGTGGCTCCTGCTTGTCGATCGCGGGCAGCGGCTGCGTGGGCGTCGCGGGAGCCTCGGCCGGCAGCGAGGCGGTGATCTCCACCGCGTCCTGCAGCCGCCACGTGCCGACCGGCGGGCGGTAGCCGGAGACGGACTGCGCGGTCGCCGTCACCAGCCCGCCGACGAGCGCCGCCTTCCACAGCGTCTCGCGCCACGCCTCTCCGCGGACGCGACGGGCGAGCAGCGCCGTGGCGCAGAGCAGCAGGGTGCTGTGCAGCGCGTAGGTCAGCAGCCACGCCGCCGCGCGCAGGGCCAGGTCGCTCATTCCGCACCTCCCTTCAGCTCGGCTTCGCGCTGCTGGATCATCTTGCGAAGCCGGGCCAGGTCGTCGGCCTCCACCTCGCTCTCGTGCAGCAGGTGGCTCACCATCGCGGTGACGTCGCCCTCGAACAGCCGGCCAAAGAGCCCCGACACCTCGGCCACGACCGAGCGGCGCACCTGGCCTTCGCTGACCAGCGCGCGGTACAGGTACTGGCGCCCGTCCTGGCGGTGCGTGACCAGGTTCTTCTTCTCCATCCGCGCCAGCAGCGTGGCCACCGTACTCTGTGCGATCTTGCGCTCCGCGCGCAGGGCGTCGTGCAGGTCGAGCACGCTGGCCTCGCCCCGCTCCCACATCACCTTCATCAACGCGAGCTGAAGCTCGGTCAGCGAATAGCTCATCACGCCCCGCACGGTCGGAGGATCGGCTTCCTTCTACATCCATAGAATACAGGTGTAGAATTCAGGCGCAAGGGTTTTGATTCAGGGCGGGTCGTCAGGCTTGTCGAGAGCGAGTGAACTCGCCGCAACGACTGCGGGAAGCCCCGCAAACTGCGCGGGGCTGTGTCGGAGGGCTCGGAGCGTCGCCGGACCGGGTGGACGCGAGGGGCATGGGGCGCGTTGCCGCCGGGCTCATCCCCGGGCGGGTGAACCCGCGGCTGGAAAAGCGGGAAGCCCCGCAAACTACGCGGGGCTGTGGGCGCGAGCTCTCCACGCGCACCAGCCCTCGCGTAACCGCGGGAGCCGCCAATCCGCGAAGGCGGATTTCGTGTGGTTGTTGCAGCGAATTCATTCGCCCTTGCCAGCCCTTGCCAGCCCTTGCCGCGGACGCAGAAAAGCCCCGGACTTCGCCTGAAGTCCGGGGCCTGCTCGTGTGGATCGACCGTAGCGGCTCAGTGGGGCGAGCAGCCGCAGTCGGGCCCGCAGTTCTTGCCGCCCTTGCCGGTGGTGGCGCGGGCGGAGAGCAGCGTGCGGCGAAAGCGGTTGCCGATGAACAGCGCCGCCGCGAGCACGATCAGAAATACGATCAGCGTCTGGATGTCCATCCCGCTATTCCCTGTTCCCTGCGGTTCATCCCCACCCCAGCGCCCGCCCGCCCTGGTACACCAGCAGCGCGGACCCGTACGCCAGCGCCAGCATCCACCCGAACTGGAACGCCGCCCAGCGCACGCCCGCCCATCCGCCGCCCGTCTCGCGGACGACGACGGCGATGGTGCTCATGCACATCATCGCGTAGACGTAGAACACCATCAGCCCCACCGCCACCAGCGGCGTGTAGACGATGGCGCCGCTGGACCCGTGCCGCTCGTTGCGCAGCTTTTCGCGCAGCGTGCTCGATCCCTCGTCCGCGTCGCTGCCCACGCCGTAGATGGTGCCCATGGTGCTGACGAACACCTCGCGCGCGGCGAACGAGCTCAGGATCCCCACGCCGATCTTCCAGTCGTACCCCAGCGGGCGCACCAGCGGCTCCACCGCGTGGCCCATCCGCCCGAGCGTGCTGTTGGCCAGCTGCGCCTCCTGCGCCTGCTGGTCGCTGAGCCCCGCCGCCGGCTCCGTCTTGGGATAGGTCGCCAGCGCCCACAGCACGATGCTGAGCGCCAGGATCACCGTCCCCGCCTTCTTGAGGAACATGCTGGCCCGGTGCCCCACCGACAGCGCCAGGCTGCGCGGGCGCGGCAGGCGGTACGGCGGAAGCTCCATGATCATGGGCCGCGCCTGTCCCTTCAGGAGCGTCCGCTTGAAGATGGACGCCACCACCAGCGCCGTCACCGTTCCCAGCAGGTACATCGCCAGCAGCGTGATCCCCTGCAGGTTCCACACGCCGCCCACGGCGATGGGCGGAATGAAGGTGCCGATGAGCAGGGTGTAGATGGGGATGCGCGCCGAGCAGCTCATCAGCGGCAGCACCATGATGGTGGCGACGCGGTCCTTGCGGCTCTCGATGGTCCGCGTCGCCATGATGCCGGGGACGGCGCATGCGTAGCCGGAAAGGAGCGGGATGAAGGAGCGGCCGTGCAGCCCCACGCTTCTCATGAAGCGGTCCATGATGAACGCGGCCCGCGCCATGTATCCCGTGTCCTCCAGGATGCCGATGAACAGGAACAGGATGGCGATCTGCGGCAGGAACACGAGCACCGAGCCCACGCCGCCGATCACCCCGTCGACGATCAGGCTCTGCAGGTCGCCCTCGGGGATGGCCGAGGCCACCGCGCCGCCCAGCGCGCCGAAGATCCCCTCCACCGCGCCGATCAGCGGCTCCGCCCAGGCAAAGATGGACTGGAAGACAATCGCCATCAGCGCCACGAAGATCAGCGGCCCGCCGATGCGGTGCAGGACGACGGCGTCCACGCGGTCGGTGATGGTCTTTGCCCCCGTGCCGGCGCGGTGCACCGTCCGATCCACCACGTCCGCGATCCACCCGTAGCGCGACTCCGCCTCCAGGCTGATCGGCGACAGCCCCGCGGCCTCCACCTGCGCCCGGGCGGCGGTGACCGCCGGCTCCAGGCCGGGGACGCCCTGCAGGTGCCGGCCCACCTCGCGCACGGCCAGCAGGCGCAGCGCCTCCATCCCCGCGGCGGACGGGTTGAAGCCCGCCTCCGTCAGCCGCTGCTCCACCGGGCGCATGGCGGCCACGGCTTCCGCCGGCAGCGCGAACTGGCGCGCGGGGCGGGGAAGGGCGGGCGCCTTGCGGATGGCGGACTTCAGCACGTCCAGCCCCTCGCCGCGCATCGCGACGGTGGGGACCACGGGCGCGCCCAGCTCCAGCGTAAGCTCCACCGCGTCGATGCGGATGCCGGCCGCCTCGGCCGCGTCCACCTGGTTGAGCGCGATCACCGTCGGCAGCCCCAGCTCCAGCACCTGCGAGGCCAGGAACAGGTTGCGCTCCAGGTTGGCCGCGTCGGCCACGACGACGACCACGTCCGGCTTGTCGATGCCGGGGGCGTGGCCGGTGAGCACGGCCAGCGCGATCTCCTCGTCGGGGGACGACGCGGAGAGCGAGTAGGTGCCGGGCAGGTCGATGAGGGTGACGAGGGCGTCGCCGTCGCGGTAGCGTCCCTCGACGCGCTCGACGGTGACGCCCGAATAGTTGCCCACGCGCTGGCGCATGCCGGTCAGCGCGTTGAAGAGCGTGCTCTTGCCCGTGTTGGGATTGCCGATCAGCGCCACATGCAGCACACCCCCGCCGCGCGCAGCTTCCGCGGGCGAGGGTGCCGGGGGCGCGGAGATCGTTCCGGCCTCTTCCATCAGCACTCGTGATTACTCCACTTCGATGTGCTCCGCCTCCGCGCGGCGCAGCGTGAGCATGAACCCGCGGACCTTTACCTCCAGCGGGTCGCCCATGGGGGCCCGGCGCACCACTTCCACCGTGATGCCGCGCATCAGCCCCATCTCCATCAGCCGGCGGGCCGCTTCGGCGTCGCCCGCCACCGTGACCACCTTGCCGCGGTCGCCCGGGGCAAGCTCCGACAGCTTTCTCACCCGGCCAGCGGCAGCACCCGGATGGTGCGCGCCAGCGCCTGCCCCAGCGCCAGGCGCGCGCCCTTTACCTCCAGCAGCATGCCGTTGCGCGAGTCGATCACCTGCACGCAGCTCCCCTCGAACAACCCCATGCCGCGCAGGCGGTGGGCGTCGTCCATGGGGCAGTCCATGCGCAGCACGGCCGCGCGGGCTCCCGTGGCGCACGCGGCCAGCGGGCACTCGGCGCAGCGCGCGGGTGCGGCAGGAGCCTTCTTGGCGAACAGGCGCTTCAGCATCTGGTGTGCGGCTGCGCTACGGGCTGCGGGTGAGAATCAGTTTCAACGAGGGATGAAGATACCGAAGTGTTTGCGCCAAGGCAAGTACAGCGCGGGAGCGTGAGAGTGTCCGTCGCCGGCGGATCATCGCGGGCAGATTCCGGCCCCGCCTGTCGCCACGGGCTAAAGCCCGCGGCTACAAATGCCATAAGCCCCGCCCTGGGCGCGCTGCGCTTGCCCGGCGGGGCTTCACCCCCATGGGCGCTGCGCGCAAACGGTGGTGGGCCGACGCGCCCGCGCATGCCGCTCGCGCCGGGCGCGGCCCACGCGAGCAGGTGAAGCCCCGTTTTGTGAGGAACGAGCAAAGACGGGGCTTATGGCCCTCCTGGCCGCGGGCTTCAGCCCGTGGCGGAGGTCCGTGGCGGCGGCCGGGAGCGTCAACGTCGGGGTGGGAGGTTCCAGACCGCGGTGTCGGGAGGAAAGCCGTACCCCGCGGCGCGATCGTGCTCCTGGCGCTGTTTGGGCGACAGCAGCCGGCGAACTTCCATGATGGTGAACCCGCCGATCATCATGTCGTCCTCCACGACGACCCAGTCCGTCACGTCGGACGGCGACACCCACACCCGGTCGCCCGCCGCCACGCCGCGCAGGCGGACCGGGACGCTGCTCAGGGTGCCCCGGTAACGGCCGTTCTCCAGCGTCACGCCGGTAACCCACATGTGCTCCCGGATACCGACCTCCTCGAAGGTAACCCGCAGGTCGGCCACAACCTCGCCGCGCGCCGCACGGGGGAGATAGCGGTTGAACACGTCCAGCGTAGCGCGCGCCCGTTCGCTGGCTTCCGCCATCCTGGGCTGGTTGCGCGGCAGGTGATACGCGGGCGGCGAGCCGCTGTCCGCTTTGCGGATCACCTGCTGCGCCTGGCCCGGCGCGGCGGCAAGGAGCAGCGGGACCAGCACCAGGCTGCACATCAAACGAGACGGTCGCATTCTCCCCTCCGGAATCGTGGTCTACAGATATTGCCTCGAACGGGGCTCTGTTTTCACAACGCGCCACCGCTCGCGATGCGCACACACGCCGTCTCGTCGCTGCGGCCCTCCCGCCTTGACCCGTTTCGCCGCATCGGTGTACGATGCGCACACCCGGAAACGTCCGTGCGAAAGAGCCACTCACGCACTCACGCACTACCGCACTCACGCACTTTTCTTCGCACTTGCAGTCCTCCACCGCCTCCGACGCGCTCCGCCTCACCGGCACGCTCGTCTCGCAGTACTTCCGCTTCGGCTGCGACCGGCAGCTGCGCTGGCAGATGGTGCCGCGCGGCCTGCGGGGCGCCGACGTGCCCGCGCCCAACGCCGATCCGTCCGCGGGGCCGCTGGTGGGTGTGCGGCCGGGGATGGGGCTGCTGACGCAGGCGGGGCGCCGGTTCGAGCGCAACGCGCTGGCCGCCCTGGTCCGCTACTACGGCGAGGGTCGCGTCATCGGCGCGGGGCGCGACGAGCACGGGGACGCGGCGCGGCTGCCGTACGAGGCGGTGGTACGGGCGCTGCGCGATCCGGGTGAGGCGCTGTGGATGATCCAGCCGGAGCTGCGCATCCCCGATCCCGCGGCGTTCGCGGCGCGCTTCGGGCTGGACGAAGGGGTGCGGATCGCGCCCGCGCAGCCGGACCTCATCCGCATCGGGCGCGACCGGCGGGGGCGGCTGATGCTTGGCGTGGCGGACGTGAAGTGGAGCCGCGAGGCCACGGTGCAGCACTACGCGCAGGTGGCGTTCTATACCGTGCTGCTGGAGGAGATCTGCCGCGCGGAGGGGATCGAGGGCGTGGTGGAGACGCGCTGGGGGTGGCTGTGGACGCGCGGCTCGCGGGGCCCGAAGCGCTTTCCGCTGGCCGCCTATCGCCATCACGTCGAGGAGTTCCTGCGCACGGACCTGCCCCGCGCCGCCTCCGCCGCGCCCGCGGAGGCCGCGTGGCACCTGCGCCCGCGCTGCACCAGCTGCGCGTTCTTCCATCACTGCCGCGCGGAGGCCGACCGCACGGACGACCTGGCGCGCGTCGTGGGACTGACGCCGCTGGCCAAGCGCGAGCTGCTGGGGCGCGGCATCCGCTCCGTGCGCGAGCTGCGCAAGGCGGAGTTCAAGCGCGGCGTCTACGAAGGGTGCCACGCGCTGGAATCCGCCGAGACCACGCTGAAGAAGCGCGTGCAGGCGCTGGACTACGGCAAGATCAAGGAAGGCGAAAAGCAGAGCTTTCGTATGGGCGCCGGCGAGTCCATCCGCGTGCTGCTGACGGCGGAAGGCGACCCGGTGAGCGGGACGGTGTTCGCGCTGGGGCTCAAGGTGGAGCGGATGAGCGGGCGCGGCGTCACCGAGGTCTTTCTCTCGGAGGACGGGACGGAAGAGGCGGAGCGGGAGATGCTGACGCGCTTCCTTCTGCGCGCGGGGAGCGTGGTCTACGCGGCGGAAGAGGCGTCGCGCGCCGCGGGCGACGGGCGGCGCGGGCAGAAGCCGGTGCACGCCTTTGTCTGGGACCGGGGCGAGGCGGAGCTGCTGCGCGACTGCCTGCAGCGCCACCTGGGCGACCCCGGCACCCAGCCGGGGATCGCGGGCGTGGCGCGCCTCCTCTTTCCCGCCGGCGACGCGGGCGGCTCGCCGCCGGGGACGGTGGTGCTGGACGTGGTCAGCGAGCTGTTCGCGCTGCCCATTCCCTACGCGTGGGACCTGGCGTCCGTATCCGCCGAGCTGCAGCCGTCGGAGGGTGCCGCCGTGCATGCGCCGCGCGCGGACTACGGCTGGCCGCTCAGCAGCCAGGTGGCGTACGAGCGCATCCACAACGTGTGGCGCGACCGTCCGTACCGCGCGGGCGGCGTGGAACAGTCGCCGGCGGAGGTGCGCCAGGCGATCGAGCGGGCGGTGGGGTCCAAGCTGGCGGCGATGGATTCCGTCATCCGCGCCATCCGCGAGGCCGCGGCCCGGCGGCGCGACCCCGTGCTGCGCATGGAGGCGGCGTTCGCGGCCGCGGCGGACGGCTCCGGCGACGCCATCCCCCATGCGGCGCTGGAAAAGCTGCGGCTGTTCACCCTGGCCGAGGCGGCGGAAGAGGCCGTCGCCATCCGCCAGCTGCACGCGCTCCCCACCGCGGACCGGGCGCGCCGCTTCGAATCCATCAGCGGGCTGAACAAGGTGGAGGTGCTCCCCAACGGCCACGCGGTGTTCGAGTTCGACGAGGCGTGCCGCGAGGCCAAGTTCCGCCCGGGCGACTTTACCCTGCTGCTGACCAACGACGACGGCCACACGCTGGGCGAGACGGACAGCCGGGCGTGGCTGCGCCGCAAGCTGATGGTGGAGCTGATCGACTACGACCTGGCCGCCCATCCGCCGCGCGTCACCCTGGCGTCGGACTACGCGTGGGAAACGCTGGAGAAGGGGAAGCTGAACGGCCGCCCCATCCTGGACCTGGACCGCGTCTGCGTGGTGGACCGTGCCTCGGTCGATTTCACCACCCGGCGCGTCGTCGGCACCCTGCGCGCGCTGGCGGGCGGGGCGGGGGAGTCGGACTTCGTGCTGTCCGTCCTGGGCGGCGCGGTGCCGGATGGATGGCGCACGCCGCTGGACGCGGACGCCGGCTGGGCGGACACGGTCGGCGCGGCGGAGGCGCGTCTCGGGCGGCCGGTGCTGAACGCGGAGCAGGCGGAGGCGTGGCGGGGTGCGTTCGAGCGCGCCGTGTCGGTGATCTGGGGGCCGCCGGGGACCGGGAAGACGTACCTGCTGGCGTGGCAGCTTCTCGGCCTGGCCGCGGCGGCGAAGCGGGAGGGGCGGCCGCTGCGCATCCTGGTGAGCGCGGCCACGCACCGCGCCATCGTCAACGTGCTCGTCCGCATCGCGCGGGAGCTGCAGGCGGCGGGGATCGAATCGCCGCTGCGCGCGTTCAAGCTGGCGGGGCGGGGGAGCGAGGCGGACGCGGACCTGGCGGGGATGGACGTGGAGGTGATCCGCGACGCCGATCTCCCGGCCGCGCTCGCCGCGTCGGACGCGGACGGCGTGCCGGTCGTCGTGGGCAGCACCGTCTGGTCGCTGTGGAAGCAGATGCGGGCGATGAACGGCGCCGCGGACGAGGAAGAGGCCGGCCCCGACCTTCCCATCCGCCCCCTGTTCGACGTGGTGGTGATCGACGAGGCGTCGCAGATGAAGGTGCCCGACGCGCTGGTCGCGCTTTCGTCGATCCGCCGCGGCGGCCGGGTGATCCTGGCGGGCGACGACCGGCAGCTCGCGCCCATCCTGCACGGCCGCTATCCGCGCGAGGACACGCTCTTCGGCAGCGCGTTCAGCCACTTCGCCGAGCGCTTTGGCCGCTTTGCGCTGCGCGAGAGCCGGCGGATGAACCGCGCGCTGGTCCGCTGGCCGCGCCGGCTGTTCTATCCCGGCTTCGTGTCGATGGACCCGCACCGCCGGCTGGCCCTGGCGCCGGACGCGGTGGACCTTTCCGATCCGCTGGACGCGCTGCTGTGGGACGCGTTCCTGCGCCCGGACGAGGCGGTGGTGTTCTGCACCTACGAGGGGTACCGCTCCACCGCGCGCAACGTGCTGGAGGCGTCGCTGGTGGGGCGCATCGCGCGGCTGGCGCGGGCGGGGATGACGGATCCGGCCACGGGGGAGCGCTACACGGCCGAGGCGTTCCGCTCGCACGGGCTCGCCGTCATCTCGCCGCACCGCGCGCAGAACAGCGCCATCCTGGGCGAGCTGGTGGCTGGCGGCTGGCCGCGCGAGGAGCTGCCGGTGGTGGACACGGTGGAGCGGATGCAGGGGAACGAGCGCGAGCTGATCCTGGTCTCATACGGCGTGGCGGACCGCGAGTATGCGGAGCGCGAGGCGGAGTTCCTGCTGAACCCCAACCGGTTCAACGTGTCCATCACCCGCCCCCGCTCCAAGCTCATTGTCTTCATGAGCGAGGACGTGCTGCGCACCGTGCCGCAGGACGAGGAGGTGATGACGCACTCCACCGCGATCAAGGGCTACCCCGCCCACTTCGCGAGCCCGCCGCGCGAGATCGAGTTGACCGCGCCGGATGGAACGGCGGTGCGGCTGCGCGTGCGGACGGGGCGGGTGTGATCAGGTGGCGGACTTCGCCTCGCGCTCCTGGATGATCCCGGCGATTGCCCGCAGCGCGCGATTCACGGAGTCCGAGTCCGGAAACATGGCGGCCACGTCCGCGTCCAGGCGGACCAGGTTTGTCCCCGCGGCGTAGCGTGCCGCATACTTCCCGCGGACTCCGCCCTTCAGGCTGTACTCGGGCAGAATCTCGTCGTCGGGGATGTTGCTCGGGTCGTTCATCTCAGGCTCAGTGTGTTGAAGAAACAGCGCAGCCGCTTGACTTCCTGAGGGAGGCGCCGCGCCTGATTCGCTGCTACGAAGGCAGCTTGGCGCCGACCGAAGGACCTGGCCGGCATTACGAATGGGCTGGATCGCAACTCATTCTCTGGCCCTGTCGCGTCCGAGAGTAGATCCTTCGGTCGCGCGCAATCGATTGTGTATCTTCCGGGTCTCCGTGTGCGCTCCCTCAGGAAGTCAGGCGCTTGGGTCAGGACCTCGAAAAACCTCAACACTCTCTCAGGCTCAGCTACCTTCGTCATCGTCCCGGCGTTCCCGCGAAGTCATGAGCCGAGCGCTGATGATGCGGATCGATTGTGTCAGCGCGCACCCACGGTTCGTCCGCGGCAGCTGGTCCGGCGGCCGTTCGTGGGCTCGGGGACGGCGAGGTGGATGCAGGTTACGGCGGCGGAGTCCGGTGCGGTGTGCATGTAGTTGTCTGCGTAGAGCGGCGTCATGGGCGCCTCGCCGCCGCACACGGTGTAGCCGAAGACGCGGTCTACCGGGAGCAGAATGACGAACCGCTCCCGGTGCCGGATGGCCGGGAACGCGAATCGGCCCGCCGCGTCGGTGGCGGTGCGCAGGCTGGCACGGGCGCACGTAGAGTCGCCGTACTCCACGGACACGGCCAGCGGCGCGCCGGCCACGGGCCTGCCGTCCTCGTGCCGGTAGCTGCCGGCGATGGCGGGGGCGTGGGTGACGGTGTGCGCGATGGGCAGGCACGCCGCGCAGAGCAGCGCGCCGGCACTCGCCATCAGGAGAGGTGCGCGAGAGATCCGTCTGCGTCGCTCGATCATGGGTATGCAGGGCGGAGGGTGGGGCAAACGTAGGTCGTGGATGCGACGCCCGCGGAACGAACCGGGTTGAACGGTGCCGCGAGGCACGCGTGTGGGCTGCGGGTGCGGACGGGACAGGCTGATTCAGGCGGCGGACTTCGCCGCGCGCTCCCTCGATGATCCCGGCGATCGCCCGCAACGCGCGGCTCACGGAGTCGTGGAGGTGGAGTTGATCGTTGGAGGGAGAATGAGTAGCTTGGATGCCGGCATCGAACAACTGGAGGGCACATGGCCAACGTGAACGGCGCGGGAAAAAACTCGAAGAACGATTCCAAGGCCTCGCCGGCGGCGCCGAAGAACGCCCGGGTGGTCAAGAGCTCCGCGAAAACGGGGACGGTTTCGCGAAGTGCGGCCCGCTCCGCGGCAAAGGCGATCAACAAGCAATCTTGAGTTACGGTTACAGATTCGGCAGCTGAGACGACCTCTTGGGGAAGACGGGCTACTTCGAGCAGGTCTTCATCAACTGTCCCTTCGACGGCGAATACCGGCCCATGTTCGAGGCGCTGGTATTCGCCGTTCACGATTGTGGGTTCGTAGCACGCTGCGCGCTGGAACTGGAAGATGCCAGCCAGGTCAGGATCGACAAGATCCAGAGCATCATCGGCGCGTGCGGGCTCGGCATCCACGACATCTCGCGAACTGAACTCGACGACACCTGGCAACTGCCCCGCTTCAATATGCCGCTGGAGCTTGGCTTATTTCTGGGAGCCAAGAAGTATGGTACAGGGGAACAACGGAAGAAGCTGGCCCTGATCCTGGACCGTGAGCCGTTTCGATATCAGAAATACTGCTCCGACATCGCTGGTCAGGACATCCGATCGCACGGGGGAGACCCGCTGGAGATGGTGAAGATCGTGCGCAACTGGCTGCGCAATGCCTCTGCCGCTTCGGGCGTCCTGATCCCCAGCGGGGCGGTGATGGTTGAGCGATACGAGCGGTTTCAGCGCGAGCTTCCGCTGCTGTGCGACACGCTGCGCCTGGATCGCGAAGACCTGATCTTCAACGACTTCACCACCCTCGCCGCCGAGTGGCTCAAAGTGAACAGCTGGTGACGGATGAGACACTGCTGACTGTGACGAGCGCGCGGTAGCGATGGCGAATCCGTTCTCCAATCGAAAGAAGGTGCGCGGGTGGAAGCGGCGCATCCGGCAGCTGGAGCAGTTCCGCCGGGCGTACCGTGAGCTGGACGTGGAGGCGCTGCGGCACGGACGCGGTGTTCGCTACGTAAAGATCTGGCTCGATCCGTGGAGCCGGCTGGTGCCGCGAAATCCGCCGTACTGGTACCGGCGGCGCATCGTGGCGGCGTTCGTCGACATCCTGGGCGCGTGGCGCGAGCGGCTGGAGGCGGCGGGCGAGCCGTACTACCTGGAGCTCTGGCTGTTTCATCCGGACTTTCACGACACGCAGGTCGTGGCCGCGATGGGCGAGTCCATCGACTACTACCGCACCCTGTTCGAGACGGCCGAGGGCGCCGCCGCGCATCCACCCGCGGAGTACCGGGACCCGGCGTACGATCTTTCCGGCTTTCGGTGGCGGACCGGCCAGGTGATCGACGCCGAGCTGGCAAGCACGTACGACAACGACTTCCAGGCGCTGGCGAAGCTGGTTCCCACGGCGGACCGCATTCGGCAGACCGCGGACGGCGACACGCTCCTGATCTTTCATCGGGGCCTGGTCTGGCTCGGCTCTCTCCCTTCGCAACTCAATCCCGGGTCCGCGGACCCGGTTCGCGATCCATGACCGCTGATCGAAACACCCCCGTCTGGGACGACGGCAGCTGGCGCGGACTCCCGCGTCTGGAATCCGACGTGTCGGCGGACGTGTGCGTGGTGGGGCTGGGCGGCTCGGGGCTCACCTGCGTGGGCGAGCTGCTGCGGCTGGGCGTCTCCGTTGTCGGCATCGACGCGGGGGCGGTGGCGGGGGGCGCGGCGGGGCGCAACGGCGGGTTCCTGCTGGCGGGCAGCTACGACTTCTACCATGACTCGGTGGCGCGCCACGGCCACCACCGCGCGCGCCGCATCTACCGGCTCACGATGGACGAGGTGGCGCGCATCGCCGCGGAAACGCCGGAGGCGGTGCGGATCACCGGATCGCTGCGCATCGCCGACTCGGACGAGGAGCTGGAGGACTGCCGCCACCACCTCGCGGCGCTGATGGCGGACGACCTGCCGGCGGAGTGGTACGACGGGCCCGAGGGGCGCGGGGTGCTGCTGCCCACGGACGGCGCCTTCAACCCGCTGCTGCGCTGCCGCATCCTGGCGCACCGCGCCCTGGAGGCGGGCGCGCGGCTGTACGAGCACACCCCCGCGCTCGACGTCCGCACCGGCGAGGTGCGCACGCCGGGCGGCACCATCCGCTGCCGGCAGGTGATCGTGGCCGTGGACGGGCGGCTGGAGGCGATCCTTCCCGAGCTGGACGGCCGCATTCGCACCGCCCGCCTGCAGATGCTGGCCACCGCGCCCACCGACGAGGTGCGCCTGCCGCGGCCCGTGTACGCGCGCTGGGGCTATGAGTACTGGCAGCAGCTTCCGGACGGCCGCATTGCGCTGGGCGGCTTTCGCGACGCGGGCGGCGAGAGCCAGTGGACGCACCAGGGCGAGCCGTGCGAGCCTGTGCAGGACCGGCTGGAGCGCTTTCTCCGCGAGCGCATCGGCGTGCGGGCGCCGGTGACGCACCGCTGGGCCGCGTGCGTCGCCTTTACGCCCACCGGCCTGCCGCTGCTGGAGGAGGTGCGCCCCGGCGTCTGGGCCGCAGGCGGCTACAGCGGCACCGGCAACGTCATCGGCGCCCTGTGCGGGCGCGCGGCCGCGCAGCTGGCGGTGGAGGGCGCGTCGGCGCTGGGCGACGTGTTTGCGTCGGCGCCGGTATCCGCCTGAGAACGTGTTTAAGGATCAGCCTGGCCGTTTTGACTTCCTGAGAGGGTGTTGCCAAACCTCCTCGCGTGATTGACTTCCTGAGGGAGGCGCCGCCCCGCAACTCGCTTGTACACTGCACCTGGCGCCGACCGAAGGACCTCGCCAGCAGAACGACGGGGCTGGTCTCGTGCCCTGATCTGGCCCCTGCACCACCGAGACGAGGTCCTTCGGTCGCGCGCAATCCGAAGTGTGACTTCTGGTCGGACGTGATGCGCTCCCTCAGGAAGTCACCGCTTCGTTATGGATTCGAGGTTTGGCGACACCCTCCAAGGGAGCGGCCTCGGCCAAGGCGGAGAGCAAGGCGTGCCGCAGGCCTGCTGACGCGGGTCCATGGGGCCGCCGCTGCTCCGGGCGAGCAGCCACGGCGCACCGCTCCTCAGGGGATAAAACTTGCGTTGTCCGCGCGAGTCGTGCATGTTTGGGTCTCCATCCCGCCGGGATCCATCCACCGTCCGCATTTCCCTTCGATGAACGCACCCGCACTCCGCGCCCGCTCCGTGGGCGAGATCCTGGACCTGGGCTTTCAGCTGTACCGCAGCCGCTGGACCCAGATGGCCACCGCTACGGGCCTGCTGGTGTGCCCACTGCTGCTGCTGGAGGCCGTGGCGCCGCTGGGCGCGCTTCCGATGCTGGAGCAGCTGGGCAACCTGTTCTTTCTGGCCGCCAGCGCCGCCGTGGTGGTGATTGCGTCCGAGGCGTACATGGGCCGCGAGATCACCGCCCTGGACGCGGTGCGCGCCGTGGGCCGCAGGTTCTTCTCGGTCTGGGGCGCCGCCATCATCCAGGGCCTCCTGATCTTTTTTGGCCTGCTGCTGCTGATCGTACCGGGGATCATCGCCGCCGCGTGGACCTTTGCCATGCAGCAGGCGGTGATGGTCGAGGGCTGTACCGCGGGCGACGCGTTCGAGCGCTCCAAGTCGCTTTCCAGTGACCAGTTCAAGCACATCCTGGTCACCGGCGTGCTGGTGCTGGCCATCGTGGTGTTCGCCATGCTGGGCTTCGGGATGCTGATGGCCCTTGCCGTGACGGACGTACGGCAGTCCACGCTGCTGGTGAACGTGGCGCTGATCGCCGTCAATCCGTTGGCCGCGGTGGTGGGGACGGTGCTGTACTACGACCTGCGCATCCGCAAGGAAGCGTTCGACGTGAGCGTGGCCACCGATCGTCTGGAGCAGGTGCCGGCCGCTGCGGTGCCGGCGCTGTAACGCGCGTCACGGTGGATGTGGGCGGGGGCGTGCCGGCCGGCGCGCCCCCGCTTTCGTTTCTCCGCATCCACATCAAACCGATTCCGGCGGATGGGGTACAGAGGGATGCGGGGCGCGGATGCATTCGGTCACGCGTGCCGATGGTGACCTGTACCGGGGAGGGAGATGGCGATGGGGACGTCCGCCGAGCAGGATTTCGACAGGCTCGAAAAGCCGCACGATGCGTGGCGCGGGGTGGTGCCGCCCGAGAGCTACCACGTGCTGTTCGAAGAGGGAACCGAACGCGCGGGGACCAGCCCGCTGAACCAGGAGAAGCGCGAGGGTACCTTCGTCTGCGCCGCGTGCAACCTGCCGCTGTTCCGGTCCGACACCAAGTACGAGAGCGGTACCGGCTGGCCCAGCTTCTACGACTTCATCCCCGGCCACCTGGAAACGAAGCGTGACTTCCGGATGATCTGGCCGCGCACCGAATACCACTGCGCGCGCTGTGGCGGGCACCAGGGGCACGTTTTCAACGACGGCCCGCAACCCACCGGCCAGCGCTACTGCAACAACGGCGTGGCCCTGCGCTTCGTTCCCGACGGCGAGCCGCTGCCCGCGCTGCGCGACTGAAAAACCAGAGGACCTCACGCGGAGGACGCGGAGGAACGGGAGAGAGGACGCAGAGACGAATTCTCCGCGTCCTCTCTCGTTTACCCTGCGTGAGGCGTTCCGTCTTGGATCGTCGACACCCCCGTTACGCACGCCGGACTTGTGGATCAGGGGCTTTGGCTAGAAATTGGAAGAGAAGCTTCCAAATGTTGACGGAGGGCTTCCACAGCCCGGCAGGTGCGTGCCACTGGAGGAGAGAATGCGCAAGATCAACACGGGTGAGTTCCGCCGCGCCACGCGTTCTACCCCTCGGGAGATCAACCGCAAGATCGTGCTGAACCTGGTGCGCGAGCACGAGCCGCTTTCCCGGGCAGACCTCGCGCGGCGGATGCACGTGGGGCGGGGGATGATCACCCAGCTGGTGGAAGGCCTGATCGCCGACGGCGTGCTGCTGGAGGGCGCCGTCGCCAACGCGCCGCGCGGGCGCAAGCCCACCCTGCTGCACGTGCGCACCCGCGACCAGTTCGCCATCGCCGTGGACGTGCGCTTCAGCCACACCTGCGTGGCGCTGACGGACCTGGACGGGCGCCAGGTGGCCATGGAATCGTTTCCCACCCAGCTGTTGCCCGACGCGCTGGTCTCGGAGCTCGTCGTCCGCGTAAAGCGCCTGCTGCGCGACCACGCGGTGGCGAACTGCGAGGGGATCGGCATCGTGTTCCCGGGGATGATCCACCGCCGCACCGGGCAGATCCTGAACTCGCCGCAGCTGGGGTGGCGCAACGTGGAGATTCGCGAAGCGCTGCAGGCGGGGACGGGGCTGCGCGTCTTCATCGAGAACGCCCCCACCGCCTGCGCCCTGGCCCACATGTGGCTGCCCCCCTTTGGCGGGGGCGAGCCGGACAACTTCGTCTACGTCACCGTGTCGGACGGGGTGGGCGTGGGGGTGGTGGAGGACGGCGAGGTGTTTCGCGGCCACGGCGACACCGCCGGCGAGTTTGGCCACCTGCCGCTTTCGCTGGACGGGCCGCGCTGCATGTGCGGGCTGCGCGGGTGCCTGGAGGCGTACACCAGCAACGTGGCGACGCTGGCGCGCTACTTTGGCGTGGACCCGTGGGAGCCGGAAAGCCGCGAGCGGCTGCGGCAGAGCGGGTTCACCATGGAAGACCTGATCGCCCGCGTGCGCGCCGGGGACGAGGGCGCGCGCAGGGCGGTGCTGGAGACGGGGCACTACTTGGGGATCGGGCTGGCGGGGATCGTGACGGCGCTGAGCCCGGCGCGCATCATCGTGGGCGGCGAGATCACCGCCGCGTGGGACCTGATTGGCCCGGTGGTGGCGGAGCGCGTCCGCGAGCGCACGCTGACGGCCGCCGCCGCCGCCACGCCGGTGGTCGCCGTGCCCCAGGGCGGCACGCCGCGCCTGGCCGGCGCCACGGCGCTGCTGGTGGCGCGCAAGTTCGCCGCGCCCAAGGTGGCGTAAGGCGCGGTGCCCCCGCTCGCCCCGCGCGCCGCGGGGGGGCAAGATGGTGGCGGCGGATGGGTGGCTGGAGCCGCATCCGCGGCCGCGGCGTGCTCCGGGAGGGCGTGCCGCCGCGGAGGGAGGCGGCGGTGCGCTTTCTCCCCGGATTCCGGGTGGAGGTCCGCGTCTCCCTGCCCCCGCACGACCCGTCGCCCCGGCTCGTTCCATCCCCCGGCCCCGAGCCGATCCGGAAGCGGGTCACAGCGTCTCCTCGCCGTTTTCGATTCGCTCTTTTTGTGCTGATTAGGAGTAGGTTTAGAACCAGCCTTGATTCGCGCCCAAACAGAGGAATTTGTGAGTAACGGCGGGAGATGTAGCCACGTTCGTAAGGTTTGCGTGTCCGCGTGTCACGTGTAAAAAAGACACGCTTAACGACTCTATTGACGTACCTGGAAACCGCGATAAAGTTGAAGATAGCCCCGTACGCACGCCGTACGGAGGCTGCCTCCTTCCCATCCCCACCCGGAACGGTCCCATGACACACCTGCGCACCAGAGTCCTCGCGGCAGCCCTCCTCACCCTGGGCCTCGCCGCCTGCGGCGACGAGCTCACCAGTCCGGGCACCGCCCCCGCGCGTGCCCCCAACGCCCCGCACCTGCTCCTGATGGGCGGCGCGTCGGGGCAGGACTCGTTCGCCGTCAACTCGCTCTCCAGCTACACCATCTACAACAACCCCGGCGCCTGGTCGGTTTCGGGCGGACACCTGCGCGCCGACTCCACGGCGGTGCAGAGCGTGGTGATCCGCAACAACATCAGCTTCAGCGACGGCTACATCGAGACGTTTGCCGACTCGGTGGTGGACGGCGGGCTGGTGATGCGCTTTCAGAGCGCCGGCAACTACTACCTGCTGGCCATCCGCGACGACTCGCGGTACTCCCACGCCAACATCGAGATGTACAAGGTGGTGAGCGGCGTGTTCACGCGCCTGGGCACGCGGCAGGACATCAGCTGGCCGCAGGGCGTGACCAAGAACGTGCGCTTCGAGGCCGAAGGCACCACCCTTACCGCCATGGTGGATACCGTGGTGGTGCTGCAGGTGACCGACAACACCTACACCACCGCCGGCGGCGTGGGCGTGCGGCACGACAACACGCACGGCTACTCCGGCGTGCGCGGCCGCTTCGACCTGATCAAGTGGTACAACGCGCCGTTCCAGGACACGTTCGGCGGCAACACGCTGGGCAGCTACACCATCTACAACACCACCGGCGCGTGGTCGATCTCCAACGGCTTCCTGCGCGCCGACACCAGCGCGCGGCAGAGCGTGGTCATCCGCAACGGCGTAACCTTTACCAAGGGCTACGTGCAGACCACGGTCGACTCCATCCGTGACGGCGGTCTGGTGCTGCGCTTTCAGAGCAGCGGCAACTACTACCTGCTCGCCATTCGCGACGACTCGCTCTTCGGGTACGCCAACCTGGAGATCTACAAGGCGGTCAACGGCGCGTTCACCAGCCTCTCCGGCCAGATCGACGTGAACTTTCCCGCCGGCAGCGAGCACGAGATCAGCTTTGGCGCCAACGGCAACGTGCTGAAGGCCTACTACGACGGCACGGTGGTGGCCACGGTGACCGACAACACCTACAGCTCGGGCGGCATCGGCCTGCGGGCCGACAACACCCGCGCCTGGAACAACGTCCACTCGCGGTTCGACAACTTCCTCTGGCTGCTGGAGTAGTGCCGGAGCCTGAAAAAGAATAGGCGTACAGAGGAACAGAGTCAGACAGAGAAAGCGAGCCGAAATATCGTCTTGCTTCCTCTGTCTGACTCGGTTCCTCTGTACTCATGAGATGTTGTTTTCGCGTGCGATCGCCCGGCCGGCGGTGGAGCACGGCCGCAAAATGCCTCGCGCAAAAGCACGAAGGCGCGGAGAGAACCGATCTTCTCTCCGCGCCTTCGCGCCTCTGCGTGAGGTCTTCGTTTCAGGCGATGGCGGGCGCGGCGAACATGGGGGCGACGACGAGGGCGGCGGCGCCGCGCAGGCGGGTCTGCTGGTCGCTGGCCTCGGGGATCACGGGGGTGGCGGCGCTCCCCTGCGTAAGCGTGCGCTCCGCCATCGCCCGCACCACCACCGGGCCGATCAGGTCCCACGCCGCCGCGATCTCGCCGCCCACGATGATGCGGGCCGGGTTCAGCGCGTTGACGATGGCGGCCAGGCCAAGGCCCATGTACCGCCCGCTGGCGTCCAGCGCCGCGCCCGCCGCCGCGTCGCCCGAGCGCGCGCGGGCGATCACGTCCGTCACCGTGAGGCCGGTGCCGCGGATGGCGGCGTAGCTTTCGCGCGAGGCCAGGTCGCGCCCCAGGTAGCGCGCCACGATGGCGTAGCTGGAGGTGTACGCCTCCCAGCACCCCCGCGACCCGCACGAGCAGGCGGGTCCGTCCAGCGTCAGCGGGATGTGGCCGAACTCGCCCGCCGCGTCGCGGTGGCCGCGCACCACCCGGCCGCTGACCACCAGGCCCGCGCCCACGCCGTCGCTGAAGGTGACGTAGACGTAGCTGTCCAGTGCGTCGGCCGCGGCCTCGCCGGTCCACATCTGCGCCAGCGCGCAGGCCACGGCGTCGCGCTCGATGGCCACGGGCACCCCCACCGCCGCCTCCAGCGCCCCGCGCAGGTCCACGTCGCGCCAGCCCAGCGTCGGCGCGTTGACGAGGCGCCCCGAGGCGCGGTCCACCATTCCCGGCACCACCAGGCCCACCCCCTGGCACGAGCCGGCGGCGGCGTTGGCCTCCAGCAGCCGCCCGACGCGGGCGGCCAGCTCGTCCACCAGCGCCGCGGGGTCCGCCGGGGTGGCGAGGATCTCCATCGCCAGCGTGCGGCCGCCGAAGTCCGACAGCATGACCTGCGTGCCGCTGAGCCGCACGTCGATGCCCACCACCAGCCGGTCGTGCGCGCGCACGTGCAGCAGCGTGGGCTTGCGCCCGCGCGGCGAGGTGCCGGTGGCCGCCTCGTACAGCAGCCCGCACTCGATCAGCTCGTTCACCAGCGGGCTCACCATGCCGCGCGCCACCTCCATGCGCCGCGCCAGGTCGGCGCGGCTGATGGGCTGGTACTCGCGCACCAGGTTCAGCACGATCTGGCGGTTGATCTCCTTGCTGGTCGTGCGCGTGGCACGCTGAAAGTTGCGCGGATCGATCTTCTGCACGGTGGATGATCACGGGTTTCCAGCGCGCGGCGGGGCGCCCGGCAAGTTACATCCCCGCGTCCCCTTTGTCATCCGGACGATACAAAGGCGGGCGGCCGCACCCGTGCGACCACCCGCCTTCCCTCGTCTGGATCTTTCCCGTGGATGATGCCGCGCGTCAGCGCTCCACGCCGTCCACGCGCGTGATCTGGTACGGATACCAGTGCCGCTCGCGCTCGGCGTGGACGATGATCTCGCCCATGCCGGCGGGCCGCAGCCGCAGGTCCGCCGAATGCTCGTCCTCGCTGACGAGCTCGGTGGGGACGAACTCCTGGTCCAGCACCTGCTCGGCGGAGTGCCGCAGGTCCTTGGGGTTGGAGAACACCAGGCCCAGCAGCTCCTCCGCCGCGCCAAGGGGGTTGCCGGCCGTCGTGCCCGGTTCGATGTCTGTGCTGCTCATACTCTACTCCACGGAACGTCGTGGCCCCAATTTGGAAGAGTTGCTTCCAAATTAATGATACCCGCGCCGCGCACAAGGGGTCCCCCCTTCCGATCCACCGTTCGGAGGAAGCCGCCGTGCCCCCCGCGCTTTCCGGTGATCTGGGAGAACAACACCTTCATGGGTACAGAGGAACAGAGTCAGACAGAGGAGATGGACCTCTGTCTGACTCTGTTCCTCTGTACGACGATTCTGTTTCAGGATCTGGAAGAAAGGGGGAGCTGAAGCGTGAACGTGCTGCCCTCGCCCAGGACGCTCTCGGCGGTCAGGGAGCCCTGCATGGCCTCGGCGATGGCGCGGCTGATGGCCAGCCCCAGCCCCGTGCCCTCCTCGGTGCGGGTAAGGTCCGAGCGAATCTGCACGAAGGGCTCGAAGATGGCCTCCAGCTTGTCAGGCGACAGGCCGATTCCGGTGTCGCTCACCCGGAAGCAGGCGTCGGCGCCGGAGGCCTCGCACGACAGGCGCACCCGGCCCGCGGGGGTGAACTTGATGGCGTTGGAAAGCAGGTTGGCCAGGACCTGCCGCAGCTTTTCCTCGTCCGCGCGCACCCACAGGTCCGTGTCCGGCGCGGCCACCTCCAGTTCCAGCCCGCGCGCGTGGGCCTGCGGCGCCACCAGCGCCTCGGCCGACGAGAGCGCGTCGCGCGCCGACACGTCGGCCAGGTCGTAGTGGACGGTGCCCGTCTCCAGCTTGGCGTAGTTCAGCACCTCGTTGATCAGCCCCAGCAGGTGCCGCTGCCCCGCCTTGATGCGCGCCAGGTCGTCGCGCTGCGTGTCGGTGACGGGGCCGCGCACGCCCATCTCGATGAGGTCGGCATACCCGCCGATGGCGTTGAGCGGGGTGCGCAGCTCGTGGCTCATCATCGCCAGGAACTGGCTCTTGGCCTGGTTGGCCTCTTCGGCGGCGGCGGTGCGCTCGGCCAGCCGCTCGGCGGTCCCGCGCAGCTCCTCGGCCTGCTGGTGAAGCCGCTGGGCCAGGGCGCGCGCCGCCTCCACCTGGCCGCCCAGCTGCAGCGAGAACGAGCGGGCGCGCAGCAGCACCTCGATCCGCGCGCGCAGCTCCGCCTTTTCGATGGGGGCCACGATCAGCTCGTCCACGCTGCGCCACACGTGCCGGGTGATCATCTTTACCCCCGGCCGCGAGGTCACCAGCAGCACGGGAAGAAAGCCGGGCTCGTCGCGGGCCTTGCGCCGCTGCACCCGCTCCCACAGGCGGTCCAGCGAGCGCCCGTCCAGGACCAGCAGGTCGAACTCGCCGTCCAGCGCGTCGTCGTCCGTGGCGGGGAGCACCTGGTGGCGGTCGCCCAGCTCGGCGGCCAGCAGCGACCGGTTCTCGCGCTGGTCCAGCAGCAGCAGAATGCGGCTGGGCTCCGCGCGGGCGGGCGGCGGCGCGGGCGCGTCGGCAGAGGACGAGGCGGCGGCGGGGGCGGCGTTCATTCGGTGTGTGGGGGCGCCCACTCGGGGGTGCCGGTCAAAATTCCCCGCAGCCCCGCCAGCGGCTCGCCCACCTGCACGCCGTCGCAGGTGATGGAGATCTCGCGCAGCGTGCGGGCAAAGTCGCCCATCCGCTTCTTGAGCACGCCCACGGCCTTGCGCAGCTCGCCCCCCATCTCCAGGTAGCGCAGGAAGACCAGGTTGTCGCACAGGTAGCTGACGCCCACCTCGGTCGCCCGGAAGTCGCCGGTGATGGCCTCGGTCTCGTTCAGCAGCAGCACCGTGACGCCCATGTTCTTGAGGTAGCGGCCCAGCGAGTGGAGGTGCGCCACCAGGTCGTCGCCCGCCAGGGTGAGCCGGTACCCCGCGATGCCGTCGATCATCACCATGCGCGTGCCGCGCTCTTCCACCTCGCGCCGCACCATCAGCGCAAACTCGCCGGGCGAGTAGCGCAGCGGCTCCACCTCCACCACCGACAGGGTGTCGTCGCGCAGCATGTCGTGCAGCGGCACGCCGATGTTCTCGCACCGGTGCAGCAGCGTCTCCATCTGCTCCTCGAAGGCGTACACCACCGAGCGCTCCCCGCGGCTGGCGGCCTCCTTCATGAACTGGATGCCCAGCGTGGTCTTGCCGGCGCCGCTGGGCCCGGTAAGGATGGTGATGGTGCCGCGCTCGATCCCCCCGCACAGCATCTCGTCCAGCTCGGTGATCCCCGACGGGATGAGCTCGGGGGTGAACTCGTGCCGGTGGTCGCCCGGCACCAGGCGCGGGTACACCTCCATCCCGCGCGCGCTAAGGCGGATGGAGTGGGTGCCGCCCTGGAAGTCGGAGCCGCGGAACTTGCTGACGCCCAGGGTGCGCCGCAGCACGCCGTGCGTGGGCGAGATCTCCAGGTCGATGATGCCGTCGGCCATGAAGCGCAGGTCGTCGTCGGGCGCGCTGGCGGTGGGCTCGGAGCTCATGAGCACCGTGGCGCCGTTCTCCACCAGGTAGCGCACGAACGAGCGGGCCTGCTTGCGGAACTGGAACGCGTCGGGCGCCAGGTAGCGCAGCGTGGTGACGGCGTCCACGAAGATGCGCTTGGGGCGCAGCTCCTCGATGGTCCGCACGATCTGCTGCGTCGTGGGGTCGCGCTCCACGTCGCCGGCCGAGAAGATGTCGTAGCTCTGGTTCTGGGCAAAGAACTCCCGGGTGGGGCTCAGGTCCAGAAAGTGGATGCCCGACAGGTCCAGCGCCTGCGACTCGGCGTCGCGCCGCAGCTGCGGCTCGGACGACTCAAGCGTGATGAGCAGCGCCGGCTCGCCCTGCGCGACGCCGCTGGCCAGAAAGTGCAGCCCCAGCGTGGTCTTGCCCGTGCCGGGGCCGCCCCGGACCAGGTACGCGCGCTCCGGGATGAGCCCGCCGTGCAGTACCTCGTCCAGGCCGGGCAGCCCCGTGGGGTGCCGTGGGGTGCCGCTCAAGCTGCCTCCGTTCCGTCGGATCTTGGAAAGTGTAGCCGGGCCGCGGTAAGATACGTGGCCCGGACGTCCGCCGCTCTTTGCAAACCCCTGACCACGGCTCCATGGCACTGTGTCGCGGCGGGCTTCGGGAAAGAGATTCTCACGCGGAGGGCGCAGAGGACACGGAGAAAACCACTACGTTCCCCCTGCTTTCTCCACGTGAGATCATGCGGGATTTGACGTCCTGAGTCCAGCGGCGCTGCGCGCACCCTGCCGGAGGAAGACAGGGTTGTCATTCCGAGGCCCGGCCACACTGCAATTGGACGAACACCGCGCAGGTTGCAGGGCCGAGGAATCTACTGTCGGTGTGCGCGAGGCCGGACGCGGCAGCCCGCGCCATGGCCGCGGCGGCGAAATGGCCAGACAGGGCCAGCGTGGAGGCGTCGCGGCAGGCCACGAGGAAACGGAAAGTAGATTCCTCGGTCGCACACCGGCTTCTTGGGGTCGGGTAAGGTGCCGGGTGTGTGCTCCCTCGGAATGACAGATTGGGATGGGACCAGGGGTCTTCATTCCGCGGCGTCTATTCGCCGCCGTCCGGCGGGCCGAGGGGGAGGCGGTAGCCCTCCACCAGCTCGGCGCCGGGGGGCTGAAAGTCGTGCTCGGGGGCGCGGACGAAGCCCATCCGCAGGTACATCCGCATTGCCGCGGCCATGCTCTCGGAGGTGTGCAGGCCCAGCTCCGCGGCGCCCATCCGCCGCGCGCGCCGGATGCACTCGTCCACCAGCGCCTGGCCCACGCCCTGGCCCCGCGCCTGGGGCGCCACGGCCAGCAGCCGCAGCTCCGGCCCGCTCGCCGGGCCCGTCTGGCCGCGGTACGCGTCCACGGCGGGGGGAAACAGCATCACGCTTCCCAGCAGCCGCCCGCCGCGCTCCGCCACGATGCGGTCCGGCCCCTCCACCTCCAGCGCGGCGCGGATGGCCGCGGAGAGCCCGGCCCACGCGTCCGGCCGCATGAGGGTGGCGTACTGCTCGTAGGCCTGCAGCGTCAGCGCGCGAAAGGCGTCGCGCTCGTCCGGGCGGGCGTCGCGGATCACCAGCGCGTCCGTCGTCATCAACCCAGACGCTCCCGGCCGTGGGGACTGTCCCAGTCCATCACCGGCCCCTTCGGCACGATGCGGGTGGGGTTCAGCTGGTCGTGCGTCATGTAGTAGTGGCGCTTGATGTGGCCGAAGCTCACGGTTTCGCCAAAGCCCGGGCGCTGGTACAGGTCGCGGGCGTACGCCCACAGGCTGGGGTAGTCCACCAGCCGGCGCAGGTTGCACTTGAAGTGGCCCACGTACACCGCGTCGAAGCGGGCCAGCGTCGTGAACAGGCGGATGTCGGCCTCCGTCAGCTGGCCGCCGACCAGGTAGCGCTGCCCGGCCAGCCGCGCCTCGAGCCAGTCCAGCCGCGCGAACAATCCATCGACCGCCGCCTCGTACGCCTCCTGCGACGTGGCGAACCCCGCGCGGTACACCCCGTTGTTCACCTCGCGGTAGACGACGTCGCTGATCTCGTCGATCTCCGCGCGCAGCGCCTGGGGATACAGGTCGGGCGCGCCGGGGCGGTGAAAAGCGGTGAACTGCGTCTCGAAGTCGAGGGTGATGTCGGGATAGTTGTTGGTCACCAGCCGCTGCGTGACGCGGTCCCAGATGCACGGCACGGTGTAGCGCCCGGTGTACGACGGGTCCGTGCGCAGGTACGCCTCGGAAAGGAACTGGAAGCCGCAGACGGTGTCCGGCCCGTGCCCGTCGCCGTCGCGAAACGCCCAGCCCCGTTCGTCGCGGATGGGGTCCACCACGGACATGGAGATCACGTCCTCAAGCCCCAGCAGCTTGCGGACGATGATGGCGCGGTGCGCCCACGGGCACGCCAGCGAGACGTACAGGTGGTAGCGGCCCGCCTCCGCGGGAAAGCCGGACGATCCGTCCGCCGTGATGCGGTCGCGGATGGAGTAGCGCTGCCGCACGAACGCGCCGTCCGCGCCCGTCTCCGCCGGAAACTGCCCCGCCGTGGTGCTCATCGGCCCTGTCTGTGGATGTTGATGCTGGTCGAGCGCGCAATCGTCCGCATCCTCCGTTCCCGGCGCGACCCGCGGCGCCCCCTCCGGGCTCGCATGACTCGCCCACCTCCCCCAAAACTGCTGGGGGAGGTTGGGGTGGGGCAGGGGGTGGAGGATCGGCGACGTGAATCGAACTGGCGCCCGACGGCGCCCCCACCCCGGCCCTCCCCCGCAAACTGCGCGGGGGAGGGTGACGCGCACGACAGGCATTTCGGAGCGGGATCGAAGTTCAACCTCCCCCAGCAGTTTTGGGGGAGGTGGCGAGCCTAGGCGAGCCGGAGGGGGCGCCCGCGGACGCAGCTCGATACCTCCGCAGCGCGCTCGAATCTTCCCCTCTCCCCGAGGAACGAGCGCGGCGGTGCCGGGGAGGTCCCGCTACCCGAACACCGCGATCAGCGCGGCGCCGGCGCTCACCAGCAGGGCGCCGGCGATGCGGTTGCGGGCGGCCGTGCGCTCGGCAAGGAACAGGATGCCCAGCCCCGTCGCGATCAGCAGGCCCGTGGACGTGATGGCGATGACGTAACCGGTCTGCGCCAGGCGCAGCGCCAGGTACAGCCCGGTCTGCTGCAGCGCGAAGGCCGTCCCCGCCAGCAGCACCCAGCCGCCCCAGGCCAGCGGCGCCCGCGGCAGCCCCACCGTGCCCGTTCGCCACGCCATCCCCGGCAGCGCCGCCACCGCCAGCAGCAGCGCCGAGCCCACGGCCAGCGTAACGCCCCACGGAAACGGCCCCACGATGTCGATTCCCGCCCGGTGCATCAGGCTGGTGACGCTCCATGCCACCGCCGCCGCCACCGCGTACCAGCTGGCGCGCTCGCGGGCCAGCGCGCGCAGCGGCTCCAGCGCCGAAAGCCCCGGCCGCAGCCCGATGCAGTACACGCCGGCGGTCACCAGCACCACGCCCGCGGCGGCGGGAAGGGTGGGGACTTCGCCCAGGAACAGCCAGCCGCCCAGCATCACCATGGGCGGCAGCAGGCCCATCAGCGGCTGCACGTGCGACAGGTCGCCCGTCCGCAGGGCCAGGGTCAGGAAGAGCATCCCCAGCACCTCCGGCACCAGCACCAGCCCCGCCACGCGCCAGTACGCGGGCGGCAGCGCCGGCCATCCGCCCGTCGCCGCCACCACGATCGCCAGCAGGAGCCCCGCCAGCAGCCGGAACGCCACGGTCGACACGACGGCCCCCGCGTGCCCCACCGCGCGCTTGAGCCCAAAGCTGGTCCACGCCGACCCAAAGGCGGCGGCCAGCGCGAACACGATCCACATCTGCCCCCATCCTACGCAGAGCAGCAGAGAGGCAGGGAAAGGCTTTCTCCCGCCGGCTCTGCTGCTTCCCGCGCTCCCGTTCCGTCATCCCGCGCCGCCCGCCGCGCGAGCGCTCCGCAACCTATCCTCCGGCCCGCCCGGCGGCACCCCTCACGAATGATCCCGACACCGGGTCAAGCCGCACGCGGCGGCTGCGGAGGGCCCCCGGCGCCACGCGATCATGACGTCCGCCGGGGTCGCTGGCATGAACGGGAGGATCCTGCAGCCGAACCCGCTGCGAGGCTTTGGCTTGGGCGGCCGGACGACGCACACGGCCACGGTTCGGGGGTACCGCGGCAGAGTTCCGCGGCAGCGTTGCTTCGGTCCTGGCTTGGAACGGATGGCTTTGCGGTTTGTGTCGTAATACGCATTGCGTCCTGGCGCTGTTTACTACATATTGATGCGTACCTTCGTTGTAAACGCATGTCTTCCCCTCCTGGCGAACACGCGCATCCTCTGATCTCCGAAAGACCTCCCGTGAAGAAGCTCAAGCTGAATGTCGAAGAGTTGGCCGTGGTTTCCTTTGATTTGGCGGCCATCGAGGAGCCCCGCGGCACCGTAAACGGTGCCATGGACGACTCGGGCGACTGCTCGCGGTATTGCGGCGCCACCATCTTCGAGTACATCTGGGAGGGTACCTGGATGAAGCCGTAGGCGCCCTGATGCGGGTTGCCGTGCGGCCGTTGGCCGATTGGGGTACGACGGACGTATAGGTATTCGGACCATCATGAAGCCGGCTGTCTCCTTCTCAGGAGTCAGCCGGTTCGTTTGTCCCGCGAACCGCCGCCGTTCCCGCATCTGCATATGTCGATGGCTTTGTAAGGCGAGTGCACACCAAGTACAGGCGCGAGCGCCGATCAGGCCCCCAACGCAGCGTCCCGCGCTCCGCCGGGCGCACGGCAGCACTCTTGCAGCCGCATTTGCCCAATCGGGCGGCGGCTCCGTTCGAAAGCCGATGTGATGCAACGGTTTGCAGGGATATCCAATCCAATCCAGGAGAGTGCAGATGACGAGAAAGATCCGCCTGAACCCGGACGCGCTCCGGGTCGAGTCGTTCGAGACGGACGCCGCCGAGCGTGAGCGCGGAACGGTGCAGGCGTACGACGCAGCCAGCGGCCAATCGTGCACCTACAACTGCACCCTGGACGAGCTGACCTGCCGGGGCGCGGCGTGCGGCACCATCCCCGTGCTGACCTGTCTTTGCTGACGTGCGGTGACGCGGGCGGCCTGGAACGGCGTTCCAGGCGTCCGATTACCAGACAATCACCCTTGAAGGAGACGAGCGGCGATGAAGAAGCTCCGCCTGAACGCAGAGGACCTGACCGTCGAGTCGTTCGCGACCGCCCACCCCGTGGATGAACGCGGAACGGTGCGCGGGCACGATGCGACCGAAGGGTGCAAGGTGACGGAATCGTGCACCAACTGCACGTACGACGATAGCATCTGCGGCCTGACCTGGCACTGCTCCAACGCGGCGCCGATCTGCTGATGGACACCCTGCGCGGATGCAGGGATGACGTCCGTCACCGCGGATGACAACGAAGCCCCGCAGCCGAACCGCTGCGGGGCTTTTGCCTGGACGACGAAATGGCGCCTTCTTTTCCACGCGGGGAGGCGGCCATTCACGACGGTCGATGGAGTACGGCGCCACCCCATTCCACTCACCCGGCGATAAACGTGAGGACCGCCGCGCCGCATGCGGCGGCGAGAAGGAGCGCCGAACCCGCGAGGCGGCGCTGGCGGCTGCGCGCGCGCCGGGCCTCTTCGGCGGCCAGCAGGGCGGGGGCGTGGATGGCCAGGTGCTCCGCCGCCGCGTGCAGCACCTGCATCAGGGCCGGGTCCACGACCAACTCCGGCACCTCGTCCACGCAGGCCCACCGCCGCTCGCGCTGGTGCGCTTCGGCCCAGGAAGTCAGCTCGCGCGTGACGTGCATCAGGAACACGGCCACCCGTGGGCCCTCCCCGCCGCCCCCGTGCCGGTACTCCCCGAAGGGCGTCCGGTCAATCGATCCGTGCACGCCGCCCTCCTCTTCCGCTTCCCGGGCGGCGGACCGCGCAGGGCCCAGCCTGGCGTTCACCTTTCCTTTGGGGATGATCCACCCGGTGCCGCCGCGCGGCGTGACCAGCAGGATCTCCACCTGTCCGTCGCGGATGCGGTAGGGGAGCGCGGCGCTCTGGGGCGTCGGACCGTCCGGGGATGGGTGCTCGCTCAAAGGCAATCGTCCTGTCGCGGTGCGGCTCGCCGGGTGGCGCGCTCCGCGGCGTGTGCGGCAAGGGGCACGCCGCCGGAGAATCGCCGCCGCGCTGGATCGGCGCCGCGGCGGGGATCACCGGTCAGGAAAGGGTCCTTGCCGTCTGCCGCTACCGTCACTGCCGTCCAGCGGCGTTTCCCGCGACCATTCCGCGAGGCAGCGCGAGGGCCGCCGCAGGCAGGGCCAGCCGCCGAGCCCTCATGGCAGGGTGCAGGAGAGCCGCGCAAAGGTGGCGCGCGCGTTCTTCTTGCCGCCCTCGCTGGTCAGGTACACGGAGCCGTCGGGGCCGAAGCCGATCCCCTCACCCTGCTTTTCGTCCAGCCCGTGCAGGTCCACCCGGCGCGGCGACAGCGGACCGCTCTCCGCCAGCGCCGCGGCGGGGTAGAACGCCGCCTCGTGCAGGGTGCGCAGCACGATCCAGCGCCCGTCCGGGCTGGCGTCGGCCGCCGTGATGCGCTCCTGCCTGTCCACCTTGTCGGCCGACAGGGCGCGGACGCGCTGCAGCGTGGCCTCCGCTCCGGCATCCGCCGGGGCGCGGTAGAGCACGACGGGGCCGCTTTCGCCCTTGGTGACCACGTGGATGGCGCCGTTCAGCACGAACAGGGCTTCGGCGTCGTGGGCGCCGTCGGGGTAGCGCAGCCGGATGGCCGTGGCCGGCGCGGACTGCGACGCGCCGGGCGCGGGCTCGGGAATGCGGTAGACGGTGATGGAGGCGCGCTCCGCGTCGTTGTCGCCGATGTCGGCCACGTACAGGCAGTCGCCGCTGGCGGGGCAGGGCGCCAGCGCGACATCCTCCCAGTCTTCCACCGACGCGCCGGCCACGCGCACGCGCCCGGCCGTGCGTCCCTGCGCGTCCACGGCGTAGAGCAGGGGATCGCCCGAGTCGTTGTGCGTCCAGAAGATCCCCGCGTGTGCGCGGCTCACCGCCACGCCGCTGCTCTCGTGGATCTCGGCGTCCAGGGGCCGCGGCGCGCCGTCGGGCGCGCAGACGGCCTCCGCCGGCGCCGCGGTTTCGTCCCTCTCCGTTTGCGCCAGCGGGGCGGCGCCCGTGCGGGCGTCGTCCAGCGCGGCGGGCGTGGCCTCCGCGGCGGGCCGGCCGCCGCTGGTGGCGTACGCCACCGCCGAGATGACCAGGATCGCGATCAGCAGCAGCCCTCCGAACTTGTACAGCCCTCTCTCCGCCATCTTTCCACTCCCCTTGCTGGATCAGGAACCGCCCCGCCCGGCGGACGCACGGAAGCCCGTGCGCCCGCCATCGTCCTCAGCGGCGGAAAACCACCGTCTGTCCCTCGCGCAGCCGCACGGTCAGCGTAGCGCCGTCCATGGTGCCGGTGGCCGGCTCGTCCACGTCCACGTCCGCGTCGCTGACCGCCGCCCCGGCCGATCCCGCGGCGTCATCCGCATCGTCCGCATCATCTGACTCATCCGCAGCGAAGGTGACCGCTTGGCCGGAGACGGTGTAGCGGCCGCGCTCCGTCTCGCGGTCTTCGCGGGGCGCCTGCCCCTCGCACGTCTCGCGTTCCACCGTCTCCAGCGTCCAGGCGCCGTCCGCCAGCGCCAGCGTGCCCGACAGCAACTCGTCGCGGCAGGCGCCGTCCGCCTCTACCACGGCGGGAAGCGCGCGACCGTCCACCCGGGCCAGCGCATACGTGCCGGGCACGCCGCCGACGCGGTCCTGCGCACCCGAGCGCTCCGCCGCCACCACCAGCGCCGCGGCGCCGAAGCCCGCCAGCAGCAGGGTCTTGCTCTTCATCATGTCCCGCACTCCTTGTCCTTCGGTTCCAGCGGATGGCGGACATCCACCCCCGCCCGATTTCGTCGCCCTCCCCGGGCGTCCCGGCCCGGTTCGATCGGTCATTCACCATCCAGACGGAGCCGGCGGCCAAAGTGTTGAGGTGGATGCATCCGCCCGGCTCCGGGCTGCCGTCGCCATCCCGGGCGGCGGACGCGAAAAGGCCCCGCATCGACGTGCGATGCAGGGCCATTCGCTCTCTGGACGGTCGGGTGGATCTCATCTCGGGCGGTGTCGGTGAACTCTCACCGCGGTTTGACTTCCTGGGTCCGGCGGCTCTCCGCGCACCCTGCTGGATGAAACAGGGCTGTCATTCCGAGGCCCGGCCACGCTGCCGCCGGACGAATGCGCCGCGGGTTGCAGGGCCGAGGAATCTACCGTCGGCCCGCGCGAGCCCGGACGCGGTAGCCCGCTCCATCGCCGCGGCGGCGAAACAGCCGGACAGGGCCAGCGTGGAGGCGTCGCGGCAGGCCACGAGGAAACGGAAAGTAGATTCCTCGGTCGCGCGCAAGCGGTTGTGCAGCCTCTGGTTGCACGTGGTGCGCTCCCTCGGAATGACAGATGTGAGTCCGGTCCAAGAAGTTGCCCATGCCGCTTGATCCACACAGGTGTGGAGAAGTCAACTTCGGAGGATGCGCTCAGACGCACGATCTCGACGTGGGGATACTGCGGAGGACCCCCAAATCCGCGGCATCCGCCGCCGCTCCGGACTTTTTAGACCGGACTCAGATGTGGGTGTGTCCGGGGATTTCTCCAAGCAGGAAGGCGTCACTTCGCGGATGCTGGTACGATGGATTTTGGCGCCGACCGAAGGACCTCGCCGGTAGAACCGAGGGGCCGGCTCCTGAGCACAGGAGCCAGCCCCTCAATTCTGCCAACGAGGTCCTTCGGTCGCGCGCAATCGCCTGTGCTACATCGGATTACACGTGGTGCGCTCCCTCAGGAAGTCAGCGCCTTTGTGTGATTCTCGGGATGGCGATCCCGCGGCTAGCGCGTCCACACCGCCCAGTCGTTGCCGGACGTCGCCAGCGTCCAGCCGGCGCCGGGGGACCAGCTTCCGGGGCCGATCTTCATCGCGACGTTGTTGTTCACGATTGCCGCGTAGCGGGTGGCGTCCGCCATCTGCACGGAGATGGTGCTGGTGGAAGTGACGCCCTGCGCCTTCCGGATGCCGATGAGCGTGCGGATCTTGTTCTGCAGGTCCGGGCCCCAGTCGAAGTAGTGCGGCCAGTACACCGTGGGCGTGCCGGGATGGGTAAGGATGTACGCGTATCCCTGCTCCACCTTGGAGCCCGGGAAGGGCCAGTGGTTCTGCCCGCCGTCGGGCGAGGGGCCGGTGTCGTGGTTGTCGACGAAGGTCACGCTCATCGCCGGCCACCAGCCGATGGCGCCGGGAATGCACCCCATCCGCCAGTACTCGGTGCGGTCCACCGCCAGCTGCAGCTGCCACTTCGTGGTGAAGTCGAACGCGGCCGAGCGGTCGCCGGTCGCGTTGATCCAGTCCATCAGCTTCTGGCGGTGGTAGTTGATGCTGGAGCACGAGGCGTAGTAGTCGCCCGTGATGTCGGGCCACAGCTCGCCCACCGAAAAGTACGGTGTGGTGGCCGTGTTGTAGCCGCCCACGTACGAGGGAGAGAAGCCCTTCACGTAGTCGTACCGCCACCCGTCGAAGCCCGCGTTGCCGGTGCCCTTGAGCCAGTTGAGCCAGCTGGTGATCTCGGTCTGCACCGAGGAATACGTGTGGTCCAGGTCGCGCGCCGCGTGGTAGCCGTCGCCGGTGTCGACGTTCCCCGTGCCCAGCCCCCACTCGTCGTTGCTGGTGACCGCCCGCGCGTTGTTGGTGAAGGCGGGGGTGGTGAAATCTGCCCAGTTGGTGGTCCCCGCGCGGTGGTTCACCACCACGTCGCCGATGACCTTGATCCCGCGGGTGCGCAGGGCCGCCGTGGCGGAGCGCAGCTGCGTGCCCGTGCCGTACATCGACGCATCCAGGTTGCGCCACTCGGTGGGCAGGTACCCGGCCGAGTCGGCGGCGCGCGAGGCGGGCGGAAGCCAGACCATGGTGAACCCGGCGGTCTTGATGTCGGGCGCCTTGGCGGTGACGATGTTCCACCAGTCCCAGCGGTGCGAGTTCCAGTGAAAGCCCTGCAGCAGCACGTCCTGCCCGCCGCCGGCGAACTGCGCGTACCGCGGCGCCGCCGGCGAGGCGGCCGTGGGAGACATGGGGCCGTCCAGCCGCGCGGTGTCGCAGCCGGCGGCGAGCGCCCCCAGGAACAGGGCGAGCGGGAGAAGGCGTGCCTTCCAGCGAGGCGTGTTCATCATCGTCGGGGTGGGCGAGGGAGGCGTGTCACGGAAGGGGAGATCGATGCCCCCGATCCGTACGGATGCCGCCGATCGCCGCAGTTTTCGAGCCGCGCGTAACCGGCCATCCTGATTTAGTTTGGAAATCTTCCGAATTCTCCGTGCACCAGAAAAGGGCGCGGCGCCTCACCATTCTGGTACGAACGGCGAAGGGGTACAGAGGGACAGAGAACAGCCAGAGGAACAGAGGAAGACCCGTTGTCCTCTGCTCCTCCGGCTGTTCTCTGCTCCTCTGTACCCCTCGCTTTTCTTTTTCCGGCCGATTCTAGAAGACGCAGCCGGAGCGGGGCGGAAGGGTGATGACCAGCGCATCGCCGTCGCGGCGGGGCGGGGCGCACACGCCCAGCACGTCCGCACCCAGCTCCGCCGCGGGAATGCGCACCTCGGCGGCCGTGGTGTCGTTGTTCAGCGCCACCACCGTCGCACCCCGGCGGTAGACGTACTGCTGGTCGCCCACGTGCAGGTTCACCACCGGCCCCTGGCGCAACTCGCCGCGCTGGGCGCGCAGCCGCAGCAGCCGCTGCACGTGCGTGAACGTGGCCTGCTCGGCGGGCGTGCGCCCCGACGCCTGGAACGCGTTGCGCGGGTCGCCCCGCCATCCGCCGGGAAAGTCGCGGCGGTTGTCGGGGTCGCCGCCGCCCGGCAGGCCGATCTCGTCGCCGTAGTACAGCAGCGGCGTGCCGCGGGTGGTGAGCAGAAAGGTGTACGCCAGCCGCAGCCCCTCGGGCGTGGCGCCCTGCTCGCCCATGAAGCGCCCCACGTCGTGCAGCCCCAGAAAGGTCACCAGGGACTGCGGATCCTCGTACAGGTGGTCGCGCCCCAGCATCTGCACCACCTCGCGCAGCGGCTTCCCCTCGACGAACGCCCGCCGCAGGGGAAAGAACAGGGGAAAGTCGAACAGCGCGTCCACCCCGTCGTCGATCCCGTCCCACCGCGCGCGGCGGCCGCTGAAGAACGCCACGTTGGCCGGGTCGCCGTCGTACACCTCGCCCACCACGCGCATCTGCGGGTGCTCGCGGCGAATCCCCGCCATCCACTCGCGCCAGAACGAGCGCGGCACGTACGGCCAGGTGTCCTGGCGAATGCCGTCGATGCCGCTCATCCCCGCCCACCACAGGGTGTTCTGGATCAGGTAGCGCGCCACCTCGGGGTCATCCTGGTTCAGGTCCGGCAGGATGTCGACGAACCAGCCGTCCAGCACCGGGCGGCGGATCTCGGGCGTGGCGTGCGGATCGGCCAGCGTCCAGATCTGCCAGGTGTTGGACAGGTGCCGCTGCACCGTGCCGTTGAACCAGGTGGGCGTGGGCGAGTCGTGCACCCACGGGTGGTGCGGGCTGGTGTGGTTGGCCACCATGTCCAGGATGATCTTGATCCCCTGCGCGTGCGCCTCGTCCACCAGCCGCCGCAGCGTCGCCATGTCGCCAAAGCGCTCGTCCACCGCGTAGTGGTCGATGGCGTGGTAGCCGTGGTACGCGGTGGTGGGGTCGCCCTGATACACCTCGATGGTGTCGAGCGTGTTGGTGTTGTCGTAGATGGGGTTCATCCAGATGGCGGTGATCCCCAGGTCGCGCAGGTACGGCAGGCGCTGCCGCACCCCTTCCAGGTCGCCGCCGTGCCACCGGCGCAGGTGCCCGCGGTCCAGGATGCCGCGCGACACGGCCGGCTGGTCGTTCCCCGGGTCGCCGTTGGCGAAGCGGTCCGGCATCAGCAGGTAGATGACGTCGTCGGGCCCGAAGCCCTGGTAGCGGCCCGTGGCCGGCAGTTCGGGCGATACGGTGAACGCCACCGGCGCCGTTCCGCCCGGCGTGCGCAGGGTGAGCGGGTACTGCCCCGGGGCGACGCCGTCGTCCACCGTCACGTCCACGAACGCGTACGTCCCCGCCGCGTTCACCTTGACCTCGCCGCACGCCAGCCGCGGGCACTCCATGCGCGCACCCGCCAGCGCCCGGCCGCGGATGAGCAGGCGGACGGGGTTGATGGAGTGGCCCGCCCACCAGTTGGGCGGGTCCACCTTGAGCACCACCGGGGCCTGCGCCTGCGCGCCGCCGGCGGCGAGCGCAACCGCGGCCAGCGCGGTGACGAAACGGGTCACGGGCTTCATCGGGGTCGGGTTCGGATGATGGGATGGAGCGAGCCTGACCGGGGCCCGCCGGTCCCCAATCTGCGCAGAGAGCGCCCTGTCCGACAGGGCACCGGCGCTTCGTGGATCGTCGATCGCAAGACGCGGAACCGGGCGGCCGGCGTACGCGGGGGACGCGCTGAAAGCGGCTGCCCGGCGAACCGTGCGCGGCACGGCGCAATGCGGGTGGATCGGGGTTGCGTTGGCGAGGATGCCGCTGCTATGCTGGCGGAAACCGTTCGTTCTCTGTCATCACCCGAGGAGGAGCCGATGATTCGCAAGCTCACGCTGCAACTGGACACGCTCGCCATCGAGTCGTTCGAGGTGGGCGCGGGGGACGCGGTGCCGGCCGGCACCGTGCGCGCCAACGAGGCCGCCCCCTGCACCATCGGCTATCCGCTCAGCTGCCCCGGCACGTACCACACCTGTGCCTCCTTCGACCGCACCTGCCGCGCCGAAGCGTACTGACGCGTCGGACCGCAGGGAAAGCAGGCGGAGGCGCGGAGCGATCGCTCCGCGTCTCCGCTTTGTCATGTGGGTGCGGACGTCCACTGTCATTCTGAGGAAGGCGCCGCCCCGAGCCGTCCGGAACGCTCCGCACCCTGTGCGCCGACCGAAGAATCTCCGTCGGAAACGGGGGCTTCTCGCGCGGAACCGAGCCGTAGCCGGCACGACGGTGCGCCCATCAGGGGCCACCGGAACGCGGAGCCAGCACCGGACGATCGCTGTCATTCTGAGGAAGGCGCCGCCCCGCGCTGTCCGGAACGCGCGGCAGCCTGCGCGCCGACCGAAGAATCTCCTTCGGAAACGGGGGCTCCTCGCGCGGAACCCAGCCGCAGCCGGCACGACGGTGCGCCCATCGATAGGCAGCACCGGACGATCGCTGTCATTCTGAGGAAGGCGCCCACCCCGAGCCGTCCACAACGCGCGTCAGCCTGCGCGCCGACCGAAGAATCTCCTTCGGAAACGGGGGCTCCTCGCGCGGAACCCAGCCGTAGCCGACACGACGGTGTGCCCATCAATGAGGGGGCCATCGAAAAGCCGTCGCAGCACCGGACGATCGCTCTCATCCTCAGCCTCAGAGGGTGTTGCCAAACCTCAGATCCATAACGAAGCGGTGACTTCCTGAGGGAGCGCATCACGTCCAACCAGAAATCACACTACGGATTGCGCGCGACCGAAGGACCTCGTCTCGGTGGCGCAGGGGCCAGATCAGGGCACGAGACCAGCCCCGTCGTTCTGCTGGCGAGGTCCTTCGGTCGGCGCCAGGGTGCAGTGTACAAGCGAGTTGCGGGGCGGCGCCTCCCTCAGGAAGTCAATCACGCTGGGAGGTTTGGCAACACCCACTGAGGAAGGCGCCGCTCCTCGATCTGCGGGTACGAAAAAGCCATGGCGCCGACCGAAGGATCTCGCTGGCACAAATCGAGGGGCTGGTCCCGCGGCATGAAGCCGGCCCCGCCTCGCCGGAGAGCAGGTCCTTCGGTCGCGCGCAGGCGGTTGTGTGGAAACGGGTTACATGCGGTGGGCTCCTTGAGAGGGTGTTGCTAAACCTCACATCCATAACGAAGCGGTGACTTCCTGAGGGAGCGCATCACGTCCAGCCAGAAGTCACACTACAGATTGCGCGCGACCGAAGGACCTCGTCCCGGTGGCGCAGGGGCCAGATCAGGGCACGGAACCAGCCCCGTCGCTCTGCTGGCGAGGTCCTTCGGTCGGCGCGAAGGTGCAGTGTACAAGCGAGGTGCGGGCGGCGCCTCCCTCAGGAAGTCAATCACGCTGGGAGCTTTGGCAACACCCACTGAGGAAGGCGCCGCTCCTCGATCTGCAGGTACGAAAAAGCCATGGCGCCGACCAAAGGATCTCGTTGGCACAAACCGAGGAGCTGGTCCCGCGGCATGAAGCCGGCCCCGTCTCGCCGGAGAGCAGGTCCTTCGGTCGCGCGCAGGCGGTTGTGTGGAAACGGGTTACACGTGGTGCGCTCCCTCAGGAAGTCATCGCTTCTTTGTGAGTTTGGGGTTCAGCAACACCCTCTGAGGAAGCCACCGCTTCGTCGTGAGTGTGAAGGGTTGGCGACACACTCTCAGCAAGCCACCGCTTCGTTGTGAGTTCGAGGTTTGGCGACACCCTCTCAGGACGTCAGGCGCCTGCGCCTGGGACCCGAAAACTCGAACGACCCCGGGGGGACTTGGAACGATCTGTGCCGCAACGCCGAGCGACCTCTTCTGGGGGCTGAACCATCCCCCACACGATCCTCCGGAGCACCTGGCCCGGCTGATGACCGTTCCTGAAAAGTCGCGCCCGCAGCGCACGACGCCTCTGGGCGTACTCCGGTCGGTTTCCGAAACCGAAGCGGCGGATTTCGCCGGCGGCTCCACCAGCGCCATGGAGGGCAGCGGACTGTACCGCCTGCTGGTGGACAGCGTACTGGACTACGCCATCTTCGCGCTGGACCCCACGGGCCACATCCTCAGCTGGAACGCCGGTGCGCAGCGCCTCAAGGGCTACCGTCCGGAAGAGATCATCGGCAAGCACTTCACCATCTTCTATCCCCCCGAGGACGTGGCGCGGGGAAAGACCACCATCGAACTGGAGATCGCCACGCGCGACGGGCGGGTCGAGGACGAGGGATGGCGGGTCCGGAAGGACGGCTCCCGCTTCTGGGCCAACGTGGTGATCACGGCGCTCCGCGACTCCGACGGCACCCTGGTGGGATTCGCCAAGGTCACCCGTGACCTCACCGAGCGGCGCTCGGCCGAGGAAGCGCTGCGCCTGAGCGAAGAGCGGTTCCGCACCCTGGTGCAGGGCGTAAAGGACTACGCCATCTTCATGCTGGACCCGCAGGGCCGGGTCGCCAGCTGGAACGAGGGGGCAAAACGGATCAAGGGCTACGAGGCAGGCGAGATCATCGGCCGCCACTTCTCCGCGTTCTACCCCGCGGCCGACGTCGCGGCGGGAAAGCTGAAGATGGAGCTGGACGTAGCCATCCGTGAGGGGAAGTACGAAGAGGAAGGGTGGCGCGTGCGGAAGGACGGGTCCTGCTTCTGGGCCAACGTCCTCATCACCGCGCTGCGCGACTCCGGCGGGCGCCTGGTGGGATTCGCCAAGGTCACGCGGGACCTTACGGAACGCAAGGCGGCGCAGGAGCGGGAGGTCGCCGACGCGCGGCGGATCGCCGAGATCGAAACCGCCAGCCGCACCAAGAGCGAGTTCCTGGCCGCGATGAGCCACGAGCTTCGCACGCCCATCAACGCCACGCTGGGATACGCGGACCTGCTGGAGATGGAGATCGCGGGCCCGGTCACGGAACAGCAGCAGGAGTACCTGAAGCGCATTCGCGGAAGCCAGCAGCACCTGCTCCGCATCGTCAACGACCTGCTCAACTACAGCCGCATCGAGGCAGGGCAGGTGGAGTACGAGATCACGCCGGTTTCCCTGCACACAGCGGTCGAGGCGGTGCTGGCGATGGTGGAGCCGCTGGCGCTGGCAAAGGGCATCGTCCTGAAGCACGGCCCCTGTCCGGAGGGCATCATGGCGCGGGCGGACCTGGGAAAGACGGAGCAGATCGTGCTCAACCTTCTTTCCAACGCGGTCAAGTTCACTCCCGCCGGCGGCCGGGTCACGGCCGGGTGCGGCACGGTGGACGGAACGCCGTGCGTGACGGTATCCGACACGGGCCCGGGCATTCCGCCCGAGCACCAGCACTCCATCTTCCAGCCGTTCGTGCAGCTGGGGCGGTCACTCACCAGCGGACACGAGGGGACGGGGCTGGGGCTGGCGATCAGCCGCGACCTTGCCCGCGCGATGGGCGGAGAGATCACCCTGCGAAGCGAGCCGGGGGAGGGCGCGACCTTTACCGTGACGCTGCCCCCGGACCGGTAGCGCGGGCGCCGTTCGCTACCCGTCGCCCCGTTCGATCCGTATCTCGCGCAGGATCTTCCTGACCCGCTCCAGCGCACCGCCATCGATGCTTCCCGTCGCTGGCGGTGTGCGTACCGCCCGGTCGCGCTCTACGGCTTCGGCAGCCTCTTCCTCGCGCTTCTGCGCCACGACCTCCGCCGTCCCGCTCAGCGATTCGGCCCGCTCCGGCGGGCGGGCACGGCCAAGGTATGCGCGCAGCTCCTCCTCGGAGGCCGCTTCCCATCCTTCCGGCACGGGCACGAGCCGGCGGCGGTCCTGTCCACCGCCGACCTGAAAGCTGAGCCAGCCCTCGGCGTACGCCGCCCGCACGTTTGCGCCCGAACGCGGAACCGTGCTCCACGCCAGCCATGTCCTCCCACTCTCGTCCATGAATTCGCGTAACGGCATTTCGATCGGCTGCTCAAGGCGGACGAATTGACGCTTCCCTCCAGGGGGCAATCCGTGGCCGTGGTGGCCCTCTGGCAAAGGCGGATCGCGCAGGCGCGTCCAATGTATGTTCACCTTTCCGAGTGCCTGCCGCAAGGACCTCCCTCAGAGCGTGTTTAAGAATCCGACGCTGCGCATCCAGGCAGATCTACCAGCGCTGTCATTCCGAGGCCCGGCCACGCCGTAGCCTGCTTTCACACCAGAGGTTGCAGGGCCGAGGAATCCCCTGTCGGATTGCTGGAGGGCAGACGCGGTAGCCGTGCTTACCTTGCGGCTACGACACGGGCGGACAGGGCCAGTGCCGGAGCGGTGCGGCGGGGCACCAGCAGCAGACAGTAGATTTCTCAGTCGGCGCGCCGGATTTCGTGCGAGCCGATGGTGCGGTGTGGCGCCTCCTTCGAAA
>NZ_DASWNM010000109.1:0-31742 GCF_036399255.1 Longimicrobium sp.
CCACCTCCCCCAAAACTGCTGGGGGAGGTTGGCGGTGCCGATGGATCGAGGCTCGGCGAACGGGTTCGGACTGCGTCCGCGGGGGTGCCCCTCCCCCGGCCCCTCCCCGTTCGTTCCTCACGGAGAGGGGAGAATTCGATCGCGCTTCGACAGGCTCCGGGTGCGTCCCAACGACCCCCCCACCGGCTCGCGCCAATCCGCCCCGAAGCGCACCGCCGCCAGCCCTGCAACCAACCTCCCCCAGGGGTTTTGGGGGAGGTGCGAGCCTAAGCGAGCGGAGGGGGCGCCGGCCGACGCAGCGCGGTTCCCGCCGAAGTCAATCAGTAGTCGTACACGTGGTCCACGGTCATCCGCCCCTCCGCCTCTACGCGGCGCAGGAAAGGGAGCAGGTCGCGGGTGCGTACCGTGAGGACGGGGCGGATTCGCCGCGCGTCCGTGGGCAGGGGAAGCGCGTACAGGAACTCCGCGTCGGGCCCCACGTAGCGCCAGTCGCGCGGCGCCACGCCCGTCACCACGATGTCGTCGTTCCCCGCGATCTCCACCAGCGGCGCGGACTCGCCGCGCTTCGCCGCGTCGCGCATCACCTGCCAGAAGGGGTCGTAGCGCTCCACGGTCACCAGCGCGTGCCGCGGCCCAATCTGCCGCCGCGCCAGCACGCGCGCGTCGCCCGGCGCCAGCGAGGCGGTGTCGCCGTAGACGACGGCGCTGATGCGCAGGTCCTGCGGCGCGTACGCGGCCCCGGTGGCGCCGCCCAGCATTCGTGCGTACACGGCCTTGATGCCGTACTCCACCGACAGCGACAGGCGCCGCTCCCACTTGCGCAGCGGCGCCGGGCCCCAGAGCGGCACGTCGCTCCACAGCGCCCGCAGCTGCTTGCCGAACGGGTAGCGGTACCACGGAATGGTGTGGATGAAGGTGCCGTAGTCCGCCGCCACCCGGTGCCCGAAGCGGTCCTCGTCCGTCGCGCGGCCGCCGGCCGTCCAGGCGCTCAGCCGGCCGATGGTGTTCTCGTACGCGCCCTTCAGGCTGTACTCCACCGAGTAGCTTACGCCAATCACACCCAGCATCAGCGAGTACTGCCCGTTGCCGGGGTTCTCCCGCCGCGACGCGCGCGACACCTGGCCCCAGTTGCGCCAGTACTGGCCGATGGACTCCGCGTACGGAAAGCCGTGCGGCAGGCGGTCCTTTGTCCACGCCGCGTACTCGTCGGCGCTGTAGACGATGAACCACTCGGGGTGGGCGAGGAAGCTCTGCGACTCCGGCCGCGCGTATCCCGCGATGCTGTCCACCGCCGCCCGCTCCGCGCGGCCCAGCTCCATCCGCGCGGGGCCGGCGGGGTCGTAGCGGTCCCACAGCTTGTTGCGAAAGCGGTTCTGCGGGTCCAGCCGGCGCTTGAGCGCAAAGAACTCCGGGGCGCGGGGATACGCCCGGGCAAACTGCTCCGGCGTGGCGTGCGGCTGGTAGGGCAGGTACCAGCTGCCGCGGCTGGTCAGCGCCGCGTCCGACATCTCCCGCGTCCATTGCGCCACCTTCGCGCGCCCCGCGGCGTCCGTGCGCTGCTTGTACCAGACGACAAAGGCGAACTTTTCCTCCCCCGCCCACGCCAGCAGCGAGCCCGGGTCCGGCGTGGCGTGGCGGATGGAGACGTTGACCACGTTCACGTCGTGCCTGCGAAAGATCTCCCGCATCCGCGGCACGAACGCGCCGAACTCGCCCACCGGGATGAAGTACTCCTGCAGCACGTACGTGTACTTTTCGCGCGAGCCGGGCTCCAGTTCGCGCACGTCGTAGCTCGCCTCGTAGTTGCGCCACACCACCGGATTGCCGCGGTACAGCCAGGGATCCAGCACGTGCTCGCGGATCTCCTTGCCCCCCGGCCACCCCGTGACCACCGTCTGCCCGATGCGGCTGGCGGGATACGACGCCTGCCGCGGCATCAGCCGGTCGGCGATGGTGACGGAGTCCGCCGTCTGGCTGAAGGTGACGGCGCTCACGCGGTCGTACTCGTTGGGGTAGATGTCGGCGTTGTGAAAGACGACGCCGGCGCGGCCGCGCACGTTTCGGCGGAACCACTCGGCGTATTCATCCACCGACATGGTCTGGCGGGTACGGCGGACGCGCACGTTGTCCGCCAGCTCCAGCGTGGCCTGCGTGATCACGCCCAGCCCGCCGTATCCGCCGATGGCGCCGTAGAAGATCTCCGCGTTCTCCGTGGGCGACGCCGTGACCGCCGTGCCGTCCGCGAGCACGATGCGAAAGCTTCGCACGGTGCTGATGATGGGCCCCAGCTCCGCGTACCGCCCGTGGACGTTCACCGAGAGCGAGCCGCCGACGGTGAAGTTGCCGTACGACTGCATCACCTTGATGGACAGCCCGTAGCGGTCGATGAGCTCCTGGATCTGCCGCCAGGTCGCGCCGGCCTGCACGGTGATGGTCTTTGCCGCCGTGTCCAGCTGGATGACGCGGTTGTAGCGGCGCATGTCGATCTGCAGCGCGCCTTCGGTGGCCGTCTGCCCGCCCATGCTGAAGCGCCCGCCGCCGATGGAGATGGGCCCGCCCGTGGTCCGCACCGCCTGGACGATCTGCGCCTCGTCGGTGGGCGCGATCACCCGGTTCACCTCCACGGGATACAGGTGCGTAAAGTCGCGCACCACCGGCCCCGACATCGGCCCGATGGCCGACGTGCGGTTGATCCCCACCACGGTGGTGATGATGGTGATCATCACGGTGAGCACCAGCACCCACATCAGCCCGCGCGCCACCTTGCGCGCGACGCGCCCCACCGGCCGCAGGATGCGCCCCGCGCGCTCGCGGACGCGTGACCGGCGGGTAGCGGGCGCGTCAGTCGTGCGCTCGGATGCCGCGGCCGGACTGGCGGGCGCGTCGGGGCGCTGCTTCATCTCGTTCTCGCTGACTTCCATCGAAGAATCGTGCGGGAGCCGCCGGGCGGGAACTCAGGGGAGGTGCTTCAGGAGAGCCGGATCGCCGGGAGGAGACGGGGGGAGTCGCCCTCGCCGGCCGAGGATAATCTAGTGGGCCCTCACCCGCTCGCCTAGGCTCGCACCCTCTCCCGCAAGCGCGGAGAGGGTATCTAACGTCGCAAATGCCTGGGGGTGTGTTCCTTCGGATGTCGCGGAATCATGCTCCCCGCGCACATCTGTCATTCCGAGGGAGCGCCGCACAGACCCGTCCGCATCGCCATCCCCCGGCGCGCGACCGAGGAATCTACTGTCGGCGTTTTCCGGGTCCGTCGCAGCGCCCAGGACTCGCGGCTACAGTCCGCCGGGTTTCGCGGAACCAAGCTCCCCCGCGCACTTCTGTCATTCCGAGGGAGCGCCGCACGGACCCGTCCCTCACCACCGCACCCGCGCGCGACCGAGGAATCTACCGTCGGCGTTTTCCGCGTCCGTCGCAGCGCCCAGGACCCGCGGCTACAGTCCGCGGAGGCGGACTTTGCGCCTTTCCAGCGGCGAATTCATTCGCTCTTGGGAGGCGGACTTTGCGCCTTTCCAGCGGCGAATTCATTCGCTCCTGGGAAGCGGACTTTGCGCCTTTCCCGCGGCGAACTCATTCGCTCCGGGAGGCGGAATTCGCGATCCTCGATGTGCGCCGCGCAACGTACGAACGCGGAGACCCTTCCGTGTCACGCCTCATCGACGGTATACCGGCAAACCCGCGGACCCAGGCCGAGCGCGGTTCCTTCCGGCAGCGTATCGACCTCGTCCACCTGGGTAAATCCCGCCCGCTCGACGGTTTTGCGCGAGGCGGCGTTGTCCGGCTCGATGAGCACCCAGAGCGGCGCCACGCCAGAGATCCGTGCAAGGCCGGCCACCAGCCGGACGGCCCGCGTGGCGTACCCGTTCCGGCGATGCGCCTCATCCACCTCGTAGCCGGTATGCCCCAGCGCGCGAAGGATGAGCGGATCGTCCGTGACCCGCAGGTGGATGCGGCCGACGCGCAGGCCGTCCGTCCGGCGGTGGATGGCGAAGCGGTATTCCAGCGCGGGGGAGAGGAACCGCGCCTCCGGTGGCCGCGCGGACGCATCGCCGGGCTCCAGGACGCGGAGCAGGCGAAGCTCGACGGCGTCATCCGCCAGCACCGCCCCGGCGGGAAGGCGCTCGTGGGGTGGAACGTGTGTCATCCACCGCTTCCGCCGGGGAGAATCGACGGCGTGGAGCCGGTCACCGGCCCTCCCGCATTTCGCCGACGCCTTCGAACTGGTAGGTCTGGAACCAGCACCCCGGACGGACGGGGACGTACAGGACCCCGAAGTTTTCCGGGGCGTCACCCAGCACCCCGTACACGCCGACGCCGTGGTGATAGCCGAGCAGGGAGAGGGAATCCGGCGTCATCGCCCGGGCCCTGCCGTACTTCACGTAGGCGCCGCGCGCGTCCACGTGCGGCCACACCACTTCGGGGATCGGCTCGTTCCGCAGGTACCAGCCCGCCTCGGCGGCGTACCGGGAGGTCAGCGGAAAGGCGTCGCTGAGCGGCCGGCCCTGGAACGTCGTGTCGCCCGTCGCGTCGTCGACCTCCACCGTGATGGCGACCAGCCCCTCCGCCGACACCACGCACGACGGAACGATGCGAACCGGAGCGGCGGGCGGTGGCGGCGGGCCGGCGGGGCGGCGGGGAGTCGCACACGCCGCCAGCAGCAGCCCCGCGATGCAGGCCGATGCGAATCGCGGGAGCATCGAAAGCGGCGTCATCCACACCCTCCAGTCGTCCCGCGCCGCATCCCCCGTCAGCGGGAGTCGCGCTGGCCGGGGTCGCGCACCGGCAGCCGGTCCATCAGCATGGACGTGCCCGGCGCCAGCTCGATCGTCTGCCGCGAAAGCGCGCGCGTCCGCTTGTCGATCCAGAGGGTGGACGCGAGTCCCGCAAAGTCCATCTGCACCACCCACGCGTCGGCCATCCGCCCGCCCTCCACCTCCACCCGCTCCGATCCCGTCACCCGTGCGCTGAGGGTGACGACGGAATCCATCTCGCTGATGTACGCCGGAACCGAGACGCTGTACCCGTCGCGCAGGTCGCCCGCGCGCACCGTCAGGTCGAACACGGTGCCGTCGTACACGCCCGGAGCCAGCACGCGTGCCACGTTCATCCGCCGTCCCCGCGTGGTGCTCCAGCCCACCACGCTGTCGGCCGTGAACCGCAGCGCCTCCGGCGAAGTGCCCTCGTCCACGATGGAGAGCGGCGAAAGGTGTGGCAGGCGGTAGAAGTAGACGGCGTGTTCCGCCCCGAACGCGCGGTTCTCGGTTCAGTACTCGCGCCGCATCGCGGGGACGCCTGCGTGCTCGGCAACCTGAAGCGAATCCCACAGCATGCCCACGTGCAGGGGCTGTCCGCCGCGCACAAGGTAGATCTGCATGCTGTCCTTGCCCATGCGCACCCGGTCGAACCGTACGTCCGGCGGCGGACTGGCCTCCTGCGCGGCGACGGAGCACGCGGCGGCGATGACGGCGGCAAGGGAGATCAGGAGGATTCGTGGCATGGCGTGCGGACGTGGCGTGGAGGACGGCGGTGTGTCGCGCGGTGGGGCCGGCACGGTTCCGGAGTGTACCGGCCGTCCGATCCATCCGCCAGTCCGGTGATGCGGCGGCGGGTGCCTGAATCCGCATGAGACCGGTTCAGGCCGGCGGGCCCTGTGGATGACCCGGCGGATACACGGGATCGCCGAACCACCAGGTGCCGCGGCCGCCGGCCAGCACGTCGTCGATCCAGCGCTCGTACCAGTCCAGGAAAGTAACGTTCAGCGGGATGAACCCCGCGTCGGCGCCGCGGCTGTCGACCCACATGGTTCCGCGCGTGGGCCCGGTGACCACCAGCAGGTGCAGGTATCCGCATCCCTCGTCGCACAGCGGCAGCGTGCCGCCTGCTTCCCGCGCGCCCTGGAGCCGCTGCTCGTCGTCGCTCACCTCGCCCGCGTCCGCGCGGTCCCAGAAGGCGATCACCTCCGGGTCCTCGTCGGGATTGTACGTCTGCACGTGCGGAAACGGGATGGCGAGCACCTGCGGATGCGCATCGGCCTTGGCCTCCCGGAGCGCGGCGGCCAGGGAAAAGAGCCCGTACGCCGGCCCCGCGCCCCCGTCGCCCACGCGCGTGATGAAGCCGCGGTACTCCTCCGGCAGCGCGACGCCCAGCCGCGCCTCGACCGCCGCCACCTCGCCGGGTGAAAGCGGGGGACGGATATCCGGAATCCCGCGGCTCTCCGCGCCGAAGGGGCGCAGGTCCCGCTCCCGCGCCCGCCGCACCTTGTCCGCGATCCGGTCCAGCGCCGCCTCCAGCATCCGCCGATCGTCATCCCGGGTGACCGTTCCCTTCCATCGCTCCAGGGAATGATGATGGACGATCACGATCCGCGAAAGAGAAAGAGCCCCGGCGCGTGCTCCGCGCCGGGGCTCTCCATCCTGCATCGCGATGCGTGGCGGTCAGCGGTTGGCTGCGCCCGCGCGGGTGGTGATGCGGATGACGCCGTTGGCGGCGCGCGGATCGTCGTACGCCCGGGTCGCGGCGTCGCCCTTGATGACCTCCACCCGCTCGATTCCCTCGTGGTCCAGCCCGCGCAGGGCGCTTGCCGGCGAGACCACGCCGTCGATCACCAGCAGCCCGTGGAACCCCTCCGAGAGAACCACGTCCGAAGTGGAGGCGGGCGAGGTGTCGACGTGCACCGGAACGGGTTCCCGCATGCGCGCGTTCGCCTGGGCGGCGGCGCGTACGGTGTGGATGGTGACGGTGTTGCCGGCGGTGCCGCCCGCCACGTCCACCTGCGCGATCTGGCCGGCGGGAAGGGCGCGCGCCACCTGGGCCGGCACCTTCTCTCCGTCGACGATGTAGGTGACGGTTCCCCCCTGCACCGGCTGCAGCTGTACCACGCGGGCCTCCACGGCCGCGACGTCCATCTTCTCGATCTCGGCGGTGGTGGGGAGCGGGCTCTCGCAGGCGCTGGCCAGCGCGGCGAAGGCGAGCACGCCCAGCAGCGTGGCGCGCAGGCGGGCAAAGCGGGGCAGTCGTGCGTTCATGGCGCGAAGTCTCCGTTCCAGGGTGGAGGGCGACCCGGCCAGCGCCGGCACGCCCAGGGAAAGCCCGGGCCCGCGCCCGGCCATCTCGATGAGCAGCGTGCCGTACGCCCGCCGCTCCACGCCGCGCCGCAGCACGCGCGCGTCGCAGTCCATCTCTACCGCCGCGCGCAGGCGCAGCAGCATCCACCAGGCGGCCGGGTTCCACGGCACCAGCGCCACCGCCACGCACCCCGCCGCCAGCGTAAGCGGATCACGGGCGCGCACGTGCTCGGCCTCGTGCATCACCACCAGCCGCTGCTCCTCGGGCGGGGCGGTCAGCAGCCACGCCGGCACCACCACCTCCGGCCGGCGGATGCCGAGCACCGCCGGCCCCACGCGCGGCGCCACGCGCACCGGCGCGCCCGCCATTTCCACCCGCGGCCACGCGCGCCGGGCCCGGCGCGACCGCAGCAGCGTGGCCGCGCCCAGCGCCAGCGACGCCGCCGTCAGCAGCGCCCATCCCGCCGCCAGCGCGGTCCCCGCCGCACCCTCGCCCAGCTCCGCGGCCCGCTCCAGCGTAGCGGCCAGCGCGGCGCGCGACGCCTCCAGCGCCCGCGCCGCGGCGGCGGCCGGTCCGCCGTCCGGACGGAGCACCGTCGCGTCCGCCGGCTCCGTCCGCGACAGGACGGCGCCGGTGAGGGAGACGGGGGCGGTGGCGCGCAGGGGAGCGAGCGCCGCCAGCGCCACCGTAGCCAGCAGGGCGCCCAGCCACAGAAAGCGGACGGCGCCGCCGCGCGGCCGCACCACCTCTTCCATCAGCCAGGCGGCCAGGGCCAGCAGCGCGCCCACCAGCAGGGCGTACACGATCCAGGCGGCGATCACGATTCCTCCTCCAGCCGTTCGGCCAGCAGGTGTCGCATGCGCTCCAGCTCTTCGCGCTTGAGCCTGCGGTCCGAGACGAGCTGGGCGAACATCAGCTCGGCGGAGCCCTGGAACACGGCTTCGCGAATGCGGGCCAGCGCGCTGCGGCCGGCCTTTTCGGGCGCCACGGTGGGATGGTAGCGGTACGCGCGCCCCTCCGGCTCGTGGCGCACGAACCCCTTTTCCTCCAGCGTCTGCAGGGCGCTCAGGACCGACGTGTACGCCAGGTCCTCGTCCAGCGCCTCGCGCACTTCGGATACGGTCCCCGAGCCGGCGCGCCACAGGATGCTCATCACGTCCAGCTCGCGCGGGGTAAAGCTGACCTCGTCCATGATTCCTCCGCTACGGGTTCTTCCGTAGTTTAATCATGTGCCCCGCGGATGTCAACTGCTTTTTCCGTAGATGGCGATGGCGAATGAATTCGCTGCAACAACCACACGAAGGCCGCCTTCGCGGACTGGAGGCGGTGGGGCAGGGGCACGTGCCTGCCACGTAGCGGGTTGGGCGGAAGCGGCCGACGTGATGGCCAGTGAGCGGGACCGAATTCTCCCCTCTCCGTGCGGAACGAGCGGGGAGGGGCCGGGGGAGGGGCACCCCGCGGACGTAGTTCGATGCCGTCGAAGCGGGATCGAATTCTCCCCTTTCTCCCGCTCCGCGGGGGAGAGGGGCCGGGGGAGAGGGGGCCCCGTCGGGCGCCAGTGCGATGCTCGTCGCCGAGCCTCCACCCCGGGCGTGCCCCTCGCGCCGCCCCCTCCGAAACCCAATCCGCCTACATCCCCTTCAGAACTGAAAGCCCAGCTTGATGCCGACGGTGATCGGCCGGAACTCCCGCGCGCCGGGGCGATCCACCGAATACTTCCGCGCGGCGATGCGGGCTTCGGGGGCCAGCACCAGCGCGCGGCCGTCCGGCAGGCCGTACTTCACCCCGGCGTTGACCAGGTAGCTGATCCCCGTCCTGCGCAGGTCGAAGTCGAACTCGCCCTCGTCGCGGCGCACCAGCAGCTCGGGCGCCACGCCCGCCTCGACGAACGGCAGCACGCCGCGGCGCGGGTTCACCAGGTTGTACCCCACCGTCAGCGGCGCGCCCAGGTAGATGATGTCCACGTGGCGCAGGGTGGTCCCGGCGCTCGTGGTGGACCGTTCCGCGTAGCCCTTGTCCGCCAGCGAAAGCCCGAAGCGCAGCGAGGTGCGGGGTGCAATGCGCGCCAGCCGCGAGGCAGCGACCGAATAGCCCACGGACTCCACCTGGCTGAGCTCCTGCGACTCCGCGACGCCCTCTGCGATCACGCCGTACATGGAGTGGGAGCCGGTCTGGTCCAGCGAGGCCTCTACCTGGTACCGCGGATGCTGCTGGGCGTGGGCCGCGGGCGCCGCCGCCGCCAGCGCCAGCAGGCCCAGGACGGCGGAACGCACGAATGCAGGTGTGGGCATACCGGTTCCTCGATCAAGTAAGGGGAGAAGAAGCTCCGGCGGAATGCCGGCACACACAGAACGACCGGACCCGTGCGTTCGCGACAGTGAGCGCACGTTCCTCCCGCCGCGTGCGTGGCCAGCGGCGCTTCGCGGCCGCCCCGGACGCGAGCGTGGCGGCCGGGCGCTCGCACCGGGACTCGCCTCGCCTGCACACCGCCCGGCGAGCGCCACGCGTTCCCTTGCACGCAGCGCGCGTACGAGGCTTATTGTTGGCGCTCGCTGTCCCCTCCGCCTCCCGGACCCGGAATCCCCATGAGCACTGAAGCCCCCGCGGGCGCCGACCGCCGCGCCCATCCCGAATCGTTCCGCGCCCGCTCCCTGCTGGCGCTGCTGACGGTGAACGACGCGCGCAAGAGCATGGAGTGGTACCGCGACGTGCTCGGCTTTCACGTGAAGGAGCAGTACGAGCACGAGGGCAAGCTGCTGGGGGTGTCGCTGCTCGCCGGCACCGTGCAGCTGATGCTGAACCAGGACGACGGCGCCAAGGGCTGGGACCGCAGCAAGGGCGAAGGCATCTCGCTGGCCTTTGCGACCGCCCAGGACGTGGACGCGCTCGCCGCGCGCATCAAGGAGCGCGGCGGCACCCTGATGTCCGAGCCCGCCGACATGCCCTGGGGCGGCCGCCTGTTCCGGTTCCGCGACCCCGATGGCTTCATGCTGGCGATCTCGTCGGAATAGCTCCGGCCGCGCCTGCCCCCAGGCGAACCAGCAGGTCCGGATGAGCGCAGGCGATGTGGGCGCCTGCATCTCCCCCCCCAGGAAGCCCCCGCTGCGCAATGAGAGACGGGAAGGCCCCGGCGATTGGTTCGTCGGGGCCTTTGTGATTGCGCGCCTTGCGAAACCGCGGTTATTTGCGTCAGGTCCAACGAACTAGCACGAAATGTATGTGTCGCGTAGCTTGTGGACGAAAGCGCCTCCAAGGTCATTCCGGGTCCCTGGGGCGCCTAGAACCGTCGTTCAGGAGTTGCCTTCGATGAACGTCCGTCGTCTCGCCCTGTTGACTCTGCTCCTGGCGGTTGCTGCGTGCGGCCGCCTGCCGACCGAGCCCGCTGCCGCTCCGGCAGGCCCGTCGATGGATGGCAACGGCTTTACGCTGGGCGGGGGGCGAAGCGATACCGTGCCTCTCCCACCAGGTACCAGCAGCCAGACCGCTGAGGCGACGGCGGGGAATGGATTTACCCTCGGTGGTGGCTGATCGGCGTCACTCTTCCTCGGGGGCGTCCGGGGGACCGCGCCGGCGCCATGTAGGGCCCCGCCACCGCACCAGCCGTTGCGCAGCCACCACAGCCAGATTCCGCAGCACCTGCGCTTGCGGGTCCACCGGGCTCATGGGCTGGACACCCGGCTTCTGCTGCGCGATCTCCCGCAAGAGCGTCTCGGCTACCTCCACAGCCAGGTCCGCTCCGGCTTCACGACCCATCTCGAGAGCGGATTCGGCGTACCCCCGCGCGCGGTTCCAGTCGCCCAGCAGGCGGGCTCCTTCCGCACACCCGCACAGTGCACCTGCCCCTGTCAGCGGGAACCGCCTCGACATCTCGACAACGCGTGCGGCTGCGTCCTCGAAGCGGTTGGGCCAGTTTGCACCGCCTGCGGCACGAGCAAGCGTCCCGAGTACGACGACCAGCTCGTCGGGCGCGGTGATCTTCGGGATGACCTGACTGAGAAGCTGGAGAGCGGGTCCATACTGGCCCATCCGCACCATCAGAAACGCGAGATCGTAGGCGAGTGCCGGGGTCCTTGCGTTGTGCACCGGCAGTGCGCGGAACGCCCGGCGGGCATAGTCCACCGCGCGGGGAAACCGGCCGCGCAACGCGGACAGGCCGAGGAGCTCATGATACGCGCGGCCCGCCTGCTTCTTGAGGCCCTTGCGGCGCGCGGTGCGAGCGGCGCGTTCAAGGTGGGGCCGAGCCAGATCGAAGCGGCCGCTCGCGATGTGAAGACGCCCCAGCCCTCGATGCGCTTCGATGTAGGCACGAACGTTCTGCGTAGTTCGTGCGAGCCCGATCGCCCGGTCGTGCCAGATCTCAGCCCGGGCTCTCTCGCCGGCTCTGCGGCAGACGCGGGCGGCGAGATTCGCCAGCGCCGCGCTCTCCTGGTCCGCCGAGGCTCCCGCTTCCGCAAAGTGAATCGCGGTCTGGAGCAGCGCGTGCTCCTGTGCCCAGACGGCCACTGCACGGCAGGCTGCCGCGACCTCTTCCGTGGAGATACGGTCAGGCTCTGCGCGCATGCGTTCGAACGTCGCCAATGCCCCGGCTAACTCGCCGGTCGAGGCTGATCCGGTGTCCTGGCGTTTCCACCGTGTCGTAAACAGCTCCTTGCGCTCGTCCAGCCCCGCGGCCGACCAGGCCCGTACCGCCACAAGCGCGCGCCAGAGTTCGGTCCCCGCATCTTCGTCCACGTACGGACCCGGGCTCAGCTCGATGATGAGTCCGGCTTCATCCAGCGGCCATCGGGGAGGCGCCGGGATAAACCAGAGCGTGCCGATCTTCGCAGGTTTGTCGACGCCCATTGATGATTGCGGGGCAGTTTTGGCGCATACACTATGCGACAGGATAGTTGCTATGCCTTGGGCGCGCTATGCCGTTCGATCAGGTTCCGCTGCCGAGCAGGTTGCGCCTGCACCAGCATTCCCACAGCCATGCGTCCATTTGTGCCTTGGTCGCGTTCTCCGGCATGGGCGGCATCGTCCGCTCGGGGACGACGAGTAGCGGAGCCCTGTCATCGCTCCTCGCTGCGGGTGCTCCCTCGCGCACTCCTTCTGGATTCTCAGATTTGGAGTTGGGCTGCGATGTGATTGGCGTGGTTTTCATCAGTACTCTCCGGTCTGCTGTTCGTCATCCGGCCGGACGCCCGGCACGACATGACGCTGAAGGAGAGGACTCCGATCGCAAAGACCCGTTTTCTTGTAAGTGGCGGCTGGTCTAACTTTCTGGCGGATCGGGAGTTTGCCGCGTTTGTGCGGTTCCGCCGATCAGTGTGACCCGAGCGGCTTCGCGGAGTGCGAGCAGGTGCCGCGGAACCTCTCCCTGCCGTTGCGGATACAGTGCACCCGGTCGCAACTTCCAGCGCGCGACGGAACGGAGCGGCCTTGCCGTTACCTTCTGACCACGGCTGCCGCTCCGTTGCCGGATGCCCGCGCCCCCACCCGTCACACCGCCCGATGACCCGACATACCATGCGTAGATCCGCCGTCCGCGTCTTGCTGGCGCTGCTGGCCGCGACCCTTGCGCTACCGCTCGCCGCGCAGGAGCAGGCGCCTGCGCCCATCGCGCTCTCCGATCCGGACGGGCAGGAGCTCGTCATCCAGGAGCTGAACGTGCGCGCGGCGGTGCAGGGGGTGTTCTCGCTCACCGAGATGGAGATCGTCTTTCGCAACCCGCACGGGCGGCGGATGGAAGGGCGCTTCAGCGCGGTGCTGCCGGAGGGCGCCACCATCAGCCGCTTCGCCAAGGAGGTGAACGGCAGGCTGATGGAGGGCGAAGTGGTGGAACGGCTGCGCGCCAACCGCGTGTATGCCGAGATCCTGCACCAGATGCGCGACCCCGCGCTGCTGGAGCAGGACCAGGGCAACCGCTTCAGCGCGCGCATCTTTCCCATCGAGGCGGGCGCCACCGTGCGCGTGGTGCTGGGCTACACGCGCCTGCTGCCGCTGGAGGGCGGCGTGCGCACCTACCGCGTGCCCCTGCGCGGGCTGCCGCGCATCGGCATGATGCGCGTGACGGCGAACGTGCAGCCGCTTCCGCACGAGCAGCAGGTGGGCGCCACGCTCGCGGGCCCGCGGGGCAGCCGGATGACGGACGCGGGGACGCTGGCGTGGGAGGACGAGAGCTTCACCCCCACCGAGGACCTGGAGATCCGCTGGAGCCCGCGCCCCGACGCCCCGCGCGAGTACCTGCTGCGCGCCGGGCGCTTCTACGTGGCCGGCGTGCGGCCGGACGTGGCCCCCGCACCCCCCGCCGGCGCCGGAACCCGCTGGGTCTTTCTGCTGGACACCAGCGCCAGCGCGGCCGAGGGGATGGACCACCGCCTGGCCGCCCTCCGCGGTGTGCTGGCCGCGCTCCCCGGCAGCCGCGTGGAGCTGATCGCGTTCGACCAGGACGTGGTGCCGCTGGGCACCTTTGCCCCGCGTCAGGCCGCGGAGCGCGTGGAGGCGCTGGTCCGCGAGCGCGGACTCCTGGGCGGCACCAACCTGCACGCCGCCCTGGCTGACATCCAGGCCCGCGCCGCGCGTGACCCCGCCACCCGCTTCGTGCTGGTGAGCGACGGCGCCGCCACCGTGGGCCAGACCTCGCCCGCCGAGCTCTTTCGCCCGCTGGACCGCATGCCGCCTGCCGCGCAGCTCAGCGCGCTGGTGCTGGGCGCGCGGGAAGATGCCGTCGCCCTGCGGCAGATCACCGGCGGGCGCGGCCGCATCGTCCGCGTGCCTTTCACCGACCGGATGACGGACCGCGCCCGCGAGGCCGCCGCGCGCCTGGCGCTGGCCCCCGGCCGCACCGTGGAGGTGCGCGATGCCGCCGCCGAGGCCTTCCACGCCACCGGCGCCGAAGACGTGCAGGCCGGCGGCGAGGTGCTGGTGCTGGGCCGCCTGCGGGACGGGGAGGACACGCGCGTGGCGGTGGACGGCGTGCGCACCGGCGCCGCGCTTCCGCTGGATGAGGACCGCTTCGGCCCCCTGCTGGTGCGCGAGTTCTACCGCGCGCACCTGGAGAAGCTGCAGGAGGAAGAGCGCCACGCGGACGGCGACGAAGCCCGTCGGCGGCTGGCGGAAGAGCAGGTGGCGCTCAGCATCGAGCACCGGGTGATGGTGCCGCGCACGACCATGCTGGTGCTGGAGACGGAGGCCGACTACGTCCGCTTTGGCCTGAACCGCACCGCGCTGGCGCAGATCCTGGCCGTGGGTCCGCGCGGCATCGAGCGCCTGGACCGCGATCCCTCCGCGCTACTGGCCCTGGCCGACACCGCCGCCCGCGACGAGCAGCCCGCCGAGCCGTCGCCGGACGAACCCGCTTCCGCCGGCCAGGAAAACGCCAGGGAGGAGGCCGAAGCGGCGGTGGATGGAAACGAGTTCAGCGCGAGCGGCCAGGCGGGCCGCGTCGCCGAGGGTGTCACCGCATCCGTGGGCACGCAAACGCTGGTGCCGCCCGAGGAGGATGGGAACGGGGCTCCACCCCCACCGCCCGCGCCGCCGCCACCTCCGTCCGCACCCCCGCCGCCGCCTCCCCCGCCGGCACCGTCGCCGACCACGACCCTGGAACGGCGGGAAGGGCTTACGGACCTGGTGGTGACGGGAACCGCGGAGACTTCCTCCGGCTTAGCCGGCGGCAGGCCTGCCGCCGCGGCTGCGGCGCCTCCGTCCGCGCCGCCGCGGCCCCCGCTCCCCGAGTGGGTGGGCGCGCGCCGCTTTCGCCCGGGCGAGGCGGACAGCCTGCTGGCGCGGCTGGCGGCCAACCCGCGCGACCGCGTGCTCTACAACGAGCTCAGCGAGGCGCTGGCCGAGGCCGAGCGGTGGCGCGAGCTGCGCGACGTCGCCTTCCGCTGGCAGCCCATGGACCCGGACAATCCGCAGGTCTACGAGAGCCTGGCGCTGGCCAGCCACAGCCTGGGCCGCCGCGACGAGGCGTACCGCGCCACCGGCTCGCTGGTCGAGGTGGCACCCGGCAAGCCCGAGATGCTGCAGCGGGCCGCGCTGCTGCTCTGGCGCGTGGGCGCGCGCGACGCGTGGGAGGCCCCCGCCCGCCGCGCCGTGGAGATGCGCCCGGACCTGCCCAACCCGTATCGCACCCTGGCGCTCCTCCTCTGGCAGTCCGGGCGGATGGAAGAAGCCGCCGGCGTGCTGGAGCGCGCGCTGGCGATGCCCATCGATGGCTGGTACGGCAACGCCGCGCAGGTGGTGCGCGACGAGCTGGGCTACGTGTACCGCGCGTGGATGCGCGCCCAGCCCGGCCGCGCCGAAGAGATTCGCCGCCGCGCCCGCGAGCACGGGGTCGAGCTGGAGCGCACCGACCGCCTGCGCATCACCATGACGTGGGATACGGACGGCAACGACGTGGACCTGCACGTGGTGGATCCCGCCGGCGAGCACGTGTACTACGCCTCTCCCAGCGCCTCCAGCGGCATCCGGCTGCTGCAGGACATCGTGCAGGGCTTTGGCCCCGAGGTGGTGCGCACCGACCGCGTGATTCCCGGCACGTACCACGTGGGCGTCAAGTACTTCGCCGCGGGCCCCATGGGCATCAGCCGCGGCATCCTGGTGGTGATGGAGCCGGTGGAGGGCGGCGACGTGCGCGTCCGCATCGAGCCCTTCCGCCTGATCCCCGAGCGCGGCGACGTGCAGCCCGTCTTCACCATTCAGCCCGGCGGGGCAGGGAAGTAGGCCGGTCCAGGAACAAACGAAAGGACGCAGAGGCGGATCGATTCGTCTCTGCGTCCTCTCGTTTTCCGTGCCCCGGTCACTCGCTGGCGAGCCACTCCACCGCCTGCTCCCGGCCGGGAAAGAAGCGGAACCACCGTCCATGGTTCGCCTCGCGGGCAAAGTCCTGGAACGATTGCGAGTGGATGGATGGATCAGGCACCACGCCCGCCATGCGGATCTCGTACAGCGTCAGCTTCTGCACCAGCGCCCCCGCCACGCCGGTGCTCAAATCGAAGAACTCCGGCGGCAGCGCGCCGCCGTCCAGCAGCAGGTTCCGCTCTCCGCTTTCAATGCAGGCCGCGACCACCGCCATGGGATCGAATGCGCCCGCCGCCTGCGGTGGAAGCTCGAAGTACGTGCTCACGGATCTGTGATGGATTGATGCAGGACGATGCGGAGCGCACACGCTACACATCCTTCCCGTCATCCGCAATCGACGGCGGGGGCCCTCACCCGCTCGCCTGGGCTCGCACCCTCTCCCGCAAGCGGGAGAGGGGATAATCGTAACACTAAATCCGACAAAATGTCATTCTGAGGGAGGCGCCGCACGGTGCTTTCCGTACGCTCCGGAGCCTGGCGCCGACCGAAGAATCTTTATCCGAAGCGGCAGGATCTTTCCGTCACGCGGGGTTCCCGGGCTCTGCCCGGGAGAAGGTTCCGCGCGAGGGGAGGGAGATTCTTCGGTCGCGCCAACTAGCTTTGTGGCTTTCCTGAGAGCCCGGGGCGGGCGCTTCCTCAGAATGACAGGTGTTTTCCCCGATTGGGTATAAACGTCGCAAATCCCTTTCGTGCGGTTCCGTGGTTGAAGCCCCGTTCCGCGTGCGCCAGCGAGCGGAGACGGGGCTTGTCGCTGTCCCAGCAGCGGGTTTACCCGCTCATCTTGCGGGGCCAGTCGCGCCCCCCTTTGCCTTCTCCCGTGCTTGGGCCGCGAGCTTGCAGGACCACCCGCGACCGCTCCTGATCCCGACGCCCTGAGGTGCCTGCCCGGTGATGATCTCCACGCTGTTCCTGCGCCCGCTGTGGGCGGCGCTGCTTACGCTGGCCGCTTGCTCCGCGCCCGACCGCGCGGAGAATCCCGACACCACCAAGGCGACCCGCGCCACCCGGCCCGCCGCGCCGGAGGTGCCCGCCATCCCGCCGCTGCGCACCGACACCGCCGGCCAGGCGTGGGTGGAGCAGACGCTGGCGCAGTTCACCCTGCGGCAGCGGGTGGCGCAGCTGGTGTTTCCGTGGATCAGCGGCCGCGCCGACCCCGCCGAGCAGCAGCGGATGCTGCAGTGGGTGTCGCGCGACCAGGTGGGCGGATTGATCGTCTCCACCGGCACCCCCGCCGCGCTGGCGAGCAAGCTGAACGCCGCGCAGATGCGTGCCGGCGTGCCGCTGCTCATCGTCAGTGACCTGGAGACGGGGCCGGGGATGCGCCTGAACCCCGGCGGCACCCGCATGCCTCCCGCCATGGCCTTCGGCGCCGCGGGCGACACCGCGCTGGCCCGGCAGGCGGGCCGCGCCACCGGCGCCGAGGCGCGCGCCGTGGGCATTCACCTTACGCTGGGGCCGGTGCTGGACGTGAACTCCAACCCGGCGAACCCCATCATCAACGTGCGCTCCTTCGGCGAGTCGCCCGAGGCGGTGGCGCGGCTGGGCGCGGCGTGGCTGCAGGGCGCGCGCGAAAGCGGCCTGCTCTCGGTGGGCAAGCACTTTCCCGGGCACGGCGACACGCACGTGGACTCGCACGTGGGCCTGCCGCAGATCAGCGGCGACTCCGCGCGGCTGGACCGCGTGGAGCTGGCGGCGTTCCGCGGCGCGCTGCACGCGGGGATGGACGGCGTGCTGGTGGGCCACATCGCCGCCGTGGGGATCGAAGGGCCCAACGCGCCGCCGGCCTCGCTCTCGCCGCGGATGATCGGCATCCTTCGCGGCCCCATGCAGTTTCGCGGGATCGTCTTTACCGACGCGCTCAACATGGGCGGGGTGACGCGCCGCTACTCCGTCACCGAGGCCAGCATCCTGGCGCTGCTGGCGGGGGCGGATGCGCTGCTGCAGCCGCCCGGCCACCCGCAGGTCATCGACGGCATCGTGGCCGCCGTGGAGTCAGGCCGCATCCCCCGCGCGCGCATCGACGAGGCCGCGCGGCGGGTGCTGACCGCCAAGGCCGCGGCCGGCCTGCACCGCGGCGGCGCGCGCGTGGACCCCGCCGCCGTCGCGGGCTCGGTGGCCACGGAGGCGCACCGCGAGGTCGCGCGGACGGTGGCGGCGCGCTCCATCACCCTGGCCCGCGACCGCGACGGCGCCGTACCGCTGCGGCGGGACGCGCGGGTGCTGCACGTGACCTACGCCGACGGCAACGGCTCCGCGGGCGGCGTGCTGCAGCGCGAGCTGGCCGCCGGCGGCGTGCGGGCCGAGCACGTGCGCGTGGGGCCGGGCACCCCCGCCTCCACCTTTGCGTCGCTGCGGTCGCGCGCCGCCGCCGCGGACGTGGTGATCGCCAGCATCGCCATCGCGCCCTTCCAGTACCGCTCGCTGGGGGTTTCGGGCGGCACGCCGGCCTTCGTCGAGGCGCTCGCCGCATCGGGCAAGCCGGTGATCGCCGTGTCGCTGGGGAGCCCGTACCTGCTGGACGCCTTTCCCTCCGTTCCCGCCTACCTGCTGGCCTGGGACGCCGGCGCCGCCGCCGAGGCCGCCGCTGCCCATGCGCTGCTGGGCACCGCCCCCATCACCGGCCGCCTTCCCGTCTCGCTCCCCCCGCACCACCGCATCGGCGAGGGGATCGATCGGCGGCCGGAGTAGCGGATTATTCCAGAGGCGGCGGGTTCAGCGCGACCCGCGGGCGCCCCCTCCGCTCGCTTAGGCTCGCACCTCCCCCAAAACTGCTGGGGGAGGTTGGGTAGGGCAGAGGAGGCAGCGCGTCGGTAGGATTCGAGCTGCGTCAGGAGGTAGCCCCCTCTCCCGACCTCTCCCCCCTGAACTGCAGCGGGGAGAGGTGACGCGCTTCGAACGATGTCCGCAGTCGCGGAAACACCTGTCATTCTGAGGAAGCGCCCACCCCGGGCTTTCCGGAAGACCGCGTAGCCAGTTGGCGCGACCGAAGAATCTCTCTCCCCTCGCGCGGAACCCTTTCCGGGCATCGCCCGGGAACCCCGCGTGGCGGATAGATCCTGCCGCTTCGGATAAAGATTCTTCGGTCGGCGCCATACTCCTGGGTATAAGGAGAGCACTGGGTGGCGCCTCCCTCAGAATGACAGGTTTGTCCAGGTGGCGTACTAGACGTTTCGGTTGCGCAGTTGAAGCCCTGCGCAGTTTGCAGGGCTTTCCGCTGTCGTTGCGGCGGCTTCAGCCGCTCTCGGACCAAGGCCAGCGGAAACGACAAAGGCCCCGGCGATCCACTCGCCGGGGCCTTCGCCATCCACCCATCACCCAATCCGCCGCCTCAGTCCGCGGCGGCGGATTCCACCGCCTCGGGCGCGCCGGGGAAGCCGTCGTCGGCATAGCGGTAGACGGGGCCCAGGGGCTCGCCGTCGCGAACCATGGTGCCCTTGTAGCGCATGTGGTCCTCGTGCACGCCAAAGTTGCTCTTCTGCAGCTCGGCGATGCGCGACAGGTCGTCGGCGGTCAGGTCCGGCAGGTCGCTGGCGGCGGCGAACTCCTCCAGCTGCTCCACGTTGTAGATGTTGGGCAGCGTGGTCATTACCACCGGGCTGGCCAGCAGCCACTTGAGCGCCGCCTGGCCAATGGTCATCCCGCGCCCCTCGTGCAGCCACTCCAGCGCCTCCAGCTTCTTCAGCCCGTTCGTCAGCCAGCTGCGCGGACGGTGGCGGCGGTGGTCGTTCTTGGCGAACTCCGTCTCCGGCGTGTACCTGCCTTCCAGCATTCCCGACGAGTGCGTCACGCGCACCTGGATCCCCGTCTGCCCGCCCCGCTCGGCGGCCTCGGTAAGGATCTGGCCGGGGAAGGGCTCCAGGACGTTGTTGATCAGCTGCAGGTTGCGCACGCCGCGGTTGCGGATCAGGTCCAGCCCCTCGAACAGGTAGCCGTTGCTGGGCCCCAGCGCGCCGCCCCACGCGCGGATCTTTCCCTCGTCCTGCAGGCGCTGCAGCGTTTCCCAGATGGCGTCGTCGGGGACGTGCTCTTCCTTGGTGTTGTGAAAGCTCACCACGTCGATCACGTCCGTCCCCATCCGCTGCAGCGACCGCTCCACCGCCATGCGGATGAACGCGGGATCGGGGTTGTGCGGGATCTCCTGCTGGCCGCGCCGCGCGTCGGGGTGGTTGTAGAAGTCGTACCCCACCTTGGTGGTGATGGTGATGCGGTCGCGCCGGTCGCCAAACGCCTGGCGCAGGATCTCGTCCGCACGGCCGTTGCCGTAGGTGTCGCCCGAGTCGTACAGGGTGATGCCCAGGTCGTACGCCCGGTGCAGCAGCGCCACCGCCTGCTCGTCGGTAAAGTCGCCCCACCAGCCGGCGGCGAGCGTCCACAGGCCAAATCCGACTTCCGAAGCGCGGATGTCGGTGCCGGGATAGGTGCGGTACTTCATGGGCTCTCCCTCAGGTCGGGCACGGGATCGGAAAAATCGTTTGTCGGGTCCTGATGATGCGCGCGGACGCCGCCGTCGCAGACCCGCAGATTGCACGCTGCGACGCGCCGGGGCAAGTCGGACGATGCCGGACTGCGCGTGGGGGATGTGCCGACGCGCGTCTTCGGCCGGTGCCGGGCTTCGTCCGCGGGCGCCCCCACCGGGCTCGCATGACTCGCCCACCTCCCCCAAAACTGCTGGGGGAGGTTGGGTAGCGGACGGATCGAAGATCGGCGACGGGCATCGAACTGCGTCCGCAGGGTGCCCCTCCCCCGGCCCCTCCCCCGGCCCCTCCCCGTTCGTTCCTCACGGAGAGGGGAGTGCGGTTCGGAAGGATCTCGGCGGTTCGAAGAGCATCACGCTGGCGCCCGACGGGGCCCCCTCTCCCCCGGCCCCTCTCCCCCGCGGAGCGGGAGAAAGGGGAGAATTCGATCCCGCTCCGACAAGGCTGCGTTTACATCCACCCTCCCCGCAACGCACCGGAGATTCCGTACGCGTCACCTCTCTCCCGCGCAGTTTGCGGGGGAGAGGCCGGGAGAGGGGGCCACCTTCGGACGCAGCGCGAAACCTATCGAACCACCCCACCCTCTGCCCCACCCCAACCTCCCCCAGCAGTTTTGGGGGAGGTGCGAGCCTAAGCGAGCGGAGGGGGCGGGCGGACGCGCTCCGCGCTCCATCGAAGCGCCGCGAGCGATGTCCTGCCTCAGCAGTGCGAGCTCATCGCCAGGCCGGCTTCGGCGTCCACCAGCGGGGCGCGGTAGTCGCCGGTAAAGCAGGCCACGCAGTACGTCTCGCCGTTCTCGCGCACGCAGTCCACCATCCCCTCGGGAGACAGGTAGCCCAGCGAGTCCACGCCCAGGTAGTCGCGGATCTCCTCAACCGACTTGCCGCTGGCGATCAGCTCTTCGCGGGTGGGCATGTCGATGCCGTAGAAGCAGGGCCAGCGCACCGGCGGCGACGCCAGGCGAAAGTGCACCTCGGCGGCGCCCGCCTCGCGCAGCATGTTCACCAGCGCGCGCGACGTGGTGCCCCGCACCAGCGAGTCGTCCACCACCACCACGCGCTTCCCCGCCAGCACCTCGCGCACGGGGCTGAACTTCATCCGCACCTTGAAGTCGCGCCCGGCCTGCGTGGGCGTGATGAAGGTGCGGCCCACGTAGTGGTTGCGGATCAGCCCCAGCTCGAAGGGGATCCCCGACTGCTCGCTGTATCCCACCGCCGCCGAGTTGGCGCTGTCGGGAACCGAGATCACGATGTCGCCCCGCGCCGGCTCCTCCTGCGCCAGCCTGCGGCCAAAGGCGCGGCGGGCGCGGTCAACCGTGTACCCCCACAGCCGCGTGTCGGGCCGCGCAAAGTACACCAGCTCGAAGACGCACGGCTGCGGCTCGGCCACGAACCCCGGAAGGCAGGCGACCGACTCGATCTCGCCGTTGCGGATGCGGATGATCTCGCCAGGCTCCACGTCGCGCACGTAGGTGGCGTGGGCAATGTCCAGCGCGCAGGTTTCGCTGGCGATCATCAGCCCCCCGCCCGGCAGCGTGCCGATGACCAGCGGACGGTAGCCGTACGGGTCGCGCGCCGCGTACAGCACGTCGTCCACCGTGATCAGCACGCAGTACGCGCCCTCCAACTGCGACAGCGCGTCCGCGATCTGCTGGTCGGGCGTCTCGGCGCGCGACCGGGCGATCAGGTGGACGATGACCTCGCTGTCGATGGTGCTCTGGAAGAGCGCGCCTTCCTGGAACAGCCGCTCGCGCAGCAGGTTGGCGTTGGTGAGGTTGCCGTTGTGCACCAGCGCCAGGTGGCCGGCGCGGTAGCGCTCGCGGATGGGCTGCGCGTTCTTGAGCCCCGCGCCGCCCGCCGTGCTGTAGCGGATGTGCGCCACGGCCAGGTCGCCGGGAAGCTTGGTCAGCTTCTCCTCGTTCAGCGCGTCGGAAACCAGCCCTGCCTCGCGCACGCGGCTGCTTTCACCGGTCGCGCTGTCGAAGCTGGCGATGCCGGCGGCCTCCTGTCCCCGGTGCTGCAGGGAGTACAGGCCCAGGTAAGCAATGCGGGCGGCCTCGGGGGTGCCGGAGACCGCGACGATTCCACACACGGTTTATGTGCTGCCGTTCGGGTGCGCGCTGCCGCTCCGCGGGTGCGTGAGAGGCCCGAAATCTAGAACCGTGGATACCCCGCGGCAACCGAACGGGTCGCATTATCCGGCATCTCGATGCCTCGTCGTCCCCACCGGCGCCCCCTCCGGGCTCGCATTACTCGCCCACCTCCCCCAAAACTGCTGGGGGAGGTCGGGGTAGCCGCGGATACCGAGGCGTTTCGACGGGCATCGAGCTGCGCCAACGGGGTGCCCCTCCCCCGGCCCCTCCCCGTTCGTTCCTCACGGAGAGGGGAGTGCGGTTCGGAAGGATCTCGGCGGGTCGAAGAGCATCACGCTGGCGCCCGACGGGGCCCCCTCACCCCCGGCCCCTCTCCCCCGCGGAGCGGGAGAAAGGGGAGAATTCGATCCCGCTTCGACAAGCTGCGTTCGCATCCCCGCCCTCCGGAGCGCAGCGGAGAATCCGGTGCCCGTCGCCTCTCTCCCGCGCGGTTTGCGGGGGAGAGGCCGGGAGAGGGGGCCCGCGTCGGACGCAGTCCGAGCCCTGTCGAAGCGCCCCTTCCCGTGCGGAAACACCAACCTCCCCCAAACTTGGGGGAGGTGCGAGCCTAAGCGAGCGGAGGGGGCGCCCCGCGGACGCCAGCGCAAACCCTTGTGCGGCACAAAGAAACCTCCCTTCGTGCGTGAAGGTCCAAAGAAAAAGGCGGGGCGCCTTGACCGGCGCCCCGCCCTTTACGTCCAGCCGAAAGCGGCGATCAGATCACGCCGGCGGCGCGCGCCACGTTGATGCGGCCCTTGCCGTAGTGGGGATCGGTGCCGGTCTGGCCCAGGTCGTCGGCCGAGCCCTGCAGGCGGGCGCGGATCTGCGACGGGTTGTGGCCCACGTCCTCGGCGATCAGCGCGGCGGTGCCGGTGGTGTGCGGCGCGGCCATGCTGGTGCCGTTCAGGCCGATCACGAACGTGCCCGTCCGGCACGCCGGCACCTGCAGGCTGAAGCGCGAGCACGCGGCCCACACCGGCTGCGCGGCGCCGCCGGGGGCGGCCACGCTCACCTGCGAGCGGCCGAAGTTGGAGTACGCGGCCGGCGCGTCCACGTTGGTCCACGGGCCGTTGGTGGCACCCGCGGTCGGACCCGTGGCCGACACGCAGATCACGTGCGGCGCGCTGCAGTAGGCGTTGTAGGTGTTGCCGTCGTGGTCCATGTCGCGGCCGTCGTTGCCCGACGAGACCACCATCGTGGTGCCCTTGCGGTGCGCGTAGTTGAACACGCTGTTCAGCGTGGCGATGAACGAGGGCCCGGCGCCGCCGGCGGCGCTGGCGTCACGGCGCGCGAAGGCGCCGCCCAGGCTCATGTTGGCCACGTCCACGCCCAGGTCGGCCGCGTACAGCACGCCCGCCAGCACGCCGCTGGTGGGGCACTGGCCGTTCACGTTGCACACCTTGACGCCCACCAGCGTCACCCGCGAGGTCACGCCCGCCGCGGCAATGGCGTTGCTGCTGACGGTGGCGCCCACGTGCGTGCCGTGGTAGTGCAGGTCCGCGACCGGGTGCGCGCCGGGGAAGAACGCCGCCACGTAGGCGTCGTCCGAGGGCACGAACGAGCGCGAGTTGGCCAGGTCGACGCGTCCCGCCAGGTCGGCGTGCGTGTAGCCCAGGCCGGTATCGAGGATGGCGACCTTCACCGCGGGCGAGCCCAGGCGGCCGGCGGCCCAGGCGGCCGGCGCGCTCACGGCGCGCATGTGCCACTGGCGGGAAAAGAAGAACGCGGTGGCCGGTGCGGTCGGGCTCTGCACGGCGTCGCCGGCCACGTCCGACTGCGAAACCTCGCCCATCACCGGCGACAGCACCGTCATGTCGTCGGCGTCGACGGCGGCCACGTCACGGTGCGCGCCCAGCTGCGCGGCGGCCTCGGGGCTGAGCCCCGCCACCGCGCCCACGCCGGCGCCGCCGTGCGCAAAGACCACCGTGCCGCCCAGCGCGGCTACGCGCGCCGCGAAGTCGGCCGGCACGCCGTTGCCCTTGAAGCGGACCAGGTAGCTGCCGTCGATGGGCGAGGTGGAGGAGGCGGTCGCCAGCGACGGCGCGCGGCCGGGGGCCAGCGGCGAGTCGGTGCTGACGTCGGCGCAGGCGCTCAGGCCGGCGGCGGCGAGCAGGGCAAGCACGCGCGTGGTGGTGTGGTTCATCGTTCCTCGTGGTGAAGCGGGTTCTTTCCGCGCGGCGGCGGCAAGGACCTTCTTCGGCAACCGGGCGGTCTCAGGCGGCGGGGGGCCGGGAGATCCCTGGCTTTGCGGACCGGCCTCGCGGCCGGGGTGCGTTTGTCGGAAGGAGCGGATGGAACGGTACTGCGACTGCCCGGCGGGTGGGGCGAAGACGACCGGAACGGGTGCGGCGCGGCTCCCCGAGGGGGCTGCGGCGAACACCGAAAATGTGCGGTTCAGGGAAGAGCGCCGATGTGGCACTCCTGAAACTCGCCACGATTCGCGCACAGGTCAAGGCGCGCCGTCCATGCCGGGCCAAAGAGGCCGTCATTTGACGACAGGGCCGGCGGGGTGGTCCAACCCGTTCGTGCCGTCACCTTCCCCGCGCCGGGCGGCGCGGGGAAGGAGGAAGGGAAGGCTACTCCTGCCCGTGCTGAACGACCGAGGCGAGCGAGGTTTCCACGTCCGCCACGCTCCCCTCCATCCGCCGGGGGATGGCGGACTCGTACGTCTCCGCCAGCTCCGAGGCAGGCGCCTCGACCGTGGCGCCGCGGGTGCGGATGACAAAGGTGCCGAACGGCGTCCCCACGGTGCCGATACGCTTCGCCGGCACCGCGTGCTCCGCGGCGATCTCCAGCAGCGCGTCCACGTCCCCGTCCGCGCAGCTCACGACCACGCGCCCCTGCGCCTCGCCGTAGAGCAGGGCGGCCGCCGGCAGGTCGTCGTCCAGTTCCACCTCCACCCCCAGCGGCGCGGCGGGGTCGGCGATGGCGCTCTCGGCCAGCGCCACGGCCAGGCCGCCCTCCGCCGTGTCGTGGGCGGACTGCACCAGGCCGGCGCGGATCATCCCCAGCAGCGCCTGCTGCAGCCTGCGCTCGCGCTCAAGGTCGATGGCCGGCGCGTCGCCGGCCACGCGGCCGTGGACAGCCTTCAGGTACTCGCTCCCGCCCAGCTCGTCCGTGTTGGTGCCGAGGAGGACGATGGCGTCGCCGGCCTCCTTGAACGCGCTGGTGGTGACGTGCGCCAGGTCCTCGATCACCCCCACCATGCCGATCGTGGGCGTGGGATAGATGGCGCCGCGCGGGTTCTCGTTGTACAGCGAGACGTTGCCGCCGGTCACCGGCGTCTGCAGCATGGCGCAGGCCTCGCCGATGCCGCGCAGGCTCTCCGAAAGCTGGTAGTAGACCTCGGGCTTGAGCGGGTTGCCGAAGTTCAGGTTGTCGGTCACCGCGCGGGGAAGCGCGCCGGAGCAGGCCAGGTTGCGCGCCGCCTCGGCCACGGCGATCTGGCCGCCGCGGTAGGGGTTCAGGTAGACGTAGCGGGCGTTGCAGTCCACCGTGGCGGCGATGGCCTTGCGGGTGCCCCGCAGCCGGATGACCGCGGCGTCGCTGCCAGGCCCGACGACCGTGTTGGTCCGTACGGTGCTGTCGTACTGCTCGTACACCCAGCGCTTGCTGGCGATGGTGGGCGAGTCCAGCAGCTTTCGCAGCGTCCAGGTGGGATCGGCCTCTTCCGCCTTGGGCTGGATGCTGGCGAGGTCGAACTCGCGTGCCGCGGTGATCTCCGGCGCCTCGCGTCCCTCGCGGGTGTAGGTGGGGCAGGCGTCCACCAGCGGCTCGCCGGGGATGTCGACCACCACGACCCCGTTCTCGCGGATCACGTAGCGCCCCGTGTCGGTCACGTGGCCGATGGTCTCGGCGTCCAGATCCCAGCGGCCCAGGATGGCGCGCACGTCCTCTTCCCGCCCCTCGTGCGCCACGACGAGCATGCGCTCCTGCGTCTCGCTGAGCAGGATCTCGTACGGCGTCATCCCCGTTTCGCGGACGGGGACGGTGGTGATCTCGATGTCCACCCCTGTCCCGCCGCGCGCCGCCATCTCCGTCGAGGAGGAGACGAGCCCCGCCGCGCCCATGTCCTGGATGCCGACGATGTGCCCGCTGCGGATGAGCTCCAGCGACGCCTCCAGCAGAAGCTTTTCGGTGAAGGGGTCGCCCACCTGCACCATGGGCCGCTTGGCCTCGCTCTCTTCGCTGAGCTCGGCGCTGGCGAAGGTGGCGCCGTGGATGCCGTCGCGCCCGGTCCTGCTTCCCACGGCCATGATGGGGTTGCCCACGCCGGAGGCCACGCCGCGGATGAGCTCTTCCTTCTTCATCAGCCCGATGGCCATGGCGTTGACCAGCGGGTTCCCTTCGTACGCGGCGTCGAAGTACACCTCGCCCGCCACGGTGGGAATGCCCACGCAGTTGCCGTAGTCGCCGATCCCCTTGACCACGCCGGCGAACAGGTAGCGCACGCGGTCTGCGTCGTCGCCGTCGATCTCGCCGAAGCGCAGCGAGTTCAGGCAGGCGATGGGGCGCGCGCCCATGGTAAAGACGTCGCGCAGGATGCCGCCCACGCCGGTGGCGGCGCCCTGGTACGGCTCGACGGCGCTGGGATGGTTGTGCGACTCGATCTTGAAGGCGACCGCCAGCCCGTCGCCCACGTCGATGACGCCGGCGTTTTCGCCCGGGCCCTGCAGCACCCACGGCGCCTGGGTGGGAAGCTTCTTGAGCAGCGGGCGGCTGTTCTTGTAGCCGCAGTGCTCGCTCCACATGGCGCTGAACACGCCCAGCTCGGTGTACGTGGGCTCACGGCCCAGGATGCCGAGGATGAGCGAGTACTCGTGCTCGCTGATGCCGTGGTCGGCCACGAGCTCGGGGGTGATCCGGGGGTCGCCGGGACGGGGCTGAACGGACATGGCCACAGAGTGCGTTAGTGCGTGAGTGCGTCAGTGCGGAAGTGCAAGTGCGTGAGGCGGATACTCACGCACTCACGCACTGGCGCACTCACGCACTTCGTTGTCTACGGATTCTTCTCGTCGTTCCGCCGGGCGCGCTCGGTGGCGGTCGGCTCGTTGGCGCGGTCCTGCCGCTCGCGCCGGTTCTTGCGGTCGACGGACGTTTCGCCGCGCGTGTCCGCCGCCTCGGTGTTGCGCGTGGCGGCGGGCGCCGGCTGCGTGGTGGGCAGCGGGCCGTCCACCGCGGGCGGGTTGGTCCCCGCCGCCGCGTCGGCCGCGGGCGCGGTGATGACGGTGGTCGACGCCTCGCCGGGCTGGCCCTCGCGCGCCGTGCCGACGGGCGTGCCCGGCTGCGCGGCGGACATGGGCTCGGGATTGGTGATGACGATGGTGGACGGCTCGCCCGGGCGCCCCTCGCGGGCCCGCGGCCGGCCGCGGTCGTCGTCATCCTCCGCACCGGGAACCACGATCACCTCCGCCTGCGGCTGTTCCACCCGCACCCCGCCCACGCGCGCGCGCCCGTCCACCGGCGCGTCGTTCGCCGCGTCGTGTCCCGAACGGTCGCGGACGTCGTTCGCGTTGATGGCCTCGTCCGCCGCGGGGCCGCTGAAGCGGCGGCGCGAGGTGCGCAGGACGGCGGCCACCACGCGGTCGTTCTGAAAGAAGACCACGTCGTCGCTGCCGCAGCGGTTGGGGCAGCCGTTGTGGTAGTACCAGTACGTCCAGGCGCCGGCGGCGCGCGTGGTGGCCGGCTCGCCAAAGCGGCCGCGCACCTGCGCCTCCGTCATCCCCGGCGAAATGGTGGACTGCGCCAGGGCCGGGCTCGCGGCGGCGGAGAACAGCAGCGCCGCGCCGCCCAGCAGCATCGACTTCTTCATCTCACGCCCCGAGAAAAGGTGAACGGGTGAAGGGGTGAACGGGTGACCAGATCCGCGGCTCTCCCGTGCCTTCGTACCCTCGTACCATCCCGCACTCCGCACTCCCGCACTCCCGCACTCCCGCACTCCCGCACTCCCGCACTCCCGCACTCCCGCACTCCCGCACTCCCACACTCCCGCACTCACGCACTCACGCACTTCCCACCAGGAAATCCGCCAGCGACCGGAAAACCCCCAGCCCGTCCGTGTTCCCCAGCGCCTCGTCCGCGGCGCGCTCGGGGTGCGGCATCATCCCCAGCACGTTGCCGCCCGCATTCACGATGCCGCCGATGCTGCGCGCGCTGCCGTTGGAGTTCACCTCCGGCGTCACGTTCCCTGACGCGTCACAGTAGCGAAACGCCACACGCCCCTCCGCCTCCAGTTCGTCCAGCACCGCGTCGTCGGCGATGTAGCAGCCTTCGCCGTGGGCGACGGGAATGCGGATCACCTGGCCCACCTCGTACTCCGACGTGAAGGGCGCGGCGGCGCGCTCCACCCGCAGGTACGTGGGCCTGGAGTGGAACTTGAGCGTGCGGTTGCGCACCAGCGCGCCGGGAAGCAGCCCCGCCTCGCACAGCACCTGGAAGCCGTTGCAGATGCCGGCCACCGGGCCGCCGTCGCGCGCGAACGCGGCGACCTCGCGCATCAGCGGGCTGTGCGCGGCGATGGCGCCCGCGCGCAGGTAGTCGCCGTAGCTGAAGCCGCCGGGAAGGAGCACCGCATCCACCCCCGCCAGGTCGTGGTCCTTGTGCCACAGGTACTGCGCCTGCGCGCCCAGCCCCTCCTGCACCGCCTTCAGGCAGTCGTAGGCGCCGTTGCTGCCGGGAAAGAGAACGACGCCGACCTTCACGGCGCGCTCCCGGCGGGCGCCCCCACCGTGACGGCGTAGTCTTCCGTCACCGGGTTGGCCAGCAGCTGGCGGCACATGGCGTCCGCCCGCTCCCGCGCCTCCGCTTCCGACGCCGCCTGCAGGCTGAAGACGATCAGCCTCCCCACGTGCACCTCGCCCACGCCGCTGAAGCCCAGCGTGGAGAGCGCGCCGCCCACCGCCTTGCCCTGCGGGTCCAAAATGCCGCGCCGCGGCGTTACCCGCACCTCGATGCCGTATTCCGTCACCTGCGTTCCTCGCGGTCCGTGCGTCTGCGTCTGATGAAGCGCCGCCGGGGGCGCATCGCCTCGTAGTCCAGCTCCCGCTCGTCGTCGGGGTCCTCGTCCACCTCGTCGTACAGCGGGTCCCGCTCCGGCAGCCGCTCCAGGAACCCCATCCCCACCGAGCGCAGCAGCCCCCAGGTGACGTAGACGATGGAGAACGGAAAGAAGAAGTACGCCGGCGCCGTGAACGCGCTCACCACCGCCACCGCCATCAGAAAGATGGCGAACCGGCCGCCCCAGGTGCGCAGGCTGAAGCGCGGCACCACCGGGTACAGCACGTTGCTCACCATCAGCACGCCCATGAACAGCATCAGCCACCCGGCCGTGCGCGCCACCGGCACCTGCGGCAGGAACGCGCCCCAGAACGCCGTCTGCGTAAACGCGAAGTACGTCGCCAGGCACGATCCCGCCGTGGGGGAGGGAAGGCCGTGAAAGTTGGCCTTGGCCGTCCCCGCCTGCTCGATGTTGAACCGCGCCAGCCGGAACACCGCGCAGACGATGTACAGGAACGCCAGGATCCACGACCACTCGCCGCCCTCGCGCAAAAACGCGAAGTAGGCGATCATCGCCGGCGCCACGCCGAACGAGATGGCGTCCACCAGCGAGTCCAGCTCCTCGCCGAACGCGCTTCCCGTGGCGGTGAAGCGGGCGATGCGGCCGTCCAGCAGGTCCATGATGGCCGCGCCCACGATCATCCACCCCGCCGCCGCGTACTCCCCGCGCGACGCGGTGACGATGGCCCAGATCCCCAGGAACAGGTTGCCCAGCGTGAATGCGCTGGGCAGGATCACGACGCCCCGGCGCAGCCGCCGCCGCTGCGGCACCGCGGACTCGGCGATCACGACGGCGCTCCCGGGTCGTGCAGGGGAAACTGGTCCAGCGTCATCCCCGTCAGCCGGCGAAAGGCGTCCTGGTAGCGCCGCGACGTCTCGTCCACCACCTCCGGCGGCAGCGCCGGCCCCGGCGGCGTCTTGGCCCACTTCCCGGCGTCGACGAGAGTCTCCAGCCAGTCGCGCAGGGGCTGCTTGTCCAGCGAGGGCTGGCCGCGGCCGGGCGCGTAGTGCTCCGCCGGCCAGAACCGGGACGAGTCCGGCGTCAGCACCTCGTCCATGATGCGGATGGTCCCGTCGTCGTCCGTGCCGAACTCGAACTTGGTGTCGGCGATGATGATGTCGGACCTGGCGGCCAGCTCGCGGCCCCGCGCGTAGACGGCCAGCGACGCGTCGCGCAGCCGCTCGGCGGCGTCGTCCCCCACGATCTCGCGCATGCGGGAGAAGGGGATGTTCTCGTCGTGGCCGCTCTCGGCCTTGGTCGCGGGAGAAAAGAGGGGCTGTTCCAAGCGGTCCGACTCGCGCAGGCCGGCGGGAAGGGGCTCGCCGGCCAGGGTGCCCTGCTCGCGGTACTCCTTCCACGCGCTGCCGGACAGGTAGCCGCGCACCACGCACTCCACGGGAAACGGCCGCAGCTTGCGGCACAGCATGGAGCGGCGCGCCCACGCGTCGCGGTGCGGCGCCAGGGCGGGGTAGCGGCGGACGATCTCGTCCGGGTCCACGGACAGGACGTGGTTGGGCACCAGGTCCGCCGTGCGCGCGAACCACCACGCGCTGATCAGGGTGAGCACCTCGCCCTTGCGGGGCACGGGCGTGGGCATCACCACGTCAAACGCGCTGACGCGGTCGGTGGCGACGATCAGCAGGGCATCGCCCAGGTCGTACACGTCGCGCACCTTGCCCCGCACCCGCAGCGGGAAGGGAAGGTCGGTGCTGACCAGCGTAGCCGTCAGGGTCGCGCTCCGTCTCAGGGTGGGCTGAAGCCGGGAAGTTAGCAATCGCGCGGGGGAGCGGCAACCGGGAGGGAGGGTGAAGGGGTGAAGGGGTGAAGGGGTGAAGGGGTGAAGCTGCTGGTTTGGGCGCGACCCGCGGGCGCCCCCTCCGCTCGCTTAGGCTCGCACCTCCCCCAAAACTGCTGGGGGAGGTTGGGGTGAGGCGGAGGGCAGGGTGGTTCGAAGGATTTCGAGCTGCGTCCGAAGGTGGCCCCCTCTCCCGGCCTCTCCCCCGCAAACTGCGCGGGAGAGAGGTGACGCGTACGGAATCTCCGGCGCGCTACGGAGAGGGCGGATGCGAGTACAGCCTGTCGAAGCGGGATCGAATTCTCCCCTCTCCGTGAGGAACGAACGGGGGGGCCGGGGGAGAGGCACCCCAGCGGACGCAGCACCATCCCTCCGCCG